>JAPOQU010000078.1 GCA_026710545.1 Gammaproteobacteria bacterium | reverse complement strand
GCGCCTGTTCGCTCACATCGTCAAACTCGTATCCCGCATCGCCTACGGCAGGACCCAGAATTGCGAGTAATTTTACTTCCTGTTCCGAGTCGTTAAAGGATGCGTGCACAGTATTTTCAGGAATAAATGCAACATCTCCCTTCCTTATATTCTGCTTCTTTTCCTCTATCCATTGTTCGACAGTACCGTCTATCATGTAGAGGATTTCCTCCTGTCGAGGGTGCTTATGAAAATCGTGTCCCTGGCCGGGAGCAAGTGTGACCTCGATCACTATCAGGTTTTTACTGCCTGTATCCTGAGGTCGCGACGCCCAGCCCAGTGCACCCCAGTCCGGGTATTCACGTTCAATCTCTTCGGCCGTCAAAAAACGCCCCTTGCCGTCACACACTTTACACATTGCTCACCTCCGCCAATAAGTTTCAATCTTACGTTTCATAATCCTGCAGATTTTCATGCTCCAAACCGCCCGATACTCTGATAGCCTGTCCCCGAATCAGGACAGCTTCTTCCGATAACAAAAATGCAGCAACATAGCCGACTTCAATCGCTTCCATCTTTCTACCCAGTTGCGGTGCAATCCAGGTCTCGCGCAAAGCGGTTGCAGTGCGATCGGAATTTGTCGACTTTGCCTCAGCGGCAGCCTGCAACATATCGGTATGTATGCCGCCGGGACAGATGGCATTGACGTTGATACCGTACCTGCACCACTCCGCGGACTGCGCCTGTGTCAGATTAATGACCCCCGCCTTGGTAACACTGTAATTTGCCATCATTACGTGTGCCCTTAACCCGCCTTCCGACGCCAGGTTAACGATATTGCCGCCGGTTTTTTGTTTGATTACCTGGCGCACGAAAGCCTGTGAGCAAATGATAGTTCCGCCGAGATTTACTTCGACTTCCTTTTGTCGTTTAGCCGGATCTGAATCCAGTAGAGGTCCTGGGTCCGCTAATACTGCTGCATTGTTGACGAGCCCGTCAATTTTTCCGAAGCGCGCTACGCCGGCTTCGATTGTGTCAGCCACGGCATCCCTGTCGGTAATATCCATCGCTGCGGCCATCACATCTTCAGCATCATACTCGTCAGCCAGTATTTTTGCGGTCCCATCAGCCGAAGCTGCATCCACATCAGTAACGATCACTGCGGCGCCTCTTTTCATTACCGCCTGTGCGATGCCGCGCCCAATTCCCCCGCCGGCGCCGGTGATTAACACAACTCTGTTACTTAACATGTCTATCTTGTCCTCTTGATTTTACAAAATTCAGCAACCTGCTCCGTAAGCGCTCGTTCAACAGGCAGGCGCTCCATGGAACTGGCGCCATAGAATCCATCCAGGTCTTTCACATTGTCTACGACAAATTGCATATCCCGGGGCTCGGCAATCGGCCCGCCATGACATAGCACCAGCACCTCGTTATTTAACCCTTTGCAGGTATCTGTTATCTGCTGGATTAATTCGACCGATTGAGGCAACGTTTTCGCTGTCGCAGCACCAATGCTGCCGCTTGTTGTCAGGCCCATGTGGGCAACAACTATGTCTGCACCGGCGTCGGTCATCAGCCTGGCTTCGTCAATATCAAATACGTAGGGAGTCGTTAGCAGGTCGAGCTCGCGGGCGGCCGCGATACACTCAACTTCCTTGTCATAACCCATTCCGGTTTCTTCCAGGTTCATCCTGAAGACACCATCAATCAAACCAACGGTCGGAAAATTCTGTATTCCGGCAAATCCCATGTCTTTCAATTCTTGCAGGAAAGGCTTTAACATCATGAACGGGTCAGTGCCGTTTACACCGGCCAGCACGGGAACTTCTTTTACGACAGTAAGCACTTCACTGGCCATTTCCTTGACTATTTCATTGGCATTTCCATACGCCAGTAAACCGGATAGTGAACCTCGTCCGGCCATGCGGTAGCGCCCGGAATTGTAAATTACGATCAGGTCTATTCCCCCGGCTTCCTCACACTTGGCTGATAAGCCGGTTCCTGCGCCGCCACCAATGATCAGCCCACCCGTCTTAACTTTATTCTTCAGCTTTTTTAGGATTTGTTCTCTGTTCATTCGCTATCATTTGAGCTTGCTGGGGACAGAATGAATTCTGTCCCCGGATTTACACAGCAAAGTTATGGAGTACCGTTCATGTCCAGCACATCAGCTAACGCGTCAAGTAGCAGTTCAGCAAATTCCGGATCATTAATGTTATGGGATGAGCGCAGTATTTTTCGTTCATTATTTTGCTCAACCATCTCTTCCAGGGTATTAAACAGGGCCTCGTCAGCTTCAATATCGAAGAAAGGCTGCCCCGGGGCATCAAGCATGGATACGCCGCCTTCAGGGATGACAAGTGTAAATGGCGCCTTGCTTTGATTTATCCTGGAAGCCATCCATTTTGCTATAGCTGTACATTCCTCCACGTTTGTACGCATCAAGGTTACTTCCGGGTTGTGTACATACAAATTACGGTTCTTGAATTTTTCCGGTACGGTTTCGAGACCGCCAAAATTCACCATGTCCAATGCTCCCAGACTCATGACACAAGGTATCCGGTTATGAACGATGCTTTCGAAGCGATGCTCGCCACAGGGAAATACGCCGCCGGCAATTTCATCAGCTACCTCTGTTGTCGTAATATCCAGAACCTGATCGATGTAGTTGCTGTTTACCAGGCTTTCCATAGCCCGCCCACCGGTACCCGTTGCATGAAAAACAAGACAGTTCTTTCCCCGGGACTCCAGTTTTTTTCGTACTGCGTCCACACAAGGCGTGGTTACGCCGAACATGGTCATTCCAATTGCCTTGTTTTCTGTCTCAGGCCTTGAATAGTTATTTACCATGCCGCTGAGCGCATGAGCGGCATTATTCAGGATGACTTCGGATACGTTATTCAAGCCGGCAATATCCACCACCGAATACATCATCGTAATATCACTGCAATCTATATAAGGCTGGGTATTTCCGCTGGCAACAGTCGATACCAGTAGTTTGGGCAGACCAATCGGCAAGGCCCTCATGCCTCTCGATATCAATGAGGTTCCACCAGAGCCGCCGATACCAATGACGCCTGCAATTCTGTTCTCGTTAAGTTCTTGCAGCAAAAAGTTTTCCAGGGCTTCGCTCATTGCTGTTACGGCCATTCCCCGATCAGTCTGATCCAGCACATGTTGCGCTCCCCTGGCATGACATGCTGCAATGGTCTCTTTACCAATATCGGGGGATCTTTGCGGGCTGTTTGCTGTGCCGACATCAACAATTTTGACTTTTATCCCGGTCTGACTGATTTTGTCAGCGACGAAACAAATCTCGTCTCCCTTTGTGTCCATGGTTGCCACGGCATAAACAAACATATTCATAAGCTGTTGTGTCATAAGAGGAGTTTTGATTGATGGTTTTTAATGGATTATGCATCCGCCCAGGATAGTTTGAAATGTCATATTCTATTCAGAAAATGACTGGAATGAAGATTTATTTATAAAACTAAACCTGCCCGGCGCAATGAGCAAAACAGCCCTAAGCCCGGGAGTACTCGATATTTCTACCGGACGCAGGTCTATGGTCTGGTCGATGGTGTCCGCAATAGTCCTGGTCAGAACAGGAAGTCCGATGCGTCGAGGTTGGCGATGTCGAAACCCTCCAGAAATATCGACCCGCCGCCTGACGTCGTCATGTGTATCGTCACGCCGTTGGAGTCGGATGACAGGATAAGCGCATCAAAACCGGACAGGTCGGTTGCGCTGAGGTCAATGAGGTCTTCATTATCGGTGAAATCCAGGATGGTGTCGTCGCCGTTGACCCAATCGAAGATGAATTGATCCGGGCCGTCGCCACCTTCCAGTACGTTATCACCGTATCCACCCGACAGCCTGTTGGCGCCGCTATCGCCTGCCAGTATGTCATCATGGTTGGACCCCTCTATGCCCTCTATGCTGACGAACACGTCACCCTCGGCATGGCCACCTTGTCCCGTCCCATCTTCGAGGCTTATGGTTACTGCAGTGTCGGAAACCCAGTAAACCGCAATATCTACACCATCTCCACCATCCAGCCGGTCGGCGCCGGACATTCCCCACAACCGGTCATCACCAGCTTCTCCGAAAAGCCGGTCATCGCCCGCTGCACCATTAATCTGGTCGTCAGCCCCGCGGCCATACAAATCGTTGGCGCCGTTGTCACCCCTGATGGCATCCCTGTATTCAGACCCAATCACGTTTTCGATATTGACAATTTCTTCGCTCCTGTCGTTGTAGTAATTTCGCGAACCCTTGTTATGCCCCAGATTTACCAACATTCCTTCCACTGCATTTGCATAAGACACCGTATCCACACCTGCAGCCGACTGCGCATACGACGCCGTATCGGCGCCGGGTCCGCCCCTGAGCGTGTCGGCATCCGCTCCCCCTTCCATTACATCGTCACCGATACCGCCAAACAGGGCATCGGCGCCGGGTCCGCCCAGCAGCACGTCATCACCGCCGCCGGGACCGCGTACAACCTGTCATCACCGCCGCCCCCTTCCAGCCGGTTGGCCCGGCTGTCACCGGCCAGGGTATCGGCGTGCTTCGAGCCCAGGAGATGCTCAACGTCGGAAACGGTTTCCTGCCGGGTGTCACCGTCACCGTCGATATACTCGACCGTCACCATCGCCGCGAAGGTATCGCCTTCGGCGTCACCGCCCCGTACCTCACTCGAGTGCAGGCGAACGGTCACCCCGGCAGCCGACTGCGCGTAAGAAGCGGTGTCTTCTCCCGCCCCCCCGCTCAGCCTGTCCGCGCCCGCCCCACCTTCCAGGCTGTTGGCAGCGTCATTCCCGATCAGGACATCCGCGTAGGCCGAACCGATGATATTCTCGATATTGACCAGCACGTCGCCCTCGGCGTGGCCTCCGGTCAGCGTTCTCTGCCCAAGATTGATTGTCACAGCAGTATTCGACCCGTGATAGGACGCCCAGTCCGTACCGGGGCCTCCATCCAGCCGGTCCGCGCCGGCGCCGCCTTCCAGCACATCGTCGCCGCGGCCGCCGCTCAGATCGTCGTTACCGTCCCGTCCCTGCAGGTAGTTTGCGGCATCGTTACCGGTCACTACGTCATCCCCGGATCCACCGATGAAATTTTCTATCAACGTGTCCTGCGCGATGATCAGGTTACCGACCAGACCGTACACGTCCGAGAACCTCTCGGGTCTCAGGTCAACCTGTTGGTCGGCGCTGTCGGTGCGTAGATCCAGGGTATCGATACCCCCGCTGTCGTACAGCGTCAGAGTGACGGGGTTTTCGAAAGATGAATCCCCCTCGCCGGTCCAAAGCTCGAACAGTTCGCCCAGGTAGCCTTCGACATCGGCGCCATAGCCGAAAATCGTTGTCGCTGACGGGGTTCAGCTTTCCCTCAAATACATCCCCGGCAGACAGCTCGTATTGAGTTCCGGAATTCGGCGATGCATCACCGTTGTTCTCTCTGATTATAGCCATATCTCGTTAATCTCCACACGCTCGTCCCATTCATTAAAAGTCATCGCCCGGAGCCGTACTTTTCTTCATATAGCTACATGAGATTTTATGACTGCCAGCTGCTGTTGGTTCTCGGCAAGATTAGATGAACCAGTCATCGTTATCCACCGGCGCGAAGGCGCCGGCATACACAGGTGCTGACTCGTCCACGAACTCAAAGTCATCAATCAGGTTAATGGTTCCCAGCAAATTTTCGTCCTGCCCAATCTCTAGAGCATCAACCGCCAGTTCGTCAAACACCTCCTCGAGATCACGTTCGAGCTCATCGTCTGAGCAGTTGACGTCCAGCGAAGTAACCGTGAGATCTTCACTAAGGTCCGCGTTCGCTGAGCAGTCGGCAGAGACATCCGGGCTGTCAAGGTCGATTTCGAGACTGACTCCGTAGCCGTTCTGACGCTCATTAATCGTCAAATCAACGGTGATAGTCTCGCTATAACCAAGTGCATTATAAGTCTCGGATCTGAGATTAATACTGTCCGCATCAATGGCGCCTTCTATAATGGATTGCTCGTCATAACCCAGTAAATCATACGCCTCCAATACGAAATCGAAGCGTTGTATTTCAGAGCCGTCCCGACCATGAATGAAAGTAGCGTCAACCGAGATGGTTCCGTCGAAGTTGAGTATATTGCGATCCCCTCCCACTACATCGACGATGAGTTCATTATTCTCAGGCGCCTGGTTAATGGTTACCCGAAAACCCGCGATGCTCGAAATGCCGTTATCGAATATATCAAGGGCCTCTTCTATTTCATATTCAATCAACTGAATTCGGCCGTAGAGTGTATCCTTCTGGCCATTGCCGTATAAAAGCTCCCCCCACTCAGTGTCATTAGTTGGCGACCAGCCCCAGTCATAGACCAGCTCAATCGAGACACCGTTTCGAATTTCAAGAATATAAAAAGAAGCACCGTCGTGAGTAAAATCCACTGGAGAAGTGTAGTAAGCGTCGTTCACGAAATCGTAATCCCTGAATAACCGAATCGGATGATAGCCTCCGCCGTAGTACCCTGCACGCATATCCCGGCCAGCCATCTGAAATTCATACAGACCGTCCGCCTCTTCTTCCAGCTTTTCCAAATGTTCCTCCAAAGTAAGCGGAACGACGAATGAGGAGGGCAACAGCTCATCCACCTCCACCAGGCGGTCATACAGATTATCCGTTTCCGTTCTGTCCGGATGGGCGTGTGTTGCCTGTCCGGCCCTGGACCAGCCGGACACATAGGAACCATCCTCCGCGAAAAAGAAGACCTTGAGTTGATCGCCCTGTCCGTGTTCAACCCGGTAGTCCACGTGAGATTTACCGGGGTCGTGTAAATTGGTATATGTATTCCCGCGCCACTCAAATTCCTGGGGCAAACCGGTTTCTTCATAGGTATCGATTGCAGCCGCCAGACGGGCATGAAAGACTTTTTCATCCAGACGGGAGGTCAGCTCGGTCAACCGATCATCCAGAGTCAGCTGACGATCCTTATCGAAGGATGTACTGAAGCTCAGGGTTTCGGTGCCATAACCCCGTTCCCAGACAGTAAGGTAGGTGCCGTCATCGGAGATAAAATAGATTTTCAGGTACGGGTCGCTTTTTTCGCCGTGATCAAAACGATAACCCTCAAGCCCGCCACGGGTGGTGTAGGGGCGCAGGTCCGTATAGACCTCGCCGTTATGCCCGAAAGAGGTCTTTCCAAGTTCTGCAGTCTTTTTTATCTTGGCGTCTAATACGTCGGGCATAACAACTCCGCATGATCAGTTTGGCATGTTGACTGGCAGCATGGGGTAATGTCAAGAATTTCTCACCCTTCATGGCAGTGAAATTTTGCGCCTGGGGCATGAACCCGGCCGCGACTATACTGCCTGCAGGCCCGCTGGCCTGGGTGTCTGGAATGGCCTGTTACAACTGGGGAAATGGCGCGCCTGACAGGATTCGAACCTGTGACTTCTGCCTTCGGAGGGCAGCACTCTATCCAACTGAGCTACAGGCGCTTATCAATTTTCAAATTATAACAGTAATTGCACGCGAGAAGAGGAGGAGCGGGAATCCAACTCTAATTTGGGACACCCATAAATTAACAAATTTTAGCAATTTATGGGTGTCCCAAATTGGATCTGTCTTATTTGGGGGGATTGGCGGATAATGGATGGATGAGTGACAAATCCTTCCCGCCTAATGCGCTTGCTGGTGAGACCAGCCCTTATTTATTGCAGCATGCGAATAATCCGGTTGCCTGGCATCCGTGGAGCGATGAGGCGCTGGCGCTTGCCAGGACGGAGGGGAAGCCCATTTTGCTGTCCGTCGGGTATTCGGCCTGTCACTGGTGTCATGTCATGGCGCACGAGTCTTTTGAGGACGAAGAGACCGCGGCCTTGATGAACCGTCATTTCATCAATATCAAGGTGGACCGGGAAGAACGGCCCGACATCGACAAGATCTACCAGACCGCGCAGCAACTGCTGACGGGACGGACCGGGGGCTGGCCCCTGACCATGTTCCTGATGCCGGACGACCACACGCCGTTCTTCGGCGGCACCTACTTCCCGCCGGAACCGCGCCATGGCCTGCCGGACTTCAAGTCCCTGCTGACCAGGATTAACGAGGTTTACCAGGAAGACAGGGCGGCTATTGCGGAACAGAACACGGCCTTCATCAAGGCCCTGGAACAAACTACGGCCGCTGATCCTGCCGACCCGGAAACCCGGCTCGATACAAGCCCGGTGGAGCTGTGCGTGGAGCAACTGGCGCGGGCGTTTGACCGGCGCGACGGCGGCTTTGGCGGGGCGCCGAAGTTTCCCCACCCGGGCAACCTGGAACTGCTGCTGTACCAGCATGGGCGGACTGCCCAACCGGGTCCCCTGGATATGACGCGCTTTACCCTGGAGAAAATGGCGAGGGGCGGCATTTACGACCAGGTCGGCGGCGGTTTCTGCCGCTATTCGGTGGACGCTGAGTGGCGCATTCCCCATTTTGAAAAGATGTTGTACGACAACGGGCCGCTGCTGGCGCTGTACGCCAACGCCTGGCGCATCAGCGGGGACGAACTGTTCCGGCAGACGGCACGGGGCACGGCAGAGTGGGTGATGCGCGAGATGCAGTCCGCAGAAGGCGGTTTTTATTCCTCCCTGGACGCGGATTCGGAGGGTGAGGAAGGGAAGTTCTACACCTGGGAACCGGGCGAGGCGCACCGGCTCTTGAGTGAGGCCGAGTTTGATGATTTCGTGCGTTATTCCGGCCTGGACAGGCCCGACAACTTTGAAGGGCGCTGGCATCTCTATGTTGCCGAGACGCCGGAGGAGATTGCCCGCAAATCATCCCGCGACCCCGGGGAGGTTGAACGGAACCTGCAGAGCGCCAGGGCAAAGCTGTTCACGGAGAGAGAACGGCGGGTACGGCCCGGGCGCGATGACAAGATACTGACGTCCTGGAATGCCCTGATGCTGAAAGGGATGAGTGTTGCGGCGCTGCGTTTGCAGGAACCCGGTTATCAGCAATCGGCGCAGCGTTGCCTGGAGTTCATCCATGCCGGCATGTGGGACGGGAAGCGACTGGCGGCCACCTGCAAGGACGGCAGGGCGCACCTCAACGCTTACCTGGACGACTACGCCTTCCTGATAGACGCCATCATCCACCTGCTGTCCTGCAAGTGGTCGGGCAAGTGGCTGGAGTTTGCCATGCAACTGGCCGATACCCTGCTGGAGCAGTTTTACGACCGTGAGGCCGGCGGTTTCTTTTTTACCTCCCACGACCACGAGGCCTTGCTGCAACGGCGCAAGGACTTCACGGATGACTCGCTGCCCTCGGGCAACGGCGTCGCGGCGCTGGCCCTGCTGCTGCTGGGACACCTGACCGGCCGGCAGGACTACCTGGATGCCGCGCAGAAAACGCTCAAGTGCGGCTGGAGTACGCTGGAACGCATGCCCCATGCCTGTACCGCGCTGCTGATGGCGTTACTGGAATACGATAGCCCCAGGCGGGTGATTATCCTGCGCGGCGAGGAAGAGAGCATTGCCCGCTGGCAACAGGAGGTTGCCGCCATGCTGGACATACGCTCGCTGGTGTTTGCGATACCGGGTACGGAACAGGGCCTGCCGGACCTGATTAATGAGAAGAAAACCGGCCAGGCGGCCACGGCGTTCGTCTGTACCGGCTTTACCTGCCTTGAGCCCATCTCCGACCTGACTGAACTGGAACGTGTTATCGGGTAGATACCAAGTTTATTAATGGGTTAACCCGCTTGATGAAATTCAGGACACCCATAAATTACGTTCGGGGTTCTGGGCAAATTTGGGACACCCATAAATTAACAAATTTTAGCAATTTATGGGTGTCCCAAATTTCCGCTGACGAGTTTCCGGCTCATCCCTGGTAGGTGTGGTCAAACAGGGAAATGCGTTTTGCCAGGTGCTCCACCGCCATCACCAGGGAATCGCTGAGCGCGGATTTCTCGGAATAGTCCGCCCGCACCAGGTTCGACACGCGGCCATCCTCGATAAACCCCCAGGCTTTGCTGCGTTTTTCACGATCTTCGGAATCACCGTACACGCCGATGGCAATACCCTGCCCCTGACGCACCAGGGAGAAACAGGGTATATCGGTAAAACCGTCTCCTACCATGATCATCCGGTTGAGCGGCACCCTTACCTTGGCGGGGTCCACCTTACGGTTGACTTCGAACGGCTTGCCGATGTACTCGGGACCGAAAATCCCCTTCTGGACATGAAAAATATACCGGGTCTTATCGGTAAAACTGATGAGCTTGCGAGGAAATTTGATCCGCCCCTCGTCATCGTAGGCAAAATCCGAGGCCCATATTTCCCTGAATTCATGGGCGATGGACGTATTCCTCAACACTTCGCCTATGCCGGAACTGATCACGTAGAATTCCAGCGTGACCCGCGGGTTCACCGCGGCGGCAACCTCTCGTAACCGGGCGAATATGGTTTCAACGTCCGGGTACAGGGGGAGTTCCCTGCCCCAGCGGGACAGGCTGTCCCGGGTAATCGGTTCGATCTCCCCGCCGGCGGATTTTTCAACCATCTTGTAGAGATAAGCAGGCACCGGGTCCCATTCCTCCGCTACGGTTTTGGTTTCCGTCAACGCTTTTACTTCTTCTTTCCAGAAGTGAGGCACATCTATCCCGCACCGGCCCAGGTAACCCGAGGTGCTGTCCGGCGCCAGGGTATCGTCAAAATCAAAAATGATGGCGATGATCTCGTGCATTGGAAGTAGTGTAACAAAACCCGCGGTAGCGGCAATCAGGATATTGAAAAATCTTTACTACCGGAACAGAATGCCTTGATGATTGACAGCAAAACCATCCCGAAAGTCGAACTCCACTGCCACCTGGAAGCCTGTTTCCAGCCGCACACCGTCAAGGATATCGGACAGACCCTGGGCCTGGATGTGCCGGAAGACCCGGAAAGGTTCAGGCGCGAGTGGCTGATTACCGAACCGGTGAGCGACCTGGAAACGGCGCTGAAGAAATTTGCCAATATCCAGAAGTTGTGGGGTTCGCAGGAAACGATTGAGCGGCTGACCTACGAGGCCTGCCTATACGGTGTCGAGCAGAATATCAGGATACTGGAACTGCGCTATTCACCGGATTTTATCCGGGGCGCCAATCCCGGGTTGAGCTTCGAAATGATCCACGAGGCCATAGTCCGGGGTGTTGCGCGGGCCGGGCACCTGGACATCGCCGTCGGCCTCATCGGCATCGTGCAGAAAATCCTGTCCCTGCAGGAGGCTGCCTGTACCACCGACTTTATCATTGCGCACAAGGAGGCATTCGTCGGTATCGACATGGCCGACATGGATATCGGTTTCGGTATCCGGCGCTTTGCGCCGTTGATGTTAAAGGCGAAGCAAGCCGGCCTGCACGTCACCCTGCATTCAGGCGAAGAAAACGTGCCGGACGCGCCGCAACACGTGCGGGTCGCGGTAGAGGAACTCGGCGCGCAAAGAATTGGCCACGGCATTTATATTATCAACGACCCCGGGGTAATGGAGATCGTCAAACGGGAGCAGGTCATGCTCGAACTCTGCCCCACCAGCAACCTGTTGACCAACTCGGTACCGTCCATCGGCGCACACCCGCTGCGCAGGCTCATGGAGGCGGGGGTGATGGTATCCATCAACTCGGACGACCCGCACCTGTTCGGCATCGACCTGTGCCACGAGTATGACATCCTCCACAGCGAACTGGACCTCACCGTGGAAGACTTCGACCGCATCAACGATGACGCCGCGGCATGCAGTTTCCTGCCGTTCGAGGAAAAACAACGAGTGTGGCCGCGCAAAATTGATAATTTGGGACACCCATGAATTAACAAATTTTAGCAATTCATGGGTGTCCCAAATTAGTTTTTCGCAGGAAGGGGGAAGGTAGTAGTTTTTTGATGTCTTCGACGATGATGACGTTGACCGGGATCATGATGAGGGTGATGGTCGTTGCGAACAGGATGCCGAAGCCGAGGGAGATGCCCATGGGGATCAGGAATTGCGCCTGTACCGATTTCTCGAACAGCAGCGGCAGCAGGCCGAAGAAGGTGGTCAGCGAGGTCAGCATCACCGGCCGGAAGCGGACGACGCCGGCATTCAGTACCGCTTCGGGTATGCTCTTGCCTTCCGCTTTTTTCTGGTTAATGAAATCCACCAGGACCAGGCTGTCGTTGACGACCACGCCGACCAGGGCCATCACGCCGAGCAGGCTC
>JAPOQU010000077.1 GCA_026710545.1 Gammaproteobacteria bacterium | reverse complement strand
GGATGAGCTGGACGGTGGCGCCGGGTTTGACATCCTGGACTACAGCGGGTCGCCGGCGGGTGTGGAGGTGGACTTTGCCTTGGGTACGGGCGCCGGGGGTGATGCGGAGGGGGACCGTATAGTGGAGATGGAGAGCGTGTGGGGTTCGGCGTATGCAGATCGGCTGCTGGGGAGCGCCGGAGCTGATTCATTATCGGGTAGGGGGGGCGCGGATGAGCTGGACGGCGGCGCCGGAGATGATTGGTTGCGGGGGAATGAAGATGACGATAGTTTACTGGGCGCGCAGGGTAGCGACAGACTGCTGGGCGGAGCAGGGGCGGATTTGTTGAACGGCGGGGATGGAGATGATCTTATCCTGGGAGAGGAAGGCGCCGACATTCTCGTTGGCGGCGCCGGTTCAGATCGGCTTATCGGAGGGAAAGGATCTGATATTTTTATGTTCGATGTTGACGGCGGACACTCTGATACAATCGATGATTTCAGTGACGGGGAAGATCGTATCGACCTGTCCGGTTTCGATAGCCTGACTTTCAGGGATTTGCTTATCTCGGATGATCGGGGCAAGAGCGTAATCGATCTCACCGCCCACGGCGGGGGCACGATCGTACTGCGCAAGTTTAACGCTTCAGACCTGGATCCGTCGGATTTCCTGTTTGCCCGCTAATTCGGTTTGTTGTACACTGAGCGGTCCAAAGGCGCGTAGCTCAGTTGGTTAGAGCACTACCTCGACACGGTAGGGGTCGTTGGTTCGAATCCAATCGCGCCTACCAGACCTAAAGCCTGGAAAAAAGGGGACGGATTTCAAATCCGTCCCCGGACGATGAGAGCGAGTTACAATCCACAACATTGATTATCTCTTAAAGCACGTGGCCTGTTGTGGGGGCCACCACTGGTGAAGGAGACAGAATGCCTGTTATCACCCTGCCTGACGGTAGTCAGCGCAGTTATGAACAGCCCGTATCCGTACTGGATATCGCCGCCGATATCGGAGCGGGACTCGCCCGGGCGACCCTGGCGGCCGAAGTGGACGGCAGGCTGGTCGATGCCTCCTACCGGGTCGACGCCGATACCGGCCTGCGCATCATTACCGGGCGTGACGATGAAGGGCTGGAGATATTGCGCCATTCCTGCGCGCACCTGATGGCGCAGGCGGTGAAGGAACTGTTCCCGCAGGCACAGGTCACCATCGGCCCCGTCATTGAAGACGGTTTTTATTATGATTTCGCCTTTGAGCGGTCGTTTACCCCGGAGGACCTGGCCGCAATCGAAGCAAAGATGAAGGAGCTTGCCCAGCAGGACCTCGGGGTCAGCCGCGCGGTCATGGGGCGGGACGAGGCCGTTGCATTTTTTCGCAACCTCGGCGAGGAGTACAAGGCGCAGATTATCGAAGCCATTCCCGCGGATGAGGAACTGTCGCTGTACCGGCAGGGCGACTTCACAGACCTGTGCCGCGGCCCGCACGTGCCCAGCACCGGCAAACTGACCGCGTTCAAGTTGACCAAGCTGGCAGGCGCTTACTGGCGCGGCGACCCGGCCAATGAAATGTTGCAGCGTATCTACGGGACGGCCTGGCCGGACCGGAAGGCGCTGAAACAATACCTGCGGCGGCTGGAAGAAGCGGAGAAACGCGACCACCGCAAACTGGGGCGCAAACAGGACCTGTTTCATTTCCAGGAAGAAGCGCCGGGCCTCGTGTTCTGGCATCCCCATGGGTGGACGCTCTACAACACCATCCGGGATTATATCCGCAGTAAACTGGCGTTGCGGGGATACCGGGAAATCAACACGCCGTTGGTGCTGGACCGCAGCTTGTGGGAGAAATCCGGCCATTGGGACAAGTTTCACGCGGACATGTTCACGACCAGTTCGGAAAACCGCGATTACGCCATCAAACCGATGAACTGTCCGGGCCATATCCAGGTGTTCAACCAGGGTCTCAAGAGCTACCGGGACCTGCCGCTGCGCTTTTCCGAATTCGGTTCCTGCCACCGGAACGAGGCGTCCGGGACCTTGCACGGACTCATGCGGGTCAGGGGGTTTATCCAGGATGACGCCCATATTTTTTGTACCGAAGCCCAGATCCAGCAGGAAGTCTCGGATTTCATCGATTTATTGTTCGAGGTTTACGGCGATTTCGGTTTCCACGAAGTCATCATGAAGTTGTCCACCCGGCCGGAAAATCGTGTAGGTGATGATTCGAGCTGGGACAAGGCCGAGCAGGCGCTGGAGCAGGCGCTGAACGCCAAGGGGGTGGATTGGGACCTGCAACCGGGGGAGGGCGCGTTTTATGGGCCCAAGATCGATTTTTCCCTGAAGGACAGCATTGGGCGCGTGTGGCAATGCGGCACTATCCAGGCGGATTTTTCCATGCCCGGCCGGTTGGGCGCACAGTACGTGGATGATAACAGCGACAGGCAGGCGCCCGTAATGCTGCACCGGGCAATTCTCGGCTCACTGGAGCGCTTCATCGGAATTATCATCGAGCATTACGCGGGATCGTTCCCGCTGTGGCTGGCGCCGGTGCAGGTCGTCGTTGCTTCCATCACGCAACACCAGGCAGATTATGCCCGGTCCGTAGCGCAGGCAATGACCGATCAGGGGTTCAGGGTCAATACGGACTTGAGAAATGAAACGATCAACCTTAAAATCCGCGAACACGCGCTGCAGCGCATACCTTACCAATTGATTATCGGCGCCCGTGAGGCAGAGGGTAATACGGTAGCCGTTCGTACCCGTGACGGAAAAGACCTGGGTGTGTTATCATTAGCCGGTTTTATCGAACGGCTGAATAGCGAAGCAGCGGAATACCGGGAGGAATAACGAATCGCAATTAAAAAACAGAATCGTGTGAATGACGAAATAACCGCCGTCGAGGTCAGGTTAATCAGCGCGCAGGGCGAGCAGGTCGGTATCGTAGGCCTGGAAGAAGCCTTGAGGCAGGCGGATGAAGCCGAACTCGATCTGGTAGAGATTGTTCCCAATTCAGCACCTCCCGTCTGCAGGATAATGGACCTTGGCAAGTTCCTGTTTGAACAAAACAAGAAAAAGCACGCAGCAAAAAAGAAGCAGAAGCAGATCCAGGTCAAGGAAGTGAAGTTCAGACCCGGTACGGATGATGGTGATTACCAGGTCAAACTCAGAAATATCTCCCGGTTTCTACAGAACGGCGATAAGGTAAAAGTGACCTTGCGCTTTCGTGGCCGCGAGATGGCTCACCAGGAACTGGGCAGCAAAATGCTGGATCGGATCGAAGCGGATATGCAGCAAAGCGCGGAAGTAGAGCAGAAGGCCAAACTTGAAGGCCGCCAGATGATCATGATTCTGGCCCCGAGAAGATAAGATGGTTTTCAGCAGCCGGGTATCGTTATCAATGACAAAAAAATGAAGACTGGAAACTGATAATGCCAAAACTGAAAACAAACCGGGGCGCGGCGAAGCGTTTCAGCAAGACTGCGTCGGGCCGGTTTAAACACCGGCAATCCCACCGCAGTCATATTCTGACCAAAAAAAGCGCCAAGCGGATCAGGAAATTGCGCTCGATGCAGTTGATCGACAAGAGTGATGAGAAAGCACTGGCGCAGTTGCTGCCGTATCAGTAACCCGGTCGCTTGCCGTCGTTGAACAGTTATTTGCCGTTAAGGAGTCTTGAGACATGCCGAGAGTAAAACGGGGCGTTACCGCACACGCCAGACATAAAAAGGTGATTAAACAGGCCAAGGGCTACCGGGGCCGCCGGAAAAATGTATACCGGGTAGCGAAACAGGCGGTTATAAAAGCGGGCCAGTACGCCTACCGGGACCGGCGCCAGCGTAAACGGCAGTTTCGCGCATTGTGGATCACCCGCATCAATGCAGCAGCAAGGGAGAACGGTCTGTCTTACAGCCGCTTCATGGACGGGTTGCACAAGGCGGATATTCAGATTGACCGGAAACTGCTGGCGGAAATGGCGGTGAATGATAAAAACGCGTTTACCCGGTTGGCGGAACAGGCCAGACAGTACCTGTAACCGGGAAAAGGCTTTGAGCCTGTTCTGCACGCGTAGCATCCTGCCTTTAATTTGTCATGTCCGATCTCCGGGATTTTCTTGAGTGGGCGCTCAAAGATGTAGCCGAATCCGGAGATGAACGCAGCCTGGATGATGTGCGTATCCGTTATCTCGGTAAAGGGGGCAAACTCACCGAGCGTTTGAAACAGGTAGGCAGCCTGCCCAGGGAGGAGAGACCGGCCGCAGGCCAGGCTGTAAACCAGGTAAAACAACAGGTACAGGAAGCCGTCGAACGGCGTAAGGCCGAACTGCAACAACAGGGGTTGACGGCGCGTCTTGCCGGGGAAAAAATCGATGTGACCCTGCCGGCCCGCGGCCTGTCGGCCGGCGGATTGCACCCGGTCACCCTCACACTGCAGGAAATTGAGCGCCTGTTCGTGGAGATCGGGTTTGCCGTCGTGGACGGGCCCGAGATCGAGGACGATTACCATAATTTCGCAGCCCTGAATATACCGGAGCACCACCCCGCCCGCGCCATGCACGATACCTTTTATTGTGATGCGGACCTGCTGTTGCGCACCCACACCTCGAACGTACAGATCCGCTACATGAACGATACCGAACCGCCGCTGCGGGTCATCGCGCCGGGCCGGGTGTATCGCTGTGATTCCGATATGACGCATACACCCATGTTCCACCAGGTGGAGGGCATAATGGTGGATGAAGGCATTACCTTCGCCCACTTGAAATGGGTGCTGGAGGAGTTTGCGGAACATATTTTCGGCGCCGGGGTAAACACCCGATTCCGTCCCTCTTACTTCCCGTTTACCGAACCGTCCGCGGAAGTGGATATCCTCGGCGACAACGGTTGGCTGGAGATACTGGGCTGCGGCATGGTACACCCCACGGTCCTGGAAAACGTCGGCATCGACAGTCGAAAATATACCGGTTTTGCCTTCGGCATGGGGGTCGAGCGTATCGCCATGTTGCGTTACGGCATAACAGACATCCGCATGTTCTTTGATAACGACCTGCGGTTTTTACGCCAGTTTAACCAGAACCGATGAAATTCAGTGAACAGTGGCTGCGCGAGTGGGTGAACCCCGCGCTTTCGAGCGAAACCCTGGCGGACCAGCTCACCATGCTGGGCATGGAGGTGGAGGACGTGGTTGCCGCCGCGCCCGACCTCGGGGACGTGGTGGTGGGCCGGGTGGAGGCTGTTGCAAAACACCCTCACGCGGACAAGCTTTCCGTATGCACGGTAAGCAAGGACGCGGGGGCGCCGGTTACCGTCGTGACCGGGGCGCCGGGTGTGAGACCGGGGCACTGTTATCCGTATGCAGGCATCGGCGCAGTGTTGCCCGGTTCTGAGCCCATAAAGGAAATGGAAATACGGGGGATAACATCGACGGGCATGCTCTGCTCGGCGGCTGAACTGGGCCTGTCTGACGACACGGATGAACTGTTTCTGCTGGATAGCGATGCCGGACCCGGCGCCGCGCTGGCGGCCACGATGCGACTGGATGACCAGGTGTTTGACATCGGGCTCACGCCCAACCGCGGCGACTGCCTGAGTATTAACGGCATCGCGCGGGAAGTCGCAGTCGTTAACCGGATGCGCCTTGAGCCCCCCGCCGCTATCTCCCCGGTGCCTGCCGGGCATGACTACACACGCGATGTAAACCTCGCGGCGCCTGACGGTTGCCCGCGCTACGTTGGCCGGATTATCAACAATATCGATATGTCACGGCCCAGCCCGTTATGGCTGCGGGAGAAATTGCGCCGTTGCGGGCTGCGCAGCCTGAACGTAGTGGTGGATATTACCAACTACGTGATGCTGGAACTGGGGCAGCCCATGCATGCGTTTGACAATGACAAGCTGAACGGCGCAATCTGCGTGCGCTATGCCGCCGCAGAAGAAGAAATTACCCTGCTGGATGGAGAAGCCCGGGTTATGCCGGAAACGACCCTGGTAATTGCCGATGCCGACGGGGCGGTGGCCATGGCCGGTGTAATGGGAGGCATGGATTCAGCCATCGGCGACGGGACCCGGCACGTTTTCCTGGAAAGCGCTTTTTTTGCTCCGCTCGCCGTGGCCGGCCGGGCCCGGCAGTTCAACCTGCACTCGGATGCATCCCACCGCTTCGAACGGGGAGTGGATTTTATGTTGCAGCGCCGGGCCATGGAGCGCGCCACCCGGTTAATCCTGGATATTTGCGGGGGAGACCCGGGGCCGGTTACGGAAGCGGTGGCCGAACAGGCCTTGCCGCAACGGCAGACCGTGGGCCTGCGTCCGGGGGCGGTAACGGAACTCCTGGGAGAAGCCATAGACCTGCAGGAGTGTACGGCAATCCTGACCCGCCTCGGCCTGGAGGAGGCAGCGGGCGACACGGACAGCAGCCGTTTCACGGTACCTGCCCACCGTTTCGACATTACACTTGAGGCAGACCTGGTAGAAGAGGTCGCCCGCATATACGGATACCGGAATATAACCAGCGCGCCGCCGCCGGCGCATATGAATATGCGCAGGACCGGCGTCCGGGAACGTCTTGACCTGGTGCGCGGGGCGCTGGTACAGCGCGGCTACCAGGAGGCCATCAGCTACAGTTTCGTCAGCCATACGCTGCAGTCCCGTTTGTTCCCGGATACCGGCAGCATTGCCCTGGTCAATGCCATCTCCAGCGACATGGAGCGCATGCGCGTCAGCCTGTGGCCGGGTTTGCTGACGGCGCTGCGCTATAATCTGAACCGGCAGCAGGAGCGCGTGCGCCTGTTTGAAACCGGCAAGGTATTCAGCCGCAATGACGGGATTCGACAGGCGCCGGTCATCGGTGGATTGAGTTACGGCAAGGTGGCCCCGGAACAATGGGACAACCCGTACGGGGCCGGCAATTTTTACGATATCAAGTCCGACGTGGAAGCCGTGCTGGCAGCTTGTTGCGGACCGGTTTCGGTGGATTACCAGCCGCTGTCCGTAACCGCGCTGCACCAGGGAAAAGCGGCGGAGATCATGTACCGGGGGTTGCGCATCGGCCTGGCCGGCGCGCTCCACCCGGCCATACAATCCTGGCTGGAGATTGAACAGGAGGTCTACCTGTTCGAGTTGTTCCTGGAGCAAATCCCTGACAGTAAAGGCCTGAATTATCAGGAAATTTCTAGGTTTCCCCTGGTGAAACGGGACTTGTCCGTCATTATCGGTGACGACGTTCCGGTGGCGCGCCTGTTGCAGAATATAATCAACCTGGAACCGGGATTCGAGACACACTTGTCCAGGGAGGAAGAATCGGGTCGGGCGGGGGAAGAAAATTACCTGGCAAACCTGGAGGTGCTCGACGTCTACCAGGGGGAACCTGTTGCCGCCGGGAAAAAAAGTGTAACATTGGGCTTGACGTTTCAAGGAATTTGGGACACTCTTGTAAATCAGCAGGTGGAAAGTATGGTGACTCAGATACTGGATTCACTTCGGAAGGAGTTTGATGCACAGTTGAGAGAATGAGATGGCAGCACTGACAAAAGCAGACATGGCCGAGAGGCTTCATCAACAGGATGGCCTGAACAAGCGGGAGGCTAAGGAAATAGTGGAATTGTTCTTTGAAGAGATCCGCTCGGCACTGGAAGCGGGAAACCAGGTCAAACTCTCCGGCTTCGGCAACTTTGAACTGCGAAATAAAAAGCAGCGGCCGGGCCGCAATCCCAAAACCGGTCAGGAAATTCCCATCAGTGCTCGCCGGGTGGTGACGTTTCGCCCCGGACAAAAGCTGAAAGCACGGGTAGAAGCCTATGCTGGAACCGGCACAGAATAGCGAATTACCCCCAATTCCCAGCAAGCGCTACTTCACCATCGGGGAAGTCAGCGACTTGTGTGCTGTGAAACCCCACGTCTTGCGTTACTGGGAACAGGAATTCCCGCAACTGAAACCTCTGAAACGGCGTGGCAACAGGCGTTATTACCAGCGCCAGGACGTAATCCTGATCCGGCAGATCAGAAGCCTGCTTTATGAACACGGGTTTACTATAGGCGGCGCCAGGCAGCGCCTGTCGGGCGATGAAGCCAGGGAAGATTCCAACCAGAGCCAGCAGATTATCCGCCAGTTGTGTGCTGAGCTGGAAAAAGTCAGGGAACTGCTGCGGCGTTAATTCCTGTCGCTGTACCGTTGAACTTCCATCCGTCATGCCCGGGCCCTGGCATCCTGTCATGGCTTACCCCTTGTGTGCAGAGTGCTTACGGCATGCCGGGACGGATTTCATCGGGATGTAGGTTACAATAAGCCGGTATTAAACCGTTGGCCGGGGCGTGGCGCAGTCTGGTAGCGCACTGCAATGGGGTTGCAGGGGTCGGAGGTTCGAATCCTCTCGCCCCGACCAATTTAGTTTCAGTTTTCAGTAGCCGGTTTTTGTTGCAGGCCAGGCAGCCTGTTCCCCATGACTGAAACCTGAAAACTGGTAACTGATAACCGACTACTGGAAAGTGAATGAGACTACTGTTTATCCTGTTGGTCTGCGTAAACCTGCTCGCAGGGGGTTGCGCCGATCGCAGGACCGCGAAAGAAGCTTTTGACAACGCGGATTACAGTACCGCGTACGAGCTGTTCAAACCCAGGGCCGAGGCCGGTGACGACGAGGCGCAGAATTACCTGGGCGTACATTATTTCCTGGGTCTGGGCGTAAAACGGGACCTGCACAAGGCGTTGCAGTGGTATGAGAAAGCGGCAATACAGGGAAACCCGGAGGCGCAATTCAACTATGGCCTCATGTTCCATAACGCGTACGGTACGGAACATAACATGACCGATGCTTTCAAGTGGTATTACGCTTCCTACCGGCAGGGTAACCGGAATGCTGAGCTGTATATGAATTCCCTGGCGGATGACAACCTGCTGAGTCCAAACCAGATAGACTATGCCAAGCTCCAGGCAAAACAGTACATAGCCAATCCCGTAGTAACGGAGCATGGTTCCGAAGGCACCTTGTTTCGCAACCGGTTGCAGACCGGCTCCGTACAATAATGTGTGGTATTGTCGGCGCAGTTGCGCAACGGGATGTTACACCTATCCTCCTGGAAGGGTTACGCCGCCTTGAGTACCGCGGCTATGATTCCGCCGGTATTGTCGTCCTTGACAAAACTGACGGTTTCGACCGCCTGAGGGTCCAGGGCAAAGTAAACGAGCTGGCGCAATCCGCCGGCGCTTCATCCCTGTACGGCAAAACCGGTCTTGCCCATACCCGCTGGGCGACCCACGGACGTCCGAGCGTCAATAATGCCCATCCCCATATCTGCAGGGATGAAATTGCCCTGGTACACAACGGCATAATTGAAAACCACGATGCGCTGCGGCTGGAACAAACCAAGGGCGGCTACGCGTTCGCATCCGAGACGGATACGGAAGTTGCCGTCAACCAGATCCACCACAACCTGCAAGGAAACGGCGACCTCCTTGCTGCGGTAAAACATACCATGGCGGAAATCGAGGGCACCTATGCCCTGGGCGTCGTCCACAAAACCCGGCCGGATCGGCTGATTGCCGCCAGAAAGGGCAGCCCCCTGGTCATCGGGGTGGGTATCGGCGAACATTTTATTGCGTCGGACGTCTTTGCCCTGTTGCCGGTGACGCGGCAGTTTATAATCCTGGAGGAGGGAGACCTGGCCGAGGTTTTCCGGGACAGGGTCACCGTATTCGACCGGGACGGCAACCAGGTGGAACGCGCCCTGGTCACCTCGGAAATCTCTTCCGACAGCGCCGACAAGGCCGGTTACCGCCATTACATGGCCAAGGAAATCTTCAGCCAGCCCGTGGCTATCGCCGACACACTGGAAGGCAGGATTGAAAATGGAGCAGTGATCGAGTCTGAATTCGGCATGGCGGCAACCGGCCTGCTCGACCGTGTGGAAAATATTCATATCATCGCCTGCGGCAGCAGCTACCATGCGGGCCTGATTGCGAAGTACTGGCTGGAAGCCGAGGGGATCCAGTGCAGTGTTGATATAGCCAGTGAATACCGTTACCGCGCCAGCGTGGTACCGGAAAACACCTTGTTCCTGACCATTTCCCAATCGGGGGAGACCCTGGATGTCCTCGAAGCCCTGCGGCTGGCCCGGACCAGGCCGTACCTGGCGTCTCTTGCCATCTGCAACGTCCCGGAAAGTTCGTTGACGCGCGAGGCGGACATGGTTTTCCTTACCAGGGCCGGGATAGAGATCGGTGTCGCCTCAACCAAGACGTTCACCACACAACTGGTTGCATTGTATATGCTGACGGCAGTCATGGCGCGGCGGCGCGGGCTGGCCGGTGACAAGGAAAGGCACATGCTCAACCAGCTGGAACGACTGCCCGGCCAGATAAATCACGTGCTTGAGTTGGACAGCCGCCTGAAAAAACTGGCGGAGGAATTTATCCACAAACACCACACCCTGTTCCTGGGCAGGGGAACAATGCTGCCGGTCGCCATGGAGGGCGCGTTAAAACTGAAGGAAATTTCCTATATCCACGCGGAAGCCTATGCGGCAGGGGAACTGAAACACGGTCCGCTGGCCCTGATAGACGATGAAATGCCGGTCATCGCGGTCGCGCCGAACAACAGCCTGCTGGGAAAACTGAATTCAAATCTGCAGGAAGTGCGGGCCCGCGGCGCCAGGCTGTACGTGTTTTCCGACGCGGATATCGGCATGGAAATGAGTCCCGCCGTCAACATCCTGCAATTGCCTGCAGTCGACAACAGTATCGCGCCGATTGTTTATACCGTGCCGCTACAACTGCTTTCCTACCACGTGGCCGTACTCAAGGGAGCGGATGTCGACCAGCCGAGGAACCTGGCCAAGTCCGTCACAGTAGAATAGTTTTAGCCTCAGACGCCAGAAATTTTGTGGCAGCGCGCGAAGGTCTATGGGCAGTTTTAAGAGAACCTTCTGTTATCGGCCAGTCACGACGGCGCACGGTGGCATGTTAAGTGTAACAGGAGGTTGCCTATAAAAGCTACGGCTGCAGCGCGAGCAACGCAGCGTTCATATTCCGCCTCAACGCCGTGCAGCTAGTCGGAGTCAGATTGGCGTGCGCGCCGGTCTTGTGCTCTGGCCACATACAGCATGAGCAGGCCGCCAAGTCCAGCGATCAATCCCGCGGTCAGTAGTGCAATATTCATTGTTGCTCCAGGTTGCCGTACCAGGACAGGGCTAAACCGATCCCGGTTAGTGCCGAGGCGCTGAGCACATTCGTCCCTTCCAGGAATCCGGAAACCAGTCCGGCCGCTATCAGGATGATGCCTAGTCGTCGAGCGTCTTCAGCTGTGGTGGAAAGGTTCAGTTTCTTCAGCTTCATCAGCTTAAGTGTAGCAAATTGGTTTAAAAAGTGATAGTTGATGTTATTGGCTGGGTCTGGTGATGAGGTGCAGAATGTGCAAGGTGTTCAGGGCTTACTCCCGGCTGTGGCAGGTTTTGTTGTTCAGCGAATGTTTCATGTGCAAGGCATTGCCGATAAACAAGTCACGGACGATCTTTTATCCGGTCGAACGTGTGCGTTCATGGTGCAGCTTGTATATTTATATCTTCTGTTGAATGGATAACTTGATGTCCTCGGTTACAAACTTATTTGTTCACCTACAAATTTGTAAATTGACAATAAAGCATCATACTTACAAAAAAAGATCATTCCCGAAAACGTGAAAGATTATGTATCCTTGAACCAATTTATGTGACGATGTAGAAAGTAAGGAGAGCACGGAATGGCAAAACATATCATGGAATCAAAAACTACTATCCCAGCCATTCAAATTGAGAGTCTCATTCTTATCATTCGTGGGGAGAAAGTGATACTGGATTCTGATCTGGCGACACTCTATGAAGTGGAGACTAAAGTTCTCACCCAAACCGTCCGGCGTAACATGTCTCGTTTTCCTGCTGATTTCATGTTCCAACTTACAAGAGAAGAATTTGGCCACTTGAGGTCACAATCTGTGTCCTCAAGATGGGGCGGCAGGCGCCATCCACTAATGAGAAGAAACGGCCAATAGGCTTTGTTTGGGACAATTAACGCAGTAAGGACTGCACTTCCCGGGACAACGTCTCGTCGGCGCCGCGGATCCATTCGAACAGCACGGACTCCGCATCACAGATAATAATTCCCGCCCTGCCCAGGCGCCGCAGGGCTGTTTCATAGTTTTCCCGTTGCCGGGAACAGACCGCGTCCGCGACCACGAAGACCGCGTAACCCCGGTTGTACAGGTCGAGCGCCGTCTGTAACACGCAGACATGGGCTTCCATGCCCACCAGTATGGCCTGCTTCCGTTTTGTCGAGGTCAGGTCCTCGGCGAAATTCTTGGCGCCGGTGCAGGAGAATGAGGTTTTTTCATAAAGTTTCGCCGCCGCAGGCAACAATTTCCGTATTTCAGGCTCCATGATACCCAGTGCCTCGGGAGATCGTTCCGCGGCAAATATCGGCAGCGACAGCCTGATGGCCGTGTTGATCAACAACCCGGTATTTCTTTGCAACCTGGCCAGGACCTTGGCCGGCATGACCGCGGTCAGTTCCGTCTGTATGTCGATAATGAGCAATACGGAATTTCCGGCATCGCAAAGTGACGTGTAATTCCCGGCAGTGGTTTTCGTCGGCGACATTCAGGCTACCCTGTCAGTTCAACCAGCGGTTTACTTCGCGCAGGTCTTCCGTCGACAGGCTGCCGGAAGCCTGTTTCAGGCGCAATGTATCCAGCAGGTAATCGTAGCGGGCTCGGGCATAATCCCGCCGCGCCTGGGATGTGGCCCGCTCGGCCGCCACGACGTCCACTGCGGTGCGGGTGCCGACGTCAAAACCGGCTTCGGTAGCCAGCAAGGCAGTCTCACTGGAGACCACGGCCTGTTTCAGGGCATTGACCCGGCTGATGCCGGAGATAACGCCCAGGTAGGCCTGACGCGTCAGGCGTTGTGCGTTCCGGCGCGCCTGTTCCAGCCGTTGCCTCTCGGCATCAAGCCG
Source organism: Gammaproteobacteria bacterium (assembly GCA_026710545.1). GTDB lineage: Bacteria > Pseudomonadota > Gammaproteobacteria > Eutrophobiales > Eutrophobiaceae > JAAXHV01. The sequence goes on along the minus strand of JAPOQU010000077.1, from coordinate 49,114 downwards.
TTGATGGCTTTCACGCACCCGTGAGCTGACATAGCCGCCCTGGAATATCGGGACATTGAGCTCAACACCCACGGATGAGGTGGTGCTTTCGATTGAGCCGAAACGTCCGCCCGACTCGTCCAGTCTGTGCCGGGCAACCATGTCGACCGTGGGCAGGTGGCCTGCCTTTTGCCGTTTTATTTCCCTGCGGGCGGTATCTACTGCATGCCGTGCGGCCAGGATGTTCAGGTTCTGTTCCAGCGCAGCGCCCGTCCACGCATCAATTTCCTCAGGTTGCGGGCTTACCAGGGGCATGGTATCTCCCAGTGTCGCCGGCTCGGAAAAATAGGCGCCGGTGATCTCGCGCAACGCCTCCCAGGCATTGTCGACGTTGTTTCTTGCCTCGATTTCAGCGGCGAAGGCCCGGTCATGCCCGGCCTGGGCCTCCTGTACGTCCGTGATGGCGGTCAGGCCCACGTCAAAGCGTTGTTTTGCCTGGTCCAGTTGCCGGCTCAGTGATTTTTTCTCGGCTTCGGCAAAACCCAGGTTGTCATAGGCAGCCAGCACCTCGAAATAGGCCACCGTCGTGCGCAATATCAGGTCCTGTTCCGCGGCGATGAGTTCCGCGTCCGCCTGCTTGATGCGATTGTCCGCCTGCAGGTACTGCATTATCCGGTCGCCCCGGAACAGGGGCTGGGTGAGGTCCAGACTGTAGCCGTGGCTGCTGTAAGTCACTTTTCCTCCCTGGCCCAGGGGATTGAAAATACTCTCGATTTCCTGCTCATTGGTAAAGGCGTTGGCGCTGAATGAAAGTGACGGCAGCAGTTGTGACAGGGCTTGCGGCCGTTGTTCCAGGACCGCCCTCCTGGTTGCAGCCACCTGCTGGTATTGCGGATCGCTGTCCAGGGCGTAGCCGTAGATTTCCAGCAGGTCAACCGGAAAAACAGGACTGACATAAGCTGTCAAAAAAACCCACAAAAAAGCAAAATTCCTGATTCTCATAATATCCTGAATTCGCACTCCGCAACCCGCAATACCAGATCAGTAATTCCCAATTCCCAATTCCTAATTCTCAATACCTGGCCATGTCCTGGTCCACCTGTTCCGCCCAGGCGTCAAGACCTCCTTCCAGGTTTACGATATCCTTGAACCCGGCGCCCTCCAGGTAATTCGCCACCTCCATGCTGCGCATGCCGAAATGGCAGATGACGATAGTCCTGGCATCCGTGTCGAGTTCATTCGTCTTTTCGGCAATCTCGTTCATGGGGATATTCAGGGAACCATCGAGCCGGCAGATCTCGATTTCCCAAGGGTCGCGGACATCCAGTAATACGACCTTGTCCCGGTTATTCAGCAGCGTTGACAGTTGTTCTGCCGTGATACTTTGCATGATACGTATTTTACCTTGCTTTTTTGTTATTATACCCCATTGAAGTTTCGATTGAGGACTTTCCTTTAATGACCACTAATCCTGAATTAATCCGCTCCGGCGCAGGCAACGGCCACAGTCCGGTAGTCGATAACGAGGCTGTTCAACCGTTCCCGAATTCCAGAAAAATACATGTCCAGGGCAGCCGGGACGATATATGCGTGCCCATGCGGGAGATTACCTGCAGCAATACCGTTTCATCCTCCGGCATTGAGGTCAATCATCCCGTCACGGTATATGATACCTCCGGAGCTTATACGGACCCGGCTGCGGCTATCGACATCCGGCAGGGACTGGCAGGGGGCAGGGGTGGCTGGATACGCGAACGGGACGACACCGTGCAACTCGACGCGTTCTCCTCTGCGTACGGGCGCAAACGCCACGCTGATGGAAAGCCGGCGGAATTACACTTTCCGCTCAGCACACCGCCGCGCCGGGCTGAACACGGCGGCAACGTGACGCAAATGCACTATGCGAGGCGGGGCATCGTGACGCCGGAGATGGAATTTATCGCTATCCGGGAAAACCAGCGCCTTGGCGAGTACCGGGAGCAGGGCCTGTTAAAACGCCATGACGGAGAACCCCTGGGCGCCCGGCTTCCCGACGAAATCACCCCTGAATTCGTTCGTTCCGAGGTGGCGGCAGGCCGGGCCATCATTCCCGCCAATATCAATCATCCGGAAACGGAACCGATGATCATAGGCCGGAATTTCCTGGTCAAGATCAATGCGAACATCGGTAATTCAGCAGTCACCTCTTCCATCGGTGAAGAAGTGGAAAAGATGACCTGGGCCATACGCTGGGGGGCGGACACGGTAATGGACCTGTCTACCGGCAAGAATATCCACGAGACCCGGGAATGGATTATCAGGAACTCGCCCGTACCCATAGGCACTGTTCCAATCTACCAGGCCCTGGAAAAAGTGGATGGCAAGGCGGAACAGCTGTCATGGGAAATTTACCGGGATACGCTCATAGAACAGGCGGAGCAGGGGGTGGATTATTTCACCATCCACGCGGGCGTTCGCCTGCCGTATATCCCGCTCACGGCAGACCGGGTAACGGGCATTGTTTCGCGCGGGGGTTCGATACTGGCGAAATGGTGCCTGGCTCATCACCAGGACAACTTTCTCTATACGCGCTTTGAAGAAATTTGCGAGATTATGAAGGCCTACGATGTGTCCTTCTCCCTGGGTGACGGGTTGCGTCCGGGTTCGATTGCGGACGCCTGCGACGCGGCCCAGTATGCGGAACTGGAGACCCTTGGCGAGTTGACGCAAATAGCCTGGAAACACGATGTACAGGTGATGATCGAGGGACCCGGCCATGTGCCCATGCACATGATCAGGGAAAACGTGGAGAAGCAGTTGAAGAGTTGTGCCGAGGCGCCGTTTTACACCCTGGGGCCGCTGACGACCGATATCGCACCCGGTTATGACCATATTACGTCGGCTGTCGGCGCGGCCATGATCGGTTGGTACGGCACCGCGATGTTGTGCTACGTCACTCCCAAGGAGCACCTGGGACTGCCCGGCAAGGATGACGTGAAAGACGGGATCATCGCCTACAAGATCGCGGCCCATGCGGCCGACCTGGCGAAAGGGCACCCTGCCGCGCAGATCAGGGACAACGCCTTGTCCAAGGCGCGCTTTGAATTTCGCTGGGAAGACCAGTTCAACCTGTCCCTGGACCCCGATAAAGCCCGGGAGTTCCACGATCAGACCCTGCCCAAACAGGCCCACAAGGTCGCCCATTTCTGTTCCATGTGCGGACCGAACTTCTGTTCCATGAAAATAACCCAGGACGTGCGTGATTATGCAAAGCAGCAGGGCATGGAGGACATGGACGAGGTGATCTCACAGGGGCTCGATGATAAGGCGCAGGAGTTCAACCGCCACGGGGGAGAGATCTACAACAAAATTTAGAATTAGGAATTAGGAATGATTGTGCCGCCTGCGGCGACTGCGTATTGTGACGTCTCCAATTCCTAATTCCTAATTCGTAATTCTTAATTCGCATCACCATGCCTGATTTCCAGCAATTTATCGCCGCCGCGCCTGATGCTGAGGCTGCCGCGCTCAGGTTTGATCGGATGCGTGAAGATGCCGCCCTGCGTGAGGAACTGGATCGGCTGCCGGCTTCGCTTGCGGCTGATTTCATCAGCATCATCGGCTATTCAACCTTCCTGTTTAACTATGTCTGCCGCAACCCGCAGACCATTCGCCTGCTGGGTGAACCATGTGAAATTACCCCGGCACAACTGGACGGCATCCAGGACCCGGAGGCTTTGCGCCGTTTCAAGTACGAGCAGTTACTGAAAATAACATGGATGGATGTGTCCGGGCGCTATCCTTATGAGATCGTCCTGGAGCGGCTGAGCCTGCTGGCGGATTCCATTCTCAAAAAGGCTTTTGCCTTCTGCTTCAACGCGGGAAATAAAGACGATCCCGGTCAATACGTCAGTATTTTCGCCCTGGGGAAACTGGGAGCGGGCGAATTGAATTACAGTTCCGACGTGGACCTGATCTTCGCCGCCGCCAATTACGATGAGATAGGCGGTCTCAAATCCCACGACCTGCAGGCGCAGTTGTCAAGCGGCCTGAGGCAGTTTACCAGGATGCTGGAACAGACCACCCGCAGCGGGTTTTTATACCGGGTTGACCTGAAACTCCGGCCCTGGGGGAAAAGCGGGCCGCTGTTTCTGTCCGTGGACGAGACCGAGAACTATTACCAGGCCAGTACGGAGGCCTGGGAGCGGCTGACATGGTTGCGCGCCCGCTGTGTTGCGGGCAATGCAACGCTGGCTGATGAACTCCTGACCCGGTTGCGTCCTTTCGTGTTTATACGTTCCATGAGCGCCGAGGACCTGGAGCGGTTTGTGGCCATCAAGGGGGATATGGCCCGGGTCCGGGCGCGCAGCGGCCAATGGCACGTCAAGCTGGGCCGGGGCGGGATCAGGGATATCGAGTTTTTTGTGCAGATACTGCAGCTTGTCAGCGCTGCAAGGCACGCCGAATTGCGTACAACCAATACCCTGGCGGTGCTGGAGAGCCTGCGCAAGCTGAATTTTATCAGCCCGGAAGACGAGCAGGATCTCAGGACCGCGTACCTGTTCCTGCGGCGCCTGGAAAACCGGTTGCAGATGGCGGACGAGAAACAGGTACATGCCTTGCCGGATGATGCAGAGGGCAGGATCAGGGTAGCGCGTTCTCTGTGTGGAGGAGACGGGTCAAATGAAGAAATCCTGGCAGACTTCGAACGCCGCCTTAACGCTAACCGGGAAATAGCCGAGAGGTCCTTTGAAAAAGTTCTGCCTGAGGCAGGAGGAGATGACGCCGGGGTCGATAAACAGTCCCATGTAACCTTTGCCGGCGCCTGGAACAGGGTGCAGGCGGACGTCAGTTTCAGCCGCTGGAACGAATTGTGCGAAAAGGAACAATGGGGGGACAGGCCGGTGGACAAGAACCTGATTATCAATATTTTCGGCGCCAGCTGGTATTTCACCCGGTATATCTTTTTCCGCGGCTATGAAATAACGGAGTTGATCGACAATTACCGGGATAAACCGATCAACGCCGACGAAATGATGCGTACCTTGCAGGTGGAAGGGTTCAAGCGGAATATCGAGCAGGGACTGAATGTCCTGTCGTCGATAAAAAACCAGTGGATGCTGCTGTTGCTCATCCGTTTTCTCCAGGGAGAGATGTCGCTTGCGGAAGTTGAAAAAAACCTGACCCTGCTTGCCGAGTGTGTCTTCAGCTATATGCTCAGGCAGATGGCCGGGACCAATCGCCGGTTATTGGACAATGTGGCGGTCCTGGGTATGGGCAGGATGGCGGGGTACGAGATGATATTCGGTTCGGACCTCGACCTGATATTCCTGTACGGGAGCGCATCCAGCGGAGACGCTAGCGGGGACGCTAGCGGGGTTGCACGCGAGTTGCAGGGTTTGATGCGCAACCTGGCCAGGATATCCCCTGCCGGCCTGCTTTACGAGGTGGACATGCGCCTGCGGCCTCACGGTACCTCCGGGTCCCTGATTACGTCGGTGGATTCCTTTGTCGATTATCACCGGTCGGACCGGGCGATCTGGGAGCGGCAGATGATGACCCGCTGCCGGCCTATCTATGACCCGGAAAACATTGGCCGGGAGGCATTGCGTTCTATCTCGGACTCTGTCTATGGGGACTACGACGCGGAGCTGCTGCAGGATGAAATCGTGAAAATGCGTGAACTGGTCGAGGAGACGCTGGGCAGTCCGCGCCACAAGCATGACATCAAACGCGGCAAGGGCGGCATCATGGACATTGATTTTATTACACATTTTTTACAGTTAAGCCATAGCAGAAACCATGCTGAATTACAGACGAAAAGCACCCGCACCGCGTTGGCGCGCTTGTCGGAACTGAAATATATCGACGCGGACACTGCCGGCCATTTGTTAATGGCATACAACTACCTGAAGAAGGCAGAGATCTGCATGCGCCTGATAGATTTGAAACCCAGCAGCACGATACCGGCAGACCATAAACAAAACGCGGTCCTGTCCCGGGGCATGGGCTACGCCGATGGCCAGACCGGTGAATTCATGGAAGAATTCCTGGATATCAGGGAAAAGGTCAGGGAGGCGTTTACCCGTCTCGTCGGGTAATCGGGTCAGAGCGCGTGCTGTCGTTCCTGCTTCCGCTGGAACGGCGGGGAAGGTTCGCAGGGGAAGAACTTGTGCTCCGGGATGTAACAGAGCAGGGCATCCCGGCAAAACGATAACAGGTCGTCACGTATGTTTTCCCGGTAGCTGACCATCCCGTCGCCTGTTTCCTCCAGGGGCGAGGCGAACAGGACTTCTTCGGGGTAAAGCCGGGAGAGTTTCTGGTAGTACGATTTGGGAAGGCGGAAACTGCCCAGGCTGACCGAGTGCAGCAATTCCGTGTCCACGCGCCTGAACACTTGCTCGAACAAGGTCTTGTATTGTTCCTTTACGCCCTCCTGGTAAATCAACGGGTCGAAACGCAGACCGATTTGCCAACCGTGTGCCTGCAGCCGTTGCAGCGCCTGCAGGCGTTTACTCACGGCAGGTGTCTTGTGTTCGATGGCGTGCGCGATTTCAGCAGGGGTGAAACTGTAGGCGATAATGCAGTTGGGCATGGGTTCCTGTGCCAGCAACGAGCGGATCTGCGTACTCTTGGTGCGTAATTCCAGCAGGGCGCCAGGGTGTCCCCTGAATACGGGCAGGAACTCCTCCACGAAACCCGTGACCGGGTCCAGGGCAAGGCTGTCGCAGTCGTAACCGGAAAAGAAATGGACCGAGGCGTCGCCCGCGGCCCGGACCTTGTCGCTGATGGCGTCGAAAAAGTCCTCGTAATTGACGAATACCACGTAGTGCGCCGATTGGTACATGCCTTGTAAAAAACAGTAGCGGCAGTCATAGATGCAGTTCAGCATGTGGGAGAAATAATAATTCTGTTCCCCTCCGATGGCGTATTCAGGCGGGGAGGGTAATACGTGATTTGTGAACTTCTCAGCCAGGATCAGCGCCGGTTTGATTTTCTGCAGGCGGAAGTTCTGCGCTCTGCGGTTGAATATTTCGCCGTAACGCGCACATTGCGTCACGGTCGCGTGCGGAAACTTCTGCAGGATGGCGCGCGCCCGCGGGTGTTCGATCACTGCATCCTCAATGTAGATCTGATCAATCATCAGTCTCTGCGTTGTGAGATAGCGGGACAGGTTTGGATAAGCGTTTTAAGACCCGCTGTGAATACATCCCTGTACGCTTACCATCCGCTGTCCCTGCGGATGATAGTGTAACAAATCTGCCAGGAGCAGATTTGGACACCCGACGGGTGCCCGTAGGGTGTATACCAGGGAGGGTATACATCAAAACGCTTATCCAAACCTGCAACCATCATACGTACTCCTGTTATTTGTTAAATCTGATCGGTGTCTTCGCAAGTTCGTCCTGCAGCAGCCGGAGGATGTCTGCGGCAGTTTTCATCCCGGCCAGGCGGTCGGCAAGGCCTGTATCTCCGGGGTACAGTGCCCGCCATTTTCTCAGTGAAGACTGCAACTTGTGTCCCTGGCTAACGGTAAAATGCCGGTGTCTGATAATCACATGGTAGTCCGGGCCCGGGTCGTTGAGGCGTTGTTGCAGTTCCGAGAGAGCAAGCAGTTGTTCAATGACCTCTTCAATTACGGGCAGGTTTTGCGTCACCAGGCGACTGACAAGGTCCGGGTTGATGCGGTCCATGGATTGGTCGGCGTTATCCGAGATTATCTTCAATGCCTGTACCAGTTCCAGGGTTGCACATTCGTTTGCAGCCTGAAAAAATCCGGCGCACTCCATGTCGAATAATTCCTCCCGGTAGTCGTTGTCCGGCTGGTCCAGGGTCAGCAGGTCGCGGGCAGGCAGCGTCGTGGTGAAAACCAGGGATGGGTACCAGGTTTTGCCCGAAGCGGCATCGGTTACCTTGTTGATGACGGCCGCCTGGCCGAGCGGCAGGCTGGCATGGCCTGCAATCCCGAGATTCAGCCAGGCGTGCGACCTGCCGGCCCTGAAATGGTCGCGGGTGCGGGCGACCGCCGCTGCCGCAGCGGATTTGCCGATGCCTGACAAGGTGAGGGTGAGGCGCGCTTCCGGGTTCTGGTAGATCGAAGCTGCGCCTGGCAGGGGTCGCAGTTCAAAATGTTCCTGCAACGGCCGGGACTCGGGTTTCAGGGCACAGATTATATGCAGCATCAGCTTGTTACGTATTGTTCCAGCAGCTGTTCACACTCCTGGACAAATACCCGGTTGTTGTGTTTCCTGGCGCCGTTCAGGTAGATCCTGGTCTTGCTGACCAGTGTATCTATTGCTGCTTTCCTGTCAGAACTTTCCAGTTCCACTTCATTGAGAACCCTGTCGATCGACCTGATGCGGTAGCGGTCCATGCCCCGGTAGCGGCTTGAGAGTTGATCATCATGCCCGCCGTACTTGGTGACCAGGGGTTCCCGGACAAACAGTACCGGCATCCGGGCGCAGATGCGCAGCCATAAGTCATAATCCTCGCAGACCGGCAGCGTTTCATCGAACAGGCCGACCCGGTCGAACACGCGCCGGTGAATCATGACGGATGAAGGGGAGATGACACAGAGAGGCAGGCAGTGTTTGAAGATCGAGCCGCCGTATTTCCTGTGTTTGCGCTGGGGGTTGACCCGGACGCCGTTGCGAATCCAGATCTCATCGGTATGCACGATATTGCTGCCGGGAGATGCCTCGACAGCCCGTACCTGCCGTCCCAGCTTGGCGGGGAACCAGGTATCATCCGAATCGAGGAAGGCCAGCCAATCGCCTTTTGCGGCGCTGATGCCCGCGTTCCTGGCCGCGCTCACCCCCTTGTTTTCCTGGCTGATTATCCTGATACCGGGGTAGCTGCCCTGTAGCAGAGATCGAGTTGAGTCGGTTGACCCGTCGTCGACAACAATGATTTCAAGAGGCCTGAACTCCTGCGCGAGCACCGAATCCAGGCACCGTGGCAGCAGGTGCGCGCGGTTATAACAGGGAATAATAACGCTTATCATAATTTGGGACACCCATAAATTGCTAAAAATTATTAATTTATGGGTGTCCCAAATTATGTTCTCTGTGGCTATACTATACGCCATGTCGCGGCTTGAGGATAAGGTAACGGTGATCACCGGTGCGAGTTCCGGGATAGGGCGCGCTATCGCGCTGGCTTGTGCCGGGGAAGGGGCGCAGGTGGTCGTCAATTACAACAGGTCAAGGGGCCGGGCGCAGGACGTGGTCAGGGAAATAAAGGGCTTGCCCGGACAGGCAGTTGCCATCCAGGCGGATGTTGCGGACCAGGACAGTGTCAACAGCCTGCTCGAAAAAGTCACCACCCGCTTCGGCCGGATCGATGTATGGGTGAACAATGCCGGCGCGGATATCCTGACGGGCAGCGGGGCCGAACTGACGGACCGGGAAAAACTCTCCGGACTGATAGACGTGGACCTGAGAGGGACAATCCAGTGTTGCTGGTCTGTCGCAGAGATCATGCAGCGGCAGGGCGGCGGGGTGATCCTCAATATGTCCTGGGACCAGGCTATCCACGGTTACCAGGGCACCAATCCGCAAATGTTTTCCGCGGTAAAGGCCGGTGTTACGGCATTCAGCAGATCCCTGGCCAGGACCGTAGCCCCTGCGGTCAGGGTCAACGTACTGGCGCCCGGCTGGATCGCGACTGCCTTTGCCAATGACGTGATGGATGAGGAGTATTATTCGGAACGTATCGCGGAAATTCCACTGAAAAGATTCGGCACACCCGACGACGTGGCCAGGGCGGCTGTGTTTCTTGCCTCCGACGAAGCCTCCTATATCACCGGTGCGGTTCTCAATATAGGGGGTGGGATTGTCTGACACCCGGCTTCCGCCACTTTGCCTGCGCAGAATGGCGGTTTACGGTTTTCTCGTTTTAATTTCCATCCCCGGCAGTCTGTGCGCGCAGCAGGAATATGAAACGGCGCGCAGGGAGATGCTTGCCGAAGTAGAGGAGATGGTGGCCGACACCCGCAGTTATACCGGCATAGAGGCGCTGGATAAAAAGGTGGTGCAGGCCGTGGCTGCGGCGCCGCGCCATGAATTCGTGCCCCCTTCCTTACGCGCACTTGCCTATTTGAATAACGCACTGCCTATCGGTGAGGGCCAGACTATCTCACAGCCTTATATCGTTGCACTGATGACGCACCTGCTGGGCGTGGATGAAAACATGACCGTCCTGGAGATCGGCACGGGTTCGGGTTACCAGGCGGCGGTCCTGGCCGCTCTGGTGCGCCATGTGTACACCATAGAGATCATCGAATCACTGGGTAAGAGGGCAGAGGATACACTGGTGCGACTCGGTTACGATAATGTGACAGTGAAGATCGGAGACGGTTACATCGGTTGGGAGGAACATGCGCCTTTCGATGCAATAATTGTGACGGCCGCTCCTGAGGAGGTGCCCCAACCCTTGATCGATCAGTTAAAAACCGGCGCACGCATGGTGGTGCCGGTCGGCCCGCAACATGGGTATCAATCACTTCAAGTGCTGGAAAAACAGCAAACCGGAGAGATCACGGTCACGGACATCCTGCCTGTGGGATTTGTGCCTTTTGTCAAAGGAGATAGTCAGAAAATTAGCCCCTGATAACCTGGTCATCCAACGAGAGTCCAGACAGTTTTGGAGCAGGCTTTCAGGACTATCATCCGCAGGGATAGCGGATGGTAAGCGTACAGGGATGTATTCACAGCGGGTCCTGAAAGCCTGCTCCAAAACTGTTTGAGGAGCTTACAGTGAATAGCTTTATAGGCCTTCCAGTTAATTAGCCTGGTTCTGGATCATTTCTGTTAAGGTGACGTAATCCGTCTTCCCAGTACCCAGCACCGGAATCTCGCGCACGTGCACCACATCCCTGGGTATATACAATTCCCCATAGCCCAGTTCCCGCGCCTTTTTCTGGAAGGATTTACGATTACCCTGGTCATATTCGGTAACCAGGATGATTTTTTCACCCTTGCGTTTATCGGGCAGGGCTATGGCGGCATGGTTGTAATTCGGCCAGGCCGCGCCGGCAAGTTCCTCCACGGCGGTAAGCGAAATCATCTCGCCGCCTATCTTGGCGAAGCGTTTCACCCGTCCCAGCAGATCAATATATCCCTCATCATCGATTGCGGCTATATCACCCGTGTCATACCAGCCTTCCCCGCGTTCCGTGCCCGGCGGCCGGATGTTTCCGTCGGTGCCGTGCAGCAGGTAGCCAGACATGATGTTCGGTCCCTTTACCACCAGGCGGCCGCCCTTGTTTATTCCTTCAACGGGAGCCAGGTAAGCGTCCATCCCCGGCATCATTCTTCCCACACTGGCGTCTTTATTCCGGACCTGGGAATTTACCGAGACAACCGGACTGCATTCCGTCGCGCCGTAGCCTTGCAGTATGCGGATACCGAACTTTTCCAGCCACAGCTTGCGGGTATCGTCCTGCAGCTTTTCAGCTCCGGCAAACACGTACTTCAGGGATCTGAAATCGTAGGGATGGGCATGGTGGGCATACCCCTGAAGGAAGGTATTGGTAGCGAATAAAACCGATGCGTCTGTCTGGTATATCAGTTCGGGAATAACCCGGTAGTGCAGAGGAGTGGTATACAGGAATATCCTCGCGCCGCCGAGGAGAGGCAGCACGCATCCGATGTTCAGCCCGAACGAGTGGAACAACGGCAGGCAACTGAAGAAGATATCGCTGGGTTTGAAACCGATGCAACTGCGCGCCTGGGCGAAATTGGACAAAATGTTGCGGTGGGACAATACCACGCCCTTGGGAGTGCCTTCCGAACCGGAGGTAAACAGGATGGTGGCGGGGTCGCCGGGTTTTGCTGCCGGGCGAAAATGGGTTCGGGGATAGTAGCTGCGCAGCAGTCCCAGCAACTTGTCCTTGACACCGATGCGATCGCGCAGGTCCTCCAGGTAGACCAGGTTCACGTGTTGTTGCAGCCCTTCTGCCAGGGTTTCAAGCCCGGCGTTCTCGATAAACTGCCTGGAACTGTAGACCGTTTTTATCGACGCGGTTTCACAGGCTTTCAACAGGACCTGCAGGCCGGTCGTATAGTTCAGCATGGCAGGAACGCGCTCCAGGTACAGCATGGCCAGGTAGGTCACCACGCCTGCCGCGACGTTGGGCATCAGTACGCCGACATATTCTCCGGGTTGCGTATCGTTGCGCAAAACACCCCCCAGGATAAAAGTGCGCGTGAGCAGCTGCCCGTAGTTCAGCGGCTCCCGCTTGATGTCTTCCAGTACGACGCGATTTCTACCGAATGTGCCGGCCGCTTCCAGGATGGCATCGAGCAGGTTCCTGTCGTGGTCATAGCAGGCAAAGGCTAACCTGTACATCAGGTCCTGCATCAGCTTTGCCGCGATTTTGCGCCGCCCCTGCCCCTGGATTGAAGCAGGTATCTCTATTTTCTCAGGCGGCAGTATTTTCAGCCTGATTTTGGGAGGTCTCCTGCGTTCACCGAGGTAGCCGTGTTTAGTGAATTGCGCTCCTTCGATAGCGATGGGCAGGACTGCCGCCCCGGAACGGTCGGCTATTAATCCCGGCCCTTCATAGATTTTCATCAGGCTGCCCGTCGTTGTGATGCGGCCTTCCGGGAAGATGACGGCTTTTTTGTCCTGCTGCAGAAACCGCACCATGGACTTGACCGACAGCGGGCTGGTCGGATCCATGGTGTACAAGTCGGCGAAATAGAGAAACGGTTTGAACTGCCTGCGCCGGGCAATCTGCGTATTGATTGCAAACCTGGGCGTGTCCGGTAACCAGGCGTAAAGCAGGATGCCATCGAGCAAAGAGGTGTGGTTGCCGACGATCAATACCCGCTTGCCCGCCTGGTGGTAGTGTTCAATCCCGGTCACTTCAACCCGGTAAAGCACCCGTAACAGGCAACGCAGGAGGAATTTCAGGAATCCGGCCATGACCCGATTTTACGTAGATTTACTCAGAATGTGAACCGGGGCACAGGACGCCCGCAGGGCGTGCGCCATGGATAGCGCACGTCACAAATCCGTCCGGAATGGATTTGGACGGCTGCAAGCCGCCCGTCAAATGCCGACCGGGCGGCTGCCTCGGTAGACCGTTATTCTCTGGTTGGGGTAGAGGTATTTGTTCTTACGCAGGTTGTTCCATGCCAGCAACTGTTTAACCGTTACATTGAATTTATTGGCTATCGACCACAGGGAATCGCCCCGTTTCACGGTGTAATGGAATGGATCCTTGCCGGGAGGTGGTTCGGTTCCGGCTACAGCCTTGGTTCCATCATCGGCAAACCACAGGTCCAGTTTCTGCCCCGGACGCAGGATTTTGCGCGAGGGAATGCCGTTCCAGCCTGCCAGTTGTTTCACGCTTACGCCGTATTTCCGGCCGATATCCCAGAGCGTATCGCCGCGCTTTATGGTATAGACAAACTTCTTGCCGTCGCCGGTATCCTTAAGCCCGCGCAAACGCCGCCCGTCCACACTGAGGGTATAATGTCTCAGCGCCTGTTTCGGGACGGGAACCCGGAGTGAATCTCCCTGGTGTATCGTGTTGCTGCGCAACTTGTTGATATTCTTGAGCGCGGAGACGGAAGTGCGATGGCGTGCGGCGATTCGGCCAAGGGTGTCGCCTTTCTTGACCACATGATTTTGCCAGTTCATGCGCTGTTCGGGCGGCAGGCCGGCAAGTTTTTCCCTGAATGTCTGTTCCTTTGCGAGGGGCACGAGCAACCGGTGCGGTCCTGCCGGGTCGGTTGCCCAGCGGTTAAAGCCCGGGTTCAGGGTATACAGTTCATCCATGTTCAGGCCGGCCAGTTGCGCGGCGACTGCCAGGTCGATCTGTTCCCCCGTATCCACCTGGGCGAAGTACTGCTGGTCGGCCACCGGTTTCCAGGTTATACCGTGCTGTTCAGGGTTGGCGACCAATTCGGCCACGGCCAGCAGGCTGGGTACGTAGCCCCTGGTCTCCCTGGGCAGGCGCAGGGAAAAGAAGTCGGTATCCTTGCCGGCGCGCTGGTTGCGCCTGATCGCCCGGGCCACGTTCCCCTCGCCGGTGTTGTATGCGGCCAGGGCGAGTAACCAGTCCCCGCCAAATTCCTTGTTCAGCTTTTCCAGGTAGTCCAGTGCGGCGCGGGTGGCGGCGACGATATCTCTCCGGCCGTCATACCACCAGTTCTGTTTCAGCCCGTAGATCTTCCCGGTGCTCGGAATAAACTGCCAGATGCCCGAGGCGTGGCTCCGGGAATAGGCAAACGGCAGGAACGCGCTTTCCACGACAGGCAGCAAGGCCAGTTCCAGGGGCATCCCGCGTTTTTCGACCTCGCTGACGACATGGAACAGGTAAGGCCTGCTGCGATCGGCGACGCGGTCCAGGTATTCCTGGTTCCTGGCATACCAGGCCAACCGCCCCTTGACTGAGCGGTGGTCCATATGCCGCGGTAAATTCAGGTTGGCGCCGATCCTTTTCCAGATGTCGGCATGCTGTACGGCAGGTTCGGGGAGTTCGCTTTCCGCCGCGCTGATCTCCGTTTCGGCTTCGGGTAAAAGTTCCGGTTCCGGGACGATGTATTCAACCCGCTCGGGCTCGGACTGGATTGGGGATTCCGGCAGGGCTTCTGCGGTTTCACGAGGGGGTTGCTGGCTGCAGGCGCTTAACAGGAAAGCGACACTGGCAGCAATTGTAGGCAGCCCTCGATAACGCATCGGTGAATGCTATGTGCGCCCGGACTCCATGTCAAGTATTTTTTCGGAACTATTTTTTTCGGAACAGTATTTTTTTCGGAAAAATGAAAAATCGTAGGGTAAGATTTTACCTGTGAGACAGCGGTACCAGACGATGGAAAACAAATCCACCACAGCATCCTCCAATCCTGCCCGGGCCGGGTTCTCCGCATGGTTGAAAAGCGTGACAGGCGGCATTCTGGTGAGCTATGAACGGGAAAAAATCGCCGGGATATTATCCGACCTGATCGGTTATCACATAACCCAGATCGGCCATTTTGATGGCGGGATGCTGGATTCAGCCTGCCGCATCAGGAATAAAATAGAGTTACACCTCGAAGAAGACGGCTTGCAGGATTGCGGTTGCGGCGTATTGGCCAACGCCGTTTCCCTGCCGTTCGCCGCGCACAGCATCGATGTCGTGGTCATCCCCCACGTCCTTGAGTTCGCCCGGGATCCCGACACCGCGTTGAAGGAAATCGACCGCGTCCTGATCGACGACGGCCTCCTGGTCATCGCCGGCTTCAACCCCTGGAGCCTGTGGGGGTTGTGGCGCTTGCATCCGGTGTTGCGTAACCGGCCACCGTGGAACGGCCGCTTTCACGGCACGGCCAGGCTTAAACACTGGTTGTCCATGCTCGATTTTGAGTTGCTTGAAGTGGATCGGTTTTTATACCGCCCCCCATTCGGGCAAAGGAGCCGCATGAAGCGCTGGTTGTTCCTGGAAAAACTGGGAAAATTATGCTGGCCGTATCTTGGCGCGGCTTATATCATACTGGCCCGGAAACGCCGTATTCCCGTAACTCCGGTAAAAATTAACTGGCGCGAAAAAACGTTTCTGCCCGGCGCTTCGGCAGGTCCGGCAACCATGACCGGAGCGGATAAACTGCATCATGAACGTGAGCTGTGAACAAGTCTATTGAGATCTTCACCGACGGCGCCTGTCGCGGCAATCCCGGTCCCGGGGGTTGGGGCGCATTGTTGCGCTATAGCGGCCGAGAGAAAGAACTGTCCGGCGCGGCAGCGCAAACGACCAATAATCGTATGGAACTGACCGCGGCGATAAAGGCCCTCGAGGCATTGACCGAACCTTGCCGGATTAGCCTGACTACGGATTCGAATTACGTAAAAAACGGCATTATGCAATGGATCGGCGACTGGAAACGCCGGGGTTGGCGCACTGCATCCAAACGTCCTGTAAAAAACCAGGACCTGTGGCAACGCCTGGATGAACTGGCGGTCCGCCACGAGATTGAATGGCGCTGGGTAAAAGGCCATAGCGGCCATGCGGAAAATGAACGGGTCGATGCCCTGGCAAACCAGGCCATAGACACGATGCTCGAAAATGGACCAATACAAGGGGGGTAAATGTGCGCCAGGTCATTCTTGATACCGAGACGACGGGGCTGAAACCGGCCAGCGGGCACCGGATTATTGAAATCGGCTGTGTTGAACTCAAGGACCGGCGCAAGACTGACCGCGTCCTGCACTACTACATCAATCCCGAACGGGAAATAGAAGATGCGGCGGTAGAAATACACGGTATTACGCAAGAACAACTGCAGGGGGAACCTGTTTTTGCGGATATTGCCGACCCGTTTATCGACTTTATCAGGGACAGTGAGGTAATCATGCACAATGCGCCGTTCGACGCGGCCTTCATTGATGCCGAGTTGTCCCGCCTTGGAGACGAATGGGGCAGGCTGGAAGATTACTGCAGGATTACGGATACTCTCGAGATGGCCAGGGAACTGCACCCGGGCCAGAGAAACAGTCTGGACGCGTTGTCCGCGCGCTACCAGGTGAATATCGAACGTAACCTGCATGGCGCCCTGCTGGACGCGCAGATCCTGCTGGACGTCTACCTGGCAATGACCGGAGGCCAGTCGAGCCTGCTGCTGGACGAGGATGGTGAGCAAGGCGCGCGTTCAGGTCCACAGCGCCCTCGCGCCGTCACGCGTCAAACCAGTCTGAAAATTGTGGAACCCAGCCAGGACGAACTGGCGGCACACCAAAGGATGCTCGGACTAATCGAGGAACAAGTCGAAATCAGCTAGTTGGTCTTGTCCGTGTTTGTTCCGGCCTGTTCCAGAACGGTCTTGAGCTCTCCGGTCTGGTGCATTTCCAGGACAATGTCGCATCCGCCGATCAATTCGCCGTTGACGAACACCTGGGGGAATGTCGGCCAGTTGGAGACGCCGGGCAGGTTGCTGCGTACTTCGGGCGATGCCAGGACATCGACGTACACGAAGTCGACCTCGCATGCCTTCAGCGCCTGCGCGGTGCGCATGGAGAAGCCGCACTGGGGAAAGTCAGGGGACCCTTTCATGAACAGGATGACCGGATTTTCCGAAATGGTAGTTTTTAACTGCTCAATTATGTCGCTCATTGTAAGTTTTCAGTTTCCGTTTTTGGTTGCCGGTAGCCGGCTGCCGGTAATGAATTGCCGGCAGCAGGGGGTTTAATCGTTATTATAGTGGTTCCGCCTGATAATGACCAGAAACTAATAATACTTGTCCGGCAATCATGCAGTAGTATAATCAGCTGGCACCGTATTATTATAGAAACCTTATGCTGGAGGGGTAACAATGAATCCGCTTAAAACGATAAAAGGCACATTGATTTTGGGGTTTGTCACCGCTGTGGTGATAGCCGTACTGATTAACCAGGGTGTGACCGATTCCGCCATGGGCGGTTTAAACGCCTGGTCACTGGTAGTCTGGTTGCATGTTTTCTTCGGGGTGATCTGGGTAGGACTGCTGTATTATTTCAACTTTGTCCAGACCCCGGCGCTGGCAGCCGCGGCGGCGGACAGCGATGGTCCCGGGCCGGCCGCTATCGGCAAGTATGTCGCACCCCTGGCGTTGTTGTGGTTCCGCTGGGCGGCGTTACTGACCTGGTTGACCGGCGCGGCCGCACTGGAAGTGATGGGAATCGGTCTTATGAATGCCTTTGCCCTGGGCAGCGGCGCAGTCGTTATCGGTACGGGCGCCTGGCTGGGCACCATCATGTTGTTCAACGTGTGGGTGCTGATCTGGCCGAACCAGAAGAAAATTCTGGGAATCGTTGAGGCCTCGGACGAAGAAAAGGCCAAAGCCAGGGTGGTTGCCGCCATGGCGTCGCGCACGAATACCTTCCTGTCCATACCCATGCTGATGTGCATGGTCGGGTATGGGCATGGGCTGCCTTTTTAACTACGGGGTATAGTCAGCGCAATACAGGGACCGCCGGTCGGAACGACCAGTTCTTCGGCAAAGGGGACGTGGCGATTAACCATATCACCCCGTCCCCTTTTTTACTGGAACTTTTATGTCAGATAATCAGGCTGTAATGCCGGAAGCGATAATGACAACCTACAAGCGCCTGGACGTGGCTTTTGAAACAGGTCAGGGCGCGTGGCTGATTGACGGACAGGGGACCCGCTACCTCGACGCGCTCAGCGGCATCGCAGTCTGCGGCCTGGGCCATGCCCATCCGGGGATTGCCGACGTGGTTGCGCAGCAGGCGCGCCGGCTGGTCCATACTTCCAATCTCTACCGTATCCCCCTGCAGGAGAAACTGGCCCGGAGCCTGGCCGGGTTAGCCGGGATGGACCGGGTCTTTTTCTGTAACTCAGGGGCAGAGGCAAATGAGGCTGCGATAAAGATATGCCGCAAGTTCGCCGCGCACAAACAGCTTTCCGACCCGCTGATTGTCGTCATGGAAGGCAGTTTCCACGGCCGCACCATGGCAACGTTGAGCGCAACCGGAAAGCCGGAAGTGCGCGCCGGATTTTCTCCCCTGTTGCCCGGGTTTCAATATATCCCCTATAACGACGTGTCTGCCCTGGAACAGGTCGAGGCCGGGCGCGGCCAGGTCGTCGCCGTCATGCTCGAAGCCGTGCAGGGAGAAGGCGGTGTTGTCATACCCGATCCCGGTTATCTCCAGGCCCTGCGCAGGATCTGCGACCGGAATGGCTGGCTGTTGATCCTGGACGAGGTCCAGACCGGGTTATGCCGCACCGGCGCCTGGTTCGCCTACCAGCATGAAGGCATCCGGCCGGATGTCGTAACCCTTGCGAAATCCCTCGGCAACGGCCTGCCTGTCGGCGCCTGCCTGGCCTCGGGAACAGCCGCTGGGATGCTGCAACCGGGGAGTCACGGCTCGACTTTCGGCGGCAATCCGCTGGCTTCGGCGGCGGCGCTTGCCGTCACCGAAATCATGAGCGCCGGGAACCTGGCCGAACGGGCGGCCGAATTCGGCAGGATCATGCTGGACAGGTTCCGCGCTGAGCTGGGAGACCTGGATGAAGTGGTTGAGATACGCGGCAAGGGATTGATGATCGGGATAGAACTTTCCCGGGATTGTGCCGGCCTGGTCGACCAGGCCCTCGAGCAGCGTTTGCTGATCAACGTAACTGCGGGCAAGGTCGTGCGCCTGCTGCCCCCTCTTGTCATTTCTGAAGAGGAACTGCACCACATCGTCGATACGGTCTGCCTCCTGGTCAAAAAATTTGCAGGCTGACATGGCGCGTCATTTTCTGACCCTGAACGATCTCAGCCCCGCTGAAATAGAGGGCCTGGTATACCGGGCTATCGACCTGAAGGCGGCATTCAAACGCCGGGAACTCCAGCGGACCTGCAACGGCCGGGTACTGGCCATGATATTTGAAAAATCCTCTACCCGCACCCGGGTGTCATTCGAGACTGCCATGGCGCATCTTGGAGGACATGCGATCTTCCTGTCCCCACAGGACAGCCAGCTGGGCCGCGGCGAACCGGTTGAGGATACTGCCAAAGTATTATCGGAGATGGTTGACGGCATCATGATACGGACATTTGAGCATGCCCGGATAACCCGTTTCGCAGAGAATTCATCAGTGCCGGTGATCAACGGGCTGTCGGACAGTTATCATCCCTGCCAGTTGCTGGCGGATTTACAGACTTTTTATGAGCGGAAAGGACCCGTCAAGGGCAGGAAAGTCGCCTGGCTGGGTGACGGGAACAACGTGTGCAATTCCTGGATCAATGCCGCAAGGTTGATGGATTTCCACCTGCATATCGCCTGCCCCGAGGAATATGAACCTGACGGGGAGATGCTCGCCGGATCCGGAGGCAACATTACCCTGACCCGGGACCCGCAACAGGCAGCCGCTAACGCCGACCTGGTTGTTACCGATACCTGGATGAGCATGGGCCAGGAAGCCGAGAGGCAGGAAAGGCAGGAATTACTTGAACCGTTCCAGGTGAATGAAGAGATTTTGGCGCAGGCGGCCGCGGATGTGATTTTCATGCACTGCCTGCCGGCGTATCGCGGCGCAGAAGTGAGTGCAGGAGTGATTGACGGCAGCAGGAGTGTGGTCTGGGAAGAAGCAGGTAATCGCCTGCACGCCCAGAAAGCGCTGTTGGAATTCCTGCTGTAACAGCGCGCCGGGTGCCGATGCATTTTCTTTTGAGTAATGATGACGGCTACCAGGCTGTGGGCCTGGAGATGCTGGTGCAGACGGTGGCGGACTTCGGCGAGATTACCGTGGTCGCGCCGGACCGGAACCGGAGCGGCGCGAGTAATTCACTGACTCTTGACTCTCCGCTCTATACCAGGCAGGTCTCGGATCGGTTTTTCTACGTCAACGGTACGCCCACGGACTGCGTACACCTGGCTATAACAGGAATGCTGGATGATATACCGGATATGGTGATCAGCGGAATCAACCATGGCGCCAACCTCGGCGACGACGTAATATATTCGGGAACCGTTGCCGCGGCGATGGAAGGGCGCTTTCTGGGGCGGCCCGCCATTGCCTTGTCCCTGGCAGGCGAGAATCCGACACATTATGAAACAGCGGGGATGGTGGTCAGGAATATTGTCGGCAAGTTACTGTCCGACCCCATCGATAACGATATGCTGCTGAATATCAACATCCCCGATGTGCCGTATGAGCAGCTTCACGGTTTTGAAGTAACGCGGCTGGGCCAGAGGCACAAATCCGAACCTGCGATACGGATGAAAGATCCTAAAGACCGGACCGTCTACTGGGTCGGGCCGGCCGGCGCGGGTGCAGATGCGGGACCCGGCACCGATTTTCATGCCGTCTCCGTCAACAAGGTCTCCATTACGCCGTTACAGGTTGACCTGACCCGCTATGCTGCCCTGACGCGTATCGGTGACTGGCTGGCTGACCTTGAACTGAATCAGATGTAAACTTGATATAATCTATGCGGGCTAAAATGTATATTAACTCATTGACGGCAAACAAACATCCGGTGGCAGACAGCGACCTGGTGAGAAATGCGGGCTAAGCATTTTCAAGGTATCGGAATGACGTCCCAGCGATCCCGGGACAGGCTGGTAATCCAGTTGCGGGAGATGGGAATACGATCAGAAAGCGTCCTGGCGTCCATTCGAAGCACCCCGCGACACATTTTTGTTGACGAGGCCCTGGCCAGCCGCGCGTACGACAATACGGCTTTGCCAATCGGGCATAACCAGACCATTTCGCAACCCTATATCGTCGCGCGCATGACTGAAGCCTTACTGGAAACCGGGGAGCCGGACAGGGTGCTGGAGATAGGCACAGGCTGTGGTTACCAGACGGCAATCCTGGCGCAGTTCGCCCGCCAGGTTTACAGTATTGAACGTATCAAGGCATTGCTGGCTAATGCCAGGGAACGGTTTCAGTCCCTGAACTACCGCAATATTAAATCCATCTACGGGGACGGGGGCCAGGGCTGGCCGGAAAATGCGCCGTACCAGGGGATCCTGGTAACGGCCGCGCCCGCTAAAGTTCCGGAGACGCTGCTCAGCCAACTTGCTGTCGGGGGGCGCCTGATCATTCCCATCGGTCACAGCGGGCAACAGAAACTGCTGTCCATCACCCGAACCGATGATGGCTATGTTGAAAAACACCTGGATGGTGTCAGTTTCGTTCCCCTGCGTACGGGAATGGGGTAACTGATGAGGAGAATTCCCGGCATATGCTGGTTGCTGTTACTGTCAGGCTGTATCAGCGCCTGTTCAACGGCCAACGCCCCGGTAAGCGCCCGCAAGGAGAAAGAGCAGGCTGCCGTTGCCGTGTCTTCCGCTTCCGCAAGAACTGCCAGGACCCGCAATTCACATATCGTCAGCAAGGGCGACACCCTGTTTTCAATCGCCTGGCGTTACGGCTACGACTACAAGGCCCTCGCTGCCTGGAACCGGATCAAGCCGCCATTTGTAATTTACCCGGGTCAGGTCATTAACCTGAAACAGGCTGAAAAACGGCGCGTTACACAACCGCCTCCGGTGACGCAAAAGCAAAAACGGCCGCGTGAAAAGCCGCCGGCGAAGCAGCAGGAAACAGTAAAACGCAAGGCTGCCGCAACAACGGCAGCCACGGGTATCCGCTGGCAGTGGCCGGCGCGCGGCAAGTTGCTTAACCCGTCATCACCGACCACGCAAAAAGGTATCAGCATCTCCGGCAGGACAGGCCAGAAAATCGTCGCTGCCGCGACCGGTGAAGTGGTCTACAGCGGTAGTGGATTACGCGGTTATGGTAAGCTGATTATAATCAAGCATAATGATACCTACCTGAGCGCCTATGCATATAATCGCGAATTGATAGTGAAGGAAGGTGAAATGGTAACAGCCGGGCAACAGATATCAACCATGGGCCTGGACGGTAAAGGCGCTCCAGTGCTGCATTTTGAAATCCGGAAAAACGGCAAGCCCATAGACCCGCGGAGGCAACTCCCGCGCGGCTGAAGGTCTGGTGATATAGCTGGGTAAACATCGAGTACTTATGCCTGAAGACAAAGAAACAGGAGCCCTGAACCTGGAGGATTCCGGTTCGGATCCCGCTGCTTCCGGAAGCAACAGGAAGCCCGTAAAAAACTCCCGGCAGGCCGCCATTAACGACACGGACCTTGACGCGACGCGCCTGTATTTGAGCGAGATCGGTTTTACTCCGTTGTTGACTGCCGAGGAAGAAGTAAAGTTTGCCCGCCAGGTGCGTTGCGGCAATGAGGATGCGCGTAAACGCATGATCGAGAGCAACCTGCGCCTGGTAGTGAAAATTGCACGACGTTACATGAATCAAGGCCTGGCATTGCTGGACCTGATTGAAGAGGGCAACCTCGGGTTGATCCGGGCCGTGGAAAAGTTTGATCCGGATAAAGGGTTCCGTTTTTCGACCTATGCCACCTGGTGGATAAGGCAAACCATCGAACGGGCATTGATGAACCAGGCCAGGACGGTCAGGTTGCCGATACACGTAATCAAGGAGATAAATGTTTACATACGCGCAGCCAGAAAACTGGCGCAGACCCTTGATCGCGAACCCAGTAGCGAGGACGTGGCGGAAATGCTGGACCGGCCGCTGGAAAGTGTTAAACGCATGTTCGGACTGAACGAACGGGTGACGTCGGTGGATGCCCCGATTGGCAGGGAAGCGGAACGGCCGCTGCTGGATACCATACCCGATGAACACAATATCGACCCTTCGGTCTTAATCCAGAATGATGATGTCAAGGAACACATCGACTTGTGGCTGGAACAATTGACGGAAAAGCAGCGCGCCGTGGTGGAACTCCGCTTTGGTCTGCACGACAAGGAAGCGTCTACCCTTGAAGACGTAGGCGCGCAACTGGGTGTAACCAGAGAGCGGGTCAGGCAGATTCAGCTCGAAGCGCTGAAACGCCTGCGGCGCATCCTGAAACGGGAAGGGTTTTCCCTGGATGCGCTGCAGTGAATCAGGAATTACGGATCAGGAATTACGAATTAGGAATTGGAGTTTTCA
Source organism: Gammaproteobacteria bacterium (assembly GCA_026710545.1). Taxonomy (GTDB): domain Bacteria; phylum Pseudomonadota; class Gammaproteobacteria; order Eutrophobiales; family Eutrophobiaceae; genus JAAXHV01. The sequence goes on along the minus strand of JAPOQU010000077.1, from coordinate 25,695 downwards.
GATTACACAGCCGCCGCAGGCGGCACATTCATTCGTAATTCGTAATTCCTAATTGATTTGAAAAAGTGCGGCAACGGCCAGACGGCCTTCTCCTGATAAGAAGTTGAAGGCCCGGCAGGCAGCGCCGGTATCCATGATTTCGAAACCGATTTGACGGACATAGAGCATTTCGCAGATTTCATCAGGCGGGAAAGTGAGCGTTCTGCCGCTGCCGAATATCACGATTTCCGGATTGAATTCGAGTATGGTCGTGACATGCGGCTCCGCCAGGGAGTGTGTGTTGTCCGGCAACCGGCCTTCGATGACCGCCTCCGGCGTGATGATGATGTTTGTCGAATAGTGTATGCCGGCAACGGTTACGGAGCCGGCCGCGTAGGCATCGATCTTGAACTGGCCTTGATTGATATCCGCTTCAATTTTCATGGGTAACAGAAACGGGTTTATTTTTTTCCACTACCTGGCCGGAGGAACCTGTGGTTAAATCGCCTGTCAAGAGTTTTTGAAAAACGTCGGATAACGAATACATGAGAATAATATTATTAGGGGCGCCGGGCGCCGGCAAGGGAACCCAGGCTGCATTCATCACGGAGAAGTTTACCATACCGCAGATTTCAACCGGAGATATGTTGCGCGCCGCGGTCAGGGCCGGAACTCCCCTGGGCCTGGAGGCGAAACAGGTGATGGGTGCCGGTGAACTGGTTTCCGATGACTTGATTATGGGACTGGTGCAGGAGAGGATCCGTCAGGATGATTGCAGCCGGGGTTACCTGTTCGACGGTTTTCCCCGGACCCTGGGCCAGGCTGAAGCGATGCGGCAGGAACGGATAGAAATTGATTGCGTGGTCGAGATCGCCGTAGCTGATGAAGAGATCATCAAACGCCTGAGCGGCCGGCGCGTACATCCCGGGTCCGGACGCGTTTATCATGTCGTGTTCAACCCGCCGCAAACGCCCGGTATTGATGACGGCACCGGCGAGGCGCTGATCCAGCGGGAAGACGACAGGGAAGAGACCGTCAGGAAGCGTTTGCAGGTCTATCATGACCAGACCGCGCCGTTGGTCAGGTTCTACCGCGACCTGGCCGGCCGGACTGCGCCCGGGTATCTGCGAGTGGACGGGATCGGCGCGGTCCGGGACATTTGGGAAAAGCTGAATTCAGGGCTTGACAGGTTGGCAAGGCAGTAATGCCGCCAAAGCGTAAGCGCAAGGCAGGAAAACCCTCACGTAAAGCAAAACGCCGCGCCGGTCATAACTTCTGGTACGTACATATCGTACTCATCGCGCTATGCGCCATCGTTGCTTACATCCTCTGGCTTGATTATCGCGTGCAGTCTGAATTTGCCGGCAAACGCTGGTTCCTGCCCGCCCGGGTATATGCCGGCCCGACGGAGATCTATGCCGGCCAGGAACTGACAGCCGACGAAACCGAAAACCTGTTGGCCAGGTCGGGTTACAGGAACGTTGCGGACGTCAGGCAGCCAGGCACCTACAAGCGCACTGCGTCAACCCTGGAATTCAGGCAGCGCGCATTTAACTTCTGGGACGGGCGGCAGGACAGCAGGCTGGTGCGGATACGGTTTGATAACCGGCGCGTAGCACAGATCCGGGGTCTTGACCCGGACCGGGCGCTGCCGCTGGTGCGCCTCGAACCGGAATTGATCGGCAGGGTCTACCCGGATAACTATGAAGACCGCATACTGGTTGCCTACGGTGATATCCCCCCCGCGTTGATCGATGCCTTGCTGGCAGTGGAGGACCGCAATTTTTTCGACCACAAGGGTATTGATCTCAGGGGCATAATGAGAGCCCTTTACCAGAACATTCTCAGACGGCAAATCGAGCAGGGCGGCAGCACCATCACCCAGCAACTGGTAAAGAATTTCTTCTTAAGCCGGGAGCGCACCCTGGCCAGGAAAATGAACGAGATGATCATGGCGTTACTCATGGAGCGCCATTACAGCAAGGAAGAAATACTCACTGCCTATATCAACGAAGTCTACCTCGGGCAACAGGGGCGGCGCAGCGTGCACGGCTTCGGCACTGCCGCCGAGTTTTATTTCGCCAGGCCCCTGGACGAACTGCGCCTGGACCAGGTTGCCCTGCTGGCCGGTATGGTCAAGGGAGCCTCCTGGTATAACCCCAGGCGCCATCCGGGGCGCGCCGAACGGCGCCGCAACCTGGTGCTGGACCTGATGTTTCAGCAAGGCTACCTGGACGAGCGAACCCGCTCGCAGGCGCGCACGCAGCCGCTGGACCTGAGCGCCGGCCCGCGCTGGGTCAGCGGCAAATACCCGGCATTTCTGCAACTTGTCAAGAGTCAGCTTTTGCGTGAATACGAGATGGAAGATTTGCGCAATGAGGGCCTGGTGGTATTTACCACGCTGGATACCCGGCGTCAGGACAGCGCCGAACAGGTACTGCGGCAACAGTTGCAGCAGATGGAACGGGGCAGGTCCATGAAAGCAGGCGCCCTGCAGGCCGCCGCCATTTTTCTGCAAAGCAGTACCGGCGCGGTATTGTCACTGGCCGGAGACAGGAACGCGCAGTATGCCGGTTTCAACCGGGCCATGCATGCGAGTCGTCCGGTAGGGTCGTTGATAAAACCGTTTATATATTATACCGCCCTGACCGACCCGCAGCGTTATTCACTCGTTTCCGGGGTGAATGACAGCGAGATCAGCATCAGGCTGGACGACGGCACATCCTGGCGGCCGGATAACTACGACGGCAGGAACCACGGCAGGGTAAGCCTGCTCGAAGCCCTGGCCCGATCATACAACAGGGCAAGCGTAAGACTGGGTTGGGAGGTAGGCCTGGACCTGGTCACAGCCACACTCCGCAAGGCCGGGGTCAACGGTGACATCGAACCGTTCCCGGCGCTGTTGCTCGGGTCCCTGGAGTTAACGCCGTTGCAGGTCAGCCAGTTGTACCAGACCCTGGCCAACGGTGGATTTCTTGTGCCTGTTAACAGCATCAGGGAGGTCCTGGACAGCGACGGGCGCGCACTCAGGCGCTATGCGCTGGAAGTACGGCAGGCGCTGCAGGCAGAGGCTGCTTTCCTGACCGGTTACATGCTGGTGCAGGCAGTCGGTCACGGTACCGGGCGCGGCCTGTCCCGTATTGTTCCCGGCGTGCCCCTGGCCGGTAAAACAGGCACTACCAACGGTCTGCGGGATAGTTGGTTCGCCGGGTTCGGCGACGATGTGACCGGTGTCGTGTGGGTGGGTCGCGACGATAACCGGCCGACCGGGTTCACCGGCGCGTCCGGCGCACTGCCAATCTGGGGCAATATCGTCAGGCGGCAACATATCAGGGGTATCGAATTGTTGCCGCCGCCCGGCGTTGGCTCGCTTGCCGGCATTTCCCTGCCTTTTGCCGGCGCCTGCGTCCGGTTTCCCCATATTCCTTATGTACTTGGCGCCAGGCCTGCAGACTTTGACAGGTGTTGAAAAGGGCACGGATTTATTCTACCTGTTCATTCCCGTGTAGAATAGAACCTGGTTGCATGCACCGGAGCGGCGGAGGCTTTTAATTAATGAAAATAATTCTGTCCCCTTATTTGTCTCCCTGTCAGGGCAGGGGCAGGCTTGTTCCGGTAATCGCCGGATTATTACTCTGCAGCGCCTGTTCTACCGTGCGCCATGCGCCTGTGGTAGATAGAGCGGCAGCAGAAGCAGAAGCCGTTGTGGAGGCCCCCGGCCAGCCGGTCGAAGACCTGGTTGCGGAACCTGACGCAGGGGATGATGCCGGCGCGGCATGGGTTGAATTGCCTCAGCCGGAGGATCTGGAGCCGCAGGGGGAGATCCGGGAAACTGAAGCGCCGCTGCTACCGGATCGGGTGAGCGACAATCCCGCGGTGCTTGCCCTGATGGATGAAACGGACTACAGGCTCGGCGAGGGCGACGCCGAGGCAGCCGCCAGTTCCGTGGAGCGGGCCCTGCGGCTGGAACCGAAAAACCCGTGGCTGTGGCATCGCCTTGCAGTTTTACGGTTACAACAGGGGCACTGGCGCCAGGCTGCGGCGCTGGCGGAAAAGTCGAATTCCCTGTCGCTCAGGCATCCGGAATTACGCAAGGCCAATGCCGGGCTGATCGAACGCGCCGGAAAACAGACTGAGTGAGCGATAAGTTACTTGAAATCTGTGTCTTAATGTTCTAATCTAGCCGTTTCTATTGCGGGGTGGAGCAGTTTGGCAGCTCGTCGGGCTCATAACCCGAAGGTCGCAGGTTCAAATCCTGCCCCCGCTACCAGATACTGAAGGTAGAGATACAGGGATAGAAAACCGGAAGCCGGAAACCGTTACCCTGAATTCAGGTAACGGTAACGGTTGCATGGGTTTCATGAAGTGGGCTATATGCCCACTTTTTGTTTTAAACCCCGGCGTTCCGGAGCACAGGTTCGGCTTGAATGACTTTATTCGGCTGTGATGAAGACATGAACAGACAAACACTGGACCTGGACAGACTGTTAAGACCCGTCGTGACGGATATGGGTTATGTGTGCTGGGGGATTGAACACTTGCGTCAAGGCCGCTCCTCGCTGTTGCGTATCTATATCGATGGCGAGCAGGGGATCACGCTGGAAGACTGCGAGAGAGTGAGCCACCGGCTGTCCGGAGTTCTGGATGTCGAGGATCCCATTGGCGGCGAATACCTGCTGGAAGTATCTTCGCCCGGGCTGGACCGGCTGCTGTTTACCCCGGCACAATTTGAACAGTTTGCAGGAGAGACGGTAAAAGTCAGACTTTCAAGGACGCTTGACACGCGTAAACGTATCACGGGAACCATACAGAGAGTGAGTGGAGACACGGTGATCCTGAATGAGGCAGGCAGGGAATTCCATATTCCGCTGCAAGATATAGACAGGGCAAGAATTGTGCCCCGGGAGTTTTAACGGCTTATGTCGATGAATAAAGAAATTTTGATGGTAGTGGACGTGGTTTCCAATGAAAAAGGCGTAGGAAAGGGGATCATATTCGAAGCCATTGAAGCTGCGCTGGCCAGCGCTACCAAAAAGCGCCAGCGGGAAGATATAGAAGTGCGGGTTGCCATCGACCATGAGACAGGCGACTACGAAACATTCCGGCAATGGGAGGTAGTGGAAGACAACCCTGAGCCCCTGGAATTTCCGACACGCCAGATCTACCTGGCGGACGCCCAGGAAAAAGAAACGGCCATCGAGATTGGCGATTTTGTCGAGGAACCGATGAACTCGGTCGAGTTCGGCAGAATTGCTGCGCAAAGCGCGAAACAGGTCATTATGCAGAAGGTGCGCGAAGCCGAACGCAAACAGGTTTTCGATGCGTATATTGACCGGGTCGGCGAGATGGTCATCGGCTTTGTGAAGAAGGTGGAAAGAGGTAATGTCATCCTGGACCTGGGAGGTAATGCGGAAGGGTTCATACCCAGGGATGAAATGATACCGAGGGAAGCAGTCAGACCGCGGGATCAGATCCGGGCTTACCTGCGTGAAGTGAAGCCGGAAAGCAGGGGGCCGCAGTTATTTCTCAGCCGGACGGCGCCTGAGTTGCTGATCGAACTTTTCAAAATTGAGGTGCCTGAGATCAACGAAGGCCTTATTGAGATCATCAATGGGGCGCGCGACCCGGGGTCCCGGGCAAAGATCGCGGTAAAAGCCAATGATCCCAGAATCGACCCTATCGGAGCGTGCGTCGGCATGAGGGGATCAAGGGTGCAGGCAGTGTCCAATGCCCTGGGAGGCGAACGGGTCGATATCATACCCTGGGACGAAAACCCGGCACAATTCGTCATCAATGCAATGGCGCCGGCTGAGGTGGTTTCGATACTGGTTGACGAGGACAGCCACAGCATGGACGTAGCCGTGTCCGAAGAGAACCTGTCGCAGGCGATTGGCCGGGGCGGCCAGAATGTCAAGCTGGCCAGTGAACTGACGCAATGGGAATTGAATGTCATGTCGGTTGAGCAGGCGGACCAGAAGACCGAGACCGAAGCCCAGGGACTGCAGCAAATGTTCATGGAAGAGCTGGACGTGGATGAGGAAATCGCGGTCATCCTGGTACAGGAGGGGTTTTCCAGCGTTGAAGAAATCGCCTACGTTCCCGAGAATGAGATGGTGGATATAGACGAGTTCGATGAGGAGTTGCTGAAGGAACTGCGCGGACGCGCCCGGGATATCATGTTGACCCGCGCCATTGTCAACGAGGAAAAGCTGGCGGATGTAAAACCGGCTGACGACCTGTTGGAAATGGAGGGTATGGATGAGGCGCTGGCTTATGAACTGGCCGTGCGGGGCGTGGTTACCATGGAAGACCTGGCGGAAAGCTCAGTGGATGAATTGCTTGAAATTAACGGTCTGGACAAAGCCCGCGCAGGCGAACTGATAATGACCGCACGCATTCCCTGGTTTGCAGCGGAAGAAATCAACGGTTAGAGACGAGTTGAATATGCCCGAAGTCACGGTAAAACAGTACGCAGAGGTTATACAGATTCCGGTAGAGCGTTTGCTTGAGCAACTCGAGGAGGCCGGTCTGGCAGGAAAGTCTGCCGATGATGCGATTTCCGATAATGAGAAAACGGAACTGCTGGGTTATTTGCGGCGCAAACACGGAAAGGAAAATCAGGCCGGTCCGGAGAGGATAACACTGAGAAGGAAAACCGTCAGTGAAATCAAGATACCGGCTACCGGTCTGGGCAGCCGCAGCAAGGTGCGCTCGAAAACGGTCAGCGTGGAAGTCAGAAAACGCCGGACCTACATCAAGCGCAGCGTAATTGAAGAGGAAGCCCTGAAGCGGGCACAGGAACTGGAAGAGCAGGCGGCAAGGACAGAAGCGGCAGAACAGCAGGCGCGCCTGGAAGCTGAGAAGGAAGCTGCTGCAAAAGCGGAAGAACAGGCACAGGTTGTCACTGAACCGCAGCCGGATGCCCGGGAACAGGCCGCGCCTGGGCAGGCCGCAGAGCTGACTGCCGCTGCCGCGGCTGAACCTGTCGAGGAAGTCAGTGCAGATGACGCGCAGGAGGAGGAAACGCCGCCACCCGCAGAGGAAGCTGCCCAACCGCAACCGGCGCCTGAATTGCCTGCAGCCGCCGCGCCACCGGTTGAAGCTGAAAAACCTGCCCGCATCCACCGGGAAGAATTGCATGTGGCTTCGGGTAAATCAGGCCGCAGGAAGAAGAAGCAAAGGTCGCGCCAGGTATTGAAGAGGCCGGCGCAACACAAATTTGAAAAGCCGACTGCGCCTATCGTGCGCGAAGTGGAGTTGCCGGAAAGTATCACGGTGTCCGAACTGGCCCAGCGCATGTCGGTGAAGAGCACCGAGGTCATCAAGGTAATGATGAACCTGGGAACCATGGTTACCATCAACCAGATGATTGACCAGGAAACGGCCGCCATCGTTGCCGAGGAAATGGGCCACAAGGCAAAGCTGCTTAAGGAAAACGCCCTTGAAGAAGAGATCATACAATCCGGCCGTACCCAGGGGGATGAAGTTTCCCGCGCGCCGGTAGTCACGATCATGGGCCATGTGGACCACGGCAAGACGTCACTGCTTGATTTTATCAGACGCAGCAAGGTTGCCGCCGGTGAGGCCGGCGGTGTGACCCAGCACATCGGTGCGTACAGCGTCACGACGGGAAACGGCAACATCACTTTCCTGGATACACCCGGCCACGAAGCGTTTACGGCAATGCGTGCGCGTGGCGCCAGGGTAACGGATATTGTCATCCTGGTTGTCGCCGCGGATGACGGCGTGATGCCGCAGACCGAAGAAGCTATACAACACGCCAAGGCGGGTTCCGTACCGCTTATCGTGGCGATCAATAAAACAGACAAGCCTGAAGCAGACCCGGATCGCGTCAAGCAGGAATTATCCAAGTTCGAAGTTATTCCTGAGGAATGGGGTGGTGACACAATATTCGTCAACCTCTCTGCCATGACCGGGGAGGGGGTTGACAGTCTGCTCGACAGCATCTCCCTGGCAGCCGAAATTCTGGAACTCAAGGCAGTGTCCGACGGACCCGCTTCCGGCACGGTCATCGAAGCCAGGCTGGACAAGGGGAGGGGCCCCGTCGCCACCGTGCTTGTGCAGAGTGGAGAATTACAGCGCGGCGACATGATCCTCACGGGTCATGAGTTCGGCCGGGTCCGGGCAATGCACGATGAAAACGGCAATGATATAGCCGCAGCCGGTCCCTCGAGTCCTGTAGAAGTCCTGGGCTTGTCGGGAACGCCCAAGGCGGGTGACGATATGATCGTCGTGCCCGACGAACGCAAGGCCAGGGAAATTGCACTGTTTCGACAGGGCAAGTACAGGGAAGTCAAGCTGGCAAAACAACAGGCATCCAAGACGAAGAACGCGATCACCCGGATGAACGACGCGGACGGCGTCTCGGTAAATGTTCTTGTCAAGACCGACGTCCAGGGTTCGGCGGAAGCGCTGTCGGAGGCGCTGCTGAAACTTTCCGGTGAGGAAGTAGCCGTCAATATCATCAGCGCCGGGGTCGGCGGCATTACGGAATCGGATATCAACCTGGCGCTGGCGTCAAACGGACTGGTAATCGGTTTTAATGTCCGGGTTGACGGCGCGGCCAGAAAACTGGTTGACGAAGAAGGAGTGGACCTGCGTTATTACAGCGTAATCTATGATGTTATCGATGATGTGAAGGCTGCTATCAACGGTCTGTTGTCGCCGGAGGTCAGGGAGCAGATCGTCGGCGTGGCGGAAGTAAAAGAAGTGTTCCGCTCCCCTGCCCTGGGAGAGATCGCCGGTTGCCTGGTATCCAGCGGCCTGGTACGAAAGTCCAACCCGATACGCGTGCTGCGCGACAACATAGTCATCTATGAAGGAGAACTGGAATCGTTACGGCGTTTCAAGGATGACGTAAACGAGGTCAAGTCCGGCATTGAATGCGGTATCGGCGTAAAGAATTACAACGATGTAAAACCGGGCGACCAGATCGAGGTATTTGAGCGGATCGAAGTCGACCGGAGTATTTGAGAATTAGGAATTAGGAATTAGGAATTGGTGCGCAAGCCTGCAATTCGTAATTCCTAATTCCTAATTCGTAATTAAAAGTGAAATGCCGCGTGAATATGCACGAAGTCAACGCGTTGCGGACCTGCTGCAACGTGAAATTGCGTTATTGCTGCAAAAAGAAACGTCATTCCGGGAGACGGGACTGATTACGGTGTCATTTGTCGATGTCAGTCCTGATCTCAGAAATGCCGGCGTCTATTTTACCTGCCTGCAACCTGCCTGCGCCGAGGAAGAAATCGTAGACTTGCTCAACGAACAGGCCGGCCACTTGCGTTACCTGCTGGCGCAGGTACTGCCGTTACGGGGAGTGCCGCAACTGACGTTCCGCCTTGATCACACCCTCAACCGGGCAAACCGCTTGACTGAACTCATAGATCGCGCCAATCAAAAACCTGCAAAATAGTTGGTTCAGGGTCACAAATGTGGCTGATATGCCATTATGACGCGAAGGAACAAACCAAGAGGTCGCAACGTCACAGGGATACTGCTGCTGGATAAGCCGGTAGGGTTGACTTCCAATGACGCGCTGCAGAGAGTGAAGTCCCTGTTCCGGGCAAGAAAGGCGGGACATACCGGCAGCCTGGACAAGGCCGCGTCCGGCCTGTTGCCGGTATGTTTTGGCGAGGCAACAAAATTTTCCGGGTTTTTGCTTAATGCAGATAAACATTACCGGACAGTTTTTCAACTGGGCATACAGACCAGCACCGGCGATGCGGAAGGTGAGGTCGTATTCCGGGGCGCGTTGCAGAACCTGACGCGTACGCGCATAAACGCGGTCCTCAAGCACTTCAAGGGCACAATCCTGCAGGTGCCGCCCATGTACTCAGCGTTGAAACACAAGGGGCAGAGGTTGTACAAGCTGGCTCACCAGGGGCTGGAGGTGGACCGGGAGCCCCGGGAAATTACCGTCCACCGCATAGAGTTGCTCGATTACCGGGATGAAGAACTGGAACTGGAGATACTGTGTTCCAAGGGGACCTATATCCGCACACTGGCTGAAGATATCGGCAAGGAACTGGGTTGCGGAGCCCACGTGAAATTCCTCAGGCGCATCGGCGTAGGGCCGTATTCCGATAAAAACCTGCTCACCATTCCCCAACTGGAGAGTATTGCCGAAACCGGGTTGCCTGACCTGGATGCGGAATTGCTGGGCGTCGATTCCGTCCTGCAGGATATGCCGGCCGTCCACCTGGTCGACCCCGTTGCCTTTTACCTGTGCCAGGGCCAGCCGGTCATGGTGCCCGGGGCGCCGACCAGCGGCGCGTTGCGGATCTACACCGAGGAAGGGCGTTTTCTGGGGGTGGGCGAGGTGCTTGATGACGGGCGCGTGGCGCCGAAACGGCTGGTGGCGCCAGGCTGAATCTTTCCCTGATGCGTACCGGGACGATTGAGATTGCCGCTTGCGCGGCAACGACGTAATAGCCTTCCTTAAGGTTTTTCTTGTTTGTTGCCGCAAGCGTATGTACAATACGCACGCTTTAAGAATGATTGGGAAGGAGAATAATATTTCAATGCCGTTAAGTCAGCAGCAAACAGCTGATATCCTGAAAGACTATCAACGTGCCTCCGGCGATACGGGTTCGCCGGAAGTCCAGGTCGCGTTACTGACCGCGCGTATCACTGATTTATCACAGCATTTCAAATCGCATTCCAAAGATCACCATTCACGACAGGGTCTGTTGCGCATGGTAAATCGGCGCCGGAAACTGCTGAGTTATCTAAAGAACAAAGACGTCAACCGCTATCGGGAACTGATTGGCCGTTTATCGTTGAGAAAGTAACGGATCCGGCATCATTCAGTATATCCGGCAACCCGGGCAAGCCACCCGGGCTGTCAGCATGCTCCATTCCTTGCAGGAACAAGTCGTTTCAAATATCAGACAGATAATAATCGGGAAAAAATAATGAACGTAGTTAAAAGAGAATTTCAATACGGGAACTTAACGGTAGTCCTGGAAACCGGCAAAATTGCCAGGCAGGCGAGCGGAGCGGTAATGGTCAGCATGGGGGATACGGTCGTGCTGGTAGCCTGTGTAGCCAGCAGGGAATCCAGGCCGGACCAGGGCTTTTTCCCGCTTACGGTGGATTACCAGGAAAAGACCTATGCCGCGGGCAAGATACCCGGCGGTTTTTTCCGGCGTGAAGGGCGGCCTGGGGAAAAGGAAGTACTGACCTCCAGGCTGATCGACCGGCCGATACGGCCCCTGTTTCCCAAGCATTTTAAAAACGAAGTCCAGATCATCGCCACGGTCATGTCGCTGGACCCGGAGGTTGACCCGGATATCCCCGCCCTGATAGGGGCCTCGGCCGCACTGGGACTATCCGGAGTTCCATTCCAGGGACCCATCGGCGCGGCGCGCGTGGGCTATCGGGATGGCGAATACCTGCTTAACCCCAGTTACGGCGCCTTGTCCACTTCGGAGCTGGACCTGGTGGTGGCGGGGACGGAAACATCAGTGCTGATGGTTGAATCCGAAGCCGGGTTGTTATCGGAAGAGGTAATGCTTGGTGCAGTGATGTTCGGTCACAGCCGGTTGCAAGCGGTAATTGAAAATATCAACCAGCTGGTTGCCGCTGCGGGGACCAAATCCTGGGACTGGCAGCCTCCGGCTGACGACAGGGAACTGGAGGATGAGGTCAACGAGCTGTGTGCGGACCTGGTGCGTGAAGCCTATGCAATCCAGGATAAAATCAGCCGGCGGGAACGCCTGGGCGAGATTCGGGATGAGGCAATCACCACGCTTGCCGACAAGCACCCTGAGCGCTGGAGCGACAGGACAATCGGGGAAACCGTTGAACAGTTGGAAAGCAGTATCGTCAGGGGCGCCATAGTTGCAGGCGAGCCGCGTATTGACGGCAGGGACACGGCAACGATAAGGGAAATAAGATCGGAAGTCGGCGTTTTGCCGAGGGCTCACGGTTCCGCCGTGTTTACCCGGGGTGAGACGCAGGCCATTGTAACGGCTACCCTGGGCACGGACCGGGATGCGCAGATCATTGATGCGATAGAAGGAGAACGCAAGGATCCGTTTATGCTGCATTATAACTTTCCTCCCTATTGCGTCGGTGAAACCGGACGCGCGATGTCGCCCAAACGGCGCGAAATAGGCCATGGCCGGCTGGCAAAGCGATCCTTGATGGCAGTCATGCCGAACATGGAGGAATTTCCCTACGCCCTGCGGATTGTATCCGAGATCACCGAATCGAACGGTTCCAGTTCCATGGCTTCGGTATGCGGCGCCAGCCTTTCATTGATGGATGCCGGTATCGGCATAAAGGCGCCGGTGGCCGGCATCGCCATGGGTTTGATAAAGGAAGGTGAGAAATTTGTGGTATTGTCGGACATCATGGGTGATGAGGATCACCTCGGCGATATGGATTTCAAAGTGGCCGGGACGGAGACGGGCATCAGCGCACTGCAAATGGATATCAAGGTGCCCGGCATAACCAGGGAGATTATGGAGGTTGCACTGTCCCAGGCCCGCGACGGGCGGCTGCATATCCTGGAGAACATGAACAGCGTGCTGGGTACGGCGCGTACAGAGATGTCCGAATATGCACCGCGGGTTACCACGATCAAGATTCACCCGGACAAGATCAGGGACGTTATCGGCAAAGGCGGCGCCACGATACGGTCAATAACGGAAGAGACGGGGGCGGCCATAGACATAGATGATAGCGGCTATGTCAAAATCTATTCCAGCGACAAGACAGCCAGCGACGCGGCGCTTAAACGCATCGAAGACATTACGGCTGACGTGGAAGTAGGAAAGATATACAAGGGAAAGGTGGCCAAGCTGATGGACTTCGGTGCATTCGTCAATATTCTGCCCGGCAAGGACGGCCTGGTGCATATCTCACAGATTTCCGAGGAACGGGTCCAGAATGTCAGCGATAAATTGTCGGAAGGCGACTTTGTCAAGGTCAAGGTGCTCGAGATTGACCGGCAGGGCCGGGTCCGTCTCAGCATGAAAGCTGTCAACGAATAAACCGGTGGGAATGTTGCTCCCGGGTAAATAATGAAGCGACGCGCATTTCTGGTTGCCGGCGGATTAGCGGGCGGCGGCCTGGCGCTGGGCTATATCTTCACGCCGAACCGGCTGGCGTTACGGGCCGTTTCAACCCCCGAACAGATCTGGCTGACCTCCTGGGTCAGCATCAATGCCGATAATACGGTCACCATCCTGGTCCCGCAGACGGAAATGGGCCAGGGAATCCACACCGCGTTGTCGATGATGCTGGCGGAAGAAATGGAGGCGGACTGGTCGCTGCTCGATATCAGGCAGGCCCCCGCAGAGGAGATTTACGTAACGGACAAGATAGCCCAGGGTTTCATGGCGGGCAGGACGGACGTGCCCGACCCGCTGCAAAAGCTTTGGGATTATTCGTTCTACAAGGCGTCAGGCATGCACAGCCTGCAACTGACCGGCGGCAGCACCAGCGTCAGGTTTACCGGCCAGGGCGGGATGCGCATCGCCGGGGCTGCCGCCCGGGAGATGCTGCTCAGGGCCGCGGCCGCACACTGGAAGGTGGCGCAGGCGGAATGCCGCGCCGCGTTGAGTCATCTACACCACGACCCCAGCGGCCGATCCGTCCGCTTTGCCGACCTGGCTGCAGCGGCTGCAGAACACATGCCTTCGCTTACCCCCAGGTTGAAAGCGAAACAGGATTATGTCCTGTGCGGCAAACCCGTACCCCGTATCGACCTGGCCGGGAAGGTAACCGGCGCGCAGGCCTATGCCGGCGACCTCAGGCTGGACGGTATGAAGGTTGCCACTATCCGCCACGCGCCCGTTTTCGGCGGTGATGTCAAATCCCTTGAGCCTGGTCCCGCCAGGGCCCTGCCCGGTGTAGCGGATGTATTGCAGATTCCCGGCGCCGTTGTCGTGACTGCCGATAACTACTGGCGCGCAAGCAAGGCGCTTGCCGCCCTGGCCGTGGAGTTCAGCGACGGCGGCAACAGTGGTTTCAGTTCGGAGCGGATGTGCCGCGACTTCAGCGCAGCCCTGGACGCAGGGGAGTTCAGCGCCGATCATCAACAGGGTGACGCCGCGGCAGCGGGTTCCGCAGCCTCCGGACGTGTACAGGCGGAGTACCGCGTGCCGTTCCTGGCCCATGCGCCGATGGAACCGGTGAACTGCGCGGCCTGGCGCCGCGACGGGCAACTGGAGCTTTGGATAGGCGTCCAGAACCCCCTTGGAGCCCGGGCGCTGGCCGCTGAGACAGCCGGCCTGGACATGGAAAATGTCGTTGTCCACCCGTACCAGATGGGCGGGAGTTTCGGGCGAAAGTCTACATTTGGCCCCAACTTCATCCGCGCTGCGGTGCATACTGCCATGCGCGTGCCCTACCCGGTCAAGCTCATCTGGTCCCGGGAGGAAGACATCCGCCATGATTATTACCGCCCGGCTGAACTCAGCCGCTTCGAGGCGCAACTGGATGCCGGGGGCAAACCCGTAACCTGGCTGAACCGCTACACGGACATCGGTCTGAACGGCGGCGGTGAAGCGGCGCTGATTCCCTACGCGGTCGAGCACCAGCAGATAGGCAGGGTTCCCTGCGAGGCCCCGGTCCCCCTCGGTTACTGGCGCAGCGTGGAATATTCCTGCCAGGGATATTTCTACGAGTCATTCATCGATGAACTGGCGCATCACGCCGCACAGGACCCGCTTGAATACCGTCTTGCCCTGCTGGATGAAAAGCCGCGCTACCAGGCCGCGTTGCGCCTGGCAGCGGAGAAAATCGGCTGGGGCAGGCCGCTGCCTGAGAATTCCGGGACCGGTATTGCCGTCGTTGCCAGCTTCGGTTCAATCGTGGCCCAGGCGGTGCAGGTGGCCGTCACGGGGGACAGGCTGCGGGTGGAAAAAGTGGTGGCCGCGGTCGACCCGGGCGAGGTTATCAACCCCGCCACGGCCCGCGACCAGGTGGAGAGCGGCATTATCTACGGTCTGACTGCTGCCTTGTACGGAGATATCACGGTTGACGGGGGCCGGGTGCGGCAAGGCAATTTTACCGATTACCGCATGGTGCGCATGGACAACACACCGTCCATGGAGGTGTATTTCATCGACAGCGGCGCCGCGCCGGGCGGCATGGGAGAAGTCGGCACGCCGCCGCTGGCGCCGGCATTGTGCAATGCCATATTCGCTGCAACCGGCCGGCGTATGCGCCGGCTTCCACTGCAGGATCAGCTGTCAGTCTAGCGCGCTCCCGATGCTGAACCGGAATTGAGGTTCCCTGAAAAGTCACTGTTAACCGCTTTGCTTTATACTAGGCGTTATTTTTCCAGGTATTCCAACGAGCATGAGACTGTCAGGTAATGAATTCAGGCGCTGGGAGCATAAGTCCGTAACGCTGCTGGGCATGTCCGGGGTCGGCAAGACCACCCTGGCGAGAAAGTTGCGCCGGCACAACTGGTTCCATTATTCCGGCGATTACCGGATCGGTACCCGTTACCTGGATGAGCCTATCCTGGATAATATCAAGCAGCACGTAATGCAGATCCCTTTTACCCGGGAGTTGCTGCGCTCTGATTCGATCTACATCACCAACAACCTGGACATCGACAACCTGAAACCGCTTTCCACCTTCCTGGGCAAACTGGGCAACCCGGAACAGGATGGGTTGGACCTGAAGGAATTCAAGCGCCGCCAGGAATTGCACCGGCAAGCCGAGGCTGATTCCATGTACGACGTACCGGAGTTCATGCACCGGGCCCGTGAAGTTTACGGATATGCGCATTTTGTCAACGACGCCGGCGGCAGCCTGTGCGAAATGGACGACGAAGTGATCAAGCTGCTGGCGCAGCACACGCTGGTTTTATACATTGAAGCCACCGCTGAAGACGAAAAGGAACTGATTGCCCGGGCCGAACAGGATCCCAAGCCGCTGTATTACAAGGAGGAATTCCTGGACGAGCAACTGGCCGCATACATGCGCATACGGGGCCTGGATTACATCGCCCTGATCGACCCCGATGATTTTGTCAGGTGGGTGTTCCCCAGGTTGTTCCGCGCCCGTATCCCGCGTTATGAACACATTGCGGCCAGTTACGGTTACCGCGTTGCCACCGATGAAGTACTTCATGTAACAACCGAACAGGATTTCATCGATGTAATTGCCGGTGTGCTGGACCGGCAGGGAGGGGGTTAGCGGTGCCGTTGGTGGCGAATACCGATTTACCCAGCTTCGGGCGGCTTCAGAGTGAAGGCAGTCTCGTGATAGCCAGGGATACTGCCGAGACCCGGGAAGTGCGCGAACTGCATATCGGCCTGTTGAACATGATGCCGGACAAGGCCCTGGAGGCCACGGAAAGGCAATTCTTCCGGTTGGTGGGTGAAAGCAACCAGATAGCCAGGTTTTACATGCACCCGTTTACCCTGGAGGAATTGCAGCGCGGCAGGGAAGGCCGGGAACACGTCGAGAAGTATTACCGGAGTTTCGAGCAAATCCAGTCCGACCGGCTGGACGCGTTGATCATCACCGGGGCGAACGTAGTCGACCCGGCTCTGGACCGCCAGGAGTTCTGGAGTCCGCTGATTGACGTGGTTAACTGGGCTTACGGCAATGTCACGTCCATATTGTGTTCCTGCCTCGCTACCCACGCCCTGTTGCAGTTCCGTTACGGCCAGAAGCGTATCCCGCTTGCGCGCAAGTGCTGGGGAGTTTATTCACACCGGGTCCGGGAACGCTCACATCCCCTGGTGGCCGGCATGAATACGCGTTTTGACATTCCCCACTCCCGCTTCAATGCAGTGACGCCGCAACAGTTTGCCGAAGCGGGCCTGAAGGTCCTGGTTGAAAGTGATGAGGTGGGGGTCCACCTGGCCGCCAGCGATGACGGCCTGCGGCTGGTGTTTTTCCAGGGACATCCCGAATACGACGCGAACAGCCTGTTCAAGGAGTACAAACGCGAGGTGTTACGGTTTATGGGCGGTGACGCGGGAATCTACCCGCCGTTCCCGGAGAATTATTTCAGCCTGCAGACCAGGGCGATACTGGCCGAATACCGGGAACGCGTAGTTGATGCCAGGAACAGGGGCAGGGAACTGCCGCCGTTCCCGGAACAGTTAATCAGCCCTTCACTGGACAATACCTGGCATGACAGCGCCGAATCCGTGATCAACAACTGGGTCGGGGAGGTATACCGCTCAACCCACCCGGGTTAGCCGGGTTACGAGCGTAAAGCTGCACCAGGCAGGGTTGGCATGGCGTTTTCAAGAACGTCGACAGCCAAGGAAGGCTGGCGATGAGCGTACAGGGAAGTATTCACAGCGTGTCTTGAAAACGCCATGCCAACCCTGTATCCCAGGGCTACGGGCTGTCTTCTTTTTTGCTCGCAGTCGATCGTGTTGTACGGCGCCGGGTCCTGGGTTTAGCCGTTGTTGCGGGTTTATCGCCGGCAGGCCAGGGACTGAACGGGAACGGCCGTTCGTCCGACTGGAACGTGATGTAACCAAGGGCCTGGGAGATGTAGCGCAACAGGCCCGTATTGAAACCGGCCAGTTGCCGGTTCAACTCGCCCGTCAGGAGCTTGCTGACAAACTGGAAAACGACCAGCAGCCAGACGAGGATAATGGCAAAATAAAGAATGGCGCCGAAGATGACGATAAACAGGCCGCGCAGCCACACATCGGTATTTTTTACATTTTCTTTTATGGTCATTATTACTCTCCTGGCAGCATTATAACCCATTCATATGTGGGAGGTAGGTATATATATGATGACATATACTCAGTTGTCCAGGCTGAACGTCAGTATCTCGTCGCCGACCGTGTAGCCGAACAGGGAATTTCCTCCCGCGGCGACGGCTATGTACTGCTTGCCGCCGACCATGTAACTGACGGGCGGGGCATTGACGCCGTAGTCGGCCTGGTGCTGCCACAAGGGCGCGCCGCTGTGCGCGTCATAGGCGGCGAAGCGGCCGTTCCCTTCACCGGTAAAGACCAGGTCGCCGGCGGTAGCCAGCGCGCCGCCCACCATGGGTTGCGCCACTTTTTGTTGCCAGCTCAGCTTGCCGGATACGACGTCTACCGCGCTGAGCACTCCCCAGTCCGGTTCATCCGCCTTCCTGAAAAAGGTGTAGCTCTGCCAGGGCGCGCCCGGCCCGGGTTCCAGTTTGCGCGAGAAGAACAGGGAAGGCTGGTAAATGCCTGCGATATACACCTGTTGCAGTCCGGGGTGGTACGCGACCGGAGACCATGAGACCGCGCCCAGGGTGCCCGGGACGATGCGCACGCCTTCCGCCACGGGGCGCGCAAACAGGTTTTCCTGGTTGATGAAGGCTTCGCTGCGCCGGATCAGTCTGCCGGTCTGCCGGTCATGGATAAAAAACCAGCCGAGCTTGCTGGCCTGTCCCACCGCCTTGATGGTCCGGCCGTTTTCAACCAGGTCAAACAGTACCGGCGGGCTGGCGACGTCGTAACCCCAGCGGTCGTGGGGCACCTGCTGGTAATACCAGCGCAGCTTGCCGGTATCCGCTTCCAGGGCAACCAGGCTGACGGTGTACAGGTTATCGCCCGGACGGGTCGAATCATCCATCTGCGGCGACGGGTTGCCGGTGCCGATGTAAACCAGGCCAAGTTCAGGGTCGATAGCCGGTGTCGTATAGATGGAACCGCCGCCGTAACGCCAGGTGTCGGCATGGGTCCTGTTGGCGCGCTGCTCCGCCTTCAGGTCCCGGTTCAGGGGGAGGCCGTAACCTGTTTTCTTATGCCAATCGCCTTGCCAGCCCGATTCCGGGGTGCTGTACCAGCGCCAGATTTCCTTGCCGGTTTCCGTATCGTAAGCAACGATAAAGCCCCTTAACCCGTGGCCTCCGCCGGACAGGCCGCCGACAGACAATACGTATTCACCTTCCTGCTCCAGGTCCATGTGCAGGCCGTAGCCTGCGCCTGAAATGCCGACAAGGACCTTGCCGGCAAAGACCTGGGGGGCCAGGTTGGCGGTGTAGCCGGTCTGGCCGGACTGGGTTGCGCCTTTCAGTTCGTCCACCCCGATCAGCGGGTGGAGTTGTTCCGCCTTGCCGGCGTCGGTGTCCGTGATCGCCACATCCCAGAGCACCTTGCCCGTGTCCCGTTCCAGGGCGATCAGCCGGGCATCGATGGTGACGCTGAACACCTTGTCGTTGGTGAGGGCGGGCCCGCGGTTGGCAGGTCCGCAACAAAAGGTCTTGTCCGGAAGGTCATGACCGTAACGCCACAACACCTTGCCCGTGTCCGCGCGCAAGGCAATGATGTCGTTGTACGGGGTCGTTACGTACATCACCCCGTCCCGTATGATGGGTGACGCCTGGAATGATCCGAATTTGCCGGTTTTGAAACGCCAGGCCAGCCGTAACCGGTCCACGTTGCCGCTATTGACCTGGGACAGGGGACTGAAGCGCTGGTTGTCGTAGGTGCGCCCGTACAAGGGCCAGTCAGCGCGGTCAGTCAGGATGAGGTCCGCGCCGGCGGGTAGCGAAAACAGGAAACACAGCGCCACTGACAGGGTGGCGCGCGCACGCAGGATGAAATTCCGAAACCGGCTTCGACAAGGCGCCGGAATAAGATCGGTGAGTGGATTCATTACCGGTTAGAATAACACTTTTTACCGGCAGGTGAGATTGCGGCGGGAGATTACGGCAAGTGAGAACGACAACGCTTTTTCCATTGGGCGCCGTTGCGATCAGCATTATATCCTATCTCTATCCCGGCCTGTTGCAGCCGTTCAAGGGATATATTGTCCCCTTGCTCGGCCTGGTGATGCTGGGCATGGGGATGACCCTCCGGTCAGCTGATTTCAGGAACGTACTCAGGAGGCCCCGGCCCGTGACACTGGGTGTCGCCCTGCAGTTTATCCTGATGCCGTTCATGGCGTGGACGGTATCGGAGGCGCTGGGGTTGCCGGTAGAACTGATGCTGGGCATGGTGCTGGTAGGCTCATGCCCCGGGGGCACCGCATCCAATATCATCTGCTACCTGGCAAAAGGCGAGGTTGCCGTATCCATTACCCTGACGGCCGTGTCCACACTGCTGGCGATATTCCTGACACCGTTGCTGACCTGGCTCTATATCGGGCAGAAAGTACCGGTGCCGGTACCGGCCATGATGCTGAATATCTTTAGCATCGTGCTGGCGCCGGTTGCCCTGGGGGTGTTCATCAACAACCGTTTCGGTGACAGGCTGGAGACGGTCAAACGCATTTTCCCCCGTGTTTCCGTGGTCGCCGTCATCCTGATCATCGGCATCATCATCGCCAATACCCGGGGGCAGCTGGCCCTGTTGGCGGCGCCGGTTATCGTCGCGGTGTGCCTGCACAACATATCCGGGCTGGCAGGCGGCTATTGCCTGGCCTGGCTGTTCGGTTGCGACGAGCGTGTCCGGCGCACCCTCGCGATAGAAGTGGGGATGCAGAATTCCGGCCTCGCCATTGCCCTGGTCGAACTGACTAAGTTTCCGCTGCTCGCCGCACTGCCCGGCGCGGTATTCAGTATCTGGCACAACATCAGCGGTTCAATGCTGGCCGCCTGGTGGGGCAGAATCAGCAATGAACGAGATTTGGGGTCAGACCCCTTGCTCTGACCCCTTGCTCTGACCCCAGATATCAGGGGCCAGGGACCAGGGACCACTAGCCCCTAATCCCTGGCCCCTGACAATCGATAATCCGCTGTTCCGTAATGATCTTCTCTACTCGCACATCCGTGTCGGTGACGGGCATATCATCGACGATCTGGCATTCATAACATAACGCCGTTCTGGCAGTGTGCGGATGCGCGGCAAACCACTTGTCGTAATAACCTTTACCGTAGCCTATGCGTTTTCCGTCCAGGGTAAACCCCAGCCCCGGCGTAATACTCAGGTCAACCGGGGACTGCCATTCGGCATCGTTCTCAGGCGCGAGTATGCCCAGTTGTCCGGCCCGCAGGTGCTCCCAGCCGTCGAAACGGACCGCGATCATCTTTTCCATGTTGATGATTTTGGGGACGAGAACTGTTTTACCCAGTGTCCGCAGTCGATCGATGACATCCCGGGTATTGACTTCGGCATCTGTGGATACGTAGCAGAAGACCGTATCGCTCTGTTCGACCCGGGCTTGCAGGCGCGCATGAATAGCCTGGTCGAATTCCTGCCGCTGCTGCTGCGACAAGGCCTGCCGCGCCAGTTTCAGGTGTTCTCGCAGGATTGCTTTTTGCCTGTTCAGCATGGTGCCGGCCGGCTCTGCCGCTGTCGTTCTGAAATCATCGTTTTCATTTTCGGAAAAAGGCCGTATAATAACGCCTTTTTTTCAGCAGGTAAGTTCTGCCGTTTCGTCGGCACAAGGTTAAATTTATGGTAACAATTCGATTAGCGCGGGCTGGCGCAAAGAAAAGGCCTTTTTATCATGTAGTTGCAACCGATTCACGCAATCCGCGTGATGGCCGGTATATAGAAAGGCTGGGTTATTTCAACCCCATAGCAACCGGCCAGGAACAAAGATTGAACCTGGAACAGGAGCGGGTCGACTATTGGCTGTCCCAGGGAGCACAGCCATCGGAACGCGTGGCGGGGTTAATCAGGATCAACGCTAAAAATAAAGCCAAGACGGGCTGACCCCCATGCTGGAGCCTGCTGGCAACGAGCAGGGAAAGCGGGTCATCATCGGCAGGATTTCCGGCGTACACGGGGTAAGCGGGTGGCTGAAGGTATTTTCTTATACGGCGCCGAGGGATAACATTTTTTTATACCAGCCCTGGCTGCTGGGAGAAGACGGCAAGGATACGGACACTGCATGGACCGAGGTCGAATATGACGAGTGCGGGAGCAGAGGCAAAACCCTGGTAGTTAAATTTCCCGGGGTGGAAGACAGGGAAGCGGCGGGTCGCTTCGTCGGCCGTCCGCTTGCCGTGCAGCGCAACCGGTTGCCGGAGCCGGCATCCGGTGAGTATTACTGGGCTGATCTGATGCAGATGGAGGTTGTAACCCGGACCGGCAAACGCCTCGGCAGGGTCGTTGACATGCTGGAGACCGGCGCCAATGACGTGCTGGTTGTGGAGGGCGACAAGCGCCGTTCGATCCCGTTTGTAATGGGTGAAGTCATCAGGCGGGTAGACCTGGATGACGCGCGCATTACGGTGGAATGGGAATGGGATTAGCAGCAGGTGTGGTTACGTTGTTTCCGCAGATGTTCGCTGCAGTCAGCGACTACGGCATCAGTGGAAAAGCCATCAGGTCGGGGTTGCTGCACATCAGCACATTTAATCCACGGGATTACGCGACGGACCGCCAGCGCAGTGTGGATGACCGGCCTTACGGCGGTGGACCCGGTATGGTCATGATGGTGCAGCCGTTGCAGGCTGCCATACGCTCTGCCAGGGAAGCGTTGCCCGGCGCCGCGGTGGCTTACCTGTCGCCGCAGGGGAAGCAGCTTCAGCAGCAGGACGTGACGGCATTCGCCCGCAGGGATTCATTCATCCTGGTGGCGGGCCGCTATGAGGGTGTTGATGAGCGGTTTATCGAACTGGAAGTCGACGAGGAGTGGTCCATCGGCGATTACGTGCTCAGTGGCGGCGAGCTTCCGGCCATGGTATTGATTGACGCGGTAGCGAGGTGCCTGCCCGGTGTGCTGGGGAATGAAGAATCCGCGCAAGAGGACTCTTTTTTCCGGGGACTGCTGGATTGCCCCCATTACACCCGGCCGGAGCAGGTTGCGGGACGGTCGGTACCGCCGGTATTACTGAGCGGCGACCATGATGCCATCCGCAGGTGGCGCCTGAAACAGGCGCTTGGACGTACCTGGAAGCGGCGCCCGGAACTGCTGGAAGCATTGACCCTGGACCCGGAACAACGGGCATTGCTTGCTGAATACATAGAGAAAGAGCGTAACAACGAATGATACGGCCTGGTGATAAAGCCGGGCCCTGACGAGGAGTACAACCATGGTAAACATAATTGAGCAACTCGAGGCTGAACAATGCGACCGGGAAATTCCGGAATTTCATCCCGGTGATACCGTTGTTGTACAGGTGAAGGTAGTGGAAGGCCAGCGTGAGCGGTTACAGGCGTTTGAAGGCACGGTAATCGCCAAGAAGAACCGCGGTCTCAATTCCTCGTTCACGGTGCGCAAAATTTCTTACGGCGAAGGCGTGGAACGGGTATTCCAGACCTACAGTCCCAGTATCGCGCAGATCACCGTAAAACGACGCGGGGACGTGCGCCGGGCAAAACTGTATTACATGCGCAGCCGGCGCGGCAAGGCGGCCAGGATCAAGGAAAAGATCAAGCCCTCATCCTGAAGTATTTTATTTATCCGCAGATTACGCAGATTTACGCAGATAAATATATGAAAATTAACGAGGCCCCGGAGATGGTTAAAGAGTCCTGCTTTATTTTCTCTGAGACCGCTCAACACTACAAATAATCTGCGTAAATCTGCGTCATCTGCGGATTATTCTCCTGTGATGGTGGTTAGTACTCTTTCAACTTAATATTGACATGTTCAGAGCCACACAGCGGCGCCAAGACAAGGCGCAGCCCGCAGAGAATGGCGCGCCCTTGTCAAGGGCTGCAACGCCGTATTGGCGTCGCTGTGTGGCTCTGAACATGGCAATATCAGGTTGAAAGAGTACTAGAGGGGACGGAATTGAATTCCGTCCCCTTGAAGCACTGGTGACATAACCGGAATAATCATGAAGAAAGACGAACATCATTTACTGCTGGTGTGGTTGATCCTGGTCAGCCTGATTGGGTTTGCGTTATTTATCTCACTGCGCGAGAAAGTACTCCTGCTGCTTTACATGGGCGACAACAGCAAATTATCCTGGGTCATTACCCTGCTGTTCGTCATAATCACCATTTACTGTGCGCGCCGGGTCTGGTTTATTTCCCGGGAGATAAATATCTCGGAAAAGGTAATCGCCCTGGCCCGGGAGCGCGAACTGTCAATCAGAAACGGCGCCATCTACGCCGATAACACGGAACAGATACCCGACTGCATGATGACCCGCTACCTGCTGGACCTGTATTACCAGGCGACGTCCCATGCAGGAGATGCGCAAGCCGATAATAACCAGAACCAGACCGGCAACCAGGAATTGATCCAGGTATTCGAAGCAAAACTCAAGAACCCCCACAACCTGGGCTGGTTCTTTTCCGATATCATGATAAAACTCGGCCTGCTCGGTACGATTATCGGTTTCGTGCTCATGCTCGGTTCCGTGGTGAACGTGACGGACTTTGACGTTACCACCATGCAGAACATATTGAAACAGATGAGTTCCGGCATGGGCACCGCGCTGTACACGACGTTTGCCGGACTCGTATGCAGTATCTTGACGGCAGCACAGTTCCACTTGCTTGACCAGGCAGCCGACGAGCTGGTAGACAGTACCAAACACCTGACCCAGGTCCATATCCTGCCCAGGCTCTGACCCGTGAACAACTACAAACGCTACCAGTCGGACCCGTTCACGGACCTGCTGTTCAATGCCCTGCTGGGTTTTACCTTTCTGTTTCTCGTGGCGATCATGTTCATGAACCCCGAAGCCAAGTCGGGCATCATCGATCCCAAGGCGGAGTATATCCTTACCGTTACCTGGGAAGACAACAGCCCCGACGACATCGACGTCTGGGTGGAAGACCCCGACGGCAGGGTGATATGGTTTCGCAACCCGGCGGCCGGCCTGCTGCACCTGGACCGCGACGACCGGGGATTAATCAACGACACGATATTGGTGAACGGTAAAGAACTGCAAAACCCCCTTAACCAGGAGGTTGTTACGCTCCGGGGCGTGGTGAAGGGTGAATACATCGTCAACCTGCATTATTATGCTACTCAAACCGATGAACCCGTCGATGTGAATGTGCGCCTGGCAAAAGTCAACCCTGCCCTGGAGATTGTCTATTACGATACGGTCAGCCTGAATAAAGTCGGAGACGAGAAGACGGCGTTCCGCTTCCGTATCAATATCGACGGTAAGGTATCAAATATCAACTTCCTGCCAAAACAACTGGTAAATATCGGATAGAGAAAATCCGCCAAGGAGAAATTATCGTGTATGCACTGGGAATAACCGGCCTGATCGCCGCCTACATCCTGATTGCCTTGCTGCTGTTGAGCATCAATCTGTATTCCAACTGGTCATGGCGGGTCAAGGCCGGTTCCATAATCATAACCACGTTTTTTTACGTGATCACTTACCTGTCATTCCCCCCCTTGCTCGGGTGGCCGACCGGGGAACAACCCCCGCAACGCTTTCGCCTGGTTGCCGCGGACGTTGTCCAGCCGGATAAATTGACGGGCGCCAGCGGAATGGTTTACCTGTGGCTCAAGGACCTGGACGACCTCTCCGGCAGGACCCAGCCCAGGGCATACAAACTGGAATATTCCACCGGACTCCATGAAGCAATAATCGCGGCGAAATCAAAGCTGGAAAAAGGCATGCAGCAACTGGGCGAGTTCAAGGAACCGCCTGACGGCCATGTCCGGGAAGTTGATACGCTCAGCCGGACAGGTCAGAAGAGCGTCGAAATCGAGTTCTTCGACCTGCCCGACCCGCTGATCCCGGATAAATAGACCCGATAAATCCTAGCAGTCTGTCGGACTTAGGGTCTGGACAGGGGTATAATATACAACACGATTTGATGATAACACTCCACCTGCGATAGAGGCTACTCTCCGATGCAAAACTTTGTACAAGGCGACCGCAACCAACCCTACCTGTTACCG
>JAPOQU010000076.1 GCA_026710545.1 Gammaproteobacteria bacterium | reverse complement strand
TTCGTCGTCCTGGGGTTCCACGCCGACAACGGCTCGGAATACATCAACAAACAGGTGGCCCGGCTGCTGGAGAAGCTGCGCATTGAACTCACCAAATCCCGCGCCCGGCACAGCAACGACAATGCCCTGGTGGAATGCAAGAACGGCCACGTGGTGCGCAAGCTCCTGGGCCACGCCCATATCCCGCGCCGCTGGGCCGGCCCGCTGAATGACTTCCACCGGCAGCACCTCAATCCTTACGTCAACTACCACCGGCCCTGCCTGTTTCCGGAAACGGTCACCGACAAGAAGGGGAAACAGCGCAAGCGGTACCCCTATGAGTCCCTCATGACCCCCTATGAGAAACTCAAATCCCTGGACAATGCCCAGGCGTATTTGAAACCGGGGGTAAGCTTTGACATACTGGACCAGGTCGCTTACCAAATCAGCGACAACGCGGCGGCCGACGCACTGCAACAAGCGCGCCGGCTACTCTTTACAACCATCCATGAACAGGAATACAAACGGGCTTGAGATCGGGACAGAATCTCTCTCTCTACAGGCTCATTCCAGTATTGGAAAATACTGGAAAGTCCCGGATAGATAAATGCGCATTTCAATGCGTATAATTTCAGTCGTCTATCATCTGAGGAAAGCATGACAATTATAACTACAAGCTTGCACGATTCCGTTTTTGTTTCTATGAGGAACCCGTTCAATGAAGGATGAAGTGGCTTCCGGAATAGCCAATATTTTGCAACAGGTTCGACTCCTGAAAAAAAAGTATGACGAATTGGCTGCTGTAACCGGCGAACAATTCAATGTCTTCTCCATACTTCGTATAAAACGCAGGGAAGTGGTAACCCACACACCAATGCTTGCGGAGTTGTTGAATCCTCATGGGTCGCACCATCAAGGGGCCGCTTTCCTGAAACTGTTCCTGGAGACATGCATCAATCATAAGGAGACTGCCTTCTACAACAAGCCTGAAACTTTTCGAGTGAGGAGTGAAGAACGCACCGACCAAGGCCAGTTCGATATTTTGTTAGAGAAGGAAAGGGAAGCCTGTATCGTTATCGAGAACAAGATAGGTGCAGAGGACAAGGATAGTCAACTCAACAGGTACTATCAGGATGCCAGGAAGAGGTTCTCAGAGAATCAAATCAAACTGATTTATCTGACACTGGACGGCTCATCGCCGGACGAAAAATCTCTTAAAGCTGTAAACGGACAAGGTAATGACCTGAGCATTGATGATGTGATACTCATATCTTATAGAGAACACATAATTTCTTGGTTGGAGGAGTGCATGAAGCTGCAGGAAGTTCAACGCATTTCTCCAATTCGTGAAATATTATTTCAATACCGTGATCTACTGAATGAGCTGACCGGACAATCCACAAATACGAGGTATTCCATGGAACTAAAAGACATATTGGTTAAAAACAAAAACTACGAACTCATCCATGACTTGGAAAAAGCGATTCTTGAATTCAAAGTTCATGTGCAACTCGAATTCTGGGAAAAACTGACCGAAATAATGCGTGATAAGGCCGATAATTCCGGCATACATGACAATCAGGAAAAGGAAGCATCGGAAGGCAACATTCGCCATTATTACAATAAAGGTAGTAAAAATCGCCTGTATCTGGGCACGACATTCGGACTTGATATTATTTGGAAGCAGACAAAAATTGCTCTCAGGGTAGAATTGGGAGATTACGGCTGGATTTATTATGGCTTTGTGCTTTTTGAGAAGGGCAAGAGAGTAACGTCTTGTCAAACAACCAGATTCAAGGCACTTGCCGAAAAATTGGACGGTAAGTTTAAGCTCGAACGCGATGATAAAAAGTGGCTTGGATGGAAATTCCCTGAACGCGACTTACGGTTCCCTGTTGACTACCCTGACCAATTAGAAGCATGTATGAGCGACCTGCTCGACGATAGTGAAAGAAGCGAAGCAGTTCAAGAGTTAGTAAAGGAAATAGCAGCCGTGGTCACCCAAATGAAAAAAAACCTGAACTAACCGGAAGGTCATCCCTGCACAATGGATAACAAGCAAGGACCTCATATTATTTTATTTTCATTGACATCAACAAAAGTGTCACGTAACCGGAAAATCGCTTCCTCGTATGTTTCCCCATTAACAACGGCGGGAATAATCTCAATACCAATGCTTTCAGACATCAGTCCTTCTAACCTGTTGTGGAATGTGTACTCGTCTTCACCGTTTTCTTTTTGCGCCCGTGCATAAATAGTTTCACGAGTGATAAAGCGCTTCTGTTCGGGTTTCCCTTTGGCATCCAGAGCGAACAACTTCCCTTTAGTTAAAAACTCATGGAGACCCAGGATCGCCATTAGCCGGTGTTGACCATCTAAAGCGTAGTATTTTGTGTTCCTGGTATGTAAATCGAAGTAATTGGCTTTAGGTTCCAGCGATGTTGCAGTATGGCTGTTTTGCATGGCGCGCCTGTCCAGTCCCCACTGCTCGGCGTTACTGTCGTATACCCAATCCTGACACCCGACCACCAGGAGTGGAGGGAATTTATGGTGCCTCCGGGTTGCCAGATAAAGAACCATTGGCAATTGGCGTCTCCAGTCCGGTTGCCTCAGCTTGATGTCGTCAGGCATGTTTTCATCCGTGAAGGATTTTTTTGTTGCATCGGCTTTTCGCTTGAATATCGGCAGGTTGCTGGCAAGATGGACATTTTGGGCAACCCATGACAAAGTTACGCTGGTCACAAACGATGGAACTTCCCCCATGCGGGTATGGAGGGCCAGAAGATGTCCATCCTTCTCCTGCTGTAGCTCCAGTAATAGTGACAGCGCTTGACGATTTCGCTCTTCCATCTGTATTACATCGTTGATGATTTGATCCGGGTTATGTTTGTTCATCGGTCCTTTCGACCATAAATAACGAGTTTTAAATCTCCTCAAATGACTTGAGTGGCAGAAAAAGACGGCGACTTTTATCGGATAATCGTGAAAAACCAAATTGCTGGTAGAAATAACTTGTCTGTTCATCGATTACGTCTACCACCATGGCATATACAGCAATTTCTTTGCTCACGGTGACGGTACGTTTTATAGCATCAGCCAGCAACAGTTTGCCTATTCCATGGCCCTGAGCAGTTTTGCTGACAGCCAAACGGCCAAGTAATGCGGCGGGAACTGGATGTTTTGGCAACTTCTGCGCCAAATCAGTCGGCAGTTGATGGAGTTCAAGAGAAAGACTGCTAAGTGTGTAGTAACCAGCTACTGTGTTGGGGAACTCCTGATTTGTGACTACGAAGACACGGCTGATGCGACGTTTTACATCCTGCTTTGCCTGTCTTTTCAGGTAATTGTCCAATGAGGCTACGCCGCAGTCGAAAGCGGTTCTGTCATGTGCGTTATTGATATGTTCAATGCTCAGTTTATGGAAATCAATCATTTACTGGTTACACGTTGGGTATGTTCATCAAGAGCGGCCTCTAGTTTGTCGTTAAAGTGCACAGGGCCGGCCAGGGCATTAAACAAAGTTTCTGAATTGCCGGCGTACAGTTGCATCACTTGATGTTTTTTGATGATTTTTTCTGCATGAGCAAGTGCGCTGCCAAGTACGAATTTATTCACTGTCTGGCCTTCAAAACCAGCAGCGCGCTCTAGCATAAGCTTGGTGTCATGTCTTAACCTGAGGTTGATACGGTCATCTTTAGTCTGTGTTACTGAACTCATAATGGATACCTGCTGTCAATAATTTCAGTTGCATTTCAAACCAGATTTGTACGCCAAAATGGTGTCTTTTGTCAAGTGTAATAGGAGCAGAATCGCGTTGCCGGGAGATATAGCCATTTCAACCAAATTTCAAATTGAATTCAACGGCTTCCAGGTATTCCGCCTCAATCTCCAGGTCGGCCCGGGTCAGCGCGTGGTTGGCCAGCCAGTCTTCAGGGAATTTCAGTGACAAGCTGCTGGTGTTGGCGGCCGCCTTAATTTCCGGAGGCGACACATAGGAACGGCTCCTGTTCAGGACGCAGGCTAAGCGTAGCAGGATGGCGAGACGCAGAACCTTCTCGCGGTTGTCCGGGGCGGCCTGGTCGAACTCCAGGACGGGAAACTTTCTTCTGTGGGCGCGCACCAGCAGGGACAGGTTTTGCTGTTCCTGGCGTGAGAAACCCGGCATATCGGAGTAGGACAACAGGTAGGCGCCGTGACGGTGGTATTGCGCGTGCGCGATACCCAGTCCGATCTCATGCAGTTGCGCCGACCAGAGCAATGCATTCCGGTCGGCATCGTCAAAGCGCCAACGCTTGCGCACCTGGTCGAACAGGGTTTCGGCGGCTGTTGCCACCTTGTTGGCCTGCTCCCGGTCCACTCCGTAGCGCAGCGCGATATCGGCCACGGTCGACTCGCGTATGTCCTGGTTCTGGCGCCTGCCGACCAGCTCGTAGATAATGCCCTCGCGCAGGGCGCCGTCGGACACCTGGATATGCTCCAGTTCCAGGGCTTCGATAATCGCGCTCAGGATAGCGACACCCCCTGCAAAGACCGGTTTGCGGCGATCCGTCAAGCCTTCCAGGTACAGTTTGTCATGATGTCCCGCGGAAACCAGCCGCTTGCGCAGGATTTCAACGGCGTCCCGGGTGACGCCTTCCTCGCTCCAGCCCTGGGCAACGGCAATATCGGCGATGGCGCGGATGGTTCCCGATGAACCCAGGACAACGTCCCAGCCGATGCGCCGGTACCCGGCTTCAATGGTTTCCAGTTCCGTGCGGGCAAACAATATCGCGTCCCGCATGCGCCGGCCGCTGATGCTGCCGTCGGCGAAGAAACGCTGGCTGACGTTGACGCAACCCATATACAGGCTCTCTGCCACTTCAGGCTGAAACCCCTTGCCGATGACCAACTCGGTGCTGCCGCCGCCGATATCAATCACCAGGGTGGAGTCTTCGTGGTTGTAGAAACTGTGGGCCACCCCGATAAATACCAGCCTGGCCTCCTCCTGGCCGGATATGATGTGAATGTTGTGGCCCAGCGCCACCCGGGCGCGCCGGATGAAATCATTGCCGTTATGCGCCAGGCGCAGAGTATTGGTGCCCACCGCTTTCACGTTGGTTCGGGGTACTTCGCGGATACGCTGGCCGAACTGGCGCAGGGATTCCAGCGCCCGCGCCGTCGCGTCTTCGGTGAGATTGTTGTTGCTGTCCAGGCCTGAGGCAATACGCACCATATCCTTGAGCCGGTCGATGATACGCACCTGTCCGTCCTCGAACCGGGCAACGACCATGTGGAAGCTGTTGGATCCGAGGTCGACCGCGGCAAAAGTTTCACTCATGGAGGAACTCATGTTATACAATCCTGAGATTATGGCCCCTGTGTTTCGTATAAGCTAATGCAGAATAACGTTCGATTAATCCTGCTCCGGCACGCCAAGTCCGACTGGTACAGCGGCGTTCCGGGCGATTTTGACCGTCCCCTGGCGGCTCGCGGCCGCAAGGACGCTCCCCGTGTGGGAAAGTGGATGAAAAAAAACGGCATCGTGCCGGAGATCATACTGTGTTCCCCGGCTGTGCGCACCCGTGAAACTCTGGCAGCAGTCAAAGACAAACTGGATGTCGGGCAGATTGTATACGAAGATGCCATCTATGGCGCATCACTCGGCGCGTTGCTGGAACTGGTTGAAGAATACAGCCGGAACTGCAGCAATCTCATGATAACGGGCCATAATCCGGGCATGGATGAATTATTGTGTTTCCTGTGCGGAACACAACCGCCCCTGACGGAAACCGGGAAGCTGATGACCACCGCGGCGCTGGCGGTACTCGCTTTCAACGACGCTGACTCGATGAGTACAGCCGCAGCAGGCGAACTATTGCACCTGGTGAGACCGAACGAAATATGAAAAGGAGGAGCGGATAATGTCATGGTGGGGAACGCTCGCGGGCGGGGCATTCGGCTTCATGCTGGGCGGGCCGCTTGGCGCGGTGCTGGGCGCGGCGGTCGGGCGTAATTTTGACAGGGGTGTAAGCGGCAACTTCGAACAACCGGGCGGCAGACGCCGGCGCGCCGGACAACCGGGCGACCTGCCGCGTGGGCACCAGTACCGCGTCCAGGCGGCCTTTTTTACCGCAATCTTCTCCGTGATGGGTCACATCAGCAAGGCGGACGGGAAGGTCACCAAGGACGAAATCCGCATGGCTACACGCATTATGCAGGACATGAATCTCTCCCCCCAACAGCGCGAAGCGGCCGAGGCGCTGTTCAATGAAGGAAAGGAAGATGACTTCGATATCTACGCGGTACTCACACAGTTTCGCCGGGAGATTGCCCGGCGCACCACCCTGCAGCGGATGTTCGTTGAAATTCTCTGTTATGCCGCTTATGCCGATGGGGTCCTGCACCCAGAGGAAAACCAGGTACTGATCCTGGTCTGTGATGAAATCGGCTACTCCGAGTACGAACTGGAATCCATCCTGGCTTCGGTTTCCGCCGAGTTGCATCACCGCCAGCAGAGAGATGGCCGGATTTCTCTGGCTGATGCCTATGGGGTATTGAACATAACTGAAAGCGCGAGTGACGCCGAAGTCAAGAAAGCCTACCGCCGCCTGATCAGCCAACACCACCCGGACAAACTGGTGGCGAAAGGACTGCCGGAAGAGATGATGAAAATCGCCACCCAGAGGACCCACGAAATCCGCCAGGCCTACGAACGCATCAAGGAACACCGCGGATTTTAGTCTGTCCGGGATCAAGGCAGGAGGCGCCGTTCCGGCTCCCGGGTATAAATTCCTATAGTTCTAAGGAGAACAGATATGCTTAAAACAACCTTCAGGTTACTTCACGCCGCGCTTCTTGCCGGCGGACTGGCTATGTTGACCGCGCCGGCCCATGCAGCCGACGGCGCGCTGCTGGAACTGCTGAAAATCCTCCGGGACAAGGGGGGTATCACCCAGCAGGAATACGAGTTGCTCAGGGACACGGCCCTGGCTGAGACGGAAACAGCGCCGCAAACTCCTGCCGAACCTGTGCCCCAAGTCGTTGCAGCCGCCAAACCGGCGCCCGAAATTACCACCGCGGGAAAGCTGGAATTCAAGGCTGATGAACATAAATTCCGCATCGGCGGGCGCGCCCAGCACGACTTCACCCTGGTCGGCAACGACGGCGACGGCAACGTGGGCAGCAGCGAGCAGCAGTTTCGCCGGGCGCGTATCTACCTGTCCGGGACTGCCTGGGAACACTGGGACTGGAAATTCCAGTTCGACCTGGAGGATGCCGATGACAGCAGCATGTCCATAGAAGACGCCTTCATAAAATACAAGGGCTTGGGACCGGCTTCTGTCACTATCGGCCAGCGCAAAGCGCCGTTCTCACTCAACGAGTTGACCAGCTCCAAGTACATCACGTTCATCGAACGCGCTGTGCCGTCCAGCCTGTTTACCTCGGAGTCTGTCGGTATCGGCGGGCGAGCGCCCGGCATTACCCTGGAGGACAGGAGCAAGAATCACACACTCGCCGGCGGTTTCTACCTGATGCGGCAGCGCGGTGACGCCACCGATGACGGTGAATTTAACGACAGCGCCGGGGATACCGTGGAGGTGGAACTGGGTACGGACTCCATCAGCGAACGCAAAATCGACGACGGTTGGGGGGTGACCGGACGGGCCACATGGCTGCCGGTCAACCGCTCCGGAGAAGAACTGGTACATACCGGCGCGGCATTCGGTTACAAACATTATCCCAACAAAAGGGTAAACCGTTTCCGCGTCCGTCCGGGTGTGTCCGAGGGGGATAGAATCGTTGATTCCGACAGGTCTATTGCGGCCGATAATTTCTGGGGCATGAACCTGGAAGCGGCAACCATCTGGGGGCCGTTTGCGGCCAGCGCGGAATACTATTACGGTGATTTCGACGCTACCGGAATCACCGGGGATACGGACATGGAAGGTTTCTACGTCCAGGGCAGTTACTTTCTCACCGGGGAGAACCGGCGCTACAAGAACGGCGCGTTCTCCAGCGTCAAGGTGAAGGACCCGGTCGGCGGCGGCGGTTGGGGTGGCTGGGAAGTGGGACTGCGCTACAGTTCCACCGACCTGGGAGCCGGCATCGGCGCGGACTCCGGCGATGTCCTTACGGCGGCGTTGAACTGGTACGTCAACAACAACATGATGTTCAAGCTGAATTACGTCAAGACGTTCTGTGACAGCGGCGGCGCCGACACCTGTGACTGGGGAACTGGTGACGGCGACCCGGAGTACCTGTCATTCCGTACCCAGGTATTCTTCTAGCCCGCTCGTATGGGAGGCCAGGATAGAGAACGCGGCTACCCCTCAAGCTGTTCCAGGTAGTCCTCCAGCAACTGCTGTCCTGAAGGTGTGGATTGCGCCAGCCACTTGATGTAAAGGCCGGTGGCGTCGCCTGCACCGAGTTGCCAGTTGACGCCGGAGTTTCTCAGGGTTGTGACCAGGGAGTACAGACTGATGGCGGCGCTGACCGACAGGTTGTAGCTTTGGGTAAAACCGTGAAGCGGGATTCTCACGGTATCGTCGGCCAGGTCCTGCAGGGTTCCTGACAGGCCCGGTTCTTCCGAGCCGAAGCAGAGGGCGAGTTTTTCGCTGACATCCAGTTGTTCCGGCGTCTTGCCGCCGGGCGCCGGGTCCATGGCGATGATGCGGTAACCGCGTGTTCTGAGGTGTTCTATACAGGCGCGGGTATTGTCCTCCCCTGCCCGGTTATGTTTTGCAAGCTCTATCCACTTCGACGCCCCTTGCACCACGGCAGGGTTGAGGCGGTATTCATGGTGGTTCTCGATGACGTGGATCTCCTGTATCCCCAGGCATTCGCAGGTGCGCAACACCGCGCTGGCGTTCTGGGGCTGGTAGATGTCTTCCAGCACAACGGTGATATGGCGGGTTCTCTGCCGCAGGATCTCTCGCAGACGTTCCCTGCGTTCCGCTTTGATGAAACCGGACAGGTAGTCGATGATGTTTTGTTCTTTGCTCATCAGGCGTTACAGGTTCTCACGAAACCGGCCTGGGTTCCTGCTACCTGCTTATGCAGGGACAAGCTTCGCAGGAACGACGAATCCGCAGGGAGCAGGGGACGAGCTGGCGGGTTAGCGCAACCGCCGCTGATTGTCCTCTTCCCAGAATTCCCCTTCGACGGTAATGTTTCTTTTCCGCAAGTCCTCCTGGAATGCCCGGTGGAGCATTTTCAGGGCCAGCATTGAGCGCAGGGAAGGGACCAGGCACAGGAAACCGATGACGTCGGTGACGAAGCCCGGGGTGAGCAACAGGACGCCGGAGATAAGCAGGATCAGCCCCTCCAGTAAATTATCAGCCGGTATTTCTCCGCGGCCCAGTTTCTCCCTGGCGCGCAGCAGCGTCAGCATACCCTGGATGCGCAGCAGTATGGCCCCCAGGGCCGCGGTCAGGATGCACAACAATACCGTTGAAAGCGCCCCTATTTCCTGTCCTACCTGGATCAGAAAGTAGATCTCAACCAGGGGGACCGTAACAAACAGCAGGAACAGGATCCTGAACATCGGTATCAGTCCCGTCGAAAATGTATTGCCGGCATGACTATCAATGTATTGGCAGAATGTGATTTTTCAAGAAGGTATCGGCAAGCGTGAGTTATTATATACTATTTACCCCCATAATCGGCCGTACGAAAAAACACGGGGAGAAGCAGCTATTACTGATTTATCTGAGCACCTTATGGTTTTGAATACCTGTCCGGATTCCGGGACAGCCGGCACGATTGCCGCCGAACTGGTAGACGGCAAACTGGCCGCCTGCGTGCAGGTGCTGCCCGGCTTGCAGTCGTATTTCCACTGGGACGGCAAGGTGGAGCGCGCGGATGAATACCTGCTGCTGATCAAGACAACATCGGCAAGTTACCCGGCGCTGGAGCAGCGCATCAGGGAACTGCACCCGTATGAACTTCCGGAGATTATCGGAGTCCCTGTCATTAGGGGTTTACCTGAATATTTATCCTGGATTGATGAGTATATGCATAAAGATGCCTGAACCACGACAGATCATTGCCTCGCTGCTGTGCCTGGCTGCCTTGGCCGTGTCCGCGCAATCCCTGGGCGAGCGCCTGAAAAACCTGGTCGACCCGGAGGACGATGGCCTCAACCGTTACGGCATTCTCGACCCCGACCAGGCGTTCAAATTATCGGCAACGGCCACCGGCCCGCAGAGCGTACGTTTCACCTGGGCGGTCGCGGACGGATATTATCTCTACCGGGACAAGTTTTCGTTTTCTTCCCTGGCAGATGACGTGGACATCGATGAAACGGCGATCCGGGTCCCGCGCGGCAAGGTCAAACAGGATGAGTCTTTCGGCGACGTGGAGGTGAATACCGGCCTGGTCGCTGTCGATGTGCCGCTGCTGAGCACCGGGACGGGCATCTCCGAAGCCCTGTTCCAGGTGGGATACCAGGGCTGCAAGGACGGATCGGTCTGCTATCCGCCGCAGCGAAAGGAGATCAGCGTCGGCCTGGGACAGGTGGTGGCCGCTACCGTGCAACCCGTCAGCCAGGCGCAACTTTCGGCCCAGGACAGGATTACCGAGAAGCTGAAACAGGGCAGCCTCGCGTTGAATATCATCGCGTTTTTTATCTTCGGCGTATTATTGTCATTGACCCCCTGCGTGTTCCCGATGATCCCCATCCTGTCGGGCATCATCGTCGGACAACCCGGGAAAGTAACCGGGCTGCATGGGTTTGTGCTGTCTCTCGCCTACGTACTCGCCATGGCGCTGACCTACGCCCTGCTGGGGGTGCTGGCCGGTTCATTCCAGCTTAACCTGCAGGCCGCTTCCCAGAATATCTGGGTGATCGGGGCATTCAGCCTGGTATTCGTTCTCCTGGCGCTGTCCATGTTCGGCTTTTATGAACTGCGCATGCCGGCCGCCATGCAGTCCCGGCTGGCTTCCCTGTCCGAGCCCCGGAACGGCAGCGGCCTGTATTCCTGCGCGCTCATGGGCGCGGTGTCCGCGGTGATCGTCGGTCCCTGTGTTGCCCCGCCGCTGGCCGGGGCGTTGCTGTATATCAGCCAGACCGGCGATGCGCTGCTGGGCGGCGCGGCGCTGTTCTCCATGGGCCTGGGCTTCGGCGTGCCGTTGCTTGTCATCGGCGCATCCGCCGGGTCGTTGCTGCCCCGGGTCGGCGCCTGGATGGAGAAAGTCAAACAGGGCTTCGGCATCATCATGCTGGGCGTTGCCGTCTGGTTCCTGGAACGCGTCATCCCCGGCAACATCGCCATGATCCTGTGGGCGCTGCTGGTCATTCTTGCAGCGCTGCTGCTGGGCGCGCTGGACCGCAACGCGCGTGCCGGCAAGGCAATCAGGGCAATCGGTATCGCCGGACTGGTCTACGCGGGCGCCCTGATCATCGGCGCGCTGTCGGGTTCCCAGGACATGCTGCGCCCCCTGGCGCACCTGGCTGGGGAACCGCCCGCAAAAAGCAGCCTGGATTTCCGGCGTATCAAGAGCGCCGCCGACCTGGATAGAAACCTGGCCGCCGCCGGCGCCGCGGGCAAACTCGTGATGCTGGATTTCTACGCGGACTGGTGCGTCACCTGCATCGAGATGGAAGAAGACACGTTTTCCGAACCGGCAGTCAAACAGGCCCTGTCCGGCGTCGTCCTGCTCCAGGCGGACGTGACCCGGAATGACGACGAAGATCAGCAATTGCTTGAAAGATTCCGGTTGTTCGGGCCGCCGGCCATCCTGTTTTTCAGTACCGATCGTCGTGAGTTACAGGAATACCGTCTCATCGGCTACGTCAAGCCGGAACAGTTCCTGAGCCACCTCGTAATGTTGCCGGCCTCATGAAACGGATTGTGTTCTGGACTGTGCTGACGGGCCTGGTATTCGCCTCCGGCTACCTGGGCTATCGCCTGTATCATTACCAGCAGGACGAGGCCACCCGTTCACCTGCGGAGCAAAGCGGCAATGCCATGCAGCCCGCCTTGGGCGCGCAAATCCTGGGCCGCCCCAGGCCCGAATTCACCCTGCCGGACCTGGACGGCCGGCAGCGTTCGATCACCGAGTGGGACGGCAAGGTGGTCGCGCTCAATTTCTGGGCAACCTGGTGCCCGCCCTGTCTGAAGGAAGTCCCCGAGTTTGTCTCGCTACAGGAGAAGTACCGGTCCCGGGGGTTGCAGTTCATCGGTATCGCCCTGCAGAAACCGGAAGAAGTGCGCGAGTTCGTCGTGGAACACCACGTGAACTACCCGATACTGGCCGGTGAACTGGAAGTCATCAAACTGGCCGAGGCCTACGGCAACAACATAGGCGCCCTGCCATACACCGTGATCATCGACAGGAACGGGCAGATAGCTCACGTCAAGCCCGGCATCCTGCCCACCGAGGAAGCGGAAAGCATCATCACCGGTTTGCTTTGAAGCCTGTTCTGAGACGGGTAAGTAGGGAGGGGTCTCTGAAAGGCTGTTTTACCGTCATATCTTTTAACATTTAACGCTGTAAACAGCCGGATCACGTATTTTTGCAAGTCCTGAAATAAGCTCTTGGGACAAGCCATCCTTCTATACAAGCGCACCTTTTAATCCACTGATAGACAAAATAATTTCCGTAGTTTTTACGTGAAATATTTTCTATTGATAAGGCTGGATTGCTGCCTAGAATCTTTTGGAGGAAGTTAGAAAGGTTAATTTAGCATTTCGATATTTTGAGTAGATGTTTTCTGGCAGAGGGAATTACCGGAGTTGATGCAAAGTAATATAAGTAAATCGTTCGTTAAGGCTATGGTCGATCATTTTACCAGTGGGGAATGAGCATGAAAAAAGTATTGGGTTTCCTCTTGTCCGTTAGTTTTTTATCACTGCCTGCTACATCAGAAGTGGCGGCGGACGGATTGATTGAAGAGGTGGTCGTAACGGCACGCAAGCGGGAAGAGAGTCTTATGGATACGCCCCTTTCCGTCAGCGCCATTTCCACGTCCGACCTGGCCCGTTTTCAGGTTGATGACCTGGGTGATATCCAGAATATTGTCCCCAACCTGAGCTTGAATATGGGTGATGCCGCCAATGCAGTGATTTATATCCGCGGAGTAGGACAGAGAGATTCCTTGTCCTTTGCCGACCCGGGTGTAGGGGTATACCTTGACGATGTATATATGGGTCGGGCACAGGGCTCGTTTCTGGACGTGATAGACGTTGAGCGGATCGAGGTTCTACGAGGACCGCAGGGCACTTTGTACGGACGAAACACGATCGGAGGGGCGATAAAATATGTCTCTGCAGGGCCGACGGGTACCCCTTTCCTTGAGGCGGAAGCATCAATTGGTAATTACAATGAGTATATGTTGAAAGCGACCTGGAGCGGCCCGCTCAGCGATGACAGAAACCTGCTGGCGCGCCTTTCTCTTGCGTACGTTGCCCACGACGGTTACAACGATAATGTCTTCACCGGGGCCGGGGATGATACCGACGGTGATAAAGAAACTTTCGCAGGGCGTCTGCACCTCCGGTATTCCCCACACGAAGACCTGAGTTTTAACCTCACACTTGACCGTTCTGTAAACGACCCTGATCGTTCCATAACCCCGGCCAGGGTGACCGGCGGACCGACATTGGTTCAAAATACGGCGGGCTTTCAGCGCACCGATGACCCCTTCGGGGTCGAAGCAAATTTCAACGACGTGGAGCGACTGGAGGTTGAAGGGATCGGTCTTACCGTGGATTACCAGGTTTCGGATGCCATCGGGTTAAAGTCCATTACTTCGTTCAGGCAACTTGAACATAAAACAAATATCGATCTTGACGGCACCGGATTTGAAATTTTTGGAGTCTTTGTTGATCAGGACCAAGAACAGTTCAGCGAAGAATTACAGTTGTCTTATGATGCGGGAGGCGCTGTCAAGGCATTGGCCGGTGTCTATTATTTTTCGGAGGATGATGTAACGCCGGATGGAATCAGCAATACGGAGCCAATCGATTTCACCGGTGGGGCAGGGTTGTTTTATTCACCTTACGGTACAGTCAGCGAAAACGATCAGTCAGTGGAGGCGGTTGCTGTTTTTGGCGAGGTATCCTGGTTTATCACCCCTGCCCTGGAGTTCACCGTCGGGGCGCGCTACACTCATGAGTCGAAAGACCTGGAACGCAAGGCATGCCAGGCCCTAGCGGCCTTTGGGATGGTCTTGCCGGCCATAGGTGATTGCAACCCACCGGCGAACTCCTCAAATCCATTTGCCCTTAATCTTGACCTGGATGAGAATTTCAGCAAGTTCACTCCTAAAGTCGGGGTCAGCTACAGGTTGGGCGAGGCAGGTCTGGCCTATTTTACTTATGCACGCGGTTTCAAGAGCGGCGGGTTTGACGGCCGTATCGGTTACAACGGCGCCAGCGACGATGGCGCAGTCAATACTCAGGCGTTGCCTTATGACCCCGAAATTGCGGATACGTATGAACTCGGCTGGAAATCCGGTCTTGCGGATGGGAAACTGCGCCTGAGCGCTGCTGCGTTTTACAATGATTACCAGGACTTGCAGCTAAGCAGCTTTTCGGCAACCCCGACCGGTGGGTTTGCTACCGTATTCACGAACGCCGGCAAGGCAGAAAACTGGGGTTTGGAGGCCGAATTACTTGCCAACCCTGTACCGAATTTTCTGGTAAGCCTCAGTGTCGGTTACTTGGATGCGGAATACGAGGAGTTTATCAATAGCGCCAACCAGGATGTAAGTAATGCTCTGACCCCGATCAATTCTCCTGAAGTGACCGGAAACCTGGGGTTCCAGTACCGTCATTCTATGGGTTTCGCGCAGTTGGTATTAGGCGCTGATATCAGTTACCGATCGGATTACTACGTGGATATTAACAACCTGTCGGCGTTGCGGCAGGATGATTTCAGCTTGATCAATGCTTCGGTCGGTCTGGAGGATGAAAATGGCAAGTGGAATGTATCATTTGGCGTCAAAAACCTGACGGATGAGGAATACATTACCCATGGTTTCAACCTGACAGCATTTCCCGGTATCGGTCTTGCGTATTACGGACAACCCCTGACCTACAGGTTCCAGGTACGTTATCGGTTCTTCTGAAGCAGGACCGCCCTGTAAAACGCAGAGTTGACCCGTGGTCTTCCCTTGCATCATTGCTACGGGAAAGTATGTTCCCGACCGACTGGTTACTAATCGAGAGATAGAATGCGCGCTTGGTGAACCGGTTGATAAGTGGTTGCAGCAAAACGTTGGTATCAAACAGCGTTATTTTCTTGATGAAGATCAGACGACGTCAGACCTGGTGGTTGAAGCGGTAAGAGTTGCATTAAACCGGGTCGGGATTGCTGCGAAAGAGATTGACCTGTTGATTTGCTCAACGGACACCCCTGATTGGTTCTCACCGGCAACGGCATCCGCTGTTCTCTCTAAACTCGGGGTTAAAGATACGCCGGGGTTTGACGTAAATAGTGCATGCTCCGGCTGGGTCAATGCCCTGGACCTTGCCGCGCGTCGTATTATGACTGATCCTGCTATCCGGTATATTGTGGTAGCCGGCGCCTATGCCATGTCCAGGTTCCTGGATATGCAGGATAAATATACGGCGACCCTGTTTGGAGACGGCGCGGGTGTCGTTATCTTAACCAGGTCTGACAAACAGCACTGGCTGGGTTCGAGTTTCAGGTCATTCAATGAGGATTATGATGCATTGGGAATTTTCACGGGTGGGGCGGCTTGTCCCGCGACTTTGGAAAATATACAACGCTTTGGCCCGCCGTCTGTGAAGTTTATGAAGAAGATCCCCAGTGGGTTTAATCGTGAAAATTGGCCGGTAGTGATGAAAAATGCTTGTGAACAGGCTGGCGTTTCCCTGGCACAGGTCAACCATTTTTATTTCACACAATTGAACTTGCATACTATCCAAGCCGTGATGGGAGATCTGGAGCAACCGCTTGCCAAGGCTCACTGTATTATGGACAAATACGGTTACACGGGTTCAGCTTGTCTGCCTATGACTCTGGATGATGCCGTAGAGTTGGGTCTCGGACCCGAATCAGGAGAGTTGCTGCTGTTTACAGCCAGTGGTGGCGGTATAACTATGGCTTCATCATTGTGGCGATGGTTGTAATTACGTTTTCTTTATTGTAAGGAATACCCGTGGAAATTTTCGGCGCAAACCTGACTGACCTTGTCGCGCGTCGGGCGATCTATTCGCCCAATCGAACTGCGTTCGTCGACTTCAGGAAAGATAAGCGTTGTGAGTACAGCTTCAAGGATTTTGATCTCAGAGCGAGTAAACTTGCAAGCTCATTATTTGACGCAGGCGTCAGCCCGGGAGACAGGGTTGCGATACTGGCGGATAATGGTATAGAGCAGTTGGAATGTTGTTTCGCCAGTTGGAAGGTCGGCGCTATTCATGTTCCTCTTAACTGGCGCTCCAGCGTCAATGAGTTGCAGTACTTTCTTCAAATCACTACTCCGAAAACAATAGTCGTACAAGAGAGATTCAAAGACTTGCTCGATAAGGCGGCAGGACCTGTAAGAGGATCTCACAAGATGCAGGTTATCACCATTGGCGAGAGCGGAGGATGCGAGTATTACTCGATCATCACCGGGTCTCGTGAACGCGCGTCATTCTCTCCTCCTGCAGACACCCACCCACGGGATACTGCCGTCATCTTATTCACCGGCGGCACGACAGGGCGCCCGAAAGCAGTGTGCATCAGCCATGAAAACATTGCCTGGAATACACTGAACACCGCAATCCACGACATCAAGGAGGATGACAGGTTTTTGAATGTGTTACCCCTGTTTCATACCGGTGGACTCCTGGTTTATACGGTACCGCTGTTTATCCTGGGCGGGACAACGGTTTTATTAAGGAATTTCGATGCGGGCGTGACGTTGAAAAAGCTCGAAGAGGAAAAGATAACCGTATTTTTGTCCGTGCCGACGATTTACCGCCTGCTTTCAGAATGCGCTGATTGGGAGGCCGCAGAGCTGGATAACTTACGGTTTTGCACTTCGGGAGGGGCTGCCCTGCCCCTGGATTTGATCAGGCGTTATGAACAGGAGAAAGGAATCTGTTTTAAACAGGGTTTCGGTATGACG
Organism: Gammaproteobacteria bacterium; assembly: GCA_026710545.1. GTDB lineage: Bacteria > Pseudomonadota > Gammaproteobacteria > Eutrophobiales > Eutrophobiaceae > JAAXHV01. The sequence goes on along the minus strand of JAPOQU010000076.1, from coordinate 61,630 downwards.
GAATTCGGACCGGGAGTGTTTGCCTTGTCTCCCCAGGATGCGCAACGCAAAGCAGGCTCAATAGGCAGGCCGAATTTTTTCGTCCAGTCCCGCATCGACAATGAAGGTCAGGAGCACCGGGAAAACCAGGAAGGCGAATTATTCTTGAAAGGCCCCTCCTGCTGTAGCGGCTATTTCACTCCTGGCGGACAGAAACTCGAAGCAGTTGATGAGGATGGCTGGTTTCATACGGGTGATATTGCACGCCATGATAAGGAAGGATTTTATTATATTGTGGGGCGGAAGAAAGATATGTTTATCAGTGGGGGTGAGAACGTCTATCCGTACGAAATTGAGGAGGTTGCGCTGAGTTATGAAGGTGTACGCTACTGTGCCGTAGTTGGCCTTCCTGATAATCAATGGGGGGAGGCGGGTCACTTGGCGCTGGTGCCGGAAGAACATACAGAAAACTTCGACATTGATGGAATGCTGAATTATCTCAGACAGCGGTTGGCGCGATATAAAATCCCCAAGCAGGTATATATTCTACCGGAATTGCCGATGACAGCCGCGGGTAAGGTTCTGAAAGAGGAATTAAGACTACAGCTTGAAATGATGCGGGCCAATGCCGATTACCAAGACCATTGACACTGCGCGGATAAAAATCAATGTCCTGTCCTGCGGAAATCCGGGGGCGGAGACTATCCTGTTTATTCATGGCAACCTGTCGTCTTCCGTTTTCTGGGAACCGACTATGATGGCATTAGCGGATGAATACTTCTGTATCGCTCCGGATCTTCGCGGGTTTGGAAAAACCGAACCATTAAAGGTGGATGCAACTCTGGGGCTTAACGACATGGCGCAAGATATGCTTGCCTTGGTCGAGCGCTTGGATGTTACGCGTTTTCATCTGGCAGGACATAGCATGGGCGGCGGAGTGGCTATGAAGATGATGCTGCTACGGCCGGAAATTATCGGCAGTGTGACCTTGGCCAACACTATATCGCCCTATGGTTATGACGGCTCTGTCGATGAACAGGGAACGCCTTGTTATTCCGATGGCTCTCCCGGTGGAGCAGGGTATGTCGATGCTGAATTTATCCGGCGTTTAGCCAGCGGGGACCGAAGCAAGGAGAATTCCCTGTCGCCGCGTAATATTCTCGAACAGCTGTATTTCAAGCCTCCTTTCGTTCCTGACAATATCGATAAATTACTGGATGCAGTACTTTCTGCTCACGTCGGTGATGACTGGTATCCGGGAAACGCGGTTGAATCATCTTTCTGGCAAGGTTTGGCTCCGGGAGAACGAGGCATCGTCAATGCATTTTCCCGGCGCTATTTCGATGCTTCGAATATTGCTGACATCCGGCCCAAACCCCCGTTGCTCTGGTTGCGCGGCGCTGATGATATGATCATTTGTGATGAGGGCGCGCTCAATAACTGGAGGCCCTTGGAATCAGACTGGCCGGACACTGATACTTATGCTCCGCAACCCATGCTCAGGCAGATTCGCTCCGTTCTGGAAGCCTATGGCAACAAAGGTGGAGTATTCATTGAGCAAGTTATTGAAGATGCGGGACATACGCCCTTTTTAGAGAAGCCCGCCGAATTCAACCGGGCTTTCCTGAATTTTGTAAGTTCAATTCGAGGAGACTGAGATCAGGGCTAAGCCACCCCCTGCTCCCCAAGCAACCGTTGCGTTAATTTCAGAAAGTCGTTGAGCGTCCGGGTAAAATGGCTGATCAGTAGTTCTTCTAGGACGCTACTTGTCAGAATATAAGTTGTTCGCAGGTCATCGCTGCTTTTTTGTTTGACCAGCATGCCCCGGCTGACCGCAAGTGAAAGTCGTTTTTCCTTTGTTCTGTTTGAGCCTATGCGCATACATTGACACACTTCACTTATAGTCAATGGTTGTCCTTTCCAGCAACCGAGCAGGCAATATACGAATGGGTACCAATACTCTTCGGTATGAAAGCGTTTGCTGAATGTATTATTCCAGTCATTGGTATAATCGATCAGGTATTCCGCCCAGGGCAACAGGAAATTTTTATCCACGTTTCCGCCATCACATAAAATCCTGTCGAACAAGGGCTTGGGATTGGAGGCAAATAGCTGTGCATCAGCGAGAAACTGAATGGCTTGTTCCAAGCTGTTCCCGAAATGTTTACGTCCGCCCAGCAGCATTTCCGCAGCCGGTTCAAGGTATGTCCGGCGCAAGTCGGTCTGGTTTTTTATTTTGATGAACAAGTGCTCCGCAATGAGCTTCTTGAGACGGTTTTCCCGGGTTTTAGATGAACCTGTCTTCATGGAATCACATGCTTCGCTTATACTGAGAGGAGCTTGCCGCCAGTGATAAGCCAGCGTGATCGTAAACAGGTACCAATATTCCTGGGAGAAGTAGTCCTTGCCGATGTCGTCGAGCCAACTTTGTCCGTAGTTTTCCATACAGCCAATCCACTTCGTTAATATCTCCCGATTCAAATCGGAAACAGGTTCGGATGGTGGGCCGGCGTCTTGCATTATCAGCAGGTAAACGTTCTACAGGTTTCTAAGTATACTACAGGGCTAAGGCAAAACTTGATTTAATCAGAGGCACCCTGAATAATTCCAACATGTTCGTCTATTTTCTGTTAAAATCCCACAAATAGCATCGAAATATCACGATTCCATCCAACGCTGACAGACCCATGGCAAAAATACTGGTACTGCACGGGCCCAACCTGAACCTGCTCGGAGAACGGGAACCGGAAATTTACGGGACGGCCACCCTCGATGACATCAACGGGGACCTGGTCGCGGCAGCAGAAAGGCTGGGTCACGGCCTTGACTGTTTTCAGTCCAATGCCGAGCACAGCATGATTGAACGGGTCCACCAGGCAAAAAAAGAAGGTGTCGGGTTCATCATCATCAACCCCGGGGCATTTACCCACACCAGCATCGCCCTGCGGGATGCCCTGTCCGGGGTCGCCATCCCGTTCATTGAAGTTCACTTGTCCAACGTGTTTGCCAGGGAGGAATTCCGGCGGCATTCCTACTTGTCGGACCTGGCGGTTGCGGTACTCAGCGGCGCCGGCGCGTCGGGTTACCGTCTGGCGTTGCAGGTTGCTGCGGAAAAATTACAGGGGTAAGCGGCATGGACATACGAAAAGTCAAGAAACTGATTGAGATGCTGGAGGAATCCGCCATCGATGAGATAGAGATTCACGAAGACAAGGATTCCGTCAGGGTCAGCCGCAACAGGCTCGCGCCCGCGCCTGCCGCTGCGCCGGCCAGAGAGATACAGGTTGCCGGCCAGCACGGCGCTCCCGCTACGGAAACTGGGCCGGGCCCGGAACCGGCGGAGGCGGAAGAACCCGAAGATAATATCGTGCGTTCGCCCATGGTGGGGATTTTCTACGAAGCCCAGTCGCCGGGCAAACCGTCTTTTGTCGAATTGGGCCAGACAGTGCAGAAAGGCGACGTGCTCTGCATTATCGAAGCGATGAAGATCATGAACCAGGTTGAAGCGGAAAGAGCCGGTGTCGTAAGTCGCATCATGGGCGCTAACGGCGAACCGGTGGAGTACGGACAACCCTTGTTCATTATCCGCGACCAGTAAAACAACGACATGTGTTGCCACAGAGGACACAGGGATCACGGAGTGGATGGGGACAGATTTAAATCTGTCCCCTTATTCCCCCATAAATAACCATGCTTGAGAAAGTGGTCATTGCCAACCGGGGCGAGATTGCCCTGCGCATTCTGCGATCCTGCCGCGAGCTTGGCATCAAGACCGTAGCGGTTTTCTCTGAAGTGGACCGGGAACAGAAGCATGTGCTGCTGGCGGATGAGGCAGTCTGTATCGGCCCGGCCGTGTCCACCGGCAGTTACCTGAATATTCCGGCTGTAATCAGCGCAGCCGAGGTCACCGATGCCGTTGCGATTCACCCGGGTTACGGATTCCTGGCAGAGAATGCCGATTTTGCCGAACGGGTTGAGGAAAGCGGTTTTATCTTCATAGGGCCGCGTGCGGATACCATCCGTTTGATGGGAAGCAAGATATCGGCGCGGGAAGAGATGCAAAAGTTCGGCGTTCCCTGCGTCCCCGGTTCAAGCGGGGACGTCGGTAATGACATCGACGAAATCGGCAGGTTTGCCAGGGAACTGGGTTACCCGGTGATCATCAAGGCTGCAGCAGGCGGCGGGGGCCGGGGAATGCGGGTGGTGCGCAGTGAGGCAAATATGCGCAACGCGATTGCGGTGACCCGGGCCGAAGCGGCCGCCGCGTTTGGTGATGACACCTTGTACATGGAAAAGTTTCTTGAGCACCCGCGCCATATCGAGTTACAAATCCTGGCTGACGAATCAGGTAATGTGATACATCTCGGGGAGCGGGACTGTTCCATGCAGAGACGGCACCAGAAAGTCATGGAGGAGGCACCGGCCCCGGGAATTACGGAAGACATGAGAAAGAAAATCGGTGATACCTGTGTTCGCGCCTGCAAGGCGATGGGGTATCGCGGCGCCGGCACGGTGGAATTCCTCTACGAGGACGGAGAATTTTACTTCATCGAAATGAATACCCGGATACAGGTGGAACATCCTGTCACCGAAATGGTGACCGGCGTGGATATCGTTAAGGAACAACTGCGTGTTGCAGCCGGCGAGGCACTGAGTTACCGGCAGCAAGATGTCCGGTTTCGCGGCCACGCGCTCGAATGCCGCATCCAGGCGGAAGACCCGGATACGTTCATGCCGTCGCCCGGACAGATCAACCGGTTCCACCAGCCCGGCGGACCGGGAATTCGCATGGAGACGCATATCTACGACGGCTATCGCATACCGCCGCACTACGACTCGATGATCGCAAAGCTGATAGCGCATGGCGAAACCCGTGAACTGGCCCTGGCGCGGATGTCCACGGCGTTGTCCGAGCTTGTCATAGAGGGAATTAAAACCAACATTCCTGTGTTGCAGAGGTTGCTGGATGACGCCGCGTTTATTGCCGGAGGCACGGATATCCACTACCTGGAAAACAAGCTGGGTCTGAAATAAGGCCATGTTTACGGACTGCCCATCCTGTGAGCGCCTGTTCCGTATCCGCGCAGCGCAGCTGAAAGCAGCCGACGGTTGGGTAAGATGCGGTTATTGCGCCGAGACGTTTTATGCGCTGGATCGGCTTTACGACGCTCCTGTAAAGTCGCACCCGCCGGTCCTGCCGCCTGAAGAGGCCGCGCCGGGGCTGCCGTCTGCCGGCGCTGAAACGGAGCAGGCCGTAGAACAGACCGCGCGGCAACAGGAACAACCCCTTCCGGCAGACACCGGCGAGGAACAGGCTGCACGGCAACAGGAACAACCCACTCCGGAAGATACCGGCGAGGAGCAGCCCGCTGCTCCGGACCGGCAAATTCACGGGCAGGATGAGATAACTGCCGGTCAACGGGACGCTACTGGCAATACAACGGCGGAAGTCGTGGAAGATCGCGCAGCACTGGATGAATTGCCGCCGGTGCTTGCGGGTTATGATGACGGGACGGCCCGCTCATACTCCCGGGTTATCTGGTCGGGACTTGTTGTCATCCTGCTGCTGATTGCACTGGCCCAGCTTGCCTGGTTCAACAGGGACTGGTTGCTGCGCGAGTACCCGCAATTGACCCCCTGGGCTGAAAAGTTCTGTGATCGGCTGCAGTGTGATCTGATTCGTTTTCGTGACATATCGGCCATCAAGCTGGTGAGCAGGGACGTGCGCTCACACCCGCGTTACCGGAATGCCCTGCTGGTCAGCGCCACCATCGTCAATCATGCCCCATTAATTCAGCCGTATCCCGGGATTGAATTGGTAATTTACGATACAAGCGGACAGGTAATATCCCGCGGCAGTTTCACTGCCGACGAATATCTCGAGCCGGGCAGCAACCCTGCCGCCGGCATGCCTCCCGGCGTGGAGGTTCACCTTGATCTGGAGCTTGCCGGCACGTTACCACAGGCCGCCGGTTTTGAATTCCGGTTCCATTAACAGTTCTCCCGGCAATTGTTGGTCAAAAGGGATTGCATGAAAGTTTTTTGATTGCTATTGTTGAGAGCAGGGAAGTAAAAAGGTTGCGAAGACAGCCGGAATATCGTGCCGAAGTAAATCTTATATATTACGTTGACTAAACAGGATTCAGCCCAGACAAAATCTGCCGCGCATTCCCTGAATGAGTGCGTGGAAAAGGCATTAGAAAATTATTTCAGGGACCTGGATGGCGAGGAAGCCACTAACCTCCATGAGCTGGTCATCTCCCAGGTAGAAAAGCCGCTGTTTAGAATCGTGTTAGATCATCATAACGGTAACATAAGCCGTACCGCGCAGGCATTGGGCCTGAACAGGGGGACGGTACTGGGACGGTTGAAGAAATACGGTGTAGTACCCTGACATGCTGCATGTAAGACGCGCGCTGATCAGCGTCTCGGATAAATCCGGCATTGTGGAATTCTGTCAGGCGCTGGCGCGCCTGGGTGTCGACATGCTCTCTACCGGGGGTACGTTCAGGCTGTTACAGTCCCATGATGTTCAGGTTACGGATGTATCCGCCTACACCGGGTTCCCGGAGATCATGGACGGCAGGGTGAAAACGCTGCACCCGAAAATCCACGGCGGCCTGCTCGGGCGGCGCGGCCGGGACGATGAGATCATGGAACAACTGGACATTGCGCCGATCGACCTTGTCGTTGTCAATCTTTATCCTTTTGAAGATACCGTCAAACGCCCGGACTGTACCCTGGCTGAGGCAATAGAGAATATTGACATAGGCGGACCCGCGATGCTCAGGGCTGCGGCGAAAAACTACGAGTTCACCGGGGTCGTCATTGATCATAAGGACTATGCCGGGGTCCTGAATGAATTACAGGAAAACGAAAACAGGCTGAGTGTCCCAACCTGCTTCAGACTTGCGCAAAAAGCCTTTTCCCATACTGCGAACTACGATGCCAACGTGGCCAATTACCTGGGTGCGCTGGACCACCAGGGCGGCAGCAGAAATTACCCGGATACGTACTCCATGCAATTCAGTCTGGCCGAAGAGTTAAGGTATGGTGAGAATCCCCATCAATCCGCGGCGTTTTACACGGAACCCGAACCCGCCGGCGGGACTCTCGCTTGCGCCCGCCAGTTACAGGGGAAAGCGCTTTCCTACAATAATCTTGCCGATGCCGATGCCGCCCTGGAATGTGTGTCAGGGTTCGGCGAGCCTGCCTGTGTTATTGTCAAGCACGCCAACCCCTGCGGCGTGGCGGAGAGCAGTTCCCTGCCTGCCGCTTATGCTGCGGCCTATGAGACCGACCCTGTCTCCGCGTTCGGCGGCATCATCGCTTTCAACCGCAGCCTGGACAAGGAAACCGCGGAAAATATCATTGAGCAGCAGTTCGTGGAAGTAATTCTCGCGCCGGGCCTTGAAGAGGGCGTGCTCCCGGTAACCGGCGCAAAACCGGGGGTGCGCGTGCTGGTTACCGGCAACCGGGCTTCTCAACAGGGACAACTGGAGCTGAAACGCGTCAGCGGTGGATTACTGGTCCAGGACATGGATACAGGCACGCTCAAGCCTGAACAATTGAACGTCGTGTCCAGGCGCAAACCGGAACCGGGGGAACTGGATGATATGCTGTTTGCCTGGCAGGTAGTGAAATACGTCAAGTCCAATGCCATTGTCTATGCCCGGCAGCACCGGACTATCGGCATCGGCGCCGGCCAGATGAGCCGGGTCTACAGCGCCCGCATTGCCGCGATCAAGGCTGCCGATGCAGGGTTGCAGGTTGCCGGCGCAGTAATGGCATCGGATGCGTTTTTTCCGTTCCGGGACGGTATCGATTCCGCCGCGCAATCAGGTATTACGGCTGTGATACAACCGGGCGGTTCGGTGCGTGACAAGGATGTGATCGCGGCAGCGGATGAACATGACATGGCGATGGTATTCACCTCCATGCGCCATTTCCGCCACTGATCCCGAATAATGAACATCCTGATCATCGGCGGCGGGGGACGGGAACATGCACTGGCCTGGAAGTCGGCCCAATCGCCCGGGGTAAAAAAAGTTTACGTCGCACCGGGCAATGCCGGCAGCGCGCTGGAGGATAAGGTTGAAAATATCCCCCTCGCGCCTTCAGACACACCCGGACTGATTGAATTCGCCCGCGGTCATGCCGTCTCTCTGACCATAGTGGGGCCGGAAGCGCCGCTGGTTTCCGGCGTCGTGGATGCGTTTACGGATGCGGGGTTGCATTGTTTCGGCCCATGTGCGGATGCTGCCAGGCTGGAAGGTTCAAAGAGCTTCAGCAAAGCCTTCATGCGGCGCTACGGTATCCCGACGGCCGCGTATGAGACCTTCACCGAACTCGGTGCGGCCATGGATTATATCGAGTCGAGAAACCCGCCTGTCGTTGTCAAGGCTGACGGACTGGCCGCGGGCAAAGGTGTAATTATCGCACAAACCCGTGCTGAAGCCGGCCGCGCCGTTACCGACATGATGGCTGCCGGAAAATTCGGTGCAGCGGGACAGCGGGTGGTGATAGAAGAATTTATCGCCGGGGAGGAAACCAGTTTCATGGTCATAAGCGACGGTGTGAATGTCATCCCGCTGGCCAGTTCCCAGGATCACAAGGCGAGGGATGATGGCGATGCAGGCCCCAATACGGGCGGCATGGGCGCATATTCCCCTTCCGCAATTATGACCAGGGACTTGCATGACAGGATCATGGCGAGCGTCATAGAACCGGCAATTGCCGGTATGCAGGCAGAAGGCTGCCCTTACCGGGGATTTCTGTATGCCGGGCTCATGATCGGCGCCAACGGCGACCCTGACGTGCTGGAGTTCAACTGCCGTCTGGGCGACCCGGAAACCCAGCCGATCCTGATGCGGCTGAGCGGGGACCTGCCCGCTTTATGTGAAATGGCGCTGACGCAAAATCTGCGTGAAGATGCCGTTTCATGGGACCCTCGTCCGGCAGTGGGGGTCGTGATGGCATCGTCCGGGTATCCGGAGAGCTCCACCAGGGACAAAGTTGTTTCCGGGCCCGATCAGGTGGGTGAAGACGTGAAGGTATTTCATGCCGGAACCAGGCAGGCTGACAACGGCATACTCACCAACGGCGGCCGGGTGCTGTGCGTTACGGCCCTGGCCGACGACGTCACCAGCGCCGCCGGCAAGGCCTACGAAGCCGTTGCAGCCATAGACTGTGACGCCTTGTTTTACCGCACCGATATCGCCAGACGGGCAATCGAGCGGGAAGCGGCGCCGGGATATATCAGACCGTTCAGGTAATGGGAAGCTGTTGCCCGCAATTCGTTCTCTGGCAAACTCGTGCAATAACCGGTCTGAGGAGGCATTTGCCTGATTGCGCTTGCCGGCCTGCGTTGCCCGTTTCCCCGGAGACTGTTCGTCGAGACTGATGGCGCAACTGGATCCGGGTATGACAGTGCGCCAGGCCCTGGCCACTATCCTGCTCTGCCAACTGGATATCATGGAGCGTAATATTCAGGGCATCAGGGATGATGTGGACACCGAGTCCCTGCACGGTTTCAGGATCGCCAACCGGCGCAGCCGCTCCTTGATCGCGGGGATGAAACAGGCTCTGGCTGCGCCCGCACACGAGCGCGGCAAACAGTTTTTTTCCTGGATGAGTAAACAGACCTCTGCCCTGCGCGACATTGATGTTTTCCTGCTGGCATTCAGGCAGTATAAAAAAATATTGCCTGAAGAAGTGTACACACAATTAATGCCGTTACAGGACTTTTTACGGCAACGCAGGGAGAGTGAAAGAAAAGATCTTGTCAGTGCGCTGGAATCAGACCGCTTCCTGGTTTTCATTCACGCCTGGCGCCAATCCCTGCAGGAAAGTATCCGTGAAGAGAATGCGACGGGCCCGGTGCTCGAAACTGCCCGGACAGCCATCTGGGGGGCATGGGAAAGAACAATGAAGCAGGGCAGGCGCGCGGCGGACAGCGGGTCGGATGAAGCATTGCACGAACTGCGGAAGTCCGCTAAAAAACTGCGTTACCTGCTGGAAGCGTTTCGCACGCTGTTTCCCGGAAAAGATGCAGAACAGGCAACCAGACAGTTACGACAACTCCAGAACGTGCTGGGAGACATTGTCGATTACCAGGTTCAGCAGCAGTACCTGGGTCAATGGCAGGAAAACTTCCAGGGGAAGGAACACCGGGGAGTGAAGGCCGCGATGGAATTCCTGGGCAAGGTGTATGCGGACCGTGAAAACGCGAAAAAGAAAAAGTTTCAACGCCATTATGATGTATTTATGTCCCCGGAAAACGAGGATCTGTTCACATCTTTGTGTGGCAGAACAAGGGCATGAGTATTCTCGCGGCAGGTAACAATACAAGATGGAAAATACGAGTGCATACCGGGCGCGGGTACAGGCGCATGCATGAATTTACCGGGTTACCGGCGTATTAAATGTAAACAGACGGCGAAGTGTAACCATGAATGATTATGCCGGCATGAAAAAAAAGAAATTTTTTTGCTTATTTCAGTTCCACTCATTTGATTTTGTAATATAATCGTAACGTGAGGGAGGAACTTTGCTCAAACGGGGGGAGTTCAAAGGCGTCGGGAACTACTCATATCAGGGAGTGACGGACATCACAAACTACAAACAATCATAAACTTTCATATTGAGAGGCAAAAATGGCTGATAGACCTCAAGCGATTGCGAATAAACAAACCAAATCTCAAATCCTGGCACACGTTGCTGAAGAAACAGGACAAACCAAGAAACAGGTAGCCGCGGTACTTGACTCCCTTGCTGGTCTGGCTGTACGTCATCTGCAAGACGGGGCTTCCGGGGAATTTACCATTCCGTCAATGGGCGTAAAACTGAGCCGAGTGATCAAGCCTGCCCGTCCCGAACGCCCGGGCATTAACCCTGCTACTGGTGAGAAAATCACCATCGCGGCAAAGCCGGCAAGCGTTGCCGTGCGCGCAACACCATTAAAAGCCCTGAAAGATACGGTATCTTAAAACAGGTAACCGGGGGCAGTATACAGCTGCCCCCGCGCTATAACCTGCATACCGGGACGCCCTGATCCGCCCAGGGCGGATGCAGATTCTGGCTGGTTGGCTGTCCCTTCCGGCGCACTGTCGCCGGTATCCGGGGGTTGCCGGTTACGGACGCCACTCAAGAAAATTATTCAGCAGTGCAAGACCGGCGCGCTGGCTCTTTTCCGGGTGGAATTGCGTGGCGAATAAATTGTCCCGGGCTGCGGCGGATGTAAAACGGACGATGTAATCCGTGGTGCCGGCTGAGTCAGACTCATTCTCCGGCTGTACGTAATAACTGTGAACAAAATAAAACCGTTCACCGGAGTTGATGTTTTTCCATAGGGGGTGGGGCGTTGTTTGTCTGACCTCGTTCCAGCCCATATGCGGAATCTTGAACGGATCGCCGTTTTCATCCCGGGCAGCCGCCGGAAACCTGAGTACTTTTCCGGGGATCACCCCCAGGCCTTCAGTACCGTCGTCTTCTTCGCTGAAGTCCAGCAGGGTCTGCAGGCCAAGGCAGATACCGAGAAAAGGTTTACTGCGGATACACTCCCTGAGCAGGGCGGGAAAACCCCTGCCGATCAGCATTTCCATGCACTGGCCTATGGCGCCCTGTCCGGGGAATACGATGCGTTCGGCTGACAGGATAGTGTCGTAGTCATTGCTGACCAGCACGCGATAGTCGGCGCCGGCAACGTGCTCAAGCGCTTTTGCTACGGAGTGCAGGTTGCCGGAACCATAATCCAGTATAGCGATGGTTTTACGCGTTTGCATGCCGGCCGCGCCCTGTTTGCCAGATGCGGGTTATAGTTTGCCCTTGGTAGAGGGCAGGATACCCTCCATGCGCGGATCCAGTTCCACGGCGGCGCGCAGGGACCTCCCGAACGCCTTGAAGATGGTTTCGGCGATATGGTGAGAATTTCTGCCGCGTATATTATCTATGTGCAACGTCACCATCGCATGGTTGACAAAACCCTGGAAGAACTCGCGCAGCAGGTCCACGTCAAATTCTCCCACCCGGGCGCGGGGATATTCCACGTCGTAGTCAAGCCCGGGCCTGCCCGAGAAATCCAGAACCACCCTGGACAACGCCTCATCCAGGGGTACGTACGCATGCCCGTAGCGGCGGATCCCGCGTTTGTCCCCCAACGCCTGCCTGAAGGCCTGCCCCAGTGTAATACCGACATCCTCAACGGTATGATGTGCATCAATTTCCAGGTCGCCGCGCGCCTTGATGTCCAGGTCGAACATGCCGTGTCGCGCGACCTGGTCGAGCATATGCTCGAGAAAAGGCACGCCGACCTGCAAGTCAGCGGCGCCGGACCCGTCCAGGTTGAGTTCGACGGATATTTCGGTCTCTTTTGTCGACCTCTGTATCGAGGCCTGTCTTTCATTTCCCATAACTGAATACCAGTATCTAGCGACGGGGTTCCCGTAAGGTACAAAACAGTGCGTAGGATACAGGAAACAGTGGGCAGAAAACAGGAGCCGGAAAAAGGGTAGTATACCGAATCAGAATTTTCCATGGCTCCAGGTCTTCATGAGCGGCATAATTGAAATCAATGAAGTGAAAACATACCTGCTGGCATTGCAGGATCAACTCTGTGGTGAGATTGAGGAACTGGATGCAGGCCAGCGCTTTGCAGAGGATGCGTGGGAACGTCCCCAGGGGGGTGGCGGTATCAGCCGGGTACTGGAACGCGGCGCCGTGTTTGAAAAGGCGGGGGTAAATTTCTCCCATGTTTACGGCGATCGGTTGCCTGCAAGCGCCAGCGTCAACAGGCCTGAAGTGGCGGGACGAAATTTCCAGGCCATGGGTGTCTCTGCAGTCATCCACCCGGATAATCCAAACGTGCCCACCTCACATATGAATGTCCGGTTTTTCCTGGCGGAGAAGCCCGGTGCAGCGCCCCTGTGGTGGTTCGGCGGCGGCTTCGACCTGACGCCCTGTTACGGGTTTGAAGAAGATGCCGTCCACTGGCACCAGGCAGCCTTCAGCGCCTGCCGTGAGTTCGGGGATGATGTCTACCCGAAGTTCAAAAAATGGTGTGACGATTATTTTTTCATACGTCATCGCGGCGAAGCGCGCGGCATAGGCGGGCTCTTTTTTGACGACCTGAATGAATGGGGGTTCCCCCGCTGTTTTGAGTTTCTCCGCAGTGTCGGCGATCATTACATGCGCGCCTACCGGCCCATAGTGGAGCGCCGTAAAGACACGCCGTATACCGATCAACAGAAGGATTTTCAACTCTACCGGCGCGGGCGTTACGTGGAATTCAACCTGGTCTACGATCGCGGCACCCTGTTCGGACTGCAATCCGGAGGACGGGTGGAATCAATCCTGATGTCACTGCCGCCCCGCGTGCAATGGCAATACAACCGAACGCCGGAACCGGGTACGGAGGAAGCTCGCCTGGTCGAGGAATTTCTTACGCCACGTGACTGGCTGGAAAAAGGGGACAGCCGCCTTCCGGCACGGGGATGAGGGGTCACGGCGTAGCGCGCCATTCTACCGCCGCTATTTTTCTGCCGCCGAAACAGCAACAGTGGCGGCTGAAAGTGCGCGCTGTTGACGTGATATGTACCGATGTATGTCCCGGCGTTGATCGGATGGCACTTCATGCTGAAGCGCCAGGTTGTTCCAGCCGGAAAGCGCTTCCATCACAGCCTCAATCACACTGCTGACATCTTGTCGGGAAATGGACGCGCTCCCGGCGATTGCAAGAATATCTTCAAGGCGGATATCCTTGCCCTTTCCATTAACACTCATGGAATGCTCGCCCATTATTCCCTGGTTCCAGGTGACATCATACGCCGGCGTATTGCGCCACTCGTTTTTGTCCGACAACATGAAAGCGAAATTCTTTGTATGGTCGTCCCGGTTGCCGGTAGCGACATTAAAGACCATGCGCCGGAACAGTTCCACCTTCTCCGAATGAGAACGTGTGAGCATCCCGCATAGTTTGATGAGTTCCCGGTATTCGAAATCGGCGGTCCTGAAATCCGCGTTCAACAGGCCGGCCACGCTATGCACATGACGGCGATGGTTGTCGGCGGCTCTGTCAAATCGGCGCGTCAAGAAGTAAGCATTGCCTTCCCGCGCCTGAGCAAGCCTGGTTTCAGCCATGTTGATGCCGGCATGGTGGGCCATGACCGCATAAATATGTTCTATGGTTCCTTCCGACTTTTTATCGGGTGTCTGGCCGGTCGGAAACTTGACCAGCCAATGGGAATAGCCCGGTGGTAGATCACCCGCGCCCTCTATCGCCCTGTCACTACTTAAACCAATGAGGATTTTTGGCCTGGCGCCCGCGGATGGGGTGCCATTGACTGCATGGTGTTCCAGCACCTCCTGGAGTTCGCCCTGGTACAGGCGAGTCGCCTCATTGCCGACTGTATCAAGGTCCAGTTCCCCGGCTGTGGGCCGTTCTGCGTTTTCCATCTCATCCGGTTCATACGATATTGCCCCCATTGTCCGCCTGCCCACAAAGGCCAGCCTGTCAAGAGGGGAGACCATGGCGGGGTCCCGGCCTGCCTGTCTGAACGCCTTGTCCAATAGATAAAGCCCCCAGCCATCCGGCAGGGAATCGTTGAACAGTCCGTGCAATCCCCCGAAAGGTTCCTGCGGCGCCTTCTGCAAGGTTGTTGCCAGGTCGAGGGAAAAAGGAGACGGATTGAAATTGTGTTGTATAAATTCTGCAGTAAACTCAAACCACGCGATCTGGTCATGCCAGGCCAGGCGGCCCATCCTGACCGGCTGGTCTCCTCCAAAACCATGATAGACAACATTCAGCAATTTCACTGCTTGTTACTCATCGCAATCAGTTCATCCATGCTTTGCGGCTCGGGCTTCGGAAACAGCGTGCCGGCAGTCCCGGGATTGCCGTAGACATCGCACAACATCAGCAGTTGCCTTAATGAAATCTCGCCGGTGTCCTCAAAGCGTCGAATGGTTGACTCCGGCACGCCACTCCTGATGCTCGCTTCCCTGCGGCCATGCTTTCTGGATTTCCGCGCTGACCTGAACGATGATGACAGCGAACGCTGGATTTCACTGGGCAACTTATACTTTGATACTATATTATCAACCATCACCAATAAGTCCATCTACTTGTCTATATAATGTCAATATTATAATCCAGCCCGCATGTAATGGCAATATGACTGCGGAGAAGAAACCTGTCCGGTCGAGGAAGACCTCACTAGCCCGGGTTGTCCGAAGTAAAAGGTTGTAAAAAGACCCCTTTTACGTATAATAGTAACCCCCTTTATTGATCATGTTACTGTGAGAAAATATGGCTAAAGCCATCAAACTGTCAGACCAGTTGGTCGCAGATGCAACCCGCTACGCCAAGGTGTTCCACCGGTCTCCCCCGAAGCAGATTGAGCATTGGGCGACAATCGGCAGGGTCGCCGAGGAAAACCCTGACTTGCCCTTACGTTTCGTGATCAACATCCTGATGGGGCTGGAAGAGGCGGAAGCCGGTGAACTCAGCGAGTACCGCTTCGGATGAGAGTCGTCCAGACCGGCTCCTTTTCCAGAACGATAAAAAAACTTCACCAGACAGACAAAACCGCCGTTGATCGGGCCATCAGGAAGATCATGGCGAATACCGGTATTGGCGCAATGAAGAAAGGCGCATTATCCGGTGTGCGGGTACATAAATTCAAAGTGGCCGATAAACAGTATTTACCGGTTTATCGGCATGAAAAGCAGCCGGAACGCATCGTTCTGCTGGCTTTGGGTTCACACGAAAACTTTTATCGCGACCTGTCGAAGTCACAACGCTGAATGTGAAAGCTGAAAAATGACCCGTTATGGATATAAAGGCAATAGTTGAGAGAAACGATACGGTGCCGGGCCGTGCCTTCGACTTGGTTATGCAGTCGTTGATTTTGTTCTCTATCGTCACGTTCACCATAGAAACGTTACCGGACCTTGAAGCCGATACCAGAAAAATTCTTCATGCGACAGAAGTAGTCATTGTAATAATATTTACCCTGGAATATTTGCTTCGCTTGTATGTAGCGGACAGGAAACTCGGTTATGTTCTGAGTTTTTATGGCATCATCGATTTGTTGGCGATCCTGCCGTTTTACATTTCATCCGGCATAGACCTGCGCTCGTTACGGGTATTCCGAATGTTTCGGCTCTTTCGGCTGCTGAAACTGCTCCGTTTCGGCAGGGCCATGCACAGGTTTGCGCGTGCGTTTGTCATTGCAAAGGAAGAAATTGTTTTATTCAGCGTGGTAACTGCAATGCTCCTGTACCTGTCGGCCGTCGGCATCTACTATTTCGAACATCTAGCCCAGCCGGAGGCGTTCAAAAGCGTTATCCATAGCCTGTGGTGGGCGGTATCCACCCTGTCGACGGTAGGTTATGGCGACATTTATCCCATAACGGCAGGCGGAAAAATTTTTACTTTTTTCGTTTTAATGATTGGCCTTGGGATTGTCGCGGTTCCGGCAGCACTGCTGGCGTCTGCATTATCGAAGGCGAGAATGGAAGAGCAGGAGGAGTAATTACGATGAATCCTGCAACGCTGACGCCATGGAGTTCCGGGGACACGATACTCAATTCTCCTGCCGTCGTTTTGGTCCCTGGAACTCTTATGTCTGACCCGACCCCTTCAGGCTCATTTCATATTGGAAAATACTTGGGCTTGATAGTGTGGCCCATTTGGGCTACACTATCAGAGTCAAACAACAAGCAGGAGAATGATCCATGGCAGCAACTGAGGTTGTACGCGCTCGAGTTGATGAGCGCCTGAAAGAGGAGGCCGCCGCGATATTGGCCACCATGGGGCTTACCGTGTCCGATTTCGTACGTATTGGACTTGCCAAGGTGGTGAGCGAACAGGGACTGCCGTTTGAAATGCGAGTGCCCAACCGGCTAACCGCTGAAACCCTTGCCAGGAGTGAGCGCGGCGAGGATTTACACCGTGCTGAAGACGCCGAAGCCCTGTTTAAAGACCTGGGTATTTCCCGGTCTGTTCCGGCCAGTTCAAACGCGACCTGAAAGCAGCCCGGAAGCGCGGCAAGGACATGGAGAAGATCAAGGAGCTAATGCGCCTGTTGATCGATGAAAAGCCCTTGTCCCCGCACTACAAAGACCATCCGCTTAAGGGTCGGTGGCGCAGCTTCCGGGATGCTCACATCGAGCCGGATTGGTTGCTGATTTACAAGATTGACGGCGACGAAGTGCGTTTTGAACGAACGGGCAGACACTCCGACCTGTTTGACGAGTGAATAATAGTTGTTATTCCCGGAGGGTACCGGTCGCGTTACATCGAAAATGCCGCCATATTCCGGACCAGGTAGAAGCTGCACAAATAGTAAAAACAGTCGGTTTGTTCCTGACACTGTTTTGTTATCATTTGTTAACAATAAATCTTAAGCCGGTTCACTCATTACCGGAAGGCAGGAAACTGAACTCATGGCAAAGGGGAACGACGGAAATTATCTGCAACACTGTATCGAAGTTGAGGCAGCAGTACGTCTCGCTGAAATGGATGCGGCGGGGAGGCTCCATATTGCGCTTACGCATGGGATGAGGCCATTTGAACCGTTTGAGAGATATATCAAGGGGACATCCATACAAACTAACGGGGTTTCACGACTTGCCGTAACAATTCCATGGCGGATGCCGAGGCAGACCAGTATTTGCCATATTCTCGCCAATAATCATAAGCCTGATCAGGGCCTCCAAGAGTAATATAACCTTCTGTCCAGGATTTCGGTCTCGGATGTCTCTTCTTCAACAATTCCTTGCCGACCAATGGCAGAGCTGCAACACAATTCTTCAGGGCCGCCAACGCATCCTTGTCTCGACCCAGGCGTACAAGCGCCAATGCCTGGGTATAGAGAATTTCGGGGGCGTAGTCACCCGGATAGGCACGGCAAAGATCGAGAATTGCCGCCAAGTCGTTTTTCTCGAACCAACATATCGGCAGCAGGTGCCGGACGCCCTGGTTGTCATTGGGATTAACGGACAAGAGTCTCCCGAAAATCTCGATGGCATCATCGTACCTGCCGGCATTGAGGTGTCACAAACCGAGGTTATGGTATGCCCTCATAAATGGACGGTTATTCAACATGCCCCAATCTAATCTCGAAAGTTCCCATTTGAATTTATCAGGAATCGCTTGCAGTCCGATACTGACAGCAGCTTGACAAAAAACGTAAGCATCCAATGCTCTGGCTTGCTCGTCGCAGATAAGCGACAGATGATGGAGCGCATTAATATGGCTGGGACACTCTGCCACGATAGCGCGCAGCATTATCTCCACACGTTCAACATGACCCGCGTCCCAGGTATCCAATGCCAGGTCCAGTTTTTCATGGGTCTCATCGGATATGGCCGGGTTTTCAAAACTCCAGTGATTGTTTCCCACTTCTACCAGTTTCATGCCGCTTTTCTAATGTTCTGCTCGGGAGGCCTGGCCAAGAGGTAAGCCATCAGGCTGTGAATACTTCGGGCTGTACGATATAAAACGCACATTATGCTACCATAAAACGTATCTCTGATTGAGGGTCTCAGTTGTTTCTTTGTATGTGCCATGTGCGACCTGACCCCATCTCTGCCTCTATCGAACCGATGTCTGAAGCATTTGGCGAGCTGTATGAGCACGAAAAAGATAACAAGTGGGCGCTCGTGATTAACGAACCCGTGGAGAGGGAATTGGCGCCAGTCTGTCCGAGGCCGGATTTTGATATGCTTCACCTGTAACGCTTTATAAGATGAGAACGGCAATGAAAGATGTATATACGATTATCATCGAGAAAGATGAAGATGGTTACTTTGTAGGTAGCATTCCCGCGTTACCGGGATGTCACACTCAGGCCAAGTCGGTTGACCAGTTGATGGAGAGAATGGAAGAGGCCATTGCACTGTGGCTTGAAGTCGAGAATGTCTCCGATCATAGCCCGCTTGAGTTAGTCGGCATCCAAAGATTAGCCGTATGACCAGAATGCCTCGTCTGACGGGCGAGCAAGTGATTCAATTTTTTGCAATCTTGATTAACGTCTCACTCCTCGTTGATTATCTGGAATCACCTGTTGGATTTTTCTGCATTACTTCATCTGCCAGGTCAATCAGCATACGTAAAGCTTGATTGACAGATGCAGAATCACTGAACACTCGGGCCACCTCGGGGTCCAGTAGAACTACATTTGTATCTTCCTGATAAGCTTTGTAATGTTTCCCACGTATACCTCCGGAAAAATCGTACTCCGGTCTCATGTCATTAGTATCAGCCTTCTGATTCATATCTCTTCATCTATGCACGTGTAATTTTTTTGTAATGTTGTTGCCGCAGTCTGACTTCCGTTCGAGGCAGACGGCAGCGTGGGTGCTCTACGATGGCATTTAATGCTCGCTTTAGATCTCTGATGGCAATAGTCCGGTTTAATTCCATTTGATCAAACAACCAGAGTACACCATGACATTCTATGATTTCTCGTGAAGCCATATCGCGTAAATCTGCATCGCCTGATAACAATACCCATTGTCTGGATTTTGCAAGTGATAATGCAAAGCTATCCGGCACGCTTAATTTTGGCTGGTGTTGTCTGAACCGGATTGCTGCTTCGACTTCCCGGTTATTTAACGGTTCGACTCGAAGCCCTAATTCCCGTAATCGCGGTCCCTCATAATTTTCCAGTTCACGTTTATAGAGTACATCAGGGACCACAAATTCATACGGCAATGTAAAAACCTGTTCAAGTAGTCCTCCACGATTCAGATCAATTATTACCGAAGTGTCCGATACAAATACTTGCAAAATCCTTTACCCCACATAGCCTGCTTCAGACTGATTGTGATTCTCCCATTTCCTGCTGCAGTTGACGTGCAGAGATACCGAGCAACTCTGCGCATTTCGCTTCTGAAATTGCCTCTTCCGCCAGTGCGCGAAAGCATAACCGCTGAAAGCGTAATGGTTCTTCGCTGTCGGGAGGTAACGCCCCCGGCTCTTTATAAGGCGGTGTACGATAATTTTGCTGTGAGAAATACCCAAACATTTCTTTGAAAACTGATCGCGTGATAATTCCCAGGTCAAGAAAGCGATACGTCAAGGCCTGAAGACTTACACGAAATACCTTTTTCAATTGTACCAACTCGCCCATGCCGAATGAGGTACGGTGCATACCAATTTCCGCCCAGAGCGCTTCCGCCGGCATCAGAAAGGCGCCGGCAAAACGATGAGCTGATCGTTCTGTAGCATTTTTGTCGTCAAGTGGTTGCATAAGAATATGACCAAGTTCATGGGCGAGCGTGAAGCGTTGTCGTTCACCCCAATGCCTGGCATTTACCATGATAACAGGCAGGGGAGGTTTATCCGGACGATACACATCTGCTGTTAAACCATCAACGTGATCTTCAAACTGCAATGACAGTACCTTGATCCCCCGCTCCTCCGCTAATTCGGCCAGGTCAGGGATAGGGTCCGTTCCCAAACCCCAGTGTTCTCGTGTACGAATGGCTACCGTTTCGGCTTCGGACGGAACCGTGACAGCGTAGGGCGCGCCCAGAGGACGGTCCCACTCGATACTTTGCAGGCCCAGCAACTCTTCTACAAGCAAATAGCGTTCCAGTCGATCAATGGTTTTTGCCTCCAAACGGGCTTTTTCTTTACGGCTTAGCACGGATTTCTTGCGAAATTCCACTCTGTCGAGGGATAAATCCTGATCACCCAGCAGGTAATCAACGGATACAGCCAAAGCCTCAGCTAATGCAATTAATACCGGTGAACTTGGAACGGATTCATTTCGCTCATACTTTCCTATGGCTTGTGCGGTTACACGGTTTCCAATTTTATCTTGTAACTGCCTTAGTGACAGGCCGGCAGCTTTTCTGGCTAACTTAAGTTTTTGTCCTATCATAGGTATCTCTCGTTTTCTATTAGTTTACAAAATGCAATTATAATAACAAAAATAGAAACCGCCTTGATTATAGACTATTTTCTCCAATCCCGCTTTAGAAAACGGGAAAAAACAGAGGAATAAAAAATGCCTTGCCTGTACGCATGATGTTGGGCAGTTCCGGGGACATATACTCAATTCTCCTGCCGTCGTTTCGGCCCCCGTTTTTCTGTTTAACCAGCCGACCCAACGCGCTTTAAATCCTGTTAATGAATCCTTCATCCACCAAGGGTCTGCCCGTGCGCTCATGGACTGCAAAATCCTTTCCTTGCCGGCCCTGCCATGTGGCATTACTCCATAATTTAGTTTTGTGTCCCTGGAACTCCTGGTGTCCCTGGAACTCCTGGAACTCTTTCCAAAAATAGTCTGTTTGTGTCTGATATTGCTTTGTTATCATTTGTTAACAATAAATCTTAAGCCGGTTCATTCATTACCGGAAGGCAGGAAACTGAACTCATGGCAAAGGGGAACGACGGAAATTATCTGCAACACTGTATCGAAGTTGAGGCAGCAGTACGTCTTGCTGAAATGGATGCGGCGGGCAGGCTACATATTGCGCTTACGCATGGGATGAGGCCATTTGAACCGTTTGAAGAACAGAAGACGGGCACATGCCGTGAACTTCTTTTGAGAAAGTTGGCGGATGCAAACAACAAGCCGCAAGTCGAAGATCCTGCCGTGGTGAAGGCATACCGGGAAACAGGGGCGTCAAAAACATGCTACCCCAACTCCGCTGAGTTGTTGAGGGCAGCAATCGGAGCAGAAAATTTATCTGGTGGAATTACGGAAATATGCAGCAAGAAACATAAGTGTCTTTCTGAGGCATGGCTCAATACGAACGTCAAAACAGCCCGCGCGTCATGGCGCAAGGAAATACACTCAGAGGGAATATTGGCGTGTCCTGATGATCTTCAAACCCTCTGGTTGTTTTCAATGGACCCAATGACATATAGTGAGCGTTGTAATAAGAAAAAAAACCTCAAAAGGTCAGATATCGATATTTTACCTCTTGCGTTGTGTCGGTACTTTAGAAGTGGGTATCCAGGGATAGCTGCTTTGTTCGTGTATGGAGTAGGGAAGTGAAGGCGAGGACAGCCGTTCAGTCATCAAGTTCGCGGCTATGAAGGTCAACCTGAGTTCAACCCTTTACACAGACGAAGCAAAGGCATACAAGGTACTTGGTGACGTGCTCCGCAAGCATGAGACTGTCGCACACGGCGCAGGGGAGTATGTGCGCGGGCCGATCCACACTAACAGCATCGAGTCTGTATGGGCGGTACTCAAACGGTCTATCACGGGAACATGGCATCACGTATCCCGCAAGCACCTGCAACGGTATGTCGATGAAGCTACCTTCCGCCTGAATGAGGGGAACTGCGAAGTTGATACCATCGACCGGATCACGGCAGTTATCTCAAGGATGGGAGGAAAAAGAGTGCCTTATAGGGATCTGGTTTCTTAAAGGAGTCAAAAGTCTGGCCTCACTTCGTTTGCGCGGAGTGAGGCCAGACTTTTGATTCTTTATAAATCAGGTGCAGGATAGCCCAACACAAAAACAGAAAAGAGAGATAAAAGATGAGCGATAAACAAAAATTTGAAGTGGGCGATGTCGTCGTCCTGCCAAGCCATCCTGAAAATCAGATGACTGTAACCAAAGTTAGGGATGATGGGATTATTGTGGTCGCTTTAATCAATAAAAAGGGTTTGTACGAAACTCAAGTTATTCGTATGCCAGACAGTTTGATTAAATTGAATAACCCATCATAAGAAACCCCTCTTAGGCGCGGGGTGGCTTTTTGTCAAACTGAGCACAATCTAAGTCTGGTCGATTAAATGGACAAAGAAAATGACCCGTTCGGCCCATTATATACTAATACAGCGTTGGCCAATATATCTCGCCCGATCAGTGCTATCAGGCCCTGAGACTTAAGATTCACCCCATAAGCTTGGTTCGCGTTTACCAACAGATTTACGTGAGGAATGTTAATTACGCCAGCATAGATAGGTGTGATTTCATCTTCATGTGTTGCAGAAGATATGGGAGCGCTGTCAACTATGGTTAGTCCAGCATTCGTGGCCGCATCGTTATCAAAACAGGTCAGGATATATCAGCAAATTCTTGAAATTTTTTAACAAAATAATTAACTGCTTTTTTGTGGACATTTTTTATGGTGATTGATGAGCTGCCCTCATTGATAATTATTTTCCCAAGAACCATCCCCGTTTCGCCCGACAGTGAATTTATTCTAGCAATCGGTATTGATGTTAGCTTTGACGCAAGCATGCCTTTGCATAGAAACATGATGCGCCTGTCTGTGAGTACCAAAAGACCATTTTTCCAGTCCGTATACCCGTAACAAAAAACCAATACCTGTTCGTTTTCCATCAAGGTTTCTGGAAGGTGATGTAGCTGTTTTCTGATAGTCAGCAGGTCATCACCAGTAAATTCGGCCATCGTTTTGCGTGCACCTTCAGGATCTTCTTTAATTGCAGTATTGAAATCAATCAAATCGTTCACCTCTCGTTGCTTAGTAAACTTCGGAGTGATATGCATTACTCCCGCGTCACCTGCCCTGAAGATGGATATATCCTGTATTTATCCTTGCCTTCGTTGCATCGCACCACTATCGATTTGTTGTAATTGTAAAGATCGATGCTGCTGAGACTGTTACAACGATAACCGTTAGATCGAATCTGTTTTACAGACAGATCAATAAGCTTGTCGCTGTCTATGCGGTAGTCGATATCTGCACCCCTTTCAATCGGCACCCCTGCGCTAGTTCGCCGTTCAATGCGCCGCTGCCGCTCCTTTTTCCATTTCGACGGTGTTCTATTCGATGATGACGGGGATGTAGAGTTGATATCAACGTCCGATGTTTCTACCACGACAATAAGAAGCAAAAGCAAACCAAGGACAATCAGAATGCTGATTTGGATAGCATTTCCTACTGCTTTGATTGTTTGTTTTTTCTTTAATTTCTTTTTCTTCTTTTTTTCCGCTTCGTTTTCCTTCAGTTCCTTGTATTTAAGAGCCAGTTCGTCCGTCATTTCCCCGTCCCCCTGATGCACAGCTTCAGGCTCAACTCATAAACCTGCATCCTGGCTTCAATCGGCTTGTCCTTCACAACAGGCAAGGTAACGTCTATCGTGTCCTGTACTGCATCCGGCGACATCAACTTCATCAGTGTCACCATTTCCGATTCAGATACTTCAGGTATAGGTTCTGACTTGTCGGCGCTGTATTTGAAGCACGGATCGACAATGTGCTGCATGATTTCTGCCGTATAGTCTTCATCGGTCTGGGCAAAAACGCTAAGGGAAAGACAGGAAAAGAAAGCAACAAACAGACTGGCAACGGTATGCTGCTTCATAACAACCCCTCTATAGCTGTATGAATTACCGACAGCCGCGTGAGGCCGTCGGGCCGTTGCCAATATCCGCGTAAAGGAAATTCCCCGCTTATTCACCCCGGCAAAGGGAGCTACCCCTTACCTGGATAGACTGGTTGTTGTATTCAGCGGGTAACCCGACGATGGGTTAGCGCGAATATTGGCAAGGTCATGATAAGTCTAAAAGGTTGGGTGCATCAAGGAAAACTTGCAAGTGTGAAAAACGCATTGACAACCGTATACGCGTCGTTCTACTCTTATGTCTGGTTGAATTTCAATTGATGAGAAATCTGAAATGGCGAAACCAAAGCGTGAGATAAAGTCGCCGGATTTATCCAACCCGCCGACTGCGACAGATTTTTTTGATGCGTTGAAACAGATACTTACTACAGACCGGCAACCGGTCAAGAGTGAGAACAGAGAACCGACAAGCGAAGAGTTGAATACCAAGTATCGGCTTCGCAGGAAACCCGCCGCCTAGATAGTGATATCCCTATCCCTCCGCTGTCCGCTTACGAAGGTTCGCGGATTTTGATACATAAGTCCCATTAATTTGCATGGCCTTTTTTTGTCATTAAAACGGTATTTATTCACTCTTCACCGTAACATAAGGCGCTATAGCCTCCACCGTTTTCGGCCCGATACCGGGAATCTTCAGCAGATCATCCACAGACTCATACGGCCTCCCATCGGTGATCTTGATTGCCGTAACCGGGCCGATTCCGGGAATTTGCTCAAGCTCATCCTTTGAGGCGCTATTGAGGTTGAGAGGCTGGTCATCACGGGTCCGTATCTTCGCCACCTTTTGGCGGAATGATTTTAGTTCTTCAGCCTCCTCCCGCTGGCGTTTGCGCATTTCAGCCAGGATACCGGGCTGGGTTGACTGCCAGATACCAGCGCGGTTTAACAGGGCGATGATACGGAGGTCCTGAAGCTCCTCAAGTACTGTATGGCTTGGTACACCATCGGGACTCGGACGGGTCTTTCCGTGTATCCTGGCCAAACCCTGTTCAATGAGGAGATGACCCAGGTCATGACCATCATGGGTTTCAATGAAGGCGTAATAGCGAACTAACGCAGAGCGTCCCGGCGCTTGAGCATAACTGGTGTAGATAGTGAACGGCTGGGATAACACCTCTTTAACGTATTCGGCAGCCTGTTCACCGTAGCGTACCACGTCATGGGGGTCTTCCAGCCCGAAATGGCGTTGTTGCTCACGGATTCTTTCCAGTACGGGCTTGCTGTTGTAAGTGGTTTCAGGGCAATCGACATAGTACAGCCGCAGGTGCAGTTCGCGGCCGCCGGCGTTGACCTTGAAACTGTCGCCGTCGTTCAGGCCGGCATCGATGAGCGTGACGTTTTCGATGCTGACAAGCTCTGCCGCTGACAGGGGTTGGGAAATACAACAGGCAACAAACAGTACAGGCAACAGGTACGATTTTGTAATCTTCATCCGTCAAACCTGCAACCAGAACGTCACGGGTCCGTCGTTGGTAAGCGAAACCTGCATGTTTGCGCCGAAAACCCCGGTTTGCGCCTGCCCGTGAGCCTCCCGGGCGAAGTCCGCGAGTTCCCGAAACAGGCGTTGTCCCGTTTCCGGCGGCGCGGCCGAACTGAAACTGGGACGGTTGCCTTTGCGGGTGTCGGCCGGCAGGGTGAACTGCGGGACCAGCAGCAGTTCGCCGCTGGTATCTTGCAGGCTGAGGTTCATTTTCCCGTCGGCGTCGGAAAATATGCGGTACTGGATTATCCTTTGGGCCAGTCGCTCGGCTGTTGCGGAAGTATCCTGTTTTTCAACACCGATGAGCGCCAGGATACCCCGGTCGATTTGCGCTACGGTCCTGTTATCGACCTCTACCCTCGCTTCGGTGACGCGTTGGATCAAGCCGATCATTTGGTTTCAGGCGTTCACAAAGAGAGAAATTCGTCAATCCCGTCACCACAGACGTAGTATTCGGCGGGGATCATACAGAGCAACATGTTTTCGCTCTGTGATCTCTGTGTCCTCTGTGGCTCATACAGATAGCCTGGTAACCTGCCGGTCATCGGCAACCAGCAACAAGTCGGCGCGGCGCCTGGCGAACAGGCCGTTGGTGACCACGCCCACAACCTGGTTGAGTTGCTGCTCCAGTTCGGCCGGGTTGAGGATGGAAAGGTTGTGGACGTCCAGGATGACGTTGCCGTTGTCCGTGACGAAGTCCTCTCTCAGGGCCGGCTGGCCGCCCAGCTTGACGATTTCCCGGGCCACGTAGCTGCGGGCCATGGGAATGACTTCTACCGGTAACGGAAATTCTCCGAGCACGTCCACCACCTTCGTATCGTCGACGATGCAGATGAAGCGGTCGCTGACGGCAGCGGTGATCTTCTCCCGGGTCAGGGCGCCGCCGCCGCCCTTGATCAGTTGCAGGTGCCGCGTGGCTTCATCGGCGCCGTCCACGTAAACCGAGAGTTCGCGTACGCCGTTCAGGTCGATTATCGGGATATTGTGTTGCCTCAACCGGGTTTCGGTCGCCACCGAACTGGCTACGGCGCCGTCGATACGGTGACCGATGCGCGCCAGTTCATCGATAAAGCAGTTGACCGTGCTGCCGGCGCCGACACCCACGACCATGTCATCTTCTATGTATTCGATCGCGGCCCTGGCGACCCGTTGTTTTTTTTTCTGGCTCATTGACACAAACGCTCTTAATGTTCAGCAGTTCCCGCTGAATTCCGGGGTCAGAGTAAAATCGCCGAGGACGTTGGCAACAGCAGCTCCGGTGGTGATTTTACTCTGACCCCACCTATCCGACCGGCGTTAGCGGGAACTACTGCTTAATGTTATCTTATACACATGTTTGCAGAATACCAACCGTTAATCAGCGCGGCAGCGACCAGGGTTTACGACGTCGCCCGGCGCTCCTCCCTGGATTACGCTGGCCAGGCTTCCCGGGCGCTGGACAACCATATCTGGCTGAAGCGGGAAGACCAGCAATCGGTGTTTTCCTATAAATTGCGCGGCGCCTATAACCTGATTGCCACGCTGAGCGACGAGCAGAAATGCAGCGGAGTCATAGCGGCTTCCGCCGGGAACCACGCCCAGGGTGTCGCCCTGGCCGCCGGCAAAATGAATATCGGCGCAACCATTGTGATGCCGAAGACCGCGCCGGAGATCAAGGTAAGCGCAGTAAGGCGTCTCGACGCCAGGGTGGTCCTGCACGGCAATACCTATGATGAGGCCCGGTTGCACGCAGAAGAACTGGCCGCCAGGGAGGGCAGGACCTTCATCCCGCCCTACGACCACCCGCTGGTCATCGCCGGGCAGGCTACCGTGGGCGTGGAACTGCTGGAGCAGTGTGATGAGCAGCCGGACTGTATCTTCGTCCCGGTCGGCGGCGGCGGATTGATCGCCGGGATCGCGTTGCACGTGAAAGCGACCAGCCCGGGGATAAAAGTTATCGGCGTGGAGCATGACGGGGCGGCCAGCATGTACCGGGCGCTGGAAGCCGGTGACAGGGTCACCCTGGACCACGTGGATATCTTCGCCGACGGCGCCGCAGTGAAGCAGGCGGGTGAGGAAACATTCCGCATCTGCCGGGAGCTGGTCGATGAGGTCCTGCCTGTGAACGTGGATGAGATCTGCGCGGCAGTCAAGGATATATTCGAGGATACCCGCTCCATCCCGGAGCCGGCAGGGGCACTGGCCCTGACCGGGTTGAAAAAATATGTCCAGCGGGAAAACCTGAAGGACAGGCGCCTGGTCGCCATTCTCAGCGGCGCCAACGTGAACTTTGACCGCCTGCGCCATATCGCCGAACTGTCCGCGCTGGGTGAACGGCGGGAGGCGTTGATATGCACCACGATTTCCGAACGCCCCGGCAGTTTTCGCTCCCTGTGCCACGACCTGGGCCCGCGCCAGATCACGGAATTCAACTATCGGTACTGCGATACCGAAGAGGCGCATATCTTCGTGGGCGTGCAGTTGCGCCACGGCGTCCGGGAGAAGAA
The DNA here is from genome assembly GCA_026710545.1 of Gammaproteobacteria bacterium. GTDB lineage: Bacteria > Pseudomonadota > Gammaproteobacteria > Eutrophobiales > Eutrophobiaceae > JAAXHV01. Next base: position 33,345 of record JAPOQU010000076.1, on the reverse strand, counting down.
CCAGTTACTGGCAAATTTACGGGACAAGGGCTACCAGGTCATCGACCTGAGCAATGACGAAGTGGCGAAGATGCATATCCGTTACATGGTAGGCGGCCATGCGCCCGGGGTCACCGATGAACTGCTGTACAGGTTTGAATTCCCCGAGCGTTCAGGGGCGCTGCTGCATTTTCTTACACAGATGAGCTCGCGCTGGAACATCAGCCTGTTTCACTACCGCAATCACGGGGCTGCTTACGGACGGGTGCTGATGGGCATACAGGTGCCGCAGGACCAGACCGGCGAATTCCAGGAATTCCTGGACGGCCTGGGGATTGAGTATTCGGAAGAGACGAACAATCCTGCCTACAGGATCTTTCTGAATTGATACGTTAAAGGGGACAGATTTGAAATCTGTCCCCGTTTATATTGGTGGGTATCAACCGTCGTGCCGTGACAGGCGTTAAACTTGAACCAGAGGTTCAAGTGGGAACAGCGGACGTTATATCAGGCTTCCTGCTTCAAGCAGGCTTGCACACAATAACGCGGTCAGCTCCCTTTTTTACAGGAAATAAGCTCAAGTTTCTGTCGGCCTGTTCACGAACACGACAGAAGATACCCAAATCAAAACCAGGGAAGATATTTTATTCGCCCCTGGTCAGAACGCCGTCAATCTTGGTTTGCAGGCGTTTTACTACCGAACCCACAGATTCAGTATAGTCCCTGTTTTCCAATTTGTATGTAAGCAATTCATTGGCAATATTCAGAGTCGCCATAATGATCATACGTTCCGTCCCGATCACGCTGCCGCTGCTCTTTACCTCCTCCAGTTTTTCATTGACGAAATTAACTACGGCATGTAATTGCTCCCGTTCGTCCGCCGGACAGGAAATCAGGTATTCCTTGTCCAGGATCGATACGGGAACCGGCTTGGCCTGTGTCACGAGCGTGTTTCCATGGCGCGCAGACGGGCGATCATTGATTCGACGCGAAACCTGGCCTGTTCCGTTTTTTCAATCAGTGCAGCGCGTTCGCTGATCAGGTTTTTTTGCTGGTTGCGCAAGGTGGAATTCTCGTTTTTCAGTGCATCAACTGTCCGGATAAGATCGTCAACCCGCGCTTCAAGCACCCCCAAATCTACATTTTCTGATTTATTATCTGGCATAAGTTTATATTCCGCGGCTGGTTTACCCCACTAAACGAAAGCTTATACCTGTCAATATAGAACGCGCTTGAAGGGCGGTCAAGATCAGAGACCCCCCTTCTGGTAAATTACTTGAGTCAGCGGGATGGATATGTCGCCATTGCTTTTGACAATCTATCACGGTACCGTAACTAAACCTGGACAAATCAGAGGCCGTCAAATGAAACACGGCGAATTCCGCAAGCGCCGAAAGAAACTCATGGACATGCTGGGAGATGACAGTATCGCCATCCTGCCCGCAGCGCCGGAGAAAATGCGCAATCGCGACGTCGCCTATCGCTATCGTCAGGACAGCGATTTCTATTATTTGACGGGGTTTGCCGAACCGGAGGCAGTCGTGGCGCTTATACCCGGTCGCGGCCAGGGTGAATTTGTCCTGTTCTGTCGTGAACGCAACCGCGAGCAGGAAATCTGGCACGGCACCCGGGCAGGCCTGGAAGGCGCCTGCGCTGATTACGGCGCGGATGATGCCTATCCCATTACCGACCTGGACGACATTCTGCCCGGCCTGCTGGAAAACCGGGAACGGATCTATTACACCATGGGAAACAACGCCCCTTTCGACCAGCGCGTACTCGGCTGGGTCAACCAGGTGCGCGGCAAGGCGCGCAGCGGCATCCACGCGCCGGAACAGTTTGTCTCCCTGAACAATATCCTGCATGACATGCGTCTGTATAAGAGCCGCCATGAAATCAGCATGTTACGCAAGGCCGCCGCAATTTCGGCAACTGCACATATGCGCGCTATGCGGTCATGCCGGCCGGGGAAAACGGAATACCAGATTGAGGCCGAACTGATCCACGAATTCATGCGCCAGGGCGCCCACAGCGCAGCTTATCCTTCCATCGTCGGCAGCGGCGCAAACAGTTGCGTATTACATTACATCGACAACACCAGGGAACTGGAAGACGGCGACATATTACTGATCGATGCCGGGGCCGAGTATGAATCCTATGCGAGCGATGTGACCCGTACGTTCCCGGTCAATGGCCGTTTCAGCAGCCAGCAGCAGGCAATCTACGAAATTGTCCTGGCGGCGCAGCTTGCTGCAATCGACGCGGTGAGGCCGGGCAACCACTGGGCGCAGCCTCACGACGCGGCAGTCGAGGTATTGACCGAGGGGCTTGTTGCATTGGGGGTCCTCAAGGGAAAGCCGAAAACCCTGATAAAAGAGAAAGCCTACAGCCGGTATTTCATGCACAAGACCGGGCACTGGCTGGGGATGGACGTACACGATGTCGGTGATTACAAGGTAGGTGAAGCGTGGCGCCTGCTGGAACCGGGCATGGTAATGACCGTCGAACCCGGGCTGTATTTCCCCCCGCAAAAAGGCCTTGCCAGGAAGTGGTGGAACATAGGCGTGCGTATTGAGGATGACGTACTGGTAACGAAAGCCGGGCATGAGGTGCTGAGCCGCGATGCACCCAAGGGTATTTCGGAAATAGAGGCGCTGATGGAGCAGGGTGTATAAGGTAATCCATGTATGATGTAGCGGTTATTGGCGGCGGCATGGCCGGCGCCGGTCTTGCCTGTTCCCTGGCCCTGGAGGATATCAGCATAGCCCTGGTTGAAGAGCAACAGGCGCGCAGCGGCAGTCCCCGGGATAACGATGCAAGAGGTATTGCTTTATCCCTCTCGTCCCGGAAGATACTGGACGATATGGGGATATGGTCGAAACTGGGGCGATCCGCCTGCCCGATAGAGCGGGTCCACGTCAGCACGAGAGGGCGCTACGGCAGCGTCAGGATGTCTGCCGATATGCTTGGTCTGGACAGTTTGGGATTTGTGGTACGCGCAAGCGAACTGGGACGGACCCTGTACGAGGAGATCTCGGGTCACGACAACATCGATCTGATCTGTCCGGCAACAGCCGACGGTATCGAACGCGGGGCTGATTCGGTAACCGTACGGTACCGGCAGGCCGTTGAGAATACCGCCCTGGAGTGCAAACTGCTGGTAATTGCGGACGGCGCATTTTCGAACTCCAGGGAACTGGCCGGGATAAAAACCAGGCTCCTCGATTATCAACAGGCGGCCATCGTCTGCAACGTCGGGATTTCACGGAGCCACCGCAACACCGCGTACGAACGCTTCATCCCTGACGGCCTGGTTGCCTTCCTGCCGCTGCAGGATGCGCGCAGCGTCAGCGTTCTGGTGGCGCCGGTTGAACAGGTGGACGAGTACCTGCGACGGGACGACGAGGCATATCTCGACCTGCTGCAGGAAACCTTCGGCAACCGTCTTGGCGTGCTGTCCGCGGCCGGCGCCAGGACTTCCTATCCACTGTTTTTGCAGCAACCGGAAGCGCAGACGAGTGAGCGAACCGTGCTGCTTGGCAATGCGGCGCATACTATCCATCCCAACGGCGCCCAGGGGTTTAATCTTGTTTTGCGGGACATGGCGGAACTCGCCGGATGTATCGGGACAACCTTGCGCAATGGCGGCGACATCGGCGCCCAGGCGGTTCTGAATGCGTACGGTTTGTCCAGGCAGGCGGATCAGCGGCAGGTAATTCGTTTTTCCGATGTATTGCAAAGAACATTCAACGATACGGGCCCGGTGAAATCCATGCTGCGCAACAGCGCCATGCTGGCGCTGGATGCGTCACCGGCCCTGAAAAAAGAATTTATCCGGCGGGCGACCGGACTGCGCACGAAACCAAAGCGGGAGAGACCGGCGCCGGGCGTAAAAGTCGGGCGGGAGCCCGGTGGCCGGAGAGAAAGCGGAAAAGCAGGCACTGCGTCTGCCCCCTCACGCGTTTCACCCACCGAAACCCTGGATACGGAGGTGCTGGTAGTCGGCGGCGGCGTGATCGGCTGCAGTATGGCCTTGTTGGCGGCATCCGGCGGCATTGACTGTATCCTGGTCGAACGGAACAGCTCATTTGCAACCGGGACACCGGCAGCGGATGCGCGCACCCTGGCCGTGTCCCTGGCGTCCCGGCAGATACTGTCTGCGATCAAGGCCTGGCAGCAACTGCCGGAGGAGGAGATCGGCCTGTTCAAACACATGCACGTATGGGATGAAAACGGCGCCGGCAGCCTTCACTTCGACAGCGCCGATATCGGCCAGCCAAACCTGGGCTATATTGTTCCGCAGAATGTACTGGTGGGCGTGCTGGAATCGATACTTGCGCAACATCCGGGCATATCGGTGTGCGCAGGCGCTGAACCGGAGAGCCTCAGCGGCGACGAAAAGGCAATCAGGTTAAGGCTCAACGACGGGAAGGAGGTGTCGGCTAAACTGCTTATCGCCGCGGATGGCGCCGGGTCGAGGGTCCGGCAGCTTGCCGGGATGGATTACGCGTTGCACCGGTATGGACAGTCAGCCGTGGCGGCTGTCGTTACCACGGCCGAAGAGCATGGACATACGGCGCGTCAGCGGTTTTTGACGGACGGCCCCCTGGCTTTTTTGCCCATGGCCGATCCGCACCGGTGCGGCGTGGTCTGGTCGACTACACCTGCCCGGGCTGAACAGTTGCTTGCCATAGGGAAGGCGGAGTTTCAGCAGGTGCTTGCGGACGCTTTCGAACACACCCTGGGCGCCGTCACGGATGTGGGGATCAGGCAGGGTTTTCCGCTGCAAAGGGCACAGGCGCGGCATTACTGCTCCGGGCGCGTCGTCCTGGTGGGCGATGCGGCGCATTGTGTTCATCCGCTGGCAGGCATGGGCGCCAACCTGGGCCTTCTCGATGCGGCAAGCTTGTTCCAGGTGATTAACGAAGCCGGGAGGAAAGGGCGCGACCCGGGTAGTATGGCAGTGTTGAGACGTTATGAGAGATGGCGCAAGGGTGAGAATTATATGGTGATGATGACCCTGGAGGGTTTAAAATACCTGTTTGAAAACCAGGCCCTGCCGATCCCCCCGCTAAGGAATGCCGGGATGGGCCTGTATGATTCTTTTCAGGCATTGAAGAATTTTACGATGCGCCGGGCAACAGGCCTGGCCGGCGATCTCCCTGATATTGCAAACAACGGCTGATGCGGATGGAAAGCTCAACACCGACACATTTTATCCGCAGGATTATCGAAGATGACCTCGCCCGGGGCCGTTACCCCGAGGGCATCCACACGCGCTTCCCGCCGGAACCCAACGGCTTCCTGCATATCGGCCATGCCAAGGCGATATGCCTGAACTTCGGCATGGCGGCGGAATACCGGGGAAAATGCAACCTGCGTTTTGACGACACCAACCCGGAGAAGGAGGACATGAAATACGTCGACGCCATCCGGGAAGACGTGCGCTGGCTCGGGTTTGACTGGGAGGACAGGTTGTTTTTTGCCTCGGATTATTTTGCGCGGCTGTTCGAATTTGCGATCGAACTGATCGAGCAGGGCAAGGCCTACGTGGACAGCATGAGCGCGGAGCAGATCAGGCAGTACCGCGGCACCCTGACGGAACCGGGGGCCGACAGCCCCTACCGGAACCGGCCGGTAGCCGAGAACCTGGAGTTGTTCCACGGGATGAAAGACGGAGAATTTGGCGACGGTGAGCATGTGCTCAGGGCGAAAATCGACATGCAGGCGGCCAACCTGAATATGCGCGACCCGGTTATCTACCGGATCCGCAGGACCAGCCATTACCGTACCGGCGATGCCTGGTGTATCTATCCCATGTACGATTTCACCCAGTGCCTGTCGGATGCGCTGGAACACGTCACCCACTCGTTATGCAGCCTGGAATTCGAGGACCACCGTCCCCTGTACGACTGGTTTATCGACAACCTGGATACCCCGGCGCGCCCGTACCAGTATGAATTCGCCCGCCTCAACCTTGAATACACGGTACTGAGCAAACGCAAGCTGATCGAACTGGTCGAGGACGGGCACGTGGATGGTTGGGACGACCCGCGCATGCCCACCATATCCGGCCTGCGGCGGCGGGGGTTCACCCCTGAATCCATACGCGACTTCTGCGAGCGAATCGGTTTGACCAAGAGCGATACCTATATTGACGCGGGGGTGCTGGAACACGTGATCAGGGACGAACTGGGCGCCTCAGCGCCGCGCCGTATGGCGGTTTTGCGGCCGCTGAAGGTCGTGATCGATAACTATCCCGATGATGAGGAAGAGTTGCTGGATGCCGCCAATCATCCACAGGACCCGGCCATGGGCACGCGTAAGGTCCCGTTCAGCAAGGTGATCTACATCGAGCGGGATGATTTCATGGAAGATGCGCCGAAAAAGTTTTTCCGCCTGGCGCCTGGCCGTGAGGTGCGCTTGCGCTATGCTTATTTCATTACCTGCAACGAGGTGATAAAGGATGAACAAACCGGCGAGGTGCTGGAATTACGTTGCAGCTATGACCCGGCCACACGGGGCGGAAACGCGCCTGATGGCCGCAAGGTCAAGGGGACAATCCACTGGGTATCGGCAAAACACGGCCGCGCAGCAGAGATAAGGCTCTATGACAGGCTGTTTTCCGTCGCCAATCCCGACCGGGGCGAGCAAGACTGGAAGGCCTATATCAACCCGGCTTCCCTGGAGACTCTTGACCATTGCCTTACCGAACCGGACCTGGCGCCGGCACAACCGGGCGAGAGGTTTCAGTTTGAACGCCTGGGGTATTTCTGCGCGGACAGGGATGGCCGGCAGGCCGGCAAACCGGTATTCAACCGCATCGTGACGTTGCGCGATAGCTGGGCGAAAATAAGCAACCGGTGACAGAAAACACCGTGGAGAGATACAACCTGGAGGAGTTGAAATGACAGATCAAAACGCCGCACTTTTCCAATCAACAATCGGCAGCCTGCCCCTGGTGAACCGGGGCAAGGTCCGTGATATCTACGATGTTGATGACGGCCACCTGCTGATCGTCACCAGCGATCGTATTTCCGCCTTCGACGTGGTGCTGCCGGATCCGATCCCCGGCAAGGGCAGCGTCCTGACCACGGTGTCCAATTTCTGGTTCGCCAGGACGCAAAACCTGATCGGCAACCACCTGACCGGCCGCAGCCTTGAGTCCGCCGGCCTGCGGGAGGATGAAGTCGGGCAACTGGAAAGCCGCGCCATCGTGGTCAAAAAACTGGCCCCCCTGCCGGTAGAAGCCATCGTGCGCGGGTATATCATCGGCTCCGGCTGGAAGGATTACCAGCGCAGCGGCACGGTCTGCGGCATCGAATTGCCGGCCGGTCTGCAACAGGCGCAACAGTTGCCGGAACCGATATTCACGCCGTCCACCAAGGCGGAAGCGGGGGAGCACGATGAAAACATCAGCTTTGCGGAGACCGTTTCACTGCTGGGCGCCGACCTGGCCGAAAAGGTGCGTTCGCTCAGTCTCACGATCTATCGGCAGGCAGCGGAATATGCCGCCGAAAGGGGCATTATCATTGCCGACACCAAGCTTGAATTCGGCTTTGACGGGAACGGGGAGCTATACCTGATCGATGAGGTTTTGACCCCCGATTCATCCCGCTTCTGGCCGGCTGATTCCTACCGCACCGGCATCAGCCCCCCCAGTTTCGACAAGCAGTACGTGCGGGACTACCTTGAAACCCTGGACTGGAACAAACAGGCGCCCGGCCCGGCATTGCCCGGGGAAGTGACCCGCCAGACGGCAGCCAAATACAAGGAAGCCCAGGACAGGTTGCTGGACAGATAGAAGACAACCGGATTTCCCGATTCAATGATTCCCCTGCACGACGACAACCCGACGCATATCTTTCCCGTCCTGACCGTGACCTTCATCGCGGCCTGCGTGCTGGTGTTCCTGTGGCAGATGTCCCTGGGTTCGCAGGGCTACCAGGCGTCCGTCTATGCCCTGGGCGTTATCCCGGCAGTACTGTTGAACAAGGCAACGCTGCCGGTGGAACTGGCTGTCGTCCCGCCCACCGTGACCGTGTTTACCTCCATGTTCCTGCACGGCGGCTTCATGCACCTGGCCGGCAACATGCTGTACCTGTGGATCTTCGGCAACAACGTGGAAGACGCGATGGGCCACAAGCGGTTTATCGTGTTTTACCTGCTGTGCGGAGTCGCGGCCGTGTTCGGCCAGGTACTGCAGAACCCGGCCTCCGAGATTCCCATGATCGGCGCCAGCGGCGCGATATCAGGGGTGCTGGGCGCGTACCTGATACTTTATCCCCGCGCCAGAGTGCTGGTTCTCATCCCCCTGGGTTTTTTCCTGCAACTGGTCAGGCTGCCGGCAATATGGGTGCTGGGCCTGTGGTTCGCCATACAGTTGGTCAGTTCCGCAGTCACCTCGTCGGAAGGAGGAGGGGTGGCCTGGTTTGCCCACATAGGCGGCTTTGTCGCCGGCATGGCGCTGATCCCGTTCTTCAAGGCCGGGAACGTCACGCTGTTCCATAAGGCCCACGGCTCCAAACGCATGACCAGGCGGGTGAGCCGTTGGCCGCAGGGCCATGGGCAGGATAATCAGCTGGAGAATGCTGCGCGGCGCTGGTCGAAACGGGGCAGGTAGGCCGATCCCGTTTGTTCAGCCGGCAATCGCGCGCAGACCGCCGGTCAGCCTGTGCATGCCCTCTACCAGCGTTGCTTCATCCAGGGCCCCGTAGGAGATCCTGAGGTAGCAGCCCCGGTCCATGCCGAAAGCGCTGCCGGGCATCACCGCTATTTTGAATTCCTGCACAAGCCGCTTGACAATATCCATATCGGACAACCCCGTCCTGAGACGCAGGAATGTATAAAACGCGCCGTCGGAGCGCACGGCGCCGTCGAGGCAGTCCAGTTTTTTCAACTCATCGAGTACAAACATACGGTTACGCGCGATCTGCCTGATCCTGTCAATGCAGTATTCCCGGCCTGCCTCCAGCGCGCCCAGCGCCGCGTACTGGGAGGCCAGCGGCGGGCAGATCAGGTTGGTGTCCTGTACCTTCCTCACGGCTTCGTGCAGGTGTGCGGGAATCAGCATGTAACCGATGCGCCAGGACGAAAAACCGTAGGCCTTGGACAGGGAAAACAGGGAGATGGTGTGCCGGTCCGAACCATCCAGGCTGGCGGGGGAAAAGTGCGCCTGGTCGTCGTAAACGAAGTATTCATACGCTTCGTCGCTGATATGGTAAACCCCCCGTTCCCGGCACAACTCGTTGATTGCCCGTAACGATTGTTCCGGGTACACGGCGCCGCTGGGATTATTCGGCGATATGGTGACGACCGCCGCGGTGCGCGGCGTCAGCGCCGCAGCAACAGCCTCCGGGGTGATCTGGAAATGCTGATCGGTATCAACGCAAACCGGTTCACAGTTCAACATCCTCACAGCCATTTCATGGTTGAAGTAGTAGGGTGTCGGCAGTATGACCTCAGCGCCGGGGTCGGTGATGGCGAACAGCGCGTTCAGAAAACCCATATTGGCGCCCGCGCTGATAACCAGGGATCGTCCTTCATCAATGTGGATATCATTCTCGGTACGCAGCTTATCTTTCAACCTGCCGGCAAGCTCCGGGATGCCTTCCACGGGACCATAATACTGGTTCAGTTCACCCGCGTGCGCCAGAACGTTATGCAGGGCCGAGTCCGGCGGACCGTAACAGACCACCCCCTGACCCAGCGAAATGGTGCCGGGCGTCGCCCTGATCAGGTCGGCCACCACGGGCACGACCGGGGACTGGACCGCGCCCATCCTGCGGCTGTGCCTGGTCATATCAGGGTTTTGCATCCGTCGACGATGGGGACAGGGCAGCTGACGATTTCAGTGCCTGTCTTTGTTATCGGCTGCAACCTTAAGAAGTTCCACAAGTTGCTGCTTCGCTCCGGGATCGGTGATGGCGGCCACGGCCTGGTTGAATTGTTTTACTTTCCGGTCGTGTTCACTCAGCAGCTTTTCAAGTCTCAGGTTTTCGGCAATGCCGGGCTCGCCGCCGCTTTTGTATTTTTCATCCAGGGCCTGCAGCAAGGAGAAATAGTCATCCTTGCTGGAACACATGGACCGGTAGGCTTGCCAGGCCGCCGCGGTTGCCGGGTTGAGGTCTTCAGCGACTGGTGCCGTCACGTAAACGCAGCACCGTCAGGCGGCTTTTTCCAGGTCATCCGTGTACTGCCCCAGGCAGGCCAGGCTGTTGCATTTCTCCCTGTGCAGCAGCGCGGCCTGGGCCGCATCGTAGTTTTCCGCTTTACCGGACCAGGTCTTCAGGCAGGGTTCCTGCAGGGCGCGCCCGTAGGAGAAGCTGAGCGGCCAGGGCAGGTTATTATAACGCCGGTTCATATCATTCAGGTGCGCCGTTGCCAGGGTTGCGCTCTGGCCGCCGGACAGAAACACGATACCCGCCAGCGCCGCGGGGACCGTGTTCAACAGGCAGCGCACTGTTTTGTCGGCCACCTCCTGTACGCACGCCTGGATGGAACACTTTTTCCCGGAAACGACCATGTTGGTCTTCAGGATGGTATATTCCAGCGCCACGCCCTGGTTGTTGAGGGCGTTGAAGACCGATCTCAGGGTCTTTTCCGTGGCCCAGTAACAGACATCGATATCGTTGTCGGCGTCCATCAGCACCTCGGGTTCCACCATGGGCACGATGCCGGCTTCCTGGCATAACGCCGCGTAACGGGCCAGCGCGTGGGCGTTGGCTTCGATACACGCGTTGCTCGGGATATGGTCGCCGATCGTGATCACTGCGCGCCACTTGGCGAAGCGTGCGCCCAGGTCGCGATATTCGGACAGGCGATCGCGCAGCCCGTCCAGGCCTTCGGTCACCTTTTCACCGGGATGTCCGGCGAGGTCCTTGGCGCCCTTGTCCACTTTTATGCCGGGCATGATCCCTCTATCGACCATGATCTCCGGAAACGGAACGCCATCCCGCGTCTGTTGCCGCAAGGTTTCATCGAACAGGATCATGCCGCTGATGAACTCCTCACTGCCTGATGCCGTGATCAGTAATTCCCGGTAGCTGCGCCGGCTTTCCTCCGTGGATTCGATCTCGATGGTATCGAAACGTTTTTTAATAGTCGGCGTGCTTTCGTCTATGGCAAGTATGCCCTTGCCCTGTGCCACCATTGCTGCGGCCGTTTGCGCCATTTGCTGCTTCATATCGCTCATACAGACTTACTCCCATGCTTGAGTTGTTGACTGAATTGTAGGGCAAAACCTGAAAAATATCATGATCAAGGAAGCGCAGGGCAGGCCCTGTGGTGAAGATCAGGGCATTTCCGGGTTGAACGTTTTGCTGATTATCTTTCATCCACCGTAACCTCTTTAAGTCAGTTGCTCGGTTGTTTCTCCTACCCGGATGATTTTCAGGTTATTGGTGCCGCCGCGATGACCCCTGAGGTCGCCCTTCGTGACCAGGACTATATCACCTTTGCCGACCAGCTTGCGCCTGAGCAGTACGTCGATGATTTCCTTGTTTGCTTCCAACGGATCGGTATGGGTAATATCAAAGTGTATGGGGTAGACATCACGGTACAATCTTACCTTGCGCATGGTGGATGCGTGGCGGGTAAATGCCAGGATGGGAATCCCGGAACTGATACGGGACATCCACAGGCAGGTCGAGCCCGTTTCCGTCAAGGCGGCGATTGCCCTGGCTTTGATATGGTTGGCCGCATACATTGTGGACATGGCGATTGCTTCGTCTACGCGCTTGAATTCCTGGCTGATGCGGTGGTGTGATTCGCGGGTTTCCTTTTGTTTTTCCGTTTCCTCGCAGATACGGGCCATGGCCTGGACTACCCGGTCAGGAAACTTGCCGATACTTGTCTCGCCGGACAGCATGACCGCATCCGTGCCGTCCAGGATGGCGTTGGCCACGTCGAATACTTCCGCGCGCGTGGGAACCGGGTTGTAAATCATGGATTCCATCATTTGTGTTGCGGTGATTACCGGGCGATCCATGTCCTGGGCTTGTGTGATGAGCTTTTTCTGTACCGCCGGCAGGGACGCATCGCCTATTTCAACGCCCAGGTCGCCGCGGGCAATCATGATGGCGTCGGCCGCCTCGATTATGGCGTCGGCATTTTCCAGCGCCTCCTGCCGTTCAAATTTTGCAATGATCCCGGCGTTCGACCCGGCTTTCTGCAGCAGCGAGCGGGCCTGCTCAATATCGGCGGCGCTGCTGGCAAAGGAAACGGCAAAATAATCGGCGCCGATTTCAACTCCGTGTTGCAGGTCCTTGTGGTCTTTTCTGGTCAGGGCGCCCGCGGAGAGGCCGCCGCCTTTCAGGTTGATGCCCTTGTTATCCGACAGTTTCCCGCCCAGAAGCACCTTGCAGCGCACCTTCGTTTTAATCACGCTGACCACTTCCAGGATAATGCGCCCGTCATCGAGCAGCAAAACGCCGCCGGGGTCTACGTCCCGGGCCAGTGCCCGGTATGTGACGCCTACCTGTGTTTCATCACCCGCCGCGTCCGGTAACGACGGGTCGAGCGTGAAATCGTCCCCTTCCCTCAGCAGGATCCTGCCGTTTTGAAAACGCCGGATCCTGATCTTGGGGCCTTGCAGATCCGCTATGAGACCGATCTCCAGGCCTTTTTTGCCGGTGATATCCAGCAGTGCGCGGGCCCTTTCCCGGTGTTCCAGGTGGGTCTGGTGGGAATAATTGATACGGAACAGGTCCACACCGGCATCAACCATTTTTTCCATCATCCCCGGGTTGTCCGTGGCGGGACCCAGGGTGGCGATGATTTTTGTCCTGCGCATCTTTATCGGTTCACGTTAATCGGGGTGGGCCTGCGGGTTTATGGCTCATGCTTTATGTAAGGCGCGGGCCGCGTCCTGCAACACGGCAACGGCAGGCAGTGTTTGCCCCTCCAGCAATTCCAGGAATGCGCCGCCGCCGGTGGAAATGCATGAAATTCCATCAGCGACGCCGAACCGGGCAATGGCCGACAGGGTATCGCCGCCACCGGCGATGGATAACCCCGGACTTGCGGCAATGGCCCTGGCCAGGGCGTCGGTACCGGCAGCGAACTGTTCAAGCTCGAATACACCGACAGGGCCGTTCCACACGATCGATGCGGCGGAACGGATAATGCGGTCATTCGCTTCGATTGTCTTGGGCCCGATATCCAGAATTTTATCGTCGGGCAGGACCTTCGCCAGGGATTTGACTTCCGCCTGCGCGTCTTCCGCCATGGCTTTTGCACAGACTGCGTCCACCGGCAGGGGGATAGTCTTGTTGTGTTCTTCCGCATAGGCAAGAATATCCGCAGCGGCGCCGACCAGTTCCGGCTCATGAAGAGAGGTGCCGACCTCACACCCGGCGGCCTTCAGGAACGTGTTGGCAATCCCGCCGCCTACGAGTAGCTGATCCACTTTTTTGATCAGGTTAGTCAACACGGTCAGTTTCGTGGAGACTTTCGCGCCGCCGACGATAGCCGCCATGGGGCGGGCAGGCTGTTCCAGGGCAGTTGACAGGGTCTCTATTTCGCTTAACAACAAGGGGCCGGCACAGGAAACGGGTGCATATTTTGCCACGCCGTGGGTCGAAGCCTGGGCGCGGTGGGCCGTGGCAAACGCATCGTTGACGTAAATATCGCACAGGCCCGCCAGCCGCCTGGCAAGTTCATCATCGTTACTTTTTTCCCCTGGAATAAAGCGGATGTTTTCCAGCATCACCAGTTCCCCGGGCCGTACCGAAACACCGTCCTCCCAGGAGCGGACCAGGGACACCTCCTGTTGCATCAGGTCGGAGACGCGCCCGGCAACGGGCGCCAGGGTGTAACTGTCGTCATAGTGTCCTTCCCTGGGGCGTCCCAGGTGGGAAACCAGGATGACGGCGGCCGGCGCGGCAACCAGACGCTTCAGCGTAGGCAGGCAGGCCCGGATACGCGTGTCGTCCTGGATGATGCCGGCGCTTACCGGCACATTGAAATCGGCACGGATAAGGACTGTCTTTTGTGCCGGGTCAAGGTCATCCAGGGTAATGAACTCAGCGCTCATATTTATCCGCCGATGGCGTGCCCCTGCTAACCGGCGTTCATCAGCGCAATCGTCGTATCGAGCATGCGGTTGGAGAAGCCCCACTCGTTATCGTACCAGGCAACCACCTTAACCGTTCTGCCTTCGATGACCTTGGTCAATGAGTTGTCGTACGTGGCTGACGCCGGATCATGGTTGAAGTCGATGGAGACCAGCGGCGCCTTGTTACAGGCCAGGATACCGTTCAACGGACCGTCTGCAGCCGCCTGCATGATCCCGTCAATCTCTTCGTGGGAGGTATCACGGGCTGCCCGGAAAGTCAGGTCCACCACTGAGACATTGATGGTCGGCACGCGCACTGCATAGCCATCCAGTTTGCCGTTCAACTCCGGCATGACCAGGCCCACGGCCGCCGCCGCCCCGGTTTTTGTCGGAATCATGGACAGGGTGGCGGAACGGGCGCGCCGCAGGTCGGAGTGATACACGTCGGTCAGCACCTGGTCGTTGGTATAGGCATGGATCGTGGTCATGATGCCGTTTTCCACGCCTATGTGTTGGTGCAGCACCTTGACCACCGGGGCCAGGCAATTGGTGGTACAGGAGGCATTGGAGATGACCGTATCCGTTTTTTTCAGAACGTCATGGTTGACGCCGAAAACGATGGTTGCATCGACATCTTTGCCGCCGGGCGCGGAAATAATGACTTTTTTTGCCCCTCCCTGCAGGTGGGCGCCGGCTTTTTCCTTGCTGGCGAAGAAACCGGTGGATTCATGGACGACGTCCACGCCCAGTTCGTCCCAGGGCAGCTTTGCCGGGTCCCGTTCCGACAGGACCCGGATGCGGTCGCCGTTGACCAGCATATAGTCGCCGTCTACCGCTACCGTTCCGGGAAACTTGCCATGGGCGGTGTCGTAACGGGTCAGGTGGGCATTGGTCTCGGCATCCCCCAGGTCGTTGACCGCAACGATGCGGATTTCATCCGTGCGGCCGCTCTCGTACAGCGCTCGTAAAATGTTCCGTCCAATTCTGCCGTAGCCGTTGATTCCTACGTTTATAGTCATTATGTATTGCTCCAGGTATTATCGTTACAGTGTTTGAGCCAGCCGGATCAGCCCTTCTGCGTTAATGCCGAAATGATCGAATACGGCGCTGCCGGGCGCTGATTCGCCAAAGGTCGGCACCCCGAGAATCCTGCCGTCAAGACCGACGTATTTACGCCAGTAGTCGGGTATGCCGGCTTCTACGGCAACGCGCCGGCGGCAGGCGGCAGGCAGGACCTGCTCGCGATACTGTTCAGGTTGTGCGTCGAAAACGTCCGCCGAAGGCATGGACACCACGCGCACGCGCCGGCCGTCCGCGTTCAAGCGCTGTGCGGCCGCGGCGGCAATGGCGACTTCCGAACCGGTGGCGATGATGATCAGGTCAGGCCCTGCTTCCGGTTCCACCAGTATGTAAGCGCCGCGTTCGATGGCGTCAAGCTGCTCCGCAGTCCGGTCCATACAAGGCAGGGATTGGCGGGACAACAGCAGGGCGGTGGGGTTGTCGCTGTTTTCCAGCGCCTGCTTCCAGGCGACCGCGGTTTCCACTGCGTCACAGGGGCGCCAGACCGACATGTTCGGGATCAGGCGTAAGGTCGCGGCCTGTTCCACCGCCTGGTGTGTGGGCCCGTCTTCTCCGAGACCGATTGAATCATGGGTCAGGACGAAAATAGTGCGTTGCTTCATCAAGGCCGCCATACGCAAGGCATTGCGGGCGTACTCGGTAAAGATGAGAAAGGTGCCGCCATAGGGGATGAAGCCGCCATGCAGGGCCAGGCCGTTGTTGATGGCTGCCATGGCAAATTCCCGGACGCCGTAATAGAGGTAATTTCCATCCGCAACCTCGTGGCTGATGACCGTCGAATCCTGCCATAAAGTGAGGTTGGACCCGGTCAGGTCAGCCGAGCCGCCAATCAGTTCCGGCAGGGCAGGGCCGTAGGCATTCAGGGCATTTTGTGATGCCTTGCGGGAGGCGACAGCCTCTGCCTGTTGCTGGGTGTTTTCAATGTAAGCCCGGCTCATCTCCCGCCAGTCCTCCGGCAGGTCGCCTGAGACACGGCGTTGGAACTCGGCCGCGTCATCGGGATAACGCTCCCGGTAGATGGAAAACTTCTCATTCCAGGCCGCTTCGAGCCCTGCTCCCCGTTGCCGGGCATCCCAGCCCCGGTAAATCTCATCGGGAACTTCGAACTCAGGCCAGGGCCAGTCTATGGTTTCCCGCACCAGCGCCACTTCCTCCACTCCCAGGGGCGCGCCATGGCTGGACGCCTTGCCCTGTTTGTTGGGCGACCCCATACCGATAACGGTATTGCAACAAAGGATACTGGGTTTATCGGTGGCTGCCTGTGCTTCAATAACAGCTTGCCGTATGGAATCCGGGTCATGGCCGTCAACCTCGGGAATCACATGCCAGCGGTAGGCCTTGAAGCGCTGCGGTATGTCTTCGGTAAACCAGCCGTCTACTTCACCATCAATTGAGATTTGATTACTGTCGTAGATGACGATGAGTTTGCCCAGGCCCAGGGTGCCCGCCAGCGAACAGGCTTCGTGGGAGATCCCTTCCATCAGGCAGCCGTCGCCAACGGATACATACGTGTAATGATCGACGATATCCAGTCCGGGAGAACGGTTGAACCGGGCCGCCAGGGTGCGTTCTGCAATAGCCATGCCCACGGCATTGGCCAGGCCCTGGCCTAGGGGCCCGGTCGTTGTCTCTATGCCGGGGGTATAACCGTACTCGGGGTGGCCGGGGGTTTTCGAATGAAGCTGGCGGAAATTTTTCAATTCCTCGACAGGAAGGTCGTACCCGCACAGGTGCAGGATGGAGTACAGCAACATGGAACCGTGGCCGTTGGACATGACGAAACGATCCCGGTCGACCCAGCCGGGATTGGCCGGGTTAAACCTGAGAAAGTCGTTCCACAGCACCTCGGCGATATCCGCCATGCCCATAGGGGCGCCGGGGTGCCCGGACCTGGCGCGCTGCACCGCATCCATGCTCAATGCCCTGATTGCATTGGCAAGTTGACGTCTGGAAGGTATGGTTGTTCTCCTTAGACTATGAATATCGATGGATTATACTGCAACAGAAAAGAGGCGGAGCCCTTCACACATAAACAATCTGTCCGATAATATATCATACTAATCTTCCGGCGGCGATATACTGTCGACCGATCAAAATAATTGGAAAAAGGGATCATGAACGGTGCGGAAAGTCTGTTAAGAACGCTGGTCAACAACAATATCACCACCTGCTTTACCAACCCGGGCACGTCGGAGATGCAGTTTGTCGCCGCCGCGGACCGGGTGCCCGACATGCGCTGCGTGCTGTGCCTGGCAGAGGGTGTGGTATCCGGCGCCGCGGATGGTTATTCCAGGATGTCTGACAACCCTCCGGCAACACTTTTGCATCTCGGTCCCGGCCTGGGTAATGGCTTGGCGAATTTCCATAACGCCATGCGCGCCGGGGCTCCTATCGTCAATATCGTCGGGGACCATGCGACCGGTCACAAACAGTATGATGCGCCGCTGGCATCGGATGTCGCCGCGTATGCCAGGCCGGTTTCCGCCTGGATCAAGGAAAGCGGGACAGCCGCGGATATCCCGGCAGATGCCATGGCGGCAATTACGGCTGCCAGGCAACCGCCGGGGCACATTGCGACACTGATCATCCCGGCGGATTGTTCCTGGGATCCCTGTCCAGCCGATCCCGGTGGTAAAGCCCCCCTGCCCAGTCGCCCCAAGGTAGCTGATGGGGCGGTGAACAAGGTGGTGGAGGCATTGAGAAAAGGAGAACCTGCGGCACTGTTGCTGGGCGATCACGCGCTGCTTGAAGAAGGGGCCAGGCTGGCAAGTATTATCAGCAACCATGTGAATGCCCGGGTCTTTTCCCATACGTTTACCGCGCGCATCACACGCGGCGCCGGGCGGGGGAATATCGAACGCCTGCCGTACTTCCCCGAGGCGATAATCGAAACGCTGACGGGTATAAGGCACCTGGTCATTGCCGGCACGAAACCGCCGGTCGGCTTTTTTGCTTACCCGGATCTGCCCAGTTACCTCGTCCCGCCGGACTGCCGGGTACAGCAACTGGCAAGTGCCGGAGACGACGTGGTCGATGCCCTGGCCAGGGTTATTGATGAACTCGGCGCCGGCACTGTCTCACCGACGCTGATGCCCCTGAAAAAACCGCCCTTGCCTGCAGGAAAACTGACACCTGAAACCATAGGCCTGAGTGTCGGCGCCCTGCTGCCGGAAAATGCCGTGGTTGCGGAAGAGGCCATCAGTTCCGGCGGAAACCTGATACCGGCCACCGCCACGGCCGAACCCCACGACTGGATGTTCACCACCGGCGGCGCAATCGGCCAGGGCCTGCCCAATGCCACCGGGGCGGCAATCGCCTGTCCGGACCGCAAGGTTCTCTGCCTGCAGGCGGACGGCGCCGGCATGTATACCGTACAGGCCCTGTGGACCCAGGCCCGGGAGTCACTGAACGTAACCACCGTGGTCTTTGCCAACCGCAGGTACCGTATCCTGGGTATCGAATACCAGCGCGTCGGCGCCGGCGCGCCGGGCGCCAGGGCCCGCTCCATGATGGACATAGACAACCCGGAAATCGACTGGATCAGCCTGGCAAAAGGGATGGGAGTCCCGGCTTGCCGCGTGACGACCACAGAGGAATTAAACCGGCAACTGGCCGCTTACCTGGCCGAACCGGGACCGAACCTGATTGAAGCGGTGATTTGACATTACTACCGGGGACGGATTTGAAATCCGTCCCCGGTTCCGTTTAATCCCGGTTTGAGTTAATACTCCCAGTTCCCATGAGCAAGCGGCGCGCGATTAAGCTCATCCCTGTGATTCCGCCAATGGGGCAGGTATTTATCCATCAGGTCCTTGAACCGTTTATTATGCTTACGCTCAATAAGGTGGACAAGTTCATGGACGACAACATATTCCAGACATGATGCGGATTTCTTCATCAATTCAAGATTCAACCAGATTCGTCGGGCGCGCCTGTTGCAGGTTCCCCAGCGGGTTTTCATTTTCCTGATACGAATATCTTTGACTTTAACACCGATTTTCTTTTCCCATTTATCCACAAGTAGTGGTAAACGATCTCGAAGTTGGCTCCGATACCATTTATCCAGCACCTTTTCCCGCTTAACATGATCAGACCCCGGTCGAACGCTTAATATTATTGTATTATTGTCAAGTCGAAGAACTGCAGGCGGGCAGTTTTGCTCAATCACATCCAGCCGGTAGCGGCGTCCCTCAAAGTAGTGGCTTTCACCCGATACGTATTCCCGCTCTGATTGTCGTTCCTGCTGTTCGAACTGCGCCTGTCTTTTGCGAATCCAGCCCAATCGGGAAATAACAGCCAACCGGATAGCGTCTTTATCAATACGTAACGGCGCGCTTACCCGTACCCGTCCACCCGGCGGATAAACGCCAACGTAGAGGTGTTTGATATTCTTACGCACCACCTCAACGGCAATGCCACGGACATCAATGTGAAGCCGGTCAGTAGTCATGCTGAGCTTTTACAATCTCAAAAAACTCGTGCACAAGGTCCTTATGGTCGCCGAGCACCGACCTGATGGCATTACGAACCTCATGGCTTCGGGGGTGACTTCGGGGGTAGTCACCGTTTTCTCCCTGAATATCGATCACGAACTATTTTCATACAGGGAATGTAGCCGAAAGAGAATATTTTTCAAGCGATGAGGTTTTTCTGTCGTATTTTTGCAAAATATCATCTATGATATGAAACAGGTGAAAAAAACCTATTTTAAATCACAGGTGATATGATGAATATCAATCAGCTTACCCCGGAGAGTGAGATTCTGCGCGAATTCGGCAACCGGCTCGCCCGCATCCGCAAGCAGCAAGGGTTATCCCAGGCTGAACTGGCTGAAGAGGCGGGCGTTGGCGTCGCCACGCTTCGGCGCATTGAAGGCGGGCGGGATGGCCTGTTTGCGTCCTGGTTGAAACTCCTGAAGGCGCTGAATATGGCCGCCGCCATAGACGCCCTGTTACCCGAGACGTTCAACTCGCCGATGGCGGAGGCGCGCGCGGCGAACCCGAAGAAACGCAAGGCGACTCAATCAAACCCTGCCGTTACGTGGGGAGATGAAACCCGGTGAGCACAGCCACCGTCAAGCTGTGGGGGACGCCAATCGGTTATGTTTCCATGAATGCTGATGAGCGCTACGCCCGTTTTGAATACGACCCCGGATTTGCAACGTTCGGGATAGAACCGGCGCCGCTGCACATGCCTGTTCGTTCCGGCAGGATTTACCAGTTCCAGAACCTGCATCGAAGATCATTTCACGGCTTGCCTGGCCTGCTCGCCGACAGCCTCCCCGACAGGTATGGCAACAAGCTCATCGACGTTTGGCTGGCGCAAACAGGCAGACAGGCCGAGGAGTTCAACGCAGTCGACCGCTTGTGCTATACGGGACGGCGCGGTATGGGCGCGTTGGAGTTTGAACCGTCAACGGGTGACGACACGGCCAAAGATAAGCCGGTTGAGGTACAGCACCTTGTTGAGCTTGCCTCAATGGCATTTGCAAAGAAAGAAATGCTGGACACCAGGTTCGCGCCCGGCAGAGAAGAAAACGCGTTGCTTGACATCCTGGGGGTCGGCACGTCAGCCGGCGGCGCCCGCGCCAAGGCGGTTATCGCTTTTAACCGTGAGACCCGTCAGGTGCGCTCCGGTCAGTCAGACCTGCCGCCCGGTTTTGAACATTGGCTCATAAAATTCGACGGCGTTGCGTTCAGTGGCGACTGGGAGGTCGCCGACCCATCGGGATATGGCCTGCTGGAATACAGCTATCACCTGGTGGCCAAGGCATGTGGCATCGACATGATGGAGAGCCGAATTTTCAGCGAAAACGGGCGTCACCATTTTATGACCCGCCGCTTTGATCGCGATGAAAACGGCGCGAAGAAATTTGTGCAGACCTTCGCCGCAGTAGCGCATTTTGATTACTATGAGAGCGGACGTTATTCCTGTGAACAACTCTTCATGACGATGCGACAGTTGGGCATGTCAAAGGCGGCGATAGAACAACAGTTCCGGCGCGTGCTATTCAACCTGACGGGATGCAACCGGGACGACCACGCGAAGAACTTCACCTTTATGATGGACCGGAGAGGCGCCTGGGATGTCGCGCCGGCCTATGATCTTTGTCACGCTGCCGGCAGCGATTTCACAAGATTTCACCAACTCAGTATCAACGGCAAGACATCGGACTTTACCAGGGAGGACGTGAAACACCTCGCCAGGTACGCCGGCTTGCCGCGCCACCGCGACAAAGCGCTCCTGGAGCAGACCGTCGAAGCCTTCTCAACCTGGCGCCGCATCGCCCGGGAACTTGAGATACCGCAGAACCTGCAAGATCACGTCCTGCGGACGCTCCGACTCAGGTGGACTTGAATGCGGTGGTCCATGCGGGGTCGTGTTCACTAAAATTGGCTTACATTAGCCAATATTATTCATAAATGGCTAATTAGTCAAAGACAAATAATTGTGGCTAACAAGGCGCATGAGCTTCTACCTGGTTTGCCACACTTATGAATTTCCTGTCTTTGACTTCGATAAGAACCGAATGACTTCGGGGGTCACTTCGGGGGTGATAATTTGTTGTGACTCTGGCTGTGACTTCGGGGACAGCTTCCGGTTTATAATCTGTGGGGATCTGGTTGGCTGGTGACTTGCCCTGCAACATGCCCTGTGACTTGCCTTTGCCCCAGCGGGTCTTCGGCTTCCTGGCACGGACCTCGTTGACCCGCACTCAGAACTTATTTGACAAACCAGAATGCAGGTGGGATAATCCCACCATGAGTGTGGCACGAGCAGACGCCAAGAAGCGCGTTGTTATTCCGGGAGCCCGACCGGGGGATGTCTTCGACGTTCAACGGCAGGGTGAGGAACGTTACGCGCTCGTTCGGCTGCAGCGGCCTGACGCTGCGCCGGTAAAGAGCCGCGAGGCATGTCTCGAGGCGATGTTCCGGTCGCCGCTACGTTTGACGCTTTCGTGGGAGCAACTGCGAGACGTCACGCGCGAGCCGTGATGCTCCTTGATACTAACGTATTGATCTACGCGTCAGAGGATGGTTCGCGCTATCGCGACTGGGCGCGCCGGGTCATCGCCGATGCCGTTTCTACCGATGGAGCGGTCATCAACGCCGTCTGTCTTGCAGAGATATGCGTTGGTGACGAATATCCGGCGACAGTAGCGGATCGTATTCGGGGTTGGGGTATTGATGTTCTTGACGTGCCGGCTGCGGCTGCTGAAGCCTCTGCGGTGGCATACCGGCAATTCATTGAACGCAGGCGGCGACAGGCCGGCAAGGACTCGCCGCGCATCCCTCTGCCGGATTTCTTCATCGGGGCGCATGCCCAGGTTATGGG
Source organism: Gammaproteobacteria bacterium (assembly GCA_026710545.1). GTDB lineage: Bacteria > Pseudomonadota > Gammaproteobacteria > Eutrophobiales > Eutrophobiaceae > JAAXHV01. Next base: position 10,895 of record JAPOQU010000076.1, on the reverse strand, counting down.
CTGGACATTGGCGACTGCGGACGTGTCCAGAATCAGGACTTATTTCCCTTCCGTACAGTTAGTCACACCCTGAAAACCATTGCTGCGAAGCAGGTTTCTGAGGTATGCGGTTGCCCTGACCAGATACACGAGTTACAGGTGCTCCGTCCTGCTCACGTAACCGTGGCGCACGATGTAGATACCGCTGGCGACGATGATGATGATCCCGGTCCAGGTGTATTGGTCCGGGATTTCCTGCCAGATGACGTAGCCGGCGATGATGGTCCAGATTAAGCGCACATAATCCAGGGGGGCGATAGCGGATGGACGCTCCAGCCTCGAGGCTTCAATAAAACAGGCCAGCGCGGCTGTCTGTGACAGCCCCAGGGCAACAAACATGGCCCAGCCTGTCAGGTCCGGTTTGACCCAGCCTCCCAGCGCCCAGTAACCGAACAGGATGATACCGGCGACCGACAGGTAAAAATTGAGAGACCACCTGTTCTCAGTCAGGGATAGATGCCTGGCGCTGATAAACATCAGGCCGGCCATGAACGCCAGCAACAGGGTCGTCAGGTGGGCGATATGAAAATGGTCGGGGGTCGGCCTCAATATAAACATGACTCCGATAAAACCTGTCCCGATGGCGACCCAGGTCTGTCGCGTGACTGTTTCCTTCAGTAACCAGGGAGAGAACAGGGCAACGAAAAAGGGAATTGAGAAGGTCAATGAGACAAACTCAGCCAATGGAATGTGTTTCAGGCCGTAGAAAATGAAGAACACCATGCACGCGCTGGCCAGGCTCCGCGTTCCATGCCACAGCGGTCGCCTGGTTTTCAGCTTGCCCAGGTTGGAAGTGGCGGCAATGATGCTGAACAGGGCAGTAATGCCGACAACGTATCTCAGCCAGGTTACCTGTACCACCGGGTAGGTTTCCGTCAACCACTTGCCCAATACGTCGGACAGGCAGAAGAAGACCGTCGCCATGAGCATGTAAGCTGCCGCCAGGTAGGAATGGTGTTGACGTTCCATAGCAATCATTCGTTCGGGGACGGACTTAAGTCCGTCCCCAGGGTCGTCGATATGCCGGCTAATCCAGCTTGTCCAGTTCGGCGGAGAACTCCGGCAGGGCCTGGAACAGGTCCGCGACCAGACCGTAGTCGGCGATTTCAAAAATGGGGGCTTCCTCATCCTTGTTGATGGCCACGATCACCTTGCTTTCTTTCATCCCGGCCAGGTGTTGTATGGCGCCGGATATGCCCACGGCGACATACAGGTCCGGCGCGACGACCTTGCCGGTCTGGCCTACCTGGTAATCATTGGGTACATAGCCGGCGTCCACCGCGGCCCGGGATGCGCCTATGGCCGCGCCCAGTTTGTCTGCCACCTCTTCCAGCAGGCGGAAATTATCGCCGCTGCCGAAGCCGCGGCCGCCGGACAGGACAACCTTTGCGCTGGTAAGTTCGGGGCGTTCCGATTCAGGGCTTTCCAGGATGACAAAATCTGACAGCCCGGCCGGGCCGGGAACGCTGCTGAGTGTTTCGATCGCCGCGGTTCCGCCTTCGGCCTCAGCCGCATCGAAATTCGTGGTGCGTACGCTGATGACTTTCACGCGGTCAGCGCTCTTTACCGTGGCCATGGCATTACCGGCGTAAATCGGGCGCACGAACGTGTCGGCCGCTTCAATACTCACGACATCGGCAACCATGCCGACGTCAAGCAGTGCCGCCACCCTGGGCGCCAGGTTTTTACCGAACGTATTCGCCGGGGCCAGAATGTGGCTTGCGCCATTACAGCAGGCGACTACCAGCGGCGCCAGTTCTTCCGCCAGTCCGTGTTCGTAGTGCGGCGCATCCACGTGTAACACCTTGCCGACGCCTGCAATTCCGGCGCCGGCAGCGGCTGCCGCCTTGCAGTTGCTGCCCGCAACGAGCAGCGTGATGTCTCCACCGAGTTGTGCGGCAGCGCCGACCGCGTTCAGCGTGGCTGCCCTGATGGCGTTATTGTCATGTTCCGCTATAACCAGGATACTCATATCAGATCACCTTTGCTTCGTTGCGCAGTTTATCAACCAGTTCCTGCACGTCAGCCACCATGACGCCCGCCGAGCGGACCGGGGGTTCGGCGACGTTGAGGACCTCTATGCTGGGCGTAACGTCAACACCCAGGTCGTCGGGGGTCACGACGTCGAGCGGTTTCTTTTTGGCCTTCATGATGTTCGGCAGCTTCACGTACCTGGGTTCATTCAGGCGCAGATCGGTGGTGACGACAGCCGGAAGTTTAACCGCAACAGTTTCAATACCATCGTCCACTTCACGGGCGACCCGCAAGCCCTCACCGGTAAATTCAATATCCGATGCGAAGGTAGCCTGGGGCCAGCCCAGCAGGGCCGACAGCATCTGTCCCGTCTGGTTGTTGTCGTCGTCGATGGCCTGTTTCCCGGTGATGACGAGACCCGGGCCCTCTCTTTCAACTATCGCTTTCAGCAGTTTGGCGATAGCCAGGGGTTGTACCGCCACATCCGTCTCAATCAAAATAGCCCGGTCCGCGCCCATCGCCAGGGCGGTACGCAGGATATCCTGGCACTGGCGCCCGCCGACGGTCACGACCACAATCTCATCCGCCTTGCCGGCTTCCGTAATCCGCACTGCTTCTTCCACCGCAATTTCGCAGAACGGATTCATGGACATCTTCACGTTGGCCGTTTCAACACCGCTGCCGTCCTTTTTAACCCGGACCCGGACGTTGTAATCCACGACGCGCTTTATCGGGATCAGAATTTTCATTTTCTTACTCTTTATCGGAACACAAAAAGGCAGACAAGGATACATGGAAACCCATCGGTTAGGCAATCGCGCCGTCATAAAGAAAGCGGATCGCACCCGTTTCGTTTCTAGGGGTACAATGTACGGAAACGAAACCACACGGGACACAAAGCATGACCCTCGAATTCGGCATTTTCGACCACCTGGACGTTCGGACCGAGCCGTTGAACAAGACCTACGCAGAGAGGATCAAGGTAGCCCGGGCTGCAGAAGCCGCCGGTTTCAGGGGCTACCACCTGGCGGAACACCACGGCACGCCCCTGGGTGCGGCGCCGTCTCCCGGCATTTTCCTGGCGGCGCTGGCGCAGGCCACGTCCAGCATCCGCATCGGACCCCTGGTTTACCTCGTCCCCCTGTATATCCCGTTACGGCTGATCGAAGAGATCTGCATGCTGGACCACCTCAGCAACGGCCGCCTGGAGGTGGGTCTGGGACGCGGCGTATCGCCGATAGAAGTCGCGTTCTTCGGTGTTGACCCGGATGATGCCATGGACATGTTCATAGAGGGCGTGGACCTGATCATAAAGGGGTTGAACTGCTCCAGGCTGACCTTTACCGGGAAGCACTACCAATACGAAGACGTGCCCATGGTGCTGCAGACGGTACAGTCGCCGTTGCCGCTGTGGAGCGCGTCCATGTCCCCGGGCGGCCAGGCCGAGGCAGCCCGGCGCGGCATGCACACGATTTCACTGGGACCAACGGATCTCATCCGCCAGACCAGCGACAACTACCGCGCCGAGTGGGCCGCAAGCCGGGATGATCCGCTGCGACCGGCCGGCGCCCCGGAGCAACCATTCATCGGCGCCTGGCGCATGCTTTATGTGAACGAGGATGAACGCAAGGCGGAGACGGTTGCGCGCCGGGCGTACGACGACTGGTTCGCCAAACTGCACAAGTTATGGGTGGAAAACAATGTCGCGGCCCCGCACCTGGGTCCCATATCCAGGTTTGAAACGGCGGAAGAGATCGGCATGATAGTACACGGTAGCGCAGACCGGGTAGCGGATGCGCTTGCCCGGCAGGTGGAGATAACCGGCGTGAACTACCTGGCGCTGCAACCTGCATTCGGCGATATCGGGCACGACGAGGAAATGCGTTCGCTGGAGCGGTTTGCCGCCGATGTGATGCCGCAGTTGAAAACCATCTGAGCGGATAGGTACTTGGAAAACATAACGATAAATGAGGTGTTATGTGAATGATACATTCATAAGAGGGTTCAAATGCGTACATTACACGGAATAATCCTGGCTGCCGGTTTACTGGGTTTATCGGCCTGCACGGAGCAGTCTGCTACCAACGAAGCGGATGCGCGGCCCAACATCCTGCTCATCATTGCCGATGACCTGGGTTACTCGGACCTGGGCGTATTCGGCGGCGAGATCAGCACCCCGAACCTGGATGCGCTGGCCGGCGCCGGCAAGATGCTGACCAACTTCCACGTGGCGCCCACCTGCTCTCCCACCCGTGCCTTACTGATGTCCGGCGCCGACGCCCACCGCGCCGGCCTCGGCACCATGAACGGCATGTGGTCGGAGGAGCAGAAAGGCAAACCCGGCTACGAGGGCTTCCTGAACAAGGATATCGTCACTTTCGTGAGATTGCTGAAGGAAGCCGGTTATCACACCTACATGTCCGGCAAGTGGCAGTTGGGCTACGAGGAAGGCTACTACCCCCTGGACCGGGGTTTCGAAGAGGCCTTCTGGCTGAAACACGGCGGCGCAAGCCACTTCTCAGATATGCGCGGCATTACCGAGTACGAGGAGGTTGCTTTCTGGGCTGAAGGCAACGAGCAGTTACAGGCCCTGCCCGACGATTTTTATTCTTCCGTGTATTTCACGGACAAGATGATTGAGTACATCGACAAAAACCGTGCTGACGGCAAACCGTTCTTTGGTTACGCAGCCTACACCGCGCCCCATTGGCCGTTACAGGCGCCCCGGGAGTATATCGACAGGTACGAAGGTGTGTATGAAGTCGGCTATGACGGGATCCGCGAGAAACGCATCGAGCGAATGCAGGCCGCGGGTCTCATAAAACCGGGACAAACACCCGCGCCGCAGCATCGGGAATGGCCCGGCTGGGAGGACCTTGACGAGGAACAGAGAAAGCTGGAAGTGCGGCGCATGCAAATCTACGCGGCGATGGTGGAGGCGCTGGATGAGAATATCGGCCGCCTGATCCAATACCTGAAAGATACCGGGGAATCCGAGAATACCTTTATCCTGTTCTTTTCCGATAACGGCGCAGAGGGCAATAACCCGCACGATCTCGCCAGCAATCCCACCTGGGTGCCGGCGAATTTCGATTTGAGTTATGAAAACATGGGGAAACCCGGCTCCTATGCTTCGACAGGACCGGGATGGGCGCACGTCAGCAACACGCCGTTTCACATGTACAAGGGCTTCCCTACCCAGGGCGGCCTGCTATCACCTACCATCGCCGTGTTTCCGGACAGGATAACAGCAGGCAGCCGCTCGGATGCGTTCATCACCGTACTGGACGTGGCGCCGACTATCCTGCAACTGGCAGAAGTGCCGCATCCCGCGCCGGAATTTGAGGGACGCCGGGTTCATCCGATGATTGGCAAGCCGTTCTTTTCACACCTCGCCGGCCAGGAGTCCGTCGTACATTCTCCGGAACACGTTTATGGCCTTGAACTGTTCAACCGGCGCATGATCCGCCAGGGCGACTGGAAGCTCCTGTATAACAACCGGCCCTGGGGCAAGGAAAGCTGGGAGTTATACAACCTGGAAGAGGATCCCGGGGAACTGAATGACCTGGCGCAGTCACGGCCCGGGAAACTGCAGGACATGCTGGCGCTGTGGCAACAATACGTTGACGATAATGACGTATTGGTATTTGATGAATTGAAAATGCGTTTTTCCAACGGCAAGGATCATTATGAATATCAGTGAATTGAAATTTGCGACACTGCTCCTGCTGCCGGCGCTGGTTTATACCGGCGGTTGTGCCGATAACGCGCAGGAGACCATCTACACCAACGGCTTTGTGTACACGGTGAATCCCGATCAACCGACGGCCGAAGCGCTGGCGGTCAGGGACGGGATGATCATCGCCGTGGGCGGCAACGAGGAGGTGCAGGCGCAGGTTTCGGACCGGGCGCGGGTCGTGGATCTCGAAGGCAGGATGCTGATGCCGGGCATCCACGACATGCACGCCCACCCCATGGAAGCCGGCGAGAAGTACAATTTCCAGTGCGCGTTTCCCTTCACCTTCACGATGGACCAGATTGTCGCGAAACTGACGGAGTGCGCGGACGAAACCCCGCCCGGCGAGTGGATTCGCGGCGGCCAGTGGGCCATGGAACTGATGGAAACCGACACGGTCCCCCACAAGGACATTCTCGATGCGATCACCCGGGATCATCCCATCTACCTGGGGGATTCGACCGTACATGCCGCCTGGCTCAATTCCCGGGGTCTGGCGGAGATGGGAATTGGCGCAGACACGCCGGACCCCGAAGGCGGGGTCATCATCAGGGAGCCCGGGGGCATGGAGCCCACCGGCATCCTGGTCGATAACGCGGCCTATAACATCATTTCGAAGCTGCCGGCCTACAGCGAGGAGCAATACCAGGACGCCCTGGAATGGTCCATGCGCGCAATGAACAAGGTCGGCGTCACCACCGTCAAGGACGCCCTCGCGGACGGGCGTTCGCTGAAAGCCTACAAGGGACTGGATGAGAGCGGCCGCCTGACCATGAAAGTCAGCGCCAGCATTGCCTGGAGAATGCTCTGGACCGATTACGAGAGGAACGTCAGGGAGCGCGCCGATTACGCCACGGACAACGTCGGTACCGAGTTCATCAAGATCATGCTGGACGGCATCCCGCCCACCCGCACCTCCGCCATGCTGGACCCGTACCTGCCGGACGAGAAACACGGCGACAGTTTCACCGGCAAGTTGATCCATTCTCCAGAGCGCCTCACCGAAGACATGATCTACCTGGACGGCCAAGGATTGACGGTGAAGGTCCACGCGACAGGGGACCGCGCAGTCCGGGTCACGCTGGATGCCGTCGAAGCGGCGCGCAAGGCCAACGGCGACTCGGGCATGATGCACGAGATCTCCCATGCGGAACTGATCCATCCGGATGACATCCCCCGCTTCAACCGGTTGAACGTGATCGCGGAATTCTCCCCGATCCTCTGGTATCCCTCGCCCCTGGTGGAGGTCATGACCCGGGTGATAGGCGAGGAGCGGGCCAACCGGTTCTGGCCGGCCAGGGCCCTGCTGGAGGCCGGCGCGCATGTCATCTACGGCTCCGACTGGCCGTCGGTCGTGCCCGACCCCAACCCCTGGCCGGGCGTCGAGGCCCTGGTGACCCGGCGCGACCCGTACGGCAACTTCCCCGGCGCGTTGTGGATTGAACAGGCCGTGGACCTGGAGACGGCATTGCGCATCTTCACCATCAACGGCGCGGTTGCCGGGAAACAGGCGGACCGCACCGGCACTATCGAGGCAGGCAAATCCGCCGATTTCATCGTCCTCGACCGGAACCTGTTCGAGATCCCGCCGGAAGACATCAGCGACACGCAGGTGCTGCTGACGGTGGTGTCGGGCCGGGAAGTGTACCGGAAGTAGGGGACGGATTTTAAATCCGTCCCCGTTTAATTCGTGTAAATGGGCAGGCACAGCAAGGCGGTATTGAACGGCGCCGGCATCGACCGGCGCGACACCGGCTACTACTCGACGCCCGCACCGGTCGCGCAGTTCTTCAGGAGAAAACTGTTATCACTTAACCCGGCCCCGAAACTGGTCTTCGACCCCTGCGCCGGCAGGGGCGAACTGCTGGCCCCGTTCCGGGATTGCGGCGCGCGCCTGTGCGGGTTCGACATCATGGACCTGCAACCCGGCGGGTTCTTCGAATTCGAGCGGTGCGACTTCCTGCTCGCGGCCCTCGCCGCGCTGGATAAGCCGCCGGGCGCAAACGGGCTGCCGGATGCCGACATCATCGTCGCGAACCCGCCGTACAACTGCCACGAGCATGACTACCTGAGAGCGCACAAGGAACGCTTCGCCCTGGCTTTCGGCAGGGGCGCGGCCCTCAATCTCTACTCCCTGTTCATCCACGCGATCATCCGCAGCGCCGGACCCGGCTGCCTGATCGGGCTGATCACGTTCGATTCCTTCCTCACCGCGCGGGGCCACGAAGAACTGCGCCGGTTCATCCGCAGGGAGTGCCGCATCCACTCGCTGCTGCTGTGCCCGACCGACTTGTTCCGGGACCAGGGCGCGGACGTGCGCACCGCCATCCTGGTGCTGCAGAAAGGCCCGCAGGAGGCGCAACGGATCGAGGTGGCAGGCCGGCCGGAATCAACCGGACACTTCGAACGCATACTCAAGGCCGGCGCGTTCCGGTCCTGTGCGCCGGCAGAGGTATTCCTGTCATCCCCCGGGGACCGGGGCGAGTTTGTGGTGGAAGTGCCGCAGGCGGTGCGGGCGCTGTTCGCCATGCCGCGCCTGGGCGAGCTGTTCCCGTGCAAGACCGGCATATCCACCGGGAACGACAGGGCGCACCTGTCGCCTGCGCCCGGGGCAGGCTTTACCGTACCGTTCTACAAGAATCCCGGGAACCGCCGGTTCTACACGGAGCCGGACGCCTACCTGCGCGACGACTATAAAACAGCCGAGCAAAACAACAAGAACTTCATCATCCGCAACAGACCGTACATCGGCCGGCCCGGCATCGCCTGCTCGTCCATGGGCGTGGCGTTCGGGGCCGCCATCCTCCCGGAAGGCTCGGCATTCGGCGTCAATGCCAACCTGTTCCCAAAAGAAAAGGACCGGTGGTGGCTGCTGGCCTACCTGAACAGTTCCCTGTGCAACTACCTGGTGCGCGGCGTGCTGCTCAGGTCGAACATGATCACCGCCGGCTACGTGGCCAGGATACCGGTCCCGGAAATGACGGCTGCGGCGCGCAGGGAACTGGAACAGACCGCACGAGAGGCATACGAAACCGGGCCGGGGTCGGCGCAGGCGCTAAAGTTCATAGAGAGAATTGACGAGCTGGCGTTCGATGCGTGCGCGATACCTGAGCCTGACAGGGGCGGCATACGGGAGTTTTGCGCGAATATTGTGGAGCGGACGTGATGTGTCCCGGAATTTCACCCGAATTCCGAGTCGACGCTCAATCTTGCGCTTGATGGTATAGGCGCGTTCCTGTAACCACGGCAAAAGCATTCCCGCGATAGAGAAATTTGGCACTACTCTGCCGCATCTACAGCCCGCACATGCCCTTTTGCTGCATAGGAAAGAATTGCCTGATCAGCGCTGACAAGAGTAATATCGAAATGGCGGGCCGTGGCTACAATGATCCGGTCGGCCGGGTCGGCGTGAAAGTCTCCCGGCAGACGCACGCTATCGAGCGCTATTTGCGGTTCAATCGGCGCCAATCGTACACTGGGCAAAGACAGGGCCGCCGCTAACCATGCGCCAACCTCCTGCCCCAGCCGCAAGCGGCCTTTTTCCGTGAGCAGGGCGATTTCCCAGGGCGTGATGGCTGAGACCAATACCCCATCTCTTTCCAGGGATTCCTCAATCAGCGTCCGGGTGTTCTTCCCAAGGCGTGCGCTATCGTCAACAGACCAAATCAGTGCATGGGTGTCGAGTATGATCACCCGGTCGCGGACCAGTCAGATGCTTCTGTTGCCGGACAGAAAGGGTCATCATAGCCCAGTACCGAACCGCGCAACACACCGATCAGGGATTTATCCTCATCAGGAGGCAACGGAGACAACATGGCGACCGGTCGTCCACGGTTGGTAATAGTCACCGGCTCGCGATCCGTTTTCATTTGTTTGATTACGCGCAAACACCTTGCTTTGAATGCGGCAGCCGCCATGGTTTTCATATCAGTCTCCGTTACCCGTACATTTCTTGTGTACATTAGCCGGTTTCAAGCAAAATCGCAAGCAGTAGTCTTACACTCTCCAAGCCACCCCCTTTGGCAAGGGCATGTTGCAACCGCCTTGGGTGAGGGCGCCCCGACTGTCCCTGCCATCCATCCCCGCCTCAGAAGATAAAGTCGGCCCCGGTGAGCGCGTCCGGCGGGTGGTAGCCTGCCAGGGTCAGGGTCTCCCCGCCGTGGTCGCTGAGGTCGATGATGAGGCCCCGGTCGGTCTGCGAGAGGGTGAGGTCGTCGAGCCCGTCAATCCCATGCAGGGTTTGCCGCGCACCATGGGGTCAGAGTAAGAAATCCGAAGAATTTTTACGCTGACCCCGGCTTTCCATTCGTAATTCCCAATTCGTAATTCGTAATTCTAAAACCGCAGTGTCCCCTCCAGCAGCAGGGCATGCTCAGCGTCACGGCCGGCCTGCCCGTCACTGCGCTCGCCGAGCAGGTGCAGTTGCAGGTGGCCCGGCGCGGCCCAGCGCAGGCCGGCGCGGACCCGCGCGGTGTGTTGCAGTTGTACACCCAGGTAGGGAGTAAGCCGCCCCCGGTGGTGCGGCGCGTCCCAGCCGTAGTCCAGGCGCAGGCGGTGGGCGTGGGTGCTGAGGGACTCGGTCGCAAGGCCGGTCAGGAGGCCCTCGGCCTTGAGCTTCAGGGTGAGGGCGGCATCGCCAGAGGGCGCGGACGTCCCGCCGCCACCGCCGCCGCTACCGCTACCGCCGCCACCGCCACCGGTATTGGTATTGGTGTTGCCGCCGGTGTTGGTGTTCCCGGTGTTGGTGCTGCCGCCGATGTTGGTATCGCCGGTATCGGTGTTGCTGGTATCGGTGTTCCCGGTATTGGTACAACCGTTGTAACAGGGGGACGGAATTCAATTCCGTCCTATATAATTTACATGCTCCATAGTCCCGGATTATACCAACCCCGGTTGGATATAACAGAGTTTCCCGCTATCCCGCTACCACGGCAGGCTGGTGCGCAGCATCAGGGCGTACTCAGGCGGGGCGCGGCCGTCCTCGCGGCGTTCGCCGTCCAGGCTGAGGCTCAGGGCCTGGCTCTGGGTGAAACGCCAGCCCAGGCGCAGGGTGCGGTTCTCACCCGCCCACTCCATGCCGGAATACGGCGTCAGGATGCCGTAGGTCCACGGCACGTCCATCCCGTAACCCAGCTCCGCAGTGAGG
>JAPOQU010000075.1 GCA_026710545.1 Gammaproteobacteria bacterium | reverse complement strand
GATTCCGACGTATTTCATGCATGCACCTTCCTAAGCATTACCGTGCCCTGCTTCCGCAAGCCCTCTGGTCCCATGATGATAGGCTCCACCATTTGATCAACCAGCAACTCATCATCAGGACCGAAATCGCCGATGTTGAGTGCAGATGCAGCTATTCCTGGGTCGAATGGCTGGCTTTCTACATTCACAATTTTCAAGCCACTGGCCTCAAGGCTCTCTTCGATCTTTTTCTGGAAGTAGCGGAGCTGGTTAACATAACGAGCGGCTTCACCAGCATCCAATTTGTTGACCACACGAGAAAACAAGCGGGCAAATCGCCAGCTTTCTACGGCCACGTCAATCAGGGACTGCTCCAACTGGTCGTTAGTGCCATCTTGTTTATTCGTCATCTTGTGCCCCCGCATCGCCAGACTCATCTTCAAACTCCCGTCTTTCCAATTCTCCACGACAGTGATAACGCTGGGTACTGAATGGGCCGCAAAAAGTAGAAAAGAAATCAAGCCCAAAATAATCCAGCCTTCCATTAAGTATCTCCAGTTTTGATATAGACAACATAGTCTTGATAGGCAGCATTTACGAAATTGTCCAAGAATTCATCCGAGGGGTAATCTTTTAACTCTCGTAAGTAGCTCCAATTATTTCGGTAAAATCACTGAGAACGGTGAAATTGCTTTTCATATTCACCCCAGTCGATTTCAGCACCAATCCCAGCAGCAACAAAATCCGATGCCATCTGGAACGCATCTTCTTGGTGGGTAGGCTTGCCTAATAATGCCATTCTCAGCCTTGCTCGAACCTGATAAAGATGACCAAGCATCATCCATGGCAGGCTGAAGATCATTTTGATTGTCAGAAATAGCACCAATAAAATAGCTGTAACTTCTATTCCTGCGTCCAATACAAAGTAAACATATGACAATGCTGCTACAGGCACAAGATATCGAAGCTTCAATTTTGCCCAAGGAATCAGGGTCGGCATGACAACAGGAAACAAAAAAATGCAAAACGTCCTGATTTGTTGTGCGATACCGTTAGCCACAAAAACGACCAACATCAACGATAACCACGATTCCATCATCATATCAGGCTGAAAGAATACGATACCGCCCAGAGTGACTATGCTCAAATTTTCGGGCAGGTCTTCCCATAATTCAGTAAGGAGCAGCGCGCGCTCAAGTGCCCCGGGGTCTTTTTGGAGAACAGCGCGGTATGCCGCGAGCACTCCCTCCTCATCAAGACGAATCTTTAATAAATGTGGTGTATATAGGGGCATTGACACCGCTCCGCGCATAGAGGCTTACGTAATCATGGCCGGATATTCCGTATTTTGAGAATCGATTTCCTGATTATTACCTATTGTACTCTCTTCAACTCGCATTTTCACAACTCCTGTTTTTATAAAAGTCCGCATTCAATTCTCCCGTTGCCAGCGATTATATGCCTCTCGCATTCTTGACACTGCCTTTTTAAAAATTTCAGTCCTTTGCGAATATATTTCTACAATTCTTTTTTCTTTCCCGGCTCTTGACAAATCTTTTTGCTCGCGAATCCTGTCTATCCGTTTATTCAGCTTGCTCAGCCGGCGTTTTGCCTTGTTAGCAATACGGTACACTTCGCGCGCCTCTCTGGGACGTTGATCTTTGCCAGCCCACCCTCCACGGGTCCACCCTTCGGCCCAGTTGGACATTTCATAAAATTCCTCGCTCCAGCGGCTGCGTGATTTGTATTTATACCCTTGTATGCTGGCCAGGCCGGTTGCCAGGCCGAATGTCCTGGGGAAAGGTTTCTCTCCATGGGCTTCGGAATCCCACATCAACTCATCCAGGCCGGTGATAACAAGTGTGCCCAAATGTCCGGTCCAGTCACGTACAAACGTTTGTGCGTGCAGGGGAGAAACTCCCAGCAACCGGCCCAAGACAATCATCGGTCGCGGGGTTGACCGGCTGAAGAACTGGCGCACAGGTGGCCAATTTGCCATGTAACCGGGAATGATAGGAGAGCCGAAGAAGTTGGTGTTGGTCATCACTTCCCAGAAGGGTTGCACCACGGAGGGTAGCCAACTGATGGCCAGGTTGCCGTGTATCAACGACCACAGGAACCGGGGGCCGGCCAGTGTTTCCGTACCCGTGCTCAGGTCAAAACTGATTTCTGGCACTTTCATAAAGGCTGCGCCAATCTGGAACGGGACGGGAATGCGTATGTCAGTTTCGCCGTAAACGTCGTACAGTGTCATGTAAGAGGCTTTCTCGTAATCCGTTTCCTCGAGGTACTGGTCAAGCCGGGTATGGTTGTCGGTATTCCAGAGCCAGACACCGAACGCCATTGCTGCCAGACAGGCGCCGGCGCGAACTGTCTTTCCGACATGTTTTCTGCGGTCAACCCCCCACCTGGGTTTTTTCAGATTGTCCCGGTATTCCGGGCGACATATCTGGTAGATCTGGTCAAAGCCTTGTATGGCAGCGTTCATGAAGGGAACCGTGTGGACGTACATACGCCACTTGCGGGATGCGCCGATGTTGGCAAAATCCGATGAGACCATACGCGCCGCCCGTATGGCCTCATATTCACTTGCACCGCCCGCGCGGGCCTTTTGATATTGAAGGATACGCGTGCCCGCCTCTGTAACCCAGGCGGGGCGGGTAAAGAGGTGGACGAGGTACCTGAACCGTTTTTTTGCTTTCTGGAATTTCAAGTCGTCAGTTAACCCGTGAACTTTGGAATCCACGCGCACTTCTGACTCAACCAGCCCCGAATAAAACCCGCCCTGGAGCAAGTAATCCCGCATGGCTTCGTCATGTCCGGTCACTACGTCACGGGCCGCGAACAATGACCCTTTGAGCGTACTGATAAAAGGCATCTGCCAGTAGCGCCCCGCCACAAAACCGGCCAGGGTATCGCGGAAGAAATTCTTGATGATGAACATGGGCATGGCGGTAATCATGGTCGATACTGCCGTCTTGAACGTAGCCAGAATACGAAGTATTCGGGGGAACTCGGCTTCATTAAGGCTGTTCAATGTGCTTATCAGAGCCTCATCACTGACGAGAAAGTGTTGACGCCGTCCGTTGACAATGCCCGCAAACTCCATCCCCTGTTGTCCTGTTGCCGTATCCATGACCTCGAATAATTCTGACCGCGCGCGCCAACACAAGGCATTGTATATGTTCTGGGAAAATGCTTCCTGAAGTGCAGAGACGGGGTCACCGGTAAAGAAAACGGGGTCTTTTCCTGCTCGCAATTCGGTTTCCGGGCTGTCAGTAGGCCGGAGTGGCACCAGCATTGGTATGTTTCCTTCCGCAAATCTCGTCGCTTCATCTTTTGTGAGATAGCGCATCTGATGATAAAAAGGGAGCATCCTGCGGTGCAACCGGTATAATTTTATGGCAAATCTGGTAATAGCAGGATGTTGAGAAGCCAGTTCGTCCAACTGTAGTCTGGCCTGTTGATGTACTAAATCCGTATCTGAGGATAGATCGGGGTTGCCATACTTGAATATTGCATATTCAATCGCGCGGGGTAACAATCCCGGCGCTTGACTTTCCAGTTCCCTGATAATGGCTTGAAGTCCGTTTGCCCGGGAAGGCTTATCCGACATATCCTGGCGCCCTGTCCCCGCATCCTTTTCCCTGAATGCGCCGTAGCGCCATACATACTGGGTCAGGGAATCCCGGTGATTGATATGCTCAAAGCGCATGCCGACACTTGGCCGTCTATGGAGTTCACCGATTGTCTGCGGAGCATGCCAGCGGTGAATAAAGAGGGTTCTCCATAGACGGAGTTTGTCGCGGAAGGTGACGATCTTAGTTGGTATACCGGTCATAATTATTTGCTGGTAAAGACAATTACCTTGGATGGTTTTCGAGTTCCAGCCAGCACGCACTCCCCTCAGGTTTGTAGGCCACAGGTGTCCCCTGCGCTGACGCTGGGCGCGGCAACGAGCAGCAGCGCGAGCGTTGCGGCTATTGATCGGAAATAATCGGACTCGGATTGGTACACTGTCAAATTCCTCTCAGGTGCGGTGGCCCTGTGCAAGAACAGGGTTGGGCTCACCCTGTTGATCGGACGGGTACCTTACCAGATCCGCACGTTCACATGAATAAAACGGGGTTGACCCTTGCCGAGTTGCATTTCGTGCGCGTGCGCGTGCGCCGGTGAACACCTCGCTGTCGGGGATGCTCCAGGCCTCATGTTGCATTTCGTGCGCGTGCGCGTGCGCCGGTGCATAGTGACATCCTCAACGCCGTCAATCTCAAACACGGAAGTGGTCTTTGCCGGCACCCCGAAGTTATCGCAGGCCGGCATGCGGCAGTAATTGACTTGGATGGTGCGTGTAGTACCGATCAGGGATGCATCAGCCGGCAGGGGTACTCTGGGTTGTCGGTTAATCGGTTATATCCTGTTTTTACCGAAAAATCAATGAGTTAACATAAGTTCACCATTGACTGCCCGATAATTACAGTGATATTATACCAGCATGCGCCCTGATAATCAACATAAAAAAGAAACTATTTAATCTTGTTTATCAATTAGTTAGAGATGTTCATGTCCAATAAAACGGAACGCCTATGACTTAATCTCAGAGGTTCCCTGGATTGATGGATTGGCAGGACGGCACCGGGCGTCTCCCAGGAATGTTTCATACGTGGTTTTTTGGCTCTCCGGCAAGTATTCGGCCCTCTGCTGCAACACCTCCAGCAGAGGACAAGCCTGTTCCGGCCTCTGCGAACCGGAACGGATACGCACCCTGTTCAGCATACCTTCCCACCAGATATCAGATGTCGGTAATACCTTATCGGTAATTACGCCCCAGGCTCTATCGGCAGTAAAAGGGTCGCCGGCCGATTCGGCAGTGCGCGCCAGCAAGCGCCAGGCATCACCTGAACTCGGATGTTCCCGCGAGAAAGCCAGCGCTTTTTCGTGGGCTGCTTCCTGGTCATCTATGGAAAGAAAACTCTCTGTGATGAGACGGTAAAACCTGCGATCGATATCAGGCAGCGTTGCTGCGGCCGGGTGTGCCAGCCGGGCCAGTTCCAGTCGTTGCCGTATATCTTTCCGTGCGGCAATCCAGGGGTATATCAGCTCCAGAGGAAGGTCCAGGCTGTTGCTCCCATCCAGCGAATGCATCATTTCCGTCAGTTTGGACCAGTTGCCCAGCCGGTCATATAACCGGAGCCGCGACCACGACAAGGCATAATCGATGTTCGCATCACGCTCACCCCCGATGATAAAGAAACCCAGCGACCTGATCATTTCATCCGGATGTGCAGCGATCAGATCTTCACGTTTTTCCTCTTCAACCTGTCCCAGGTTACCCAGGAACTCCAGTGAATTGACCAGCTTGGCCGGCTCCGGTCCGGCAAGCGCGCGCATTTGCAACAGCAAGGCGATATTGCGAGGATTTCCCCTGTCTGCTCCGGGCAATTTCCTGAAAGCATCCATACCTTGACGGGCCAGGCCGACAGCGTCTTCCGTTTGATAGGTTGTGACCCTGGCGTTGAATTCCCGTGCCAGGAAATGAAATGAAGTGCGTTCCACCGAACCCTTGAATTCCGAAGTTGAGCGGATCTGGCGGAGTGTCTCCAGGGCAGCATCAGCGCTCTGCGAGGTTTGCGCAATGAGCAGGCGGGCCTGGTCAGCCTCGGGGTCATCCGGACTTTTGTCCACAAACCGTTGTGCTGCCGAGTGCAGGGGCTTGTGGCTGGTTTTATGGCTGTCTCTCAGGGCGAGCGCCAGGTGAACCGTGTAAAGCAGCTTTGCCGTTGCCCTGTCCAGTTCAACCGGCAGTCCTTTCCGGCGGTCGAGCTTCCCGAGGATTCCCAGCGCGGTCTGGTAACTCCCGTCCCTGTAGGCGGCGAACGCCCAGCGGTAGCGAAAAACGTCAAGATTAATTCCCTGCTGCGGTATGAACTCCTTGAAAAACGCTTCATAATTCTGTACGGCTTTTTGATAATCATTATGGGCCAGGCGGAACTCTGCGGCAGCCAGGGTATTCCAGGGGTCAACGCCGGTAGCAGCAACTTGCTGGGCAAAAGCCATCAGGTTTTCAAGTAACGACTGGTCCATGTGACCGGCATTTACGAGTAACTGCAGGTGCTGCGCTATGGCGTGATCAGGTTTTCCCCGCGCGCGGCTTTCCTGCAATATGGCGAATAATTCCCTGCGCAGCATTTGCGCCTGGTCGGCGCTAATGTCCTTACCGGCGGCGGCAGCAGTAACGTCACCCAAACGCAATTCCTGCAGCAGCAGTTCCATAGATATGGCATCTTTGACCGGTGAATCCGGCAGCGCAGACACTGCTTCATCCAGTTTTCCGAAGATCTGCCGGGCGCGGGCAGTGTGGCCCAGTTCCAGGTCGACATAACCGATACCCAGCCATCCTCCATAAAAGAGTTGCGGCCGGAACAGTTGCAATGAAGCTGTCTGGAATCCCTTGCGTGCGCGCGCCAGAATACTTTCCCGGCCTGACAGGGATTGCCGGGCAATTTCAAGGTCAATCCATGCCGACCAGTAGATAAACGCAGCTTCGGCGAAACTCAGATCGTCCCACGCCTGTGAGCGGTAGAGGCGCTCAAGAGCAGCCTCGCCCTGTCCTGTTTTACGTTCCGTAGCCGCCAGGATCTGCCCGGTGCGCGTTTCCATGGCTCCGAGAAGCTCCCGCAATGTTTCGAGTTCTTCCAGTCTCGGTGTCTTGCGCACCTCATCGATGACGGGACCCAGATCTGCTGCGATGCGAGCTACGCGAGATGCATCCGGGACGGTCATGAGTTGTGCATGAAAGTCGCGTACGATTGCTATGATATCCCTGTCATCAGCGGCGGCCGCCGCCGGCGTTACCGCGATCAGTACGGCCAGCATCCCGGCTGTTACCCGACCTGCTTTCATGGTTTTGTCACCATAGTGATGCGGCTCTATAGCTCATCGAGTAACGCCTGCATCTCCGCAGCGAACTGATCCCCCATGATCAGTTTTACCAGGCGTTTGGTCAGTTTTATTTCGCCATCCAGTGTTGCAGCATCGCCCCGGCCCGCTTCACTGATCCGCAGGAACTCCGGCATCGGCGCATTACGATACAGGTGACGCGGAAGCTCATGACCCAGCTTGGCTTCCAGCAGTTGGGGATTGGCCTGATCACTGACGTCAAGAGTGGATACGGTTCCACCGGAACGGCTGAACTGTTCAACCATCTGAATGACATTTCCGATACGTTGTTGTCCGGCAGGGGCGTCGCCCACCAGTATAATGACCTTGCGTGCGCCAATCCGCCAACCGGAGAGCTTGATGGCATCGGCCAACCCGCTGTCAATTGCCTCTACCCGGTCGCCACCCCCATCCGCCTTCAGGCCAGAGAGAAATTTCCGGAGTTTTACCGTGCTGTACGTCAGCGCTTGCGCGCGGGTTAAAAATTCCGGGTCGTTGTTATCCCGGTAAGCAACTATCCCGAACCTGGCTACGGGCACCAGGGATCGCACAAAACGGGTAATATCTTCAATGCGGGTTTTTACCTCGTCGATAACCCACCCCATCGAACCCGTCGCATCGATGCAGAAAACAACATCCAGACCTGCCTCGCGCAAGCCGGCTATGTATGGTACGAAGCGGGCCGTTCCGTCTCCAAGACCGTTACCGGCGCCGGTCTTGAACCCGCCGTAACCACTGCCTTCACTGATCGAAACAAGAGCTAAACCCCGGGGGACGTCAATACCCTGAAAACCCTGACCCTGCGCCCTGAGGGCAAGGATGGCATCAGGCGGAGGCGGTATTGCCGCCTTGGGCGCAACCAGGATATCCGGCGGCTCGAACTCCAGTTCCTGTTCAAATTCAAGCTGCTCTTCGGGGACCACAGGTTGCCGGGCCGTTGTCTCAGGTACCTGTTCGATAAGGATTTCCTGTTCGTTTTCAGGGGCGGGGGGCACATCCGGCTCAATCCTCAGGCCTGTGTGCCATATCACCAGGGCGTGTATTATGGATGAGCATAGCAGCAAAGAGACCCAGGCAATCAAAATTTTAACCGGGCGCGACATGTCGTTCTAAGGGGCATCAACCCGGCTTTGTGTAACCAGGGCGAAGCGGAAGATGCCGGCTTGAGCCGCAGCCTTCATTATGTTCGAGATCACAAGCGCGTCTACATTGGCGTCTGCATGAATCCTGAGTTTCCCGTTACCGGTGGTCCCGGCAAGTTCCGCCGTCAACCCGGTGATATCCATATTGCGGGATTCAAACCAGATGTTCCCGTTACGCTCCACGTTTACGACAGGAGTGTTTGCCTCTGTCCTGGTGCTCAGGGTGGATACAGGGAGGTCGATATCAAAGTCGGAATCCAGGTTCCCTGCCACCATAAAGTAGAGCAGCAGCAGGAATATTACGTTTATCATGGGGATCACATTCTCTTCCCGCTGCTTGCCGCTTCTTACGAAGCGATGTTGCGGAAGCCGGAAGTTGGAACGTTGCCTTGTCCTGCGCACCTGATGCCTGGCCCCGTTTCAATCGAATTGTTGTGCAGCGGTCATTGAGATACTGGAAATACCGTGGCGGTTGAACAGATCCATTATGTCTACCGCACGTTGCAGTACCACCCCGGGGTCAACGCCAAGCACCACACGCGTATTGTCCGGAGAAATGATACCGGACGCGAACTTTTGCAGGGATTCGATATCGGTAGCTGTGCCGTTCAACCAGATGGCGCCGTTTTCATGTATTTCAACCGAAACCGTTTGCGTATCCGATACGGCGCCGGACGCGCCGCCAGCTTTGGCAAAATCAACAGTGTGCGGGCGGAAAAAATTTGTCTGCAGCATGAAAAAAACCAGCAGGATAAACACACAGTCTATGAGCGGCGTCAGCGACAAACGCCTGTTGCGCCGTTGGTACTTCAAAACAGGGAAAGTCCCCGGACCCGTGTGCATTACGAGGAAGAAACCGGCAGTGTCAGCGCCCGGCTGAATACGTCATTCACCTGGTTGGTGAGCACTTCCAGTTTTGACTCGAGCAATGTATGCAATATGGCAAAACAGATCGCTATGGAGAGCCCTACTGCCGTTGTCAGTAACGCTTCCCAGATGCCACCGGCCAGCGCAGCAGATTCCGCCGCTGAACCAGCGCTGCCCGCCAGGCCCCGGAACGCATCTATCATGCCGAGAACGGTACCCAGCAGCCCGAGCACGGGCGCGAGGGTATAAATCAATTCGAGTATCCTGAGGTTCCGCGCATACTCACGTATGAATTCCGATGAGCGCCGTAATATTTCATCGTAGAGGTAATCGCCGTCCACCCTGGAATGCTGTTCCAGTACGAAACGCAGGTCATGTGCAATCGTCAGCGATGAACTGTTGATGATGGCGAGCGCGCTGTTTTGTTCTCCGCTGTGCCACTGTTCCACGGCCAGGTAAAGTCGCTTGAGTACGGGTTCACTTGCTTTTGAGAACTGCAGAAACTTCCGCAGGGTCAACGCCAGCCCGAATATGGAGGCAACGAGTAAAATCGCTACTATCGGCCCTCCCAGCGCAAGCAATGTTTGTATGTCTGTAAATATTTCCAGCATGAGCAAAGGGTTATTTGAGGTTGATATCTGCTGCAGGACCTCTATGGCAACACGCTTGATTTATTACTAGAAACGATTCTATACAAATATGCAAACCCTGTAAAATTACGAATTCCTAATTCCCAATTCCGCGGAGCGGACTTCCAATCCGTTCTATAAACAGGTTGATGAAGCGGGGCCAGTCGAGTTCGTACTGGACGTCAAGCTGTGCGGCTCCTTCAGCGCCGGGCCACAAGTTGCGCCCCCCAACCGATACGCCATAGTTGATCCCATGGTGAATATCAACGTCGACATATAACCGCTCCCTGGTGACAAGGGTGGGGTCGATGAGGCTTGCGACGGCAATCTGGTCATACATGAAATAAATCCGGTCCGGCTCTTTTGCAAAATGCTGCCCCAGGGTATTTTTCAGAAGCCGGGTCAGCGGGGTATCCGTTGCCACTATTTGTTCATACCAGGCATTGGATAACGAACTCTTTCGGGATACGTTGAGCGGAGATAAATCAATCGGTATGCCCGAGCGAAGCGTGGTATACGCGGCTTCCGGGTCTACCCAGAAATTGAACTCCGCGTTTGGCGTAATATTGCCGCCACCATCCGGAAGAATCGCTATCGCTCCCCCCATAATGACCAGCCGCTTCACATTTTCGGCAACCCCGGCATCTGCCCGGATTGCCTGGGCAACATTGGTCAACGGGCCTATGGCAACAAGCGTGATCTCTCCCGGGTTTTCCAGAACCGACCTGACCATAAAGGATGCCGCACTTTCAGCTTCCGCTTTTTTTTCGGCGTAACCGCCGGGAGGGACCGGCGCTGGTTCGTCGGAATACCAGTTACCGTATTCACGCACTGCAAAATCACTTTTTTCGTGGACCAGCGGCATATCTGCGCCCCTGTATACCGGTATGTCAGACTGCTTTGCTATTTCAAGCATTCGTAAAACATCTGACGTGGCGCGCTCCACGCTGTCGTTACCGGCCACGGTGGTAATGCCCAGGATTTCGAATTCCGGGGACTGCAGCGCCAACATCAGCGCCATGCTGTCATCGTAAGGAGGCATGACAAAGTCGGTATCAAAAATGATTTTGATACGGTCCTCGCCTCGTGCAACACCGGCAACCACGCCGGTAAACATATAAACGGCTATGGATAAAATAAGTAACCTTCTCAACATGACCCCTCCTGTTTGAACGGCAGTCGATGCGACGTTTGTTATAATATGTGCCCGGTAGACTATGTTGCAAACTATTATGCGGACTACGGGTTATCTTATGCGGCAAACATTGAAATTTCCGGCAGCCCTCCTGTATCTGTCTGTTGCAATATCCTGCGCGGATTCCGAACAAACTGCCCAGGGTTCCGCCCCGGGCGCGGATCGTCCAACGATTGCCCTTGTCATGAAATCCCTGGCAAACGAGTTTTTTGTCACCATGGCGGATGGGGCCAGAGCCCACCAGGAGTTAAATGATGAGCGTTACGACCTGGTAATCAACGGGATCAAGAATGAAGTGGACCTCGCCCAGCAGGTTGCCCTGATTGACCAGATGATAGCCTCGAACGTGGACGCCATCGTCATCTCGCCGGCGGACTCGAAAGCAGTTGTTCCGGCGCTGGCGCGCGCGGAAACGGCCGGTATTATCATTATCAACATAGATAACCGGCTGGAAAAAGACATACTCAGTGAATACGGCTTAACAATCCCGTTTGTCGGACCGGATAATTTCCTGGGCGCCGAAATGGTCGGCACACACCTGGCGTCAAAACTGGCGCCCGGAGACCAGGTCGCGATACTGGAGGGCGTGCCTACGGCGTTTAATTCGCAGCGGCGCACCGCAGGGTTCAGAAAGGCGATGAAAGATGCGGGGATGAATATCGTGGCGCAACAAAGCGCGCAGTGGGACCAGACGATGGCAGTCACGGTAACGGCTGCGATCCTGGTGCAACATCCCGACCTGGCTGCGATTTTGTGCAGCAACGACAACATGGCGCTGGGCGCGGCGGCGGCCGTCTCGCAGGCCGGCAAGGAAGACCAGGTGCAGATAGTCGGGTTTGACAATATCAGCGCGCTGCACGACCTCATCAGGGGCGGCAACGTCCTGGCAACCATAGACCAGCATGCGGACCTGCTGGCCGTGTACGGCATCGAATTCGCGCTGGAGGCCTTGCAGTCCGATTTGCCCCTGGAAGACAAGACAACTCCTGTTGACCTGATCACCGGAACCTCCATAGAGTAACCAGGGGATGGCGGCGGCTCGTTTAAGTATTCAAAACCTTCACAAGTCGTTTTCAGTCCCGGTCCTGACTGGTATCAACCTGACCGTCAAGCGCGGGGAAATACATGGACTCGTGGGTGAGAATGGCGCCGGCAAGACCACGTTCGGCAGTATCCTGGCCGGCTTTGTCAGCAAGGACAACGGCATGATAACCCTGGACGGGGTTGAATACGAACCGTCCGGTCCGAAAGACGCTTTTGAGGCCGGTATTTCCTGTGCCGCGCAGGAATTGAGTTTGATCAATCCCCTGAGCGTTACGGAAAACATCGCCTTGCGCAAGTTGCCGCATAGTTGTTCCGTTATCTCCGGTCAGGAACTCGAACAGCGAACCCGTTCGATACTGCAGCGTGTCGGCCTGGGGTCTCTCGACCCGGACACGCGCACCGGGACACTGGGCCTGGCTGAGCGCCAGTTGCTGGAATTTGCCAAGTCGGTCTTCCTGGATTGCAGGGTACTGATCCTGGATGAGCCGACTGCCGCCCTCACGGCACAACAAGCCTCTGTTCTGCACGAAATCGTCACCGGGCTGGCTGCGTCCGGGACATCGGTTATTTACATCAGTCACCGCTTACAGGACGTACTGGAGGTATCGGATAACGTTACCGTTCTCAGGGACGGGCGTATCGTAACTACCGCTCCCGCCGGTTCCATGGGCGTAGCCGAGCTTATGGAATACATGAGCGGCGATTTTCAAACCGGAAACAAAACCGCGCGGTGCGCCGCCGCGCAGACACCGGAACCTGTTCTTGAAGTGGAGCACATAACCACTGAAGAACTGCCCCATGAGATAAGTTTCACGGCCCGGGCGGGAGAGATAATCGGTATCGCCGGGTTATCAGGTTCGGGTCGCAGCGAGTTGTTGAATGCCCTGTTCGGTCTGACCCCGTTGACGGGCGGCGCTATCAGCCGGCACTCGGCAGGCGAAAAAGTGCGTATCAGCAACCCGGGAACGGCAAAAAGATCAGGGATGGCATACCTGGGCGAAGACCGGCAATCCATGGGCTTGTACCCGGGTCATCCGGTGTTGACAAACATGATGGTACCCGGAGACCTGCAAGGTGTTGCTTCGATGTCCCTGCTTGATAACAGGCGTGAGGCCGCTGCCGCGGAAAAGCTGGTCGAAGAGTTGAGCGTTAAATGTGACGGCCTGGACCAGGATATAGATCAGCTCAGCGGAGGGAACCAGCAAAAAATACTGATTGCCAGGTGGCTGTACTGTAATTCGGACATATTCCTGTTTGACGAACCCACGCGAGGGATCGACGTCGGCACGAAAAACATGATTTATAACCTGATGTTCGATTTGCGCCATGAGGGCAAGACCATACTGTTTACCTCCAGCGAAATTGAGGAACTCATGGCAGTGGGCGATCGCATATTCGTATTATCCAGGCGCAAGCTGGTAGAAACATTCACAGCGGATAACTGGTCCGAGACGGAGATACTGGCAGCCTGTTTCAGGGAATTCGCAACGCGCACCCCGCATGTGCATTAGAGCGGATACGGCCAGGCGTTATTCCCCGGGTTACAACATGAGAATTCCAGTCTTATGAGATCACTCGTAAAGGAAAATTTTATTTTTGCCTCCCTGATCCTGCTGGTTATTTTTTTTGGCCTGGCCGCGGACAACTTTTTTTCACTTGTCACCCTCAGGACAATTCTTAACCAGTTGCCGGCGTTGACGGTGGTCACCGTCGGCATGACACTTGTGCTGATAGTCGGCGGTATCGACCTGTCCGTCGGTTCTGTCCTGGGATTCTGCGCCACGATAGTCGGCATGGCAATGATGAACTGGGATTTTTCCATCGTTACCGCATGTTTCCTGGCAATTGGCGCAGGCATAATCTGTGGCTCGGTGAACGGTATCCTGGCGGCATACCTGGCCCTGCCTTCCTTTATCGTTACCCTGGGCATGCTGGAAATGGCCCGCGGCATGGCCTATATCACTACGGACTCACAGACCATGTATATCGGTGCGTCGATTCAGAAACTCGCGCTGCCGATTTCAGGGACGGGCGTCTCCCCGGCGCTCGTAATTGCGCTTTCGACCGTTTTTGCGGCCCAGTTCATTTTGACCAGGACAGTACCCGGACGTCATATCGTAGCCGTGGGCGCCAACACCCGGGCCGCAAGGATGTCCGGCATTGATACTAAGCTTTACCGTATGGTTGTGCTGGCCGTATCAGGGGCGCTGGCAGGTCTTGGCGGCATATTCAATGCCGCTTACCTGGGGGCAGCCGACCCGAACGCGGGCGCCGGCATGGAGTTGGCGGCAATTGCCGCGGCCGTCATAGGCGGTACCAGCCTGATGGGAGGACGCGGCAGCGTTGCCGGGGCATTCGCAGGGGTGCTTATCATTGCGATATTACAGAACGGGCTGGCGCAGCTCGGCGTTTCGGAACCTGCCAAACGCCTGATCACAGGGGGTGTGATAATTATCGCGGTATTTATCGACAGCTGGCGCATCCGCAGGGACAGGATGCGAACCGGGTAAAGCGTTACCCGGTCAGGATTTTAATCCTGCTGTTGCTGCCGCGGGGGTTTCATTACGGCAACGGCGATGATAACGATCAGCATCAGCGCCGCATTCAACTGGAACGCCATGGAAAAACCGCCCGCCTTGTCGCCGATATAGCCTGCAACGATGGGCCCAAGCATGGCAATTGTAGTCATGAAGTTCATGGTGCCGAGTATTTCCGGGTTGTCTTTCTCTCCGAAGTAATTCAGCAGCAGCAGGGCGGTAGCCAGGAAGCACATGCCGAAACCGAAACCCTCACCGACCGCAAAGATAACGAGAGCTGCCGGATTGTCGGCGACAGAGAGGGCAACCATGCCGATCATCTCGCCGATTAACGCCGTGACCAGGAGCCATTTGGGATCAATCCGGGTGGCGATTATGCCTCCCAGGGCGCGGGACATGGCATTCACCGCGCCGTCGGCGCTGAGGGCCAGCGTGGCCAGTGCCGTCGATATGCCCAGCATGCCAAGATGTGTAAAGGCCCAGCTGTTCATCGTCAGGGTACAGAACAATGTCAGCGTCAGGGCGGCGACAATCACGTAATACTGGGGCGTGCGCAGTGCGTCCCGGTAGCGCCAGTCAGTTTTCGTCTTGAACACCTTGTCGGAGGTCTTCTCTTCACCCGGAGTGTTTGCGGCATCTGCCTCGTCATTTTCCGAAGACCGGTTATTGATGAAGGCGAAGGCGAGCACCGTGAGCGCCAGGACGGCCGCGGCCATGGACCACCAGTGAACCCGCCAGGAATCCGTATGGGTGACGATGATGGTTACGATCGGCGGGCCGGCGACCGCGCCCAGTCCGCCCAGAGTCATGTACAGGCCGATGGCGAATGAACGCCTGTCGGGCAGCCAGTCGTTGATCAGGTGGATACCCGGCACCGTCGCGCACAGGGCATAGCCCAGGCCCAGCAGACTCGCGCCGAGCCAGTACTGGTATAACCAGGAACCGGTGGAAATAAGGACGAAGCCGCAGCCCATGGTTACGGAACCGATTACGTAGGTCGCCTTGATGCCGAAGCGCCGGATGGTCCAGGCGGGGAGGGTGCCTGCCAGTCCCACCAGCAATGCCAGCAGGGAAAACCCCGTGCCGGCCTGGGACCAGGTCCAGGAAAACTCCTCGATCATGTAGGGCAGCACGACCCCCAGTGAACTGAAGGTGGACGCCGTGATAAAAAAGAAAAATGCGCTGGCGAGGGCGAACATCCACCAGCGTTTATATGCAGTCGCGCCTGTCATTCAGTCAGGTTAATTCCCTGTTTGGAATACCACGCTGGTCATGCTCAGTGATTTGTGCACGATAAAATCAGTTTCGAGTGTTACCTCATCGGCATCTGCGCGGGCGCCCATGGTATACAGCAGTGGGCATAAATGTTCTGCTGAAGGTACCGAAAGGGCCGCATCCTGACCGTAGCGCCGGTATTCGCAGACGCCTTGCGGATTATCTTCCAGGACATGTTCCTTTATCCGGTCGTTGAACCGTACCGCCCAGTCAAAGGCGGGAGCAGCGGGGTTCAGCCAGTCCATCAAGGCCAGGTTATGCACGATATTGCCGCTGCCCATAATCAGGATTCCCTCTTCCCGCAAAGGACGCAGGCGCTGTCCCAGTTCGTAGTGCCGGGGTAGCGGTTGACTCAGGTCAAGGCTGAGCTGGACAACCGGGATATCCGCATCCGGAAAAGCCTTGATCAGGACACACCAGGTACCGTGGTCCAGCCCCCACGACCGGTCCATCTGAACGGGGTGCGGATCCAGCAGTTCACTTACCCGATGCGCCAGTTGGGGACTCCCCGGCGCAGGGTAATAAAGGTCGAATAACGGCGCCGGCAGGGGCGGGCCGAAATCGTGGATTGTTTCCGGCTTTTCCATGGCGGTTACCGCGCAGCCGTGCGTGTACCAGTGGGCCGAGATGACCAGTATGGCTTTGGGACGTTCCATCGAGTTGACGATACGGCGCCAGGCCCGGGTGGACTCATTGTCCTCAAGGGCATTGGCAGGGCTGCCGTGGCCGATGAAGACAACAGGCATTATGGATTGGACGGGTGTGCTTTCCGATGTTACATGCATGTTCCGGAGTATAACCGAAAATACCCGTGGAAGGCGCCGGGTCCTGCTGCCTGACCCGGATTGTTGGAATTAAGGAGAATCGTTACTCACCGGTCATAGTAACGGGGTTCAATACCCCTATCTGTGTCAAAAAACCAAGGTTGTCCGGTGTCACCCAGTCTGCGGTGATCCTGTTGTTTTCGATCCGGTAGATGGATATCCCGGACAATTCGACTTCCGAACCGGTGGGTTCCTCTCCCATGAACGAGTTTACGTGCCGGCCGGACGCGGACCAGCGCACCGTAACCTTGTCCCTGTCGCACAGGGTATCGTGCATGTTGAAGCGCCATCCCGCGAAGCTATTGTTCATTGGTATGATTCCCGATAATTGCCGGTTGTTAGTATAACCCTGTTTTAATAGTACAATTAGCAGATGGCAAACCTGATAATCGCATCATCCACCTTGTATCCGGCAGAGAGTGGCCGCATGGCATGATTACGCTACCGGCATGGCTGCTGCTGTCCGCATCCGTCCTGATCATCGTATTGCTGGCCGTTATTCTTGGCCGATTGTCGTCGAATCGCAAGGGGTCTGCGGAAAAAGTCCTGCGCGAGGAATTTCGTTCGAACAGGGAGGAGGCTACTGACAGCGCCCGCAGCCTGCGGCAGGAAGTCGCCAAGACCCAGAAGGACGCCAACGACAGTGTTATCAAAGTAATCAGCGAGATGAACAAGTCCCAGCAGACGCGCCTCGACGCCGTCGAGCAACGCATCAAGGAACTGAGCGATAAAAATGAGACCAGGATAGGCCAGCTCAGGGACACGCTGGATACAAAGATGAAGGCCCTGCAGGACAGCAATGACAAGAAACTCGAACAGATGCGCCATACGGTGGATGAGAAATTACAAAGCACCCTTGAGAAGCGTCTTGGCGACTCTTTTAAACTTGTCAGCGAGCGGCTGGAGGCGGTACAGCGCGGGCTGGGTGAAATGCAGAACCTGGCCACCGGCGTGGGTGATCTCAAACGGGTGCTGACCAATGTCAAGGCGCGCGGCACCTGGGGTGAGGTACAACTCGGCGCCATCCTGGAGCAGATGCTTGCTCCGGACCAGTACGAACGCAATGTCAAGGTGCGCCCCGAAACCGCGGAAGTCGTCGAGTATGCCATCCGCCTGCCCGGCGCCGGTGCGGATATGGCGGATAGCGTCTGGTTGCCGATCGATGCAAAGTTTCCACAGGAAGATTATCAGCGTCTGCTCAACGCCACGGAGAGCGCGGATACGGATGCAGTCGAGCAATCCATGAAATCCCTGACCCGCGCCATCGAGCTTTCCGCAAAAAATATAGGGGATAAATATATTGCGCCGCCGGCGACCACCGACTTTGCCATCATGTTTCTGCCCACGGAGGGCCTGTATGCGGAAGTGCTCAGACAACCCGGCCTGCTGGAAAAACTCCAGCATGCCCACAGGGTGGTCGTCGCCGGTCCGACCACCCTGTCGGCGATACTGAACAGCCTGCGCATGGGTTTTCGCACCCTGGCCATAGAAAAGCGTTCCAGCGAAGTCTGGCAGATACTGGCAGCCGTCAAGACCGAGTTCGGCAAGTTCGGAGAGGTTTTGACCCGGGTCAAAAGACAACTGGATACGGCGTCCAACACGATAGATCAAACCGGGGTGCGCACCCGGGCGATGGAAAGGAAACTCCGAGACGTGGAAGCACTGCCCGGCGACGAATCCGGACAACTGCTTGAACTTACCGACGAACTGGTAGCCACAGAGGACACAGAGGACACAGAGGACACAGAGGACACAGAGAATACTGAGAATACAGAGTGATAGGGTAGTATGCAGTGACGGCAGGCTGTCTGTTGTCTTGACACGTCTGTCGGTGTAGCTATCATATCAGCATGAATAACATGGTGAATGGCGCGAGCGGGACGGGCTGGAGGGCGCCTGCAATAAAAAACGCCATAGACATGTTTCTGTCCCGACTGCCTGAGGCGATGTTACCGCCGGTTTCCCGGGTGTTACTCTATGGCAGTTATGCACGCGGGGATTTCCATGCTGACAGTGACGTGGACCTGGCTGTAGTTCTGGCTGGCGCTGATCCGGGCGATGAAACCCATTTCAATCTGCAAATGCGATTATCGGTTGTAAGGACAGAGGTGATCGCACAAACGTTTATCAGCATCTCTGCGGTACTGGTATGGGAAGACGATCTCCGCTATCCGAACAACAAGAACAACCCTGACTTTTATCGTAGTGTAGCCGGTGATGGAATCCAGTTGATGGGAGGGGTATGACACCGGAACAATATCTGAAACGAGCCCATCAAAGACTTCATGCCACCCATGTATTATTGGAGGATGGGGCATTTGAAGATGCCTGTAATCGCGCTTATTACGCGGTGTTTGAGGCAGCCCGCGCGGCACTGGCAGCGGTCGGACAACCATTTTATCTATCTTGCCGATGCCTTAGCTAACAAAGTGTCAACAAGCCGGTTTGCATGGGGTGAGACTCCTGTGACTTTATCGGGGTTCAGCTGGGCGAGAATAGCGAATGAGTGGTCTCCTTTATTATATATGCCTTTCGGGTCGCATCGGGTTGTCGCCTTTTTCAGACCGCTGGTGATATCGTCTTTCGGTATGTTTTCGATATCTGGCCGCTTCGGAAGAGCATTGCCGTTAAAACCGTTTCCGAAAAAAGCTGCCAAAGAGTCCTTGTCTGCAAGAAACCAGGTTTCCATGCACTGCACCATCAGGTGGGCGTTATCATCCCTGGCCTCCGGTGGCTTATCCCATTTGTCGCGGTTTTTCAGATGTAACCAGGGGCCGGAATTTTTGAGGACGGGTTCTTCACTATCAACCAACAAGACGATAAATTCATTATATGCGGCCTTGTTAAAGGCGTGACGAAATTTATCGAATGTCTTTTTCCTGCCTCCACCAGCGATGATTTTCGGCATCCGGCCGGCCAATCCCGTCTTATCGAAAAAGGCGCTGAAACCTTTCCGGCAACTTGCCTGCAACTCTCTCCTATCGCCTCCACCTTCCACATATATCTTCACATTCACCAGCGGTTTCCCCCGAGTTCACCTGAACTCCAGAGTTCTCCAAGCCGGTATTGGTCCAGCCAATGGGAGATTTCTTCCTTATTCAGGCGTCTCAATGTCGTTTGTCCGTTATTTTTCTCACAGATGATAATACTTTCAGGTATGTCAGTCAGTGCATCGACGAGAGTATCCGAGTGCGTAGTGACGATCAACTGACACCGTTGAGATGCTTCTTTTAACAGTTCGCTTAGACCTGGAATAATATCAGGATGCAGGCCAAGTTCCGGTTCTTCCAGACAAACCAGAGGAGGCGGGGCAGGGTGACAAAGAATAGCCAGGAGACAGAGATACCGTAACGTACCGTCCGATAACCTGGTTGCAGGCACAGTGATGGCACCCTCATGCAAAAAAACCTGGACAGTACCGAAATCGATGTTTACATGGAAGTCTGATACGCCCTCATAGAGGTTACGCAGGGCGCTGATGAGGCGTTGCTTAACTTCAACGTCTCCCATCATTCGATTGAGTACCAGTCCCAGATTTTTGCCATCTTCTGTAAGAAAATCGTTGGGAAGATCGGGCTTCTGGGGCATCCTGGGAGGCGTGTATCGTCCGAATGACCACTCTTGATACAGACGCATCCTGCCTAATTCCCTTCCAAGATATGTAAGTTCGGGGTAGTGATGTGGATCTTTATGCTGAGCCAGGGTCGATTGCGTGGGATCAACCTCTTCAAGCCGTAACTCCCGATCTTTGCCTTTGGATTCGGTATCCCGGTAGTTCAGGGTGGCTTTCCCCCCGGAAAACTCGTAATAGATATACGGCTTATCGTGTCCTGGAAGCGGCTGTTCGTTTGTTATCTTTTCTTCAATTAACTCGAAGCGTTGGCCGCGCTCAGCAAAAGAAAGATGATAACGCAGTGGTTGGCCGCGGGGATTAGTCAAAATAACTTCTATCCGTAAGGACGCTGCTGCTGGTTTTCCCTTCCATATCCAATCGCTGATGCCTCCCCCCTCTCGGATAGGCGCAGCCAGGTCCGTCGGCGCGGCCTGCAGTAGCCGGATTGCTTCGAGGACATTGGATTTACCGGACCCATTTGGTCCGATCAGCACGTTCAGAGGTTTTAGCTCAAGTTCCTGTACGTCAGGGCCAAACGAAAGAATATTGCTTAATTTTATACGCCGGATAAGCATTCATCAAGCCCGTTGGTATTGCGGTATCTTGAAAAGGCGATTGGATAATAATTCGACGAGTCTGCAGTGCTTAGGATCGATTTGCATTGGATTTATTGTTTTTTTATATTGCTAAAGTATTGCAGTTTCCGTTTCCTTCTCCTCGATCTCGATGGTGAGTTCATCGTCTTCGGCCGAGACGATGACATGGCCTCCGTGCAGCAGTTTGCCGAACAGCAGTTCTTCCGCCAGTTGCTTCTTGATCTTTTCCTGGATGAGACGCGCCATGGGCCGGGCGCCCATGATCTTGTCGTAACCGTGACTGCCCAGCCACAGGCGGGCAGCTTCATCAACGTCGATGACGACCTTTTTGTCATCGAGTTGCGCCTGTAATTCGACCAGGAACTTGTCTACCACGTTGAGTACGGTCTTATGGTCCAAGGCGTTGAATTCGATGATGGCGTCAAGGCGGTTGCGGAATTCCGGACTGAAGGTCTTGATGATGGCTTCCATGGCGTCCGAGCTGTGGTCCTGCTGGGTGAAACCCACGGATGCCCGGCTTATGCGCTCCGCCCCGGCGTTGGTGGTCATGATGATGATTACGTTGCGGAAATCCACATGCCGGCCGTTGGTATCGGTGAGGGTGCCGTGGTCCATGACCTGCAGCATCAGGTTAAAGACATCCGGATGGGCTTTTTCCATCTCGTCCATGAGCAGTACGCAATGGGGGTGTTTATTAACTTCGTCAGTCAGCAAACCGCCCTGGTCAAAACCAACGTACCCCGGAGGTGCGCCGATCAGGCGGGAAACCGTGTGACGCTCCATGTATTCGGACATGTCAAAACGGATCAACTGGATACCCATGGCGATGGCCAGTTGTTTACTGATTTCCGTTTTCCCCACCCCGGTAGGCCCGGCCAGCAGGAACGCGCCAATCGGCTGTTCCGGGTTGCCCAGTCCCGAACGCGCCATCTTGATGGCCGTGGCCAGGCTCCCGACAGCCTTGTCCTGACCGAAGACGACCATTTTGAGGTTGCGCTCAAGGTTCTTCATGATGTCGCGGTGTGAGGTGGTTACCGTTTTCGGCGGGATGCGCGCGACCTTGGCGATAATGTTTTCAATATCCTGGACGCCGATGGTTTTTTTGCGTCTTGAAACCGGCAACAGACGTTGTGAAGCACCGGCCTCATCTATCATGTCGATGGCTTTGTCCGGCAGGTGGCGGTCGGTGATATAGCGTTCCGACAGTTCCGCTGCAGAGCGTAACGACTGGTTGGTATAACGCACCTCGTGGTGTTCTTCGAAACGGGATTTCAATCCCTGTAAGATCTTGATGGTCTCTTCGATTGAAGGTTCGACTACATCAATCTTCTGGAAACGTCGCGCCAGTGCCCGGTCCTTCTCGAAAATACCGCGAAATTCCTGGTAGGTGGTGGAACCGATACACTTGATGTCACCGGACGCCAGGACCGGTTTGATGATATTGGACGCATCCATAACGCCGCCTGAGGCGGCGCCTGCGCCGATGATAGTATGAATTTCATCGATAAACAGTATGGCGCCTTCATACTTCATGAGTTCGGCGATCACACCCTTGAACCGCTTCTCAAAATCACCGCGATACTTGGTCCCGGCCAGTACTGCACCCATGTCCAGCGAAAAAATTGTGCAGTCCTGCAGCACTTCCGGTACTTCTTTATCAACTATCTGTTTGGCGATACCTTCGGTAATGGCGGTTTTACCCACGCCTGCTTCACCTACGAAGAGGGGATTATTCTTGCGCCGCCGGCAAAGGATCTGAATAGTCCGTTGCACTTCGTGTTCGCGCCCGATCAGCGGGTCGATCTTGCCGAGTTCCGCCTGTTGATTCAGGTTAATCGTGTAGGCTTCCAGGGGATTTTTACCGCTTTCATCCTGGCCTGATTCATCGTAGTTATCGGCTTCGGACGAAGCGCCGGATTCATCTTCCTGGCTTTTGCTGATTCCGTGGGCGATGTAATTTACCACATCCAGTCGTGCGACATTTTGCTGGTGCAGGAAAAACGCGGCATGGGATTCGCGTTCGCCGAAGATGGCGACCAGGATATTTGCGCCGCTGACTTCCTTTCTGCCGGAAGACTGCACGTGTTGCACGGCGCGCTGGAACACCCGTTGAAAGCCCAGGGTGGGCTGGGATTCATGCTCGTCGTTATCACCCAGACGCGGGGAATTATCCTCGATAAAACGCGTAATTTCGGTATGCAGTTCTTCCAGGTCGGCGCCGCAGGCCTTCAATACCCTGAGCGCGGCAGGGTTGTCCAGTAAAGCCAGTAACAAATGCTCAACCGTCACGAATTCATAGCGTTTATCGCGGGCATCGCGGAACGCATTATTCAATGTCTGTTCCAAATCTTTATCGAGCATGGCGGCTTTTTGGTATCAGTAGGCTTTCTCCATTGTACATTTTAACGGATGTTCATGTTCTTTCGAGTAATGATTTACCTGTACGACTTTGGTCTGGGCAATGTCATGTGTGAATATGCCACACACTCCCATGCCGCGTGTATGTATTTCCAGCATGATCCGCGTTGCGGTCTCCCGGTCCTTGGAAAAGAATATTTCCAGGATATGCACGACAAATTCCATGGGCGTGTAATCGTCGTTCAGCAGAATGACCTTGTAGAGGGGAGGGCGTTTCAGCTTCGGCTTGGCCTCGAGCAGCGCCAGGTCTTCGTTGTAACGCTCGTGTGTTTTTTCAGACATTCCGGTTTTGTTCGGGTGTTTTGCTAATGATAGCGTAACAGGATATGACTTCCAATATCGTTGTTTCACATGTCTTGCATGGTAAGTCCCGGGTGGTTTGCAGGCAACACACAGAAAGTGTATATTGACCGTTTTCATTTTGCTAAGGGGACTACCAGATGACTGATGAAATAAGGCGGATTGAACAGGATTGGGCGGAGAACCCGCGTTGGAAAAACATCAAGCGCGACTACAGTGCTGCTGACGTATTGAAATTGAGGGGTTCAGTATTGATTGAACACACACTCGCCAGACGCGGCGCCGAGAAATTATGGGAACTGGTCAATAACGAAGATTATATCAACAGTCTGGGCGCGGTGACGGGCGGCCAGGCCGTGCAGCAGGTAAAAGCCGGGGTCAAGGCCATCTACCTGTCGGGCTGGCAGGTTGCGGCCGACGGCAATACCTCGGAGACCATGTATCCCGATCAATCGCTTTATGCTGTCGATTCCGTTCCCACGGTAGTGCGCCGTATAAACAATGCCTTCAAACGGGCCGACGAAATCCAGTGCGCCCGGGGTGAAGGGAATGTGGATTATTTTGCGCCGGTTGTCGCCGACGCCGAAGCCGGGTTCGGCGGCGTCCTTAACGCGTTCGAATTGATGAAAGGCATGATCGAAGCCGGCGCTGCCGGCGTGCATTTTGAGGACCAGCTGGCCTCCGTCAAGAAATGCGGACACATGGGGGGCAAGGTACTGGTGCCCACCCAGGAAGCAATCCAGAAGCTGGTGGCGGCAAGACTGGCGGCGGATATCATGGGGGTACCGACCATCGTACTGGCCAGGACGGACGCCAACGCCGCTGCGTTGCTCACCTCCGACATAGATGAAAGGGACCATGCCTTCGTCACCGGCAAGCGTACCGCGGAAGGGTTTTATGTTACCAATGCTGGACTTGACCAGGCTATTGCACGGGGCCTCGCCTACGCTCCCTATGCGGATTTGCTCTGGTGCGAGACTGCGGTTCCGGACCTGGATGAAGCCAGACGTTTTGCCGAGGCGATCCACAGGGAGCATCCGGAGCAGCTACTGGCCTACAACTGCTCGCCTTCCTTCAACTGGAAGAAGAACCTGGACGATATCACCATAGCCAGGTTTCAACGTGAACTGGGGGCGATGGGATACAAATACCAGTTCATCACCCTGGCAGGAATTCATAACATGTGGTACCACATGTTTGATCTTGCCCATAACTACGTACACAGGGGCATGACTGCCTATGTCGAGATGATACAGGAGCCGGAATTTGCCGCGGCGAAAAAAGGCTATACGTTCGCCTCGCACCAGCAGGAAGTGGGCGCCGGTTATTTTGACGACGTGACCACCGTCATACAGGGCGGCAGTTCTTCGGTGACGGCATTGGCGGGTTCCACGGAAGAGGAACAGTTTGACAAGGCTGCCAGTAGCTGAAAGCAGGGATCAGGGAAAAGGGATCAGGAGATTTATAGAGCAGGGGCAGAGCGCTGAATCTGCCCCTGCTGTTTCTCAAAATTATCAATGAGCTTCACATCACAGTTCCGTAAGCGGTTATCAGCCCTTGAGGAACGGGAACCGCAAACCTTCCCTGAACACCTGTTCCCCCGGGAATATTCCCGGGCGGCTGTTCTTTTGCTGTTCTGGCCGGGCCCGGATGATGCCGTTGAGCTTGTCTTAACCAAGCGCACCGAGACCGTTTCAAGCCATCGCGGGCAGGTTTCCTTCCCCGGCGGCGTGTTTCATGCCGGTGATGGTGATTTGGCTGCTACGGCCCTGCGGGAGACACAGGAGGAACTCGGGATTGACCCGGATGTCGTCACCATAATGGGGCGGCTGGATGACGCCTGGAGCATAGCCGGCCACCATGTAATCCCGTACGTGGGCTGGACCCGCAAGGCGCCTGAGATGCAGGCAAACAGCCATGAAGTGGCAGAGGTGATCGTTGCCGATGTCCGGGTGCTGTTGCGCCCGGAAGTCAATACCATCCATACGGTTGATTTCCTCGATAAACCGCGCACAACCCTTGCTTTTGACTGGGATGGCGGTTACGTGTGGGGATTGACTGCCGATATGCTGCGGGAATTTCTCAACTGGCTGAACGACGAACCCTGCGATCGCTTTGAACGGCGCCTGAAGAAGATGGATGACCTCCCTGGGATGCAGTCCCGATAAGCGTAAGTCCGATTTCTTGGTTTTTCCACCTTTGACCCAAGAACTTCCTGTTTTTGTGAGAAAACTCACATATCTTTCACTCAAGCTCTGAAATACTACGGAGAAAATAAAATAAAACTTGACAACAGTAAAATGAGTATATAAACTTTACGGGTAAAGAAACACTACTGATATTTCAGAGTATAGCTACGAGTGGTAAATGAGGTCTACAAGTTGCGCTGGGGAATTGAGCGCCGTCTTGAATTCATTGAATTCCGCCTTTTCTGGGAAGGCGGAGTTAATCGCTCGGATATAGTGAATGAATTCGGCGTATCAGTGCCTCAGGCTTCAAAGGATTTAGCGCTTTATCAGGACCGGGCTCCTGATAATATTCACTATGATCGCAGCCGAAAAAAATATTTTTCTCAAGACAGCTTCCAACCTGAATATATTAACCCCGATGCCGATGGTTACCTGGAATGGAAAACTGCAAATGCAACTTCCGGCAATAGTTTCACTGGTCGTAAGGGTATGGCGTTTTTCTGCACGGATAAGCTGCCCACTCCACAACGTAGCATAGACGTAAGGGTTCTTCAGGCCTTATTGGAATGCGTGCGTGAAAAGCAATCCATTGAGATCTTATACCAATCCATGAATTCAACCAGGCCGGAACCTGAGTGGCGCCGTATTTCACCTCACGCCTTTGGTAATGATGGTTTACGCTGGCATTCTCGAGCTTTCTGCCATATAGACCGTAAATTCAAGGACTTTGTTTTATCTCGTTGTCTTGATACCAGATCATTCGATAAGGCAGGTATTGATGCAGCGGATGACAAATACTGGATGGAATACTTTTCAGTCATATTATGTCCGAATCCAAGGCTTTCCATCAGTCAGCAGGATGTTATCGCGCAGGACTTTGCTATGGAGAAGGGTGTAGCGGTAGTGCCTGTACGCCGCGCCATGCTTTATTATTTCAGTAAACGCCTTCGACTTGACCTTACGGACAATATTGATGACCCCCGAGAGGCCCCGGTCATCGTAAAAAATCGGATTGCTTTTGATACCGCTCTATCGGAGGCGACACATTGAAATCCCGGAATTTTGAGGTCCTTCGTTCACGCCAACCTGAACTGGCCGATATTGGTGGTTTTGCAGAAGCTTATGTCCATACCGATCCGGCTAGCGCACTTGTCAAGCTCAGACTGTTTGGCGAGAATTTGACAAAAGACATTTATCATGATCGGAGTTTGCCACGGCCAGAGCAATCCAATTTTCTGGATTTATTGAATAATGCAGCATTCACGGCCATCACTCCTAAAGTTGTTTTGACCAAACTCCATGCACTCCGTACCTATGGAAATAAGGCAGCCCATGGTGAAGTTGTAACAAAAGAACAAGCGCTGTGGCTGTTGCGTGAAGCGTTCGATCTCACTTGTTGGTTCTTCGTTCAATATGAGAATGGAGAAATCAAGGACCTCCCTGCATTCAAACAGCCATTACAGGAAGCTCATCGCGACGAAAAAGCGGGTTCGATGCGTGAAAAGCGCCAGATCATGGAGAAACTGGCTGCACAGGAGGCTCAGCTTGAATCGCTGTTGCAAGAGTTGGAGGCAGCCAGGAAAAAGGCGTCCGTTTCCGATAAAAAACCCGGAATGACTGCCACTGTTACGGCCCCGGTTGTAGATGCCGCAGGAGTCCTGGAGTTTGACGAAGCTACAACACGGACTCGTATTATCGATAACCTTCTCGCGACAGCGGGATGGACTATCGAACCGTCAGCAGGCACAAGAACAAACGTCGGAAGAGAAGTGGAAGTCCTTCACCAGCCGACTCCATCGGGCGTGGGTTATGCCGATTACGTCCTATGGGACGATGATGGCAGTCCCCTCGCAGTGATAGAAGCAAAAAAGACATCGGTTGATCCTGAACGAGGCCGTAAACAGGCAGAGCTTTATGCTGATGGTATTGAAAAAATGCATGGAAAGCGTCCGGTTATCTTTTATACCAATGGCTATGACATCTGGATCTGGGACGATACGGCAGGATATCCACCGCGAAAAATCTATGGTTATTATTCCAAGGACAGTCTTCAATACCTTGCTGATTTTCAGCGAACGAGCAGGAAACCTCTCAACTCGCTTCAACCAAATGCTGAGATAGTCGATAGGCTTTACCAAATCGAAGCGATCAAGAGAGTTTCAGAGCGTTTCTCAGATATGCACCGGAAGGCTCTTATTGTTCAAGCCACCGGAACCGGGAAAACACGTGTTGCCATTGCCCTTGCTGACCTTCTCATCCGGGCTGGCTGGGTAAAGCGGGTCTTGTTTCTCTGTGACCGCAGGGAGTTGAGAAAACAGGCCAAAAACGCATTCAGCGATTTCCTTTCTTCCGAACCCATCCGTATTATCAACTCCAGGGTAAACAAGCAGGCGCCGGAGCGAATTTTTCTGGCAACGTATCCGGCCATGCAGAACGTGTACCAGTCATTCGATGTCGGTTTCTTCGATTTGATCATTGCTGATGAGTCCCATCGCAGTATCTATAACGTGTATGGAGATATGTTCCATTATTTTGATTGTCTCCAGCTTGGCCTCACGGCCACACCGGTGAATTTTGTCACGCGCAGCACGTTCAGGTTGTTCGATTGCGAGGGGCTGCTACCGACGGCGAATTATGATCTTGAGACAGCAGTAGATGAGGACTGGCTCGTCCCGTTTGAGGTGTATGAGCATACAACGCAATTTCTTCGGGAGGGAATTAAACTCGATATTCTTACCAGTGAGCAAATTGAAGAGTTGGAAGAGCAGGGAGAAGACCCATCCCAATACGACTTTTCATCAGAGCAGATAGACAAAATTATCCACAACAAGGATACCAACCGGGCCATTCTGCGCAACCTGATGGAAAAGGGCTTGGATGACGGTATCGGCCATCTGCCCGGCAAAAGCATTATTTTTGCCCGGAACCATCATCACGCCGTTCTTCTGCGACAGATGTTTGACGAGATGTATCCTCAATACGGTGGTCGCGTCTGCCAGGTTATCGATAACTATGACCCGCGTGCAGAACAGCTCATTGATGATTTCAAGGGAGAGGGAACCAATCCTGACCTGACTATCGCCATCTCTGTGGATATGCTGGATACGGGCATCGATATTCCTGAAATACTCAATCTTGTTTTTGCCAAGCCGGTTAAATCGCCGGTTAAGTTCTGGCAGATGATTGGCCGGGGCACCCGGCTCAGTAAAGATCTGTTTGGTCCCGGCCAGGATAAGACCGCATTTCGTATCTTTGACCACTGGGGAAATTTTGAACGCTTTGAGACCAGCTACCGTCCGGCCAACCCCAAATCGTCAAAATCCCTGGTGCAAAACGTTTTTGAAGAGCGGTTGCTGCTTGCCGATATTGCCTTGCAGAAAGGTGAAACGGCTGTCTTTGATACCGTGATTGACCTGATAAAACAGGACATCCATGCGTTACCGGAAGAGTCCATATCGGTTCGGGAGAAATGGCGTGAAAAGCGAGCGTTATCGACAGACGCCATTCTCAAGGAATTTGCGCCTGAAACCCTTGTCAAACTCAGGCAGGATATTGCGCCGCTCATGCAATGGCGTAATATCCGCGGCTGGACTGACGCCTATACGCTGGATTCCCTCATTGCTCGTATTCAGACGGCTGTTCTGCAAAAATCAGGCGCTGTGGATGATCTCAAGATAAGCTTGATGGACTATCTTTCCACTCTCAAGATGCACCTGAACCCGGTTCGTGAGAAGGCTGAGGACATCAAGAGGATCAAGTCTGATGAATTCTGGCATGACGTGAACGTGCTGGAGTTGGAAGACATGCGTAAATCGCTACGCGAAATCATGCACCATCGCGATCGTACGAGGACCACACCACTGCCTCCAAAGATTATTGACGTCTCAGAGAGTGATGCTGAAGTTCAATATTCCCGTCGCCCGACGAACCTGAAGACCGTTGATATGAAAGCGTATCAACAAATCATCGAAACGGAACTCAAGCGGCACTTCGACAGCAACCCGACCCTGCAGAAAATCCGCGCAGGTGTTCCGGTTTCTGAAGCTGATATCCAGGCATTGATCTCACTGGTATTGGTACAAAGTCCTAATGCAAGCCGGGAAGTATTGGAGCAATTTTTTTCTGAAACGGTAGTGCCTCTTGAGTTCGCGATCCGATCTGTTGTAGGTCTCGACCCCGATGCGGTTGCATCCCATTTCACGGAGTTTGCGCAGAAACATCCTACACTGACTGCAAAACAAACCCGTTTTCTGAGCCTTCTGCAGAACCATATCGCGCGTCATGGTTCAATCACACTTGACCATCTTTATGAACAGCCTTTTACCATCGTGGATGTTAATGGACTGGATGGCGTTTTTAACAAACCCGAGGAGATCGATGATCTGCTCGATGTTCTGGATATTTTTGTGCCGCCTGATCCAATCAGCAAACAGGGAGAAAGTGCGGCTGACAGGAGGGAGCAACAATGATTACCGGACAACTGAAACGCCAGGTCGATATGCTTTGGACCGAGTTCTGGCAGGGTGGCATTACCAACCCGTTGACGGTGATTGAGCAGATCACTTTCTTGATGTTCGCACGCCTTCTCGATATCAACGAGACTCGCGACGAGAACCGCATGAAGCGAACCGGCAGGTCATTCCAGCGACGTTTTTCGGATAAGGAACAGAATCTACGTTGGTCACAATTCCGCCATCTTGGCGCTGACACTATGTTACCGCTGGTGCGCGATCAAGTATTTCCGCATTTTCGTAAAGCCACCACCACCAGCGCCGCCTTTGCCGAGTTCATGAAAGACGCCCAGTTGATGATCCAGAAGCCGAGTCTGTTGGTAAAAGCCGTCAACATGATTGAGCAGTTACCTCTGACAGAGGGCGACACCAAGGGCGACCTGTATGAATACCTGCTGAGCAAGCTGACTACTGCTGGCATCAATGGGCAGTTCCGTACTCCCAGGCATATCATCCGCCTGATGGTGGACATGATGGCGCCAAAACCAAGCGAGGTCATAGGCGATCCGGCCTGCGGCACTGGCGGGTTTCTGGTCCAGGTGATGCAATATCTCATGGAAACCAATACGTCGCCGGGAGGAATTATCGAAGAGACAGACCCCGAGACAGGTAAAACAGAACGGATTTACACCGGTGACCTGTTGCAAGAAGATGAGCGAAAACATATCAGTAACGATATGTTCCACGGTTTTGATTTCGATGCGACAATGTTGCGTATCGCGGCCATGAACCTGATGCTGCACAGTGTGGACAGTCCTGATATTCATTATCAGGATACCCTGAGCACGGGCTTCACAGACCGGTTCCCCCAAGCCGCTCACGAGGGTTTCGATTTAATCCTGGCGAACCCGCCCTTCAAAGGCAGCCTCGATTTTGAGGATGTGCATGCCTCACTCT
Source organism: Gammaproteobacteria bacterium (assembly GCA_026710545.1). Taxonomy (GTDB): domain Bacteria; phylum Pseudomonadota; class Gammaproteobacteria; order Eutrophobiales; family Eutrophobiaceae; genus JAAXHV01. The sequence continues at coordinate 7,988 of JAPOQU010000075.1, read as the reverse complement.
TAAGACAGGTAAAAACCAAAAAGACGGAACTGCTGTTCCTGGTATTGATTCTGCGTATGCTCAAGATCGGTGGGCGTTCCGCAACGATCGTGCCCGATGGTGTCCTGTTCGGTTCATCCCGGGCTCATGTGAACATGCGTAAACTCCTCGTAGATAACAACCAGCTTGAGGCGGTGATCTCCCTGCCAGGTGGTGTTTTCAAGCCTTATGCAGGGGTATCGACGGGTGTTCTCGTATTCACCAAAGGTGGGCGAACGGATAATGTTTTTTTCTATGACGTCCAGGCAGATGGTTATTCACTTGATGACAAGCGCGAACCGGTGTCTGAGAATGATTTGCCTGACTGTCTTGACAGATGGCAAAGACGGGATGCCAAAAGCGATAATGACCGGACAGATAAAGCTTTTTTTATTCCATCCGAGGAAATCCGCAAGTCAAACTATGATCTATCGCTCAATCGCTATAAGGAAATGGTTTATGAGCAAGAGGAATATGACCCGCCGAGAGTGATACTGGAGAGGATGAAGGTGTTGAATGATGAAATCTCTAAAGACCTTGTTGGACTGGAGGAGATGCTTGGATGACTGAAGTGGCTACCGTTCCGCTAGGTGAGATCGCGGATATAGTTCGAGGTGTAACCTTTTCCAAGGCTGAAGTGACTTCAAATCCCACTTCTGGTTTTTTACCAGTGGTTAGGGCTGGCAATATACAAGATAGCCTTTTACTCGAAAAGGACTTGGTTTATGTCCCCCATGAGAAAGTGAATGTAGAACAGATATTAAGAAGTGGAGATATAATTATTTGTACATCATCGGGAAGTTCTGAAGTTGTAGGGAAAACAGCGATTGCAGAGCGAGATTGGGAAGGAACATTCGGCGCATTTTGTGCTGGGATTCGGGCAAACCCAGAAATATGTGACCCAAATTATCTTTTTTATTACCTCCGTTCGCCAGCTTTCCGATCTTGGACAAGTAGGTCATCTGGAATAAGCATTAAAAATATAAGAAAGTCGGAACTTGATTTGTTCAAGGTTCCATTACCGTCACTCCCAGAACAACGTCGCATTGCATCTATTCTCACCAAGGCAGATGTCATCCGACGTAAACGTAAACAAATTATTAAACTGACCGATAATCTGCTCAAGTCGATATTTATAAAGATGTTTGGCGACCCTGGTCAGAACCCTCATCGTTGGCCGGTAATGACTATTGGAGATCTTACTAAATCCACGCAATATGGAACGAGTTCTAAAGCAGGGCCTGATGGTGAATACCCCATCCTCCGAATGAATAATTTAACCTACGATGGTCAAATAAACTGTAGAGATATGAAATATATCGACCTTTCACATGATGAGATTGATAAATATACGGTTGTCAAGGGAGATATACTTTTTAACAGGACGAATAGCGCTGAACTGGTCGGGAAAACAGCGGTATATCAGGGAGAAGATCGACTTGCTTTTGCCGGTTATCTGATACGACTACGAACGAACAAGCAGGCTCTTCCAGACTATGTCTCTGGATTCTTGAACAGCGCCTACGGGAAGGCAAAGCTACGTGGCATGTGTAGGAGTATCATAGGAATGGCAAATATCAATGCCAAGGAATTATGTTCTATCTCCATTCCCGTTCCTTCAATTGATATTCAGCGTCTATATCAGCAGAGATTGGAAGCTATAATAAATCTAGCCACATTGATCAGGAAGAAAATTAATACAGATAATGAGTTGCTGTTGTCCATTTCTCGCCAAGCCTTCGGTGGTGAACTATGAGAGAGTGTGATGCGTTTAATCCATATTGAGATAGAAAATTTCAAGGGCATAGGTACACGCCAATCTATCGATCTAAAGCCAATTACCCTGTTATTCGGTCCCAACAGCGCAGGTAAAAGTACAATCCTACAAGCGTTACATTACCTGCGCGAGATTCTTGAGCGTCGAAATACCGACCCTGACCAGACTATTGCAGGCGGCTTGACTGACCTGGGCGGTTTTGCAACGTTTGTACATAATCATGATCAATCTTTGCCGATAGCCCTCAAGGTGGACATTCTCCTGGAGGACGAGCAGGGTAGTGAACGCTTGCCCTTGAATTCAGGAGCCAGTGTAAACCAGGAGGCATTTAATGCTCTCCAAGTTTGCTATATCGCAGGAGAAGCCGCCGAATATGGGTTCAATCCATTTGTCAAGCATATAGGGCTGACCGTTGAGGTTCACTGGAGCGATTTAATACAAAGCTCTTATGTTGCCATGTTGGGAATCCAGATGAATGGTGAGGCGTTAGCCATGCTCGAGTCACCCCCACAAAAGGGGCGCGCTCAACTGACAGGCTTTAACTTTGCACACCCGCTGCTGCAGGAAATCATTTATTCTGACGATGATTTCGGATCTTATGAAGGCGAAGAAATATTATCCCCTGAAGAAGCCGAGGAGTTACTTAGCGACCCGCTTTCGTCACCGCTGGGAAGTGAAATTTGGGAACTCTCCCGTGAATTGTCGGCAGACTCATCGGTACCGGAAGATCACGACACTGATTTTCGTATAGCAGTCAAAACACCCTTAGGGGCATTACCCGATTTGGATCAATTACTAGATCTTGACCTCGTAGAGATTGATAGCTCCGTCGGAGAGGCCGGTGAATTTAAAATTGAACAGCAACGGCGTAAAGGCCTTTCTTTGTTACTTGATGAAATGATTCTCGGACCAGTCCGGATTGTCCGTGACTACTTGAATGCGATGACGTACATCGGTCCTTTACGTGATATTCCTGACCGCGGCTATCAAGCTCGCCTCTCATCAGACGAGTCTCGCTGGGCGCAAGGCTTGGCTGCTTGGGATTTGCTTTACACGGACAAAGAAGAAAAGTTGCTGAACGAGGTAAATGTCTGGTTATCAGGGGAACAGAAACTTCAGACCGGTTACTCTCTGGTGAAGACCCAAATCAGGGAAATACCTGTACCTAGCCCTATGAGTCAATATTTTGAGCATGGGTTGACCGAAGATGATATAGGGGACGTGCAAGAACTCTACGCCCTATTAAATCTTCGCACAGTGATTGCCTTGCGTGATGTCAATAGGGGTATCATCGTAGCGCCGTGTGATGTTGGGGTTGGCATATCTCAAATGATTCCCGTTGTAGTTGGTTGCCTCAGAGATAGGGCAGGGATATTGATAATCGAACAACCCGAGTTACATATACACCCAGCAATCCAGGTGAGGCTCGGTGATCTTTTCATCCATACAACACAATCTGAAAAAGATTATCTCAACTCCAGGAAGTCACTACTCATGGAAACGCACAGCGAACATATTATTCTTCGCATCTTGCGCCGGATTCGTGAAACTACAGAGAACGAACTACCTCCAGAAGCGATTGGTCTCAAGCCTGATGATTTGTCTGTAATTTTTGTGGATAAGACGGAGCAAGGAGTCCAATTTCGTACTTTGCGTGTAGACGAAGAAGGTGAGTTTATCGATCGCTGGCCGAAGGGCTTTTTTGATGAGCGTACAGAGGAACTATTCTGATGCTGTACGAGTATGCGGTTGAACCCAAGGCAATCGGGGCCAGTTGGGAGAACTTTAGGTATTTGATTGAGAAGTTTGGCTTTGATCGTGGAAGGCTGATATCTCAGTTTCCAGGGAAATGGATACAAGAAGTTATCGAGGTGGCGAAACAGTCAGGGATGCGTGATGTCAGGTACAAGTCTCTTATCGAGAAATTGCAGAGAGCAAAAAGAGAGGCGTTGATCCGCAGTGCTCGCAAATATGATAGTGAGACTGGAGACTGGCTGGATAATGCAATACAGCAGCACTTTCTTGAACCATTCCACGGAATCATCGCTTCAGAGAACCGAGGTGCAAAGGACTTCATTATTGTCACCGAGGATATTATCGAAGAAACTCCTTTGATGGTCGCTCCCATCGATTGGGAAGTAGAACAGGTTGGCGAAGTCTTAGCCAAGGCCATGTCTCCTTTGCTTAAATCCGCAAAGAAGATTCTATTTGTAGACCCATATTTCGATATCAGAGAACTACGCTACAAAGAAACCTTAGAAGCCTCATTGTCAATTGTTGCTTCGAGTCGGTCCAGTGGTGTTCAGTGTGAAATTCATTTTCGCGACCACGAGACAAGGCCATCAACAGAATATGTTATCAACCGCGCTCATGGTTGGTTCTTAGACGTGATACCAGAAGGTGTGACTGTACGACTGTTCAATTGGAAACAGAAAATGACTGGTGATAGTTTTCATGCTCGTTTTCTGTTGACTGATCGGGGAGGTATGATTGTCGAAGCGGGATTTTCTTCTGAAGGCTCTCATCAAAAAGTTCTTCTGAAATTACTTGGCTTTGAATATTGCCAGGAAAAAATGGCTGTATTTGAACGTGATTCTACAGTCTACGACTTAGTTGAATCCATATTTGAAATATCGGCTGGCGGGAAAGTGAGGCGAATATGAAATTGCCGTGTCAGGATTATTTCATTAACTGCGTCAATATATCCTGGTACAGGTCTGACAGCGTTTCCAGGTCGGCGCTGCGCACGCACTCGTTGACCTTGTGGATGGTGGCGTTGACCGGGCCCAGTTCTACCACTTCGGCGCCCGTGGGTGCGATGAAGCGCCCGTCGGAAGTGCCGCCGTCAGTGGAAATCTCAGGCTTGATGCCGCAGATGCCGGTAACCGCCGCTTGAACCGCGTCAAGCAGTCTGCCTGACTGCGTCAGGAAGGGCTGGCTGCATGGCCGCCAGAGGAGGGTGTAATCCAGTTCATGCCTGTCAAGCAGTGACCCGACTGTGTCCTTGAGTCGCTGTTCAGTCCATTCAGTGGAGAAGCGCAGGTTGAAACTGACCTCAACGGAGGACGGTATCACGTTTTCGGCGCCTGTCCCGGCATGGATATTGGAAATCTGAAAGCTGCTGGGAGGGTAATGGGCGTTGCCGTCATCCCAGACCCGCTGACTCAACTCCACCAGTGCCGGGCCGGCCAGGTGCACGGGATTCCTTGCCAGCGCGGGGTAGGCCGTATGCCCCTGGACCCCTGCGACGGTAAGCACGCCCGACAGGGAACCGCGCCGGCCGTTTTTGATGACGTCGCCGAGTTTTTCACTGCTGCATGGTTCACCTACAAGGCACCAGTCAATCCTGATATCATTTCGATCCAGGTATTCCACGACTTTTTTTGTGCCGTTTACCGCAATTCCTTCTTCATCACTGGTCAGTAACAGGCTGATGGTGCCGTCATGTGCGGGATTTTCTGCGACGAAACGCTCCAGTGCGCTTACCATGGCCGCGATACTGCCTTTCATGTCTGCCGCGCCGCGGCCGTACAGGTAGCCGTTCCGTTCCCGGGGTTCGAAGGGTGGAGATTCCCAGTCTGCCCCAGGTCCTGCCGGCACCACGTCGGTATGACCCAGGAAAGTAAAGACGGGAGCGCCATGGCCGTGGGTGGCCCACAGGTTGGTTACATCGTCACAAGTCAGGTCGGTTACATTGAACCCGCTTTTTTTCAGGCGCTCGCCAATCAACTGCTGGCAGCCGGCATCGTCAGGCGTTACGGACGGCCTGGCTATGAGTTCCCTGGTCAATGCAAGTGTCATGGCCGGTTATTGAATTACAATTCGGGACAGGAATCAAACGTAAAAGGAGACACTAACGCCAGGTAAGGGGACAGAATTGAATTCTGCCCCGGACATTCGCCTGGCAGAGATCTAAAGGATGAACAGGAAGTCCAGCAGTCGCCAGTCTTGCGCTTCGATGAGTACATGCCAGTTACCCTTTATCAACGGGGGAAGGCCGCCATGATAGGCTCCGCTGCCGCTGTGTTCCAGCAGCAGTTTCCTGTCATGCCCGCTACGTGTGGGGTGCAGCAGTTGCAAGGTAATTTTTTCCGGCGGCGTAAACAGCCGGTTGCCCTGCAGTATTATCCGTAATTTTCTGTCGTCTTCTGTGGTATGGATGATTGATTTCAGGTCATATCCCTGTGCCGCGCGATCCCTTTCCAGGGTACGGTTTATTTCCAGGCCGCGCTTGTAGTAATCATCCACGACCAGGCCGTCATCCGATGAGACCGCCAGCCAGGTGGTAACGATACCGCCTATAACGGCCAGGAGCGGGAACAGCAGGATCAGCCAGACGTAAGGCTCGGTTGCCCAACCCTGTTTATTGCGCCGGTCCATCAATAAACGGGACCGAGAAAGCGGGCGGCCTCGGTCACGGTGAGCTCGTTATCTTCCGTGGTCAGGACGAATGCGATTTCGCTGGAGCGTTCCGTAAGGTTCAACTCGTCCGCCTGCACCCTGACGGGCACACTGAGCACTTCGCCCGATGCGGCTTGAACCGGCGCCTGGTCGACCTGTAGGGAGATGCCGCTGATCCCTGTTACTTCCAGGGAATAATTTCGAGTCTTGTTATCCATATTCATAATCTTCAACGTATATACGTTCTCTATCAATCCTTCCCGGGTCTCCCGGTAGAGCTGGTTGCGATCCCTGATGACGTCGAGCGCAAGCGGAGTCCTGTTGGCGAGAGTAACCAGGAAAACGGCAAGCAACGCCAGCAGGATCGCGCCGTATATTATAATCCTGGGGCGTAATACCTGCGTTTTTTCTCCCTGTAAGGCATTCGGCGTGGTATACCGGATTAGTCCCTTCTCGTACCCCATCTTATCCATCACATCGTCACACACGTCGATACAGGCCGAACATCCTATGCATTCGTACTGCAGACCGTCGCGGATATCAATGCCCGTCGGGCACACCTGGACGCAAAGTGTGCAGTTGATGCAATCTCCCAATCCCTGATCCGCCGGGTTGATCCCGGGCCGGCGCGAACCACGCGGCTCACCGCGTTTTTCATCATAGGAGATGACCAGGGTATCTGAGTCGAACATGGCGCTCTGGAAGCGCGCATAAGGACACATATATTTGCAGACCTGCTCGCGCATCCAGCCGGCATTGCCATAGGTGGCAAAACTGTAAAACAACAGCCAGAAAATCTCCCAGGGTCCAAGTCGCAGTTCCAGGGTTTTCAGCGCCAGTTCCCGCGCCGGAGTGAAATAGGCCACAAAGGTAAAACCGGTCCATAGCGAAAACAGGATCCAGACCGTATGTTTGGCAGCTTTTATCTTTAGTTTCCCGAAATTGAGGGGGGATTGATCCAGGCGCATCTGCTGGATGCGGCTTCCTTCAATGTGGCGTTCAATCCATAAAAAAACTTCCGTCCATACAGTCTGCGGGCAGGCATAACCGCACCACAGGCGCCCTGCCAGCGCAGTGAAAAAGAACAGGGACATGGCGGCGCTGATCAGCAACAGGGTCAGCAGGGGAAAATCCTGGGGCCACAAGGTAAGACCGAATATGTAGAATTTCCGCGCCGGCAGATCCAGCAGCACCGCTTGCCGGCCCGACCAATCCACCCAGGGCAGCAGGTAATACAGCCCCAGCAGTCCGAGTACGGCGCTGACCCGGAGCAGGGCAAACCTGCCGTGTACTTCGCGGGGATAGACTCTTTCCCGTTTTTCGAAGAGTGAGTTTTCTATGGACTGCGTCGACATGTACAGAGAATTTCAATCTGAATCGATCTGCTTGCGCCGGTTATTCAGATTTTGAATTAGCCGATAGATAAAAGGTGCTGATCAGGCCGGAGCAGGCGCATAACAGCCAGAATACCAGAAAACCGATGCTGTAAACCGCGAGGCGGCTTGCTCCAGGAGCTGCCAGGCACTCAGTGATGACCAGCGGATCGATGATGCTGAACAATATGCCGGTAGGGACTATTGCGAGCAGGAATGAGAACCACAGGACAGTGATAAACTGATAGGGGCCGGGTATTTTTCTTGCCCTGTCCATGATTGTCATTGCATACGTCCCTGTACGCAACCCTGCGGGCAGCCTTGCTGTGCAAATCGGCTGTCCTGCCGATTTGTCATTGCATACGTCCCTGTACGCAACCCTGCGGGCAGCCTTGCTGTGCAAATCGGCTGTCCTGCCG
>JAPOQU010000074.1 GCA_026710545.1 Gammaproteobacteria bacterium | reverse complement strand
TTCAGTGTTGCTTCCGCATCGTCGTCGAGCCGGACTGTCCTGGTACTCATCGTATTACCTCCTGATATCGTAATACGGAGTGTATTACAGCGCCATGCAAGGTGTCAACCCGACATCTGGTCACAAACCATAAATAAAAATAAGGGGCCAACAACAAAATCGGGGTTCGCCTGATCCGCTATCTGCACCTGGTCCATCCGGTGCCCAGCACTTCAAATTGGTGTTCTCCCCGTAAACTGTTTGTAGTACAAGATTAGAACGCAGGCTAACTGCAAATTAATTACACCAGGAAACACAATTTACTGCCAATAGGCTTGTGTCCAATAGGCTTGTTGCGTTTATTTCGATTATAAGCTACTATCGGTGAACTGATTTGCCGAATTAACCTACGGAATTACACATACGAACAGGCCGCGCAGGAGAACCACACTGATGACTGAACGAGTTCATGAGCAATTGCCGGACCAGGAAACTGTACAACTGGCTCGTGCCGGCGCATCCGATCTGGAACGGTTATTGAGCAACCTGCCGGAATCGGACAGAGCCCGCGTCAAACTGGACGGACAGGACCTGATCCTGCCGCGTCAGGCACTCGTTCTGCTCAGGGACCTGCTGGCAGACATGGCCCAGGGGGATGCGGTCGCCATCGTACCCCTTCATGCTGAAATGACGACACAACAGGCGGCCGATTTCCTGAATATCTCCAGACCCTACCTGATTACGCTGCTGGAGAGAGGTGAATTACGCTATACGAAGGTAGGCACCCATCGGCGCATCCAATTCAGGGAATTGATGGCGTACAAGAACAAAGTCAGGCAACAAAGTTCAGACGCCATGGATGAACTGGTAAAGATTGCCCAGGAAAACAATCTGGGCTATTGATGGGTTTTGTTGTTGTCTATGATGCGTGCGTGCTCTATCCCGCGCCGGTCAGGGACTTGCTTATGGGGATTGCCATCTCAGACTTGGTGCAGGCCAAATGGACGGAGCGCATTCACCAGGAGTGGATGACCAGTCTGCTAAAGGACCGCCCGGAGATCAAGGAGCGCATTCAACAGACACGAAGGCTGATGGACACCGCCATCCCCGATGCCCTGGTCACGCATTATGAATCACTGGTTGACGGCATAACCCTGCCGGACCCCAGGGACCGTCATGTAGTGGCAGCGGCCGTCAAATGCAGCGCCCAGATGATTGTCACCGCAAACCTGAAGGACTTCCCGCAGGACCGCCTGGCGCCTTACGGTTTGGAAGCAGTTCATCCTGATCAATTTATTGAACAGCAAATGGGATTGAACCAGGCCACTGTTATTGCCTGCGCCAAACGCATTCGCGCCCGACTGCAAAATCCCGAAAAAAGTGCGGATGAGTACCTCGAAATTCTGTCTTCTTCGAGATTGCCGGTCACAGCCGACCTGCTGAGGGATTACAAGGAACTGATTTAACGATACGCATCGTTATCGGCGCGCAAAAGCAGCGCCGTGACCTGCTGGAAATCCTGGAAGACCGCCACGGCACACGCTCCACCCTCCCTACCAGTCAATTACCGCCCGAAAAATGGCATGACACTATCGGCGGCCCCACCCTCGCCGATGCCATCCTCGACCGCTTGGTGCACAATGCTTACAAACTCAACCTTAAGGGAGAATCCATGCGAAAACAGAAAAAAACATTGACGACGATGACCCCAACAGAGTCATAATGACCAACACCCACGTCATCACGCGCCCGGGGGTGGCAGCTTTGCTGCGTTCCGGGTGGCAGCCTTCACGTGAAACGGGTGGCAGGATTCAGTGAAATACGCAATCTCTTCGGGTTTGTAGCTTTTTCTTGCCATGATTGACCTCCTTAGTGGTCCAGTTTAAGTTATTTTCTAACTTAATCACTGGTCTCGTTCTAAGGGGGCAGGTCAGGTCTATTATGTGTGTTTTTCTCACAGACTTTCTGAAAAACTCACAATAAAAAGATTTTAGTCAGGCTATACTACAAAACTTCAACCAAGTTCAATACAAACGGGAGGCATCTCATGTCAGATATAAAGGGCACGAATGGCGATGACATTCTTACCGGTACGGGAAATGATGATATATTCAACGGCGGGGCCGGCGCGGACACGCTGGACGGCGGGGCGGGCAAGGACATGGCCTTGTATTGGGACTCCCCCGAGGGCGTAACGATAGACCTCTCAACGGTTGACGGCGATGGCTATGCGCTGGGCGCGGGCGGCCATGCCTATGGGGACAGGTTGAAGAATATAGAGCAGTTGTGGGGCTCTGACCATGGCGATTTCCTGATGGGTGGCAGTCAGGACAACCTGCTCCTGGGCGGAGGCGGGGCGGACGCGCTGCATGGCGGCGCGGGTGATGACTTCCTGGGTGGCGGCAAAGGGGACGATGACTTGAGCGGCGGCCCCGGCGCGGATACATTGGACGGCGGGGCCGGCAAGGACTCGGCTTTGTACTTGTTTTCTGAATCCGGAGTGAGCATCAACCTGTCCGGACCCCGGGATGCGGACGGTTTTATTACGGCCCGGGGCGGTAATGCCAAGGGGGATAAATTGAAAGGCGTCGAGGACCTGTGGGGGTCTTTCTTTGCGGACCGTTTGAAGGGTGACGGCAAAGACAACGTGTTAAACGGCAACTTCGGCAACGACAAACTTTACGGTGAGGGCGGGAACGATTTACTTATAGGAGAAGCCGGTCGTGATTTGTTGAAGGGCGGACAGGGCGCTGATGTTCTGAAAGGCGGTTATGATGACGACAAGTTGTTCGGCGGTCGCGGCGCCGACGTGCTGGAAGGCGGATATGGTGAGGACGTGCTTGACGGTGGGCGGGGCAAAGACGTGCTTGACGGTGGTCCCGGTAAAGACGTCCTGATAGGCGGTTCGGGTCATGACGTGTTCAGGTTCAGTCCGGGTGATGCGGGGACAGACTTGATTCTGGATTTTGATGATGGCACGGACAGCATCGATTTGACGGCGTTTGATGGCGTTAATTCCATGGATGACCTTGACGTTACCTTCGAGGAGGATGCGGTAAACATCGGGTTATCCGGTGATGGGGGCCACGTTGTGATTATCCTGGTGGGGTTTGCCGAGGAGAGTCTCGACAGTTCGGATTTTCTGTTTTAAAGGACGCCCCCTGTTCGTCATGCCCGTGAATGCGGGAATCCGGTAGACAACAAAATTCGTAACTACTCGCCCCCTGGCCCGGCAGTTCCCGCCACCAGTTGTCGGCAAGTTCATTGACTTCCCGGGCGCGGAAACGCGCCACGCGGTTACTGGGCCACAGCGGTTCGTTATAGAGGAACCCCGGCAGTTCGTCATCTGCTTCGGTAAAACCGGCAGCCCGGTTGAATTCCCGTTCCAGGCGCAGGGTGTCCCGGCCCAGTTCGTCGAAGAAAGACGGGTCGAGTTCGCTGCCGGCGGCAGCGTTTATCGCAACGGTTACCCGGTCCAGTTCAGCCGCGGTAACGGTGCGGCCGAAAATACACAAGCCCAGTGAATCCGCCGCTGCGGCCTGTACCTGGGCGACATGACTGGCAGCCGCAATCTCGTCTATGGATTTGTCCGCGGTCTCCATGCGGGGCACGTTCCCCGCCGTGTGGTCGGCGCCCTGGGCGGTGACCATCATGGTGATGCCGGTCGCCTCCACAACGCGGGGGTCATAGGCGCTGATCGCTTGCCGCTTGATGACCGGCGCCCACGTGAGCTGTTTTACCTACTTCGGTGGTGTGCCGGAAGTGGTGGTGCCGGACAATTTACGCGCCGGGGTGAGCAAGGCGCATCGGTATGAGTCGGGCATCAACCCCACCTACTAGGACCTGGCTACGCATAGTGGCCATCATTCCGGCACGGTGTCAGTGCCAGTGTAAAACTCCCTACATAAACACCGGATTAACATATCCCAGTTTGTGGAAGGCGGCAGATCATCGCGACTTGCCGAACGTCACACCACTGAAAATGTTGTGCGTCTGGTTTCAACCGACGGAGAGTACCGAGGTGATTATCAGGGAGAGCGCATTTATGCTTCACGAACTGCATTCACAAGGCATGTACATTAACGCCATTGCCCGACAAACGGGACTGGACCGGAAAACGGTCCGGCGTCACTTGGCGTCGCGCCCTATGAGTACGCTCGCGGGTCTCGGGGGTCTAGTCTTGGAAGATGTACGCCAACGCCCGGCAGATGGCATCGGCGCTCTTCAACTTGGAGGCGGGCTTGCAGATGGTCTAGGGTCGGGACAGGGCCGTGCCCAGCAGGCGCTGCAAGGGGGTCGGGAGACGGTAGGCAGAGTCTTTCGGCCACGGTGCGTAATCCGGCTGATCGTGAACACCGATTCCGGAAATAACCGGAAAAGTGTTCACGATCAGCCGGATTACGCAGGTGATATGCATGCCATTTACCCCGCTTGTCATAAAAGGGATAATGGATTATAAAGTACCTGCCATGTCGATCCCTGACGCAAAAAAAATTGCCCCGGCCTTCACCTATAAGCAAGGCCAGTACCTGGCCTTTATCCATTACTACACCAAGGTCAACGGCATCGCCCCCGCACAGGCCGATTTACAGCGCTATTTCC
>JAPOQU010000073.1 GCA_026710545.1 Gammaproteobacteria bacterium | reverse complement strand
CGGGCGACCGCTTCCCGGCCCGCCCGCAGGGAGCCACACAGCGGCGCCAATACGGCGTTGCAGCCCTTGACAAGGGCGCGCCATTCTCTGCGGGCTGCGCCTTGTCTTGGCGTCGCTGTGTGGCTCTGAACATGTCAATATTAAGTTGAAAGGGTACTAGTTATATCGGTAATTGAAGGACAAACCTATTGTACGTGGACGTAAGGAAAAATAGTATTCGTGCGTGCTTCCAGCTGCTGCTGCGGTATTACCAGCTGATAAATTCTGCTCATTTCCTATGTTGCGCACAAAGAGTGATGCAGTCCAGTTGTCATTGGATTCCAATGCGATTGATGCATTAAACACTGCATACGAATCGATTTCGAAGTAATCCCGTCCAAAATTTATATTTGGATTAAACATCGATTGCGTTTCGCTGGCGTATTTTCCATCCACATGGTAAGCAAGCGACCAGTTATTCATTTTAAGTGGTTGCAGGTAATCAAGTGAGAATGTAAAGGTATGGTCCGGCACACTCGGCAATGGATCGCCGTCCAAACCTGCAACAATGTCGACTACGGGCGTGGCATCTCCGAAGAGATAGTCCTGCCTGGTGAAATCCTTTGTCAGCTCTGCATCGACGTAAGAATAGCCAAAATTATAGGTCAGGCCATCACCTGCATGGCCATTCAGTTCCAGTTCAATTCCTTTTGTTTCGGCTTCATCTCCATTTAGCGTAGTCCTAAATCCCGGATTTGTGAAAAATTCAAACTGGAATTTGTCCCATTCAACAAGAAAGGCCGCTATTGAATAGTGCATATTCTCCGAGAGAGCCCCTTTCAAACCTATTTCCCAATTGGTTGCCGTGTCTGGTTCAAACACGAGCCTCTCTTCCAAGGAGGCCTGGAGGCCACCTGTTGGAAGCGCATTGGCGCCGCCGTGGCGGAACCCTTCGGCCCAGGTAAAATAGGCCATCATATCGTCGTTGATATCATATGACGTGTTGACCTTGAAAATCTGATCTTCAAAATCCCGCCTTTCATCAGTGATGGTGGTGCCACCCAGAAAAAAGTTAGGTTGCCCGGGGCTTGAACAAAAAAGCCCACAAAAGGGTATTAATGTATCAAATGTGTTCGAAAATTCCTGCCAAAAGGCTCTTATGCCTCCGGTAATCTGCCATTGATCGGTTACGTGCAAGGTCAGCTCACCAAAGACAGCGATATCTTCAAACTCATAAAGTCTCTCTTCCTGAAATGTGATATCGGGATGAGTAGCGTTATTCCTCCCTAACGGAAATCCAAAACTTGCTACATTGACAGTCGTATCAAATTCACTTAAACCCGGCAATCTGTTACGTGAGAGGTTGTATGTTTCCCTGTCTTCATAGTATGCCCCCACAACGTAGTCAATCTTGTTATCTCCAGTTGAAATTAGTCGAATTTCCTGCGTAAACCGTTCGGTATCATCGATGATAGCTGTAAGAGATGCAGCCCGTGGATAAAATCCATTAAGTGTCGCAAAACTTGTGCCACCCGGTGCTCTAACGGTAAAATCAAACCCGGAGAGATCGGGGGTACTAAAATAGCCGACCTCTGAATAGGAGGTCGAAGATGAAACTGAAGCAAAACCGAGATCGATACTCACTTCAGCGCTAAAAAGATCAACCTCGCTTTCGCCAGGTGATTTGCTGAATATACTGTGTTCATAGTTGCCCACGTCAGGAATCATTACTCCACTGTTCGCGTAGAGCGTATTCCCACCTGCCCCGAGACAGGGCTTATTTGCGAGAAACGTAGCGGCGAATGCGACTCCCCCATTACAACCATTTGGATTTGGATAAGTTGAACCAATGGGATGAGCGAGACTGCTGTCAAACAGGCCCCCTTCATAGCCGGGGTTGACCCCGGAGAAATCATCTACTTCAGTCTTCTGGTTGAGGTAAGATAACTGTACATCGACCGCATCCGACGGCGCCCAATGCAGGTTGGCGCGAATCATATATGATTGAGTATCATTGGTATCCTCTTCCGGAGCCAGTACATATCCGCTCGCCAGGTCCCCAGCTACACTTGGAACAGGCACACCGTTGCTATCGCGTTGCACAAGACCCACTCCATCCACAAAGCCACCTAAATCGTCCCAGCTACCAACCAGCCTCAAGGCCAGGGTATTTTCTACCAGGGGAATGTTGACCGCGACGTCACCGCCATAACCTAGTTCATCGGATTCCCACATAGAATCCAGGTGCATATTGGCTTCCATTGAAAACCCGTCAAAGTCTGCTGCTTTCGGTATAAAGCGGATTGTCCCGCCAAGTGAACCCGAACCGTATAATGTTCCCTGTGGGCCGCGCAATACTTCCACCCGTTCAATGTCTTTTATGACCAGTGGAAAAAAAACTGGTGTTTCGCCGAAATACATTGAAACTGCACCAGAACTCACATCAGAGCCAAAGAGTAGCCTGGAGTCATTAGCATTAAGACCACGGAGAACAAAAGTATTCCGGCTTGATCGAAATGCTCCGCCTTGCTCCTTATATGAGAGTCCTGGTACGAGACGTGAGATGTCACTTATACTAAATGCCCTGGCGGATTTAATATACTCATCCGAATAGGCTGAAATATTATAGGGGATATCCTGGATGCTCTGCTCCCGGCGTTGTGCCGTGACCACAACTTCCTCAAGCGCTGATTGCGCCACAGCCGGAGTTGAAAAAATACCCGCCGCACATACAAGCATCAGAGCCGGAGCAAAAGGCTTTGATTGTGCGTTCTGAGAGGAGTCTATATTCTTTATACCCTGGTCCGGTTTCTTTCTCACGATATTTCCCCCCGGTCGTAAATTAGTAATATTGACGGCATAAAAGGATGTGCCTGACAAGTATTCTTGATAATGCTGACGCGCGCTACTGTACAAAAGGATAGGTTGCCCAAACCATTGACACCAACATCAAAGCATTGAAAGAATGTGTGATGACCAAACAATTTACCCGCACACACCATATGAGGAGTATCGAATGACTACAACCGACGATTACAAAGAAATTTACGAAGAGCTGATAGGTTTTACACCGCCCAAAATACAGCACCGTATTCGTGCAGGCCTGGAATGTAACCCTGAAATTCTTGACATGGTGGAGAAAATCCGTGAAAAGGCCATGTACCCGGATAACATCGATACCAAAACTGCACAGATGATTTTATTTGCCGTTCTATTGTCCCATGTCGCACCTGCCTCCGAATTTCACGCCCGAGCCGCCATGCGTGCCGGTGCTACGAAGAAAGAATTACACGATGTCAGTGCACTCGCTTTTCTGTTCCGTGGGCTGCCGGCCTTCAATCTGGGTGCACAAATTATCAACGAAGTGTTTGATGATCCAGATAAGACGATTGGTAACATTTTTGAAAAATAGCACTACTAGCAGTGGGCTGGAAACTTAAAGCCCACCAATATTTCTACTTTACTTCTATCAGAAAAGCTTTATCACCTATCCAGGCTGAATGTACATCGGGGAAGTCTCTGAGGAAATTCACCGTTCAATTTGAGAGGCAGTTACGCAACTATTTCCCATGACAATCAAAGCAAAAACTATTGGTTTCCAGGACTTGATTCAACTATATCTGGTTTATTTAACCTGGCAGAATTGTTAATTTCGAACTGGAGGCAAAATCGTGGAAAAGAAACTGGAATCAGGTACAAAGACAATCAACTCCACTCGGAACGGGCAAACAAGGCCTTTTGCTCCGGCTCTGATGCTTGTATGTGCGGCGGGTATTTTTTCAACTCCGGCTTTGGCGCAATCAGCGCTTGAAGAGATAACAGTCACGGCACAACGCCGGGAGCAGAGTATCCAGGATATTCCCTATAATATTTCAGCGTATTCGGATGAGTATCTTAAATCTGCTCGGGCCTTCGATATAGGCGACGTCTCCCGTCTCGTTCCGGGGCTGAATTTCAAGGACCAGGGCGCAGCGCTGCGCTCAAGCCGGAATTCTTTTATTCTGCGCGGCATTAATGCCAATGATTCCAGGCTCATCTTCGGCACCGATGTCAGTTCCGGCGCCGTTTCAATGTATTTCGGCGAGACACCATTATTTTTTCCCATCGTTATGAAGGATATCGAACGGGTGGAAGTATTGCGCGGCCCGCAGGGGACTTTATACGGTTCAGGATCGCTTGGCGGAACAATCCGTTTCATACCGAAAGCGGCCGACCTGGGAGAGTTTTCGATGGACGCCAATGTGCACCTTGATTCCATGTGGGAATCCGACGAGGTTGGTTATGGCGGTGACGTCGCGGTCAACATACCTCTGGTGGAGGATACCCTGGCCTTGAGGCTGGTTGGTAGCTGGGATGATTTAGGTGGTTTTGTGGATGGAATCGGTCTTGTACAACGTGACAGCAGCGGCGAGCCTGTCCCAAGTGTAGCCGGAGACCTTGCGAGCGGGTATGTGCTGGCTCCGGAAGAGGATACCAATGATACTCAATCTCACATGATTCGCGCCAACCTGCACTGGGTGCCGTCAGATACGGTCGATGTCCAGTTAACCTACCTCAACCAGAAGAGTAAAGTAGATGATTTTTCCGGCGTCAACCCCGGCTTTGACGGAGGACTGGTTGACGCCAGTCTCGCCAATTTCCCCGGGTCATTCTTTTCCAACGCAAATGCCTGTAATGGGGGCGTCGCATTCTCCAGGGATTTTTTCACTCCAAACCAGACTTGTCTTGGCGCAGGTGGGAATACGCTCTACGCGAACAGTGGCGTAACGATTCCTGACGCAGGTGACTACGATCACACCATGTTCGTCAAATCAGCCGGCGAGAGCAAGGCTGACATTTTTAATGCGGAAGTGAACATCGATCTTGGCATAGCTTCGGTTACATCTTCGACTTCCTATTCGGAAGTCAGCTATTTCAATACCCCTGATTTTACCGGCTTTGATTTGCCAACCAGGGCGCCGGGGGGGTCAAGTGTGGCAACCTTTAATTCGTTTTATCCGCGAGCTGCCGGTGTCACATCGTCCTTTGATGAAACCGAGCGGTTTACACAGGAAATTCGCTTCACGTCAAATGGAGATAACAAGATCGACTACGTTATCGGCGCTTATTATGAAGACAGGGAATCGGTCGGTGCGACTATTACCACGCAACCGGGGTTAAGTGAATTTGATACGACCATCAATGTGGCAAACCTCGGATTCCCCCGCGGCAGGAACAACGCCAATCACCCGGACGTCACCTTTGCGGAAGACAGGCTTTTTAAGTTTGAAGATATCGCCGTCTTTGGTGAGTTGACCTTGCACGTAACCAATCAATGGCAGGTTACCGGTGGTATACGGGCATTCTGGCAGGAATTTTCCCACGACTTTGAATCATTAATACCGTTTTGCGGTCTGTTTTGTTCAAGCCCCGAGCAGCCCCGGTTTTTCGAAGGGGGCACGACCGTTAATGATGCAAAGCGGGATTTTGAAGACCAGATTTTCAAGGTCAACACGTCATATGATATCAACGACGATATGATGGCTTATTTTACCTGGGCCGAAGGGTTCCGCCATGGCGGCGCCAATGCGCTTCCGCAAGGCGGTCGCCAGGCCTCCTTGCCGTCATTGCTCCAGTTTCAACCGGATTCGACAACCAATTGGGAAGTGGGTTTGAAAGGTTCTCTCTCGGAGCATATAAACTATTCAATCGCGGCGTATCTTGTTGAATGGGACAATTTTCAGTTTGAATCTCTGGTAATCAATGGATTTAAGGTTGTGCTGAATGGAGCTGAAGCCGAAACAAAAGGTATTGAGCTGGAACTGAACGGAAACCTGGGTGAAGGCCTGACATACAATTTCGGCTATTCATACGTCGACGCGGAGGTCACAAAGGATTTCGTCGTATCAGACTATGTCGCCGGAACGACAGGATCCTTTTTTATACCGCCCTTCACGGTACTCCCTCTTATTACGGTTTCAGACGGCGATCCGTTGCCGAGTGTGCCTGACCATACCTTTGCATTCGCCCTCGATTACCTGCAACCACTCAATATGAATAACTGGTCGCTTGCCTGGCACGTGGATGGAAAATACGCCAGCGACACACAATCGACGTTTAATGAAAATGTAAATCTGGGACGGGATTTCTTCGAAATTGACTCCTATGCCGTGTTTAACGCATCAGTAGCACTGGAGTCCAATGACAACTGGACTGCATCACTGTTTGTGCGCAATATAGGGAATGAACAGAATTTATCTGCCGGAAATACCGCAGCATCAGCCGGCGGCGTGCACCAGTACTATTTCACCTTGCGGCCACGCACAATCGGTCTGTCCTTCAATTTCCGATACAATTAAAATCCTTTGAAGTTATCTGTCGAAGCCGCCGCATCCTTTCCGGCGGCTTCATCTCGCACAGCAAACCGGTTGCGACCTGACCCCATGCTACATGGGGAAACAGCATGAACGAATTCAGGAAAGGCTGGGGACCCTTGCTGGCCGCAACGGTAGGCATGATGTGCGGCTTGCTCACAATAACCAATTACTCACAGGGTTTCTTCGTTGGTCCCGTTACGGCCGACCTTGGCTGGTCGGTGCCGGAGTTTTTCTTTGCGTTCACGATCTCGGCCTGTCTGGGGCTAATTACTGCCCCGCTAATCGGTTCGCTCGCATTGAAGTACGGCATCAAGCGCATGGGTATTCTCGGACTCGTCGGGCACGCGCTGGCGTACGTATTGATGTCGCTGAACAATGGTTCGCTGGCGCTCTGGTACCTGACATTCGCAGCTCTGGCATTTCTCGCAGCGGGTACGCTGCCGGTCATCTGGACGGCCGTCCTCAACGGCTGGTTTGAGAAGAATCGCGGCAAGGCAATCGGCATTACAATGGCGGGCACCGGGTTAGGCGCATTCCTGTTACCGCCGATCGCTGAGTTCCTGATTTCCAACTATGGCTGGCGGACGGCATATCAGGCTATCGGTATCGGTGCGTTGGTGGTGTCCCTGCCGATAGTCGTTTTGTTGTTCAACGAAAACCCGGAATCGGGGTCCGGCAAAGCAAATTCGACAGCGCCGGATACAAGCTGGGGAATGACGCGGGCGGAGGCGCTGCGCGGGTACCGTTTCTGGGTGCTCGGCAGTGTGTTGTTTATCACTGTTTTCGTCATTGTCGGTTTGCTTTCGAATTTCGAGAGAATCATGGTGGCCCGCGGATTGGCGCGCGCGGACATTGCAGGTATCGCGGCGATAATGGGGTTGACCGTAATTGTCGGCCGACTGCTGGTCGGCGTATTGATTGACAGATTCTGGGCGCCTGGCGTCGCATCGGTGTTTATTGTGATGCCCATCATCGCAATGTTGCTGATGAAATACGGTGTCCCGTCCATGGGGACCGGAATAGTAATCGGTATCGCCATAGGACTTGCCGCAGGCGCCGAACTGGACATGCTTGCCTACCTTACCGGCCGTTACTTCGGCCCTGCATATTACCCGGCAGTATTCGGCGGCATTTTTGCTTTTTTTACGGTTGGCGCCGGTATTGCGCCACCGTTGTTCGGCGCAGGCGCGGCGGTCTGGCAGGGGTACGGCATGGTACTGAATGGCTCGATCGGGTTATTGATCCTGTCGATCATATTGTACCTGAGCCTGGGCAAATACCCGGACGCTCAGCGTTCCTCGTGATGGGGTCAGGTCGCACAATGCACATCGCTCGTAACGGGTTCCAGATTAGAAAGTTTCTAAGGATATCCCGAAGCCGGAATTCAAAAATCGTCCAGAAGATTGACCAGGCGAAGACCGCGAAAAGCCGAGAAGCCGCGGTCCAGGGTGACCCATTCACAGCCGTGTTCAAGCGCTAGGGCAGCGTGGTAGGCGTCAGGGATTCTGTTGCCTCGCAAGTTCATTACGGACAACATACCTCGAAATATGCGCCAGTGACCGTTGCCCGGACGTAACGTAATACTCGCCGGCTGGGCAAGCAACGCGTCTACAAACGCATTTGCCGCCTCGGTGGGGGTCGGGGGATTGAATATCCCGGGGTGTGTCAATATACGCAATACACCACTCAAGACGAGCTCGGAGATACCCACCTGCTCGCGCCCGGATATGGCCTCATTCAACCATGTCCGACATCGATCATGATAGTCAGCATCCTGCCGGAGTGCGTTTACCAGAACATTGACGTCAGGGCTCTGCACGCATGATATCCTCAAGCGCCGCGTTGTCCGTCAGGTCAACTCCGGGCTGAACACCCTGTCCCCGAAATACGGGGAGCGGTGGCGCGTCGGCAACCACCGGACCATCCAAAGACGCCAGAAACTCACGCAGAGCCTGTTCAACTGCCATCTTCAACGTCTTGCGTTCACTGGCCGCATACGCTTTAGTCGCTCTCAGCAGCTCATCATTGATGTCTATAGTTGTGCGCATGCATAAAAGCATATCAAATATTATGGGTTTATGCAACAATACCTGTGCGACCTGACCCCATGCTCCCATTTAACTCGACTCTGAGTTCGCTTACTTCGCTGACAAACATATTGGTGTTTACCTTGAAGCTTTTTAACCGGGCATTGGAGTAGCTGCCTACCATTTCTGCGACGGCTTCCTGGGTCTCGATTAATGCTACATGCTGACCGAGACAGGAGTATAGGCCGCCGCCAAAGTCCAGCAGATGGTGGACAACTTTCCGGGTCGGATCGTAGCGTAAGGGGTTGTCGTAAACCCTCGGGTCCCGGTGGGCCGCGGGTATCAGGTGATGGATCGGTGTGCCTTCAGGGATCAGGACTCCACCGTATTCCAGGTCTTCTGAAGCATAGCGCATCAGCGTATTGATACGGCCGGACAAACGGATAGTTTCATCGACAGCAGCAGGAATCAGTTCAGGATGATCAATGACCTGTTGCCAGCGTTGCCTGTCACTCGCAAGCCGGCCGATGACTGTGGCGATGCCATGGGCGGTGTTGTCGGTACTGGCCTCGTTGAACATGGAGACAATGTGGAACAACTCCTGCTCACTGAAATGACCGGCCTGCTGCTGGGCAATGAAATTGGCAAGGAGATTTTCCTCCGGTGTTTCCATTGCATTGTCTATGAGGCTTTGGACGTAGGGAAACAATTCATCGTAGGCAGCGATAATACCGGGGGTAAATTCAGGATTTCTACTGAATATCTTCAGAAGCCGGTCGGACAGGCCGGCGATCCAGGGGGCATCACTCAGCGGTGCGCCAAACCATAGACAAAACAGGCTGGATGGGACCGAAAAAGCAAAATCGTGCAGCAGATCGGTTTCTGTGTCCGGATCTAATTTCTGCAGGAGGTCCTTGACCAGTTGCCGGATCATGGGGCGTTGTTCTTCGATGACGGAGGCGCCGATTGCCCGTGTCAGTGCCTGGCGGATACGCGTGCGGTATGCATCCCGGCCGTGGCTTAACAACATGCATCTCTTGAATTCCTTTGCCGGTCCTTCAGGAAAGTTCATGGCCTCGACCAGACCCATATGATCTGAATGTAAGCGCCGATCCCTTAACAAGCCGACACATTCTTTATGTCCCAGCACTTCCAGGCCGCGGGCACTGCGGGCGAAGGGCCCCCGTTCGTGGGCCGACATGACAACAGCATCAAAATCGTCACTGGAGGCAAAGGCTGCGGTGATATCAATGGTGGGGAGCTGGTCGATGGTAACTGTCATGGGACTCTTTATGTACGGATTTGGAACAGATTTCCAGTCACTGATTTTCCTCCTTTGAAACACGGTGGCTTCTTCTGCTTAAGCCCGTTTAATCCATTACTATTTTAGCAAGATATTGAGTCTTCCAATCATAATAATTGTTTACAAGTGATGATAATTAGTGAAGCACGATGCTATCCGACTCAACAAGTCAAGCTGCTGGTTCACTTCTCGTAACAGAATACCGCCACAGGCAACGGCTGGCAACGGCAGGCATTTAACTGATCGTTCTACGAACCCCACAGTGAGGACAGGGGGGCAGCCCATATATTGTTACCCAGAGGCATTGTTTCATTGCCATCGTACAGTAGCACACCTGCTGTGAACTGATCACCTGCCAGACCGGCGAGTTTTTTCAACCCGCGCAGATTGCGCTCAGTGACGGTGGCCGAGGTTTTTACCTCGATACCGACCAGTTGTCCTGCCGAGTTTTCGATCACGACATCAACCTCGAACTTGTCCGCATCACGGTAATACAGTAGCCGATAGTCGTCATCGGCCGTTGTCGTATGTTTGAGCAGTTCACCGAACACAAAGCTCTCCAGCACATGTCCGTAATGGCCCTTGTCTACCTCGACATGTTTCACGGTGACATCCATGAGCATGGCCAACAAACCGGAATCGATGAACTGAAGCTTGGGTGTTTTGACAACGCGTTTCAAGCGATTACGTGCCCATACATCATTGCGTTTGAGCAGGTACATCTGTTCAAAAACACTGATATAGCGAGAGACCGTCTTACCATCAAGTCCGACTTGACCGCCTGTTTCGGAGTAGTTGCACATCTGGCCGGCGGTTTGTGCCAGGGCGCGCATAAAGCGTGGCAACTGATCAAGCTTGTCAATTTCGGCGATATCGCGGACATCACGTTGAATAATCGCATCCAGGTATTGTCGAGCCCAGGCTATTCGACGTTTCACCGTCGGTCGTGCAACCGCTTCCGGGTATCCACCACGTAATACACGTTCAGCCAAATCATTACCAAGTACAGGAGGATCCGCTGTCAGGATATCTCCGGCAAAAATGCTGTCTATCCAGTTTTTCGGCTTGTTTTCGATCTCGCTCTGCGACAAAGGCAACAGTAGCAGTGTTTCCATGCGCCCGGCCAGTGAATCCGCGACTGTGGGTAGTGCCATCAGATTGGCCGAGCCAGTCAGCAGAAACCGCCCGGGGCGACGATCCTCATCGACACTTTTTTTTATCGCCGGAAGCAACCGGGGTACTCGCTGGATTTCATCGATGACGGCGCGGTCCAGATTCCGAATCATGCCGACCGGGTCTTCACGCGCCGACAACAATGTCAACTCATCGTCGAGCGTCAGGTAGTGCAGTCCCCGTTTCGCGAATTGACGCACGAGGGTTGTCTTGCCTGCCTGGCGTGGTCCTGCGAGCAAAACCACCGGGGTATCCAGTAAAGCTTCATCAATTCGTGGTTGAATCCAGCGGGGATACAGGGATGATGTATTCATGCAGGCATAATATTGCAAATTACGGAATTAGACAACGTAAATTACGGAATTAGACAACGTAAATTACGGAATGAAAAGGCGATAAATTGGGAGAGATATCATGACATCGTTATCCATGCCTGCATTATGGGTCTGAGTGGCTAATTGTCAATATGATTATCAATTAGCCCCATTGTATTAAATGGATTTTTTACTATTTTGTCTGGCAGGGATGGTTCCAGCCTGGACACGCATTTGACAGAAACCATTGAACAACATTGAGATACGGTCTATAAATCAACCCCTCGATAGCGATAGGGTTTGTAGTGCATAACTTGAATTTGGTTCTGTGTGCCGGTGTCTTGACAAGTGGTTCTGAGATCGCTAGTGTTTCATGCGTAAGCCTCGCCGGAGAGAGTATCTCCGGCCCGACGCCACCCTCGCGGTGGCGTTCTTCCTTATAAACAAACAATCTTGTTGTGCGTCTGCTATATGAGGCCGGAAATAAGAGCGAGGATACTTAATGAAAACCGTGACTTATATATTGAAACAGAGATTGTTAATGGGGTAGTGGGCTGTGAATATTGAATATTTAACAGATATTGTCGTTCTGTTATCTGCCGCGGTGATTGCAGTACCTCTATTTCAATCTCTGCGCCTTGGAGCAATACCGGGTTTTTTGATCGCAGGAATGGTATTGGGGCCTTCAGGATTTGGCTTTATCGAAGATTACAATGAAATAGCCCACTTTGCTGAGCTGGGCGTCGTTCTACTGTTATTTGTCATCGGTATAGAAATTAACCCGTCACGGCTTTGGAAGATGAAGGAGCTGGTATTAGGGCTCGGGACGCTCCAGGTTCTGATAACAGGTGGTTTAATAACGGTAATCGCGCAGGCATTCCTTGATACCTCATGGGAAGTTTCAGTTTTGGTTGGATTGGCATTATCCCTTTCTTCAACCGCCTTTGTTCTTCAACTGCTGACAGAAAAGAAGTTGCTTTCATCAGAATACGGAAGACCTTCCATTGCCATATTACTATTACAAGACCTGGCGGTCGTCCCGCTGTTGGCGCTTGTTTCAATGATGGCCGTTCCGGAATTGACCATAGCAGAAGATATTTCTATTGCATTGGCCGAGGTACTTGTCATTCTTGTGTTCATTATCGTTGTAGCCCGATTCATTTTGAATCCGTTACTTAAATTGCTGGCCAGGTTCGGCTCGCCAGAAATCTTTACTGCATCGGCTTTACTACTGGTCCTGGGTTCAGCGCTGTTTATGGAAAAAGCCGGTCTCTCTATGGCCATGGGGGCGTTTATCGCCGGTCTATTGATCTCTGACTCATCTTATCGCCACCAGATTATCGCTGAGATCCAGCCTTTTCGCGGGTTGTTGCTTGGGCTGTTTTTTATGTCAATGGGTATGTCCCTGAATCTTGCTCTCTTTTTAAACAACCCGCTTTCACTTTCAGGTGTCGTGGTAGCATTGATGGCCATTAAGGCCATTACACTCTGGCCTTTGTCATGTTTGTTTGGAATAAAGGCTAAAGCATCTATCTCGGTTGCCTTGTTGCTGGCCCAAAGTGGTGAGTTCGCGATGGTTTTGTTTGCCTTGGCGAGCGCACAGGGGCTTCTGGATGAGACTTTATATCAACATCTCCTCATTGTTGTCCTGATTAGTATGCTGCTAACACCGTTGCTGGATAAATTAGCTTATAAGATATCTTTTTCTTCC
The DNA here is from genome assembly GCA_026710545.1 of Gammaproteobacteria bacterium. GTDB lineage: Bacteria > Pseudomonadota > Gammaproteobacteria > Eutrophobiales > Eutrophobiaceae > JAAXHV01. The sequence continues at coordinate 11,438 of JAPOQU010000073.1, read as the reverse complement.
CGCAAAGACCTCACCGCAATACCCGATATTGATTTGGGTGGAATAGCAAAAGATGCCAAACCTGTCATTCTTGCCGGCTTTGGGCGAATGGGGCACAGGATCGGTTATATCCTGGATTTGATGAAGGTGCCCTACGTAGCCATCGACACAGATTCATCACTTGTGGATCGCGAACGCGCTGAAGGCAAAACTGTGTATTTTGGGGATGCCCAGCGACCCGAAATGTTGAGGGTCGCTGGCGTTGCTGATACACCTTTTGTCATTGTTTCAATTAATGACCTGGAGGCAGCAGAGCGAGTGGTCTCCACGCTTCATTCTGCATTTCCCGGCATCCCTGTTTTTGCGCGTGGTCATGACCTTGGTAAGTGTCGCGAACTGAAAAAGCTTGGCGCTCACTTCACAGTTTCGGAGACCCTTGAGGCCAGCGCAGAACTTGCCCATGCCGCACTGCTTCATATGGGCGCTGAAAATCTGGAGGTAGAAGCCGCACTGGAACAGTTTCGAAAAGACTACTATGGAAGAATCAATAAAATCATGCGTGAAGAGTAACCGGGACGATCGAGTTTGAGGAACTTTCCCGGGTCTTCGATAAATCGAGCAAGAGTCTCATGCGTATGTTCGGGCCGAAAGGGAGCCCCCAGGCGGGCAACCTGTTTGCGGTAATCCATTACCTGCAGGAGCAGGAGGGGATACACCTGGAAGTCAAAGCCTGAGCGTGTGAAGGGGTCAGGTCGCACAATGCACATCGCCCGTAACAGGTTCCAGATTGGCCTGATCTATTTGAAAAGCAGGTAGACTACTGGTAGGATTTCAACTAACCTCTGAATAAGTCAGCATTCCGTAACAGGGATTTTATCTAAATTAGCTTTCAAGGATGAACTTATGGCAAGACCTCTCCGAATAGAATTTGCAGGAGCACTCTACCACATCACCTCCCGCGGTAACGCACTTGCTGATATATTTTCAGATGATTTTGACCGTTATCAATTTCTCAAGCTGCTGGGTGAAGCAGGCAAGCGGTTTGGTTGGTTGTGTCATGCGTACTGCTTGATGTCCAACCACTATCACTTGCTCATAGAAATCGGCCAGCCCGGATTGTCTAGAGGAATGCGCTTCCTCAACGGCGTTTATACGCAACGCTATAATAAACGTCATGCCAGAGTAGGGCACTTGTTCCAGGGCTGGTTCAAAGGAATTCTGGTAGAGAGTGACGCCTATTTTTTAGAGCTGGTACGGTACATTGTTTTAAACCCCGTTCGAGCCCGGATGGTGAGACAGGCTCAAGAATGGCCTTGGAGCAGTTACCGGGCCACGGCAGGGCTGGCACGCCCCGAACCTTGTTTAACAATTGACAGGGTATTAGCCGAATTTTCGGAAAGGTGTGACAGTGCAAGTTCGAAGTACCAGGAGTTTGTTAACACCGATCAAAAACAACCCTCACCTTGGGAGAATCTCAAAAATCAAATTTACCTGGGTTCGGATTCCTTTGTGCAGGAAATGCTGAATCATATAGAACCGGATAAGGTTTCCAAGGATATCCCGAAGCCGCAAACGCTGGCTCCGCCCAAACCGCTTGACTACTACGAATCAGCATTTACGACGCGTCAAAGCGCAATGGCTGCTGCCTATCGGTCAGGGCATTACACTATGGTTAAAGTGGCGGAGTATTTTGGAGTAAGCAGAACTACGGTGGGTCGAGCGTTGAAAGAAGAAATCTCAGGTGTGCATTGTGCGACCTGACCCCATTCTAGGCTGATTTTCCGTACGTTTTCTCATACATATCAGCTACATGTTTCCCGGCAGTCGTCTCCGGAAAATCCAGCTCTCCGGACTCAGGTATGCAGGTAGGGACACATTTGACCTTGTAAAAATAATCAGGATCAAAAAAAGTGGGACAGGAATAGCGGCTTTTGCCACTCTGATTATTAACGACACGGTGCATATTGGAGCGATATACACCATTGGTGAACACACGCATCATTTCGCCCAGATTGACGACAAACGTGCCTTCTATTGGAGGGGTTCTGATCCAGTCACCTGCGGAGTTTTGCACTTCCAATCCACCGATATCGTCCTGCAAAAGCATGGTTAACATACCCCAGTCCGTATGTGCTCCTGCCCCAAGTTGATTGGCAACAATTTCGGAATCCTGGGATGGATAATGCAGTAGACGGCCAACTATCACGGGTTCGGATAAGCCCTCGTCGAAATAAGCCTCGGTCAGATCCAATGACAAGGCGAGTATCTTTGAAAGCGTTCTACCCAGGTCCCGTGTCAAATCAACATATTCATTAAATGAATCTTTAAAGCCCTCAGGTTGTTCCGGCCATTGATTGGAACCCGTGTTGGGCACGCCTTGTTTCACATAAGGATGGTTTTCATCCAGGTCATTACCGATAAGAAAGCCTTCTTTTAAATCGGGTGGCGAGCCTTCGTCCAACGTCTGTGCCGCGATAGGTTCATAGCCGCGAGTACAGGATGAGTTGTTGATATGGACTCTGTTCTTTTCCTCTGCAGGCAAAGCGAAGAATAGTCTTGCCAGCTCAAGATGCTGCTCCATTCTCTCAACAGGAATGCCGTGGTTACTGATATAAAAGAATCCTGTTTCCCTGGAGGCTTTATGCACCTCCCATGCCACGGCTTTCTTCGCCCCCATATCACCGGAAAAATAATGGGCAAGATCAATAACCGGTATCCTGTCAGCGGCCTTTGCGGGTGTGTAAATAATCATAGAATGGGGTCAGGTCGCACAATGCACACTACAGGTGACGTGACAGTGTGCTTTGGAATTAGTAGAACTGCAGCGGGCCGAACGTTGAAAGAATGAGCCTCAAGTGTGCATTGTGCGACCTGACCCCATTCTACCAAGGCTGCGGTGATATCAATGGTGGGGAGCTGGTCGATGGTGAGTGTCATCGTGCCGTCTCCGGTAAGAAATATGGGTTAGCTGCTCGATTCCCGGATCATCTTGCGTAGCATGCGTACGCCGACGAGCTTGATCATCAGACTTTTAAAAAGGGAAGACGGGGCCGTGTTGGCTGCGGAAACATACTGGTTGATGCCCAGTTGCTCGCGCAGGTCTTCGGACATCGCCTGCATGGGGCCGTCGGCCGGGATGCCGGTCGCATCGGCGATACGCACCATGCGCTGGAAGTTCGAAATGACCCCGGCCGCATCGACCATCGCTGCGGAACCCATCTTGTCCACCAGGGCCTGACGCGTCGTCTCCAGCGCAGTGCCTTCAACCCCCATGCAGGCGTTGGTGTACTGCAGCAGTTCGCGGGAATCAGGCACTCCCCTGATCTCGGTGCAGGACGGATCAGTGAGGCCGTCGAAGTCGATGGACCCGCCTGTCAGTTCGACGCTCTCACGGAGCATCACCACATGTGAGGCAGTTCAGTAGAAACAGCCGTTGAGTGCGGATACTCGTGCGGCCACTATCTCGGTCTGGGGACGGGACAGGGTTCCCTGGGGGGACTTGGTTACATTCCACACTTCGTCAACCTTCAGGTAATGCGCTATGGAAGTATCAAGCAGGGTGCGCACCTCGTCGGGGACCAGGCTGAGCGCCCGGATGACGTAGCCGCGCATGTCGCCTTCCCACAGGTCCGCATCCGGTCCGGTATCCACCCGCATCGGGAGTATGGGAACCCAGGCGCCGTCATAGGACGCATTGGCGGGACGGTAACGGCTGGGCTCGCCCGGTTGCGGTTCCGGCAGTTCATTCAAAGGCAGGCCGAGGCAACGGCAGAATTCGTCTATGGAGAACACCGCGACCTGGGTGCCGATAATTTCAACGTACTGTTCTACGCTGAGACCCTGCTGCATGATCCCGTCAAACCAGCTTTTCGTGAGCCGCGCTGAATCGGTGGTCACGCGGTGGATGACTTCGACCACCGCGTCGGGAAGATCGCTGACTGTGTCATGCGCCCCGTCAACCGTGTATGGAGATAACGCTTCCTTGCGCCGGCGACAGAGATTGCATTGCTGCGAATGGCGGATTTCCCTGGCTATGTCGACCCGTTCAGCGCCCGTGAACCAGTTACCCGGAGCAGCCAGGCGCTGCCAGTAACGGTTATGGCTTGCAGCGAAATTCCCACGCACCGGCCAGGGGGCATTGCTGTAATCAATCTTACTCATTTGCAAAAATTCTCCCTGATCCTGCAGGTTGCGTCAACGCAGATGTTTGCCACGCAAATTTGGGACACCCATAAATTTACACTAATCCGAAATTTATGGGTGTCCCAAATTTACTCTGGCCCCAGGTATTATTGGCCGAAAGCCCAGCTTAGCTGTGCGCCGAAGGTGCGTGGCCTCACGGTGAACAACCTGTACGTATCCGGTCCCCAGGAACCGTCTATGTCAATTTTTGCCCGCTTGTCGGTAATGTTGTCCACGAAGAAACGCAGGCCCCAGTCGCCATGCTGGAAATTGGCGCTCAGGTTCAACAGGAAATAATCTCCAATTTCAACAAAGCCGGGAAAGTTGTTGTTGAAGAACGTGTCGGATTCACCCGTGTAGGAGAAATTGCCGCGCAGTGATGCTTCCGTGTTATCCAGCATGGTAAACGGGAACGTATATTCCATGGTGCCGGAGAAAGCCCACTCGGGCACTTTTGGTATGTTGTCGCCGTCCACACCCAGGGGAGGGGTAAACCCCGGTGCAGCCAGGCCCGGGTCTACAATTTGATCTTCGGTCAGTTCCGCATTGAGCCAGGTGGCGCCGAAGTGCAGCAAAAATTGATCCGTCGGCCGCGCGGACAGTTCAAGCTCGACCCCGTCCACCTCGGCCTCCGCCGCGTTGGAAATGAACTCGACAGCGCCGGTGGGCTCCACGCCGGGCACCTGCATATCGTCCCAGAACATCTTGAAATACGTCGCATTCAGGGTGATCCGGTCGTCGTTCCAGGAGGTCTTGGCGCCAACCTCGATGCTCAGGACTTCGTCTGAAGTGAACGCAGCGGGGATGCTGATACCGAAAGCGGATGCTGTCGAAGCATCGTTTATCCCGCCCTGCCTGAAACCGGTCGCAGCGCGTACGTAGTACATCTGGCTGTCAGTGGGTGCAAAGGACAGGCTGGCATCCCAGGTTATTTCGTCTTCCTTTGCGACATCATCAACTGTTACTGTCGGAGTAGTCTGGATCGGACCGCCGAACAACGGTGGGATGGTAAAAGCGATACTGCCCTGGAAGGCCTGCAGGGTCTGCTCCAGGTTATCCTGTTCCGAGTCAAAATAACGGACGCCGCCGCCCAGGGTAATCTGCTCCGTTACCTCGAAATCAACGTGGCCGAATACCGCGAAGAACTCAAAATCGATATCCTGGCTGCGGGCGAACGCCAGGGAAGCGCCGGCCAGCGCCGGGTCCGTAATACATTCATCCCTGCTGCGGCAAACGGGTATGCCCGTGACGATATCCCCGGCCAGGATGTCCAGTTCGGAATACGTTTCATCATCTTCATAGAAAAAACCGCCCACAAAGTTTACCGGGCCGTCCAGGTCCGAGCTGAAGCGGATTTCCGCGTTGAATACATCGCGGTCCTGGAACTGGTGAATGCCGTAGGAGCCGAGCGGAGGACCGAAGGCCGGTGGAAAGCCGAATGACATGGCGGTAGCCGAGGTGTCTTCCAGGAATTCCACGTTACGCTCGAACTTCGAAATGGAGCCGAGCAGCGAACCGAACCCCAGGTCGTAATCGATGGTGATACCGTACATGTCGATATCGTCACCGTAAGGTTCCTGGTGGGCGGTCGATGTCTTCAGGTCGCCGAACGTGCCGTCAAATGCCGGGATAAAATGCGGGAAGGGCACGACGATTACCTGGGTCGGCGTAAGCAGGCCGCTGGCAATGGGTGCATAGTGCTGGGCGCCGTCCACCTCCGTTTCCTGCATCTGGTAAAACGCATCGATGGTCAGGTTCTCGTTCGGTGTCAGGCGCGCCATGATGCGGCCGCCGGTTATCTCTGAATCGTTAACGTCTTTCAGTTCGGTAGGAGCGTTCAACCCGGCGTACTGGTCGATATACCCGCCTTGTTCTTTCTGCCATCCCACCAGGCGCAGGGCAAGCGTGTCCGCAATCAGCGGCACGTTGACCGCGGCGTTGACGGAGTAACCCTCGTCACCATGCTCGGTCGATTCAAATCCCGCAGAAACATTCATGTCGAACGCGGACGCATCCGGCTTATTGGTGATGATTCTCACCGCACCGCTCATGGAACTGGCCCCGAACAAGGTACCCTGCGGACCTTTCAGCACCTCGATGCGGGCAATGTCATAGGCGCCTATATCGGGCGTACGGCCGCCGCCGTCCTGGAAGTTGCCGCCGGTGATAGGAGACTCGTCGAAGTAAACACCCACGGTGCTGTCACCGGGTGAGGAAATGCCGCGGATGATTAACTGGGTGTCACCCACACCCTGTGTGGCGTATTGCAGCCCCGGTTCCAGGCGGGAGAAGTCTTCCAGGGAACGCAGGTCGTGCTTGTCTATGGTATCGCCGGTTATGGCGGTGATCCCGCCTGCAATGTCTTGTACCGATACCTCGCCGCGTTTGGTCGCGGTAACGACGATTTCTTCAATGCCCTGGGCGTGGGCTTCAGACAGACAAAGCGAAGGTATGAGCGCAATGATGGAATATTTGCTGAGAAATTTCATTTCGTCCCCCGGTTGTTAAATTATCTTGCAAACTGCACAATTCAATACCTGACTGTGTAAAATGAGCACTTGCCGGAAAAATTATACATAAAATTATAAATAATTGAAGGTGTCCTGTCCCCAATCCAGGCCAGAGGAGATTATTGATGAATGCTGAAGATAAAACGCAAACAGACGTCAGTGAGTTGAAAGCCAGCCATCACCCGGAACTGGTCCGGCCCGACATGCGCGGGTTTCTCGAATTATTGCAGGAGAAGGATGAGATCATCGTCATCAAGGAGGAGGTTGACCCGCGTAATTTCGAGTTGTCTGCCATTGTCCAGCACAGTGAGAACGGACCGAACAAGGCGGTTTTATTTGAAAACGTGAAGGGTTTCGATATACCGGTGGTGGCGAACCTGTACGGCACCATCCACAGGACGGCGCTGGCCTTGGGCATAGTGCCGACGGATGAGCAGATCAAAAAATATTACGACGACCCGCGCGGCAGTCCCGGATCACTGGCCGGTATGTCCGGCCGCAAGATGAACGGCTTTTCGATGGACCCCCGTTCCCGGGCGGAGTTGATCCTGATCAAGGAATTGTTCCTGGACGCAGACCGCCGGGCTTATAACAAGGAAATGCCTTATGTCATGACGGCTGCTGCTCCCTGCCAGGAGGTGGTGGTCAGGGACAATATCGATATCCTGGGCCTGTTGCCCGTGGTCTGGCACTTGAAGGAAGATGCGGGCCCTTACATCACGCCGGGCGGCCTGGTGCAGAAGGATCCCGATAACGGCCTGCTCAATATCGGCGTCCGGCGCCACATGGTGAGCCATGAGCGCTATGCGCCGAACCAGGTCGGCGTGCAGATCGGCACGCAGACGCCTGGCGGGAAGATCATCCAGAAATACCATGACCGGGGCGAGCCTTGTCCGATGGCTATCTGCCTGGGGCCCGATCCGGCCACATCGGTACTTTCCACCTACTCATCGCCCCATTACTGGATGGAACCGCCATACAGCGAGTTTGACATGACCGGGGTCATCAGCAACAGGCCGATGGAACTGGTGAAGTGCAAGACCATCGACCTGGAGGTGCCTGCCAATACGGAAATCGTGATCGAAGGGTTGTCGCCGCCACCACCGGATAACAAGATAGATGAAGGCCCGATGATGGAGTTTACCGATTATTCCGGTACGGTCGTCGAGGCAATACCGTACATGGAAGTCATGGCGGTGACTTACAGGATGAATCCCATTTTCCATACCTGTATGTCCGGTAACTCCGAGGAGCACCGGGTGGGCTGTATCTGGGCTTTCTTCGGCTATGAACAGATGGCGCTGGAATTGATCAAAAAGCAGTTTCCGCACGTAGTCGATATCGGCATTGTTGCCGGATCCCACGCGTTTCATGCGGTAGTATCCATGAAGAAGACCTACGAGGGCGAGGACCGGCAGGTGCTCCAGTACCTGCTGGCGACCCAGTATTTCAAGTTCGTCACCGTGGTGGATGATGACATCGACCCCCATAACAGCGAGCAGGTCGAGTGGGCCAAGGCAACCCGCGCCGGACGCCGGCCGGAAGATTTCATCATCTCACCGCAGATGCCGACCTGGGAAATGGACCCGGAAATTGACCGGCACTGGCGTGTCACAAAACTGGGCATACTGGCAACGCGGGATATCGGCGAGTCATACACTCAGCCGTCGCCGGACAGAGCGATGATGGAAAAAATGCGGCCGATATTCGACAAGAACACGCAGTAACCGGCAAATTTGGGACACCCATAAATTTCGAACTGGTGTGAATTTGGGACACCCATGAATTTCGGGCTGACCATCAATCCATGGGCAGCTGAATTTTGAACCAAATTTATGGGTGTCCCAAATTTATATCCCAAATTTATACTGGCAACATTGAATAGGTACTCTACCCGGTTTTTTTATGGCTGGCTTATCACTGCAGCGGCAGGGGTGGGGCTGTGCTTTGGTTATGCCGGCAGCGTGATATACGGATTCAGTTCCTTTATTCTGCCGTTGTCCGCGGAGTTCGGCTGGTCGCGCCGGGATATCGGTCTTGCGTTCAGCTTTATGGTGACCACCGTTTTTCTTGTGAGTCCGCTGATGGGTGTTCTGCTGGACAGGTATGGCGCGCGCCGCTGCCTGTTGACCGGCACGCTGCTGTTTGGCCTGTTCCTGTCCTCGCTGTGCCTGCTGACTCCCGATATTCGCCATTTTTATGCGATGTTTGTCCTGCTGGGTTTATCCGGCACGGCCACCACGGCAATTTGCTATTCACGCCTGCTGGTCTCCTGGTTTGAAAAGAGAAAAGGCTGGGCCCTGGGGCTTGCCCTGACCGGTACCGGTGTAGGGGCAATGATTGTTCCGCCGCTGGTACAGGCTATCATCCAGACAACCGGGTGGCGTGGAGCCTACCTGGCGCTCGGTGCGCTCAACCTCATCATAGTGGCCCCGCTGCTGTACAAGTTCGTGCTCAACTCACCGGCTGAAAAAAACACGTGGCCTGACGGCATTCCGCAGGTTGACGGGGACGACGATGAGCAGCAGTTACACATGCGCACAGGCTTTACTCTTGGCCAGAGCATGAGACAGGGAGTGTTCTGGAAAATCGTTATCGGGATATTCCTGATTTCGCTGTCCCAGACAGGCCCGTTTGTGCAACTAATCCCGATCCTGAGAGATGTGGGACTCGAGGAGTTCGCTGCGGCCACCACCGCGTCCCTGCTGGGTGTTGCGGTAATTTGTTCCCGTCTCGTTTGCGGTTACCTGATGGATCGATTCTTTGCCCCGTTTGTTGCCGGCGCTTTTCTTGTCGCGCCGGTGTTCGGATTCATTGCGTTTGCCCTTGAGCCGTCCATATGGACAGCAGTGATGGTCACCGTCCTGCTGGGAATGGCATACGGCGCCGAGTTCGACATCCTGGGGTTTTTTTGCAGCCAGTATTTCGGCCGTCTCTCGTTCGGCAAGATCTACGGCATCCTGTTCGCGGTCTACAGCCTGGCGGTTGGAGTGGCGGCGCCGCTGGCAGGCTGGAGCTATGACCAGTCCGGTTCCTATGTTGAAATGTTCGTCGCCGGCGCGCTGGTCAATCTTCTGGCGGTATGCCTGATATTAACCCTTGGGCGCTATCCGGACCTGCCCGTACAGAATGCCGGATAATTGGGGTCAGAGTAAAAATTCTGACGAATTTCTTACTCTGACCCCTGACACTATGGATGGCCCTCGGAACGGAAAAACAGTCTCCTAAACCCGGTCAGCGAGTACTACCGTCTAAAAATCAGGTACCTTGTCCACGTCCGGAACCAGCGCCACTTGTTCAAAGTCTTTGCCGAAAGGCCGGGTGGCATCAATACCCATAACGGAGTAGCTGCCGTCATCCGGCGCTGACGGGTCCAGTTGCCACAGGGTCATGTTCGGCAGGATCATGACGTCTTTCTGCGCCTGGGCGCGGGTGCAGATGGCCCACATCACCTTGTCCATGTCGTGGATGTCGATGTCTTCGTCCACGACGACCGCCAGCTTGCTGCCCTGGGAACCGAGCAGGGTCGCCAGCACCTGCCTGGCTTCATTGCGGGCATACTGCTTCATGGCGACTATACACATCAGGCCGACACCGCCGGCGCCGTGAAAATGCACGCGCTTGATACCGGCAAACTTGCGTTTCAGCATGGCGTAGCAGGAAGCCTCCATGGGAATCATTTTCAGCACGTGGTTGTCCGTCGTCGGTACCCCGCTCATGCCGGCCAGCAGGATGGGGTCGCGGCGGTGGGTGATGGCGCTCACCTCCATCACGGGTTTGTCCGACGCCCGGGTATAGTAACCGGTATATTCACCGAAGGGTCCTTCATGCGCGCGCACTCCCGGGGGCATTTTGCCTTCTATGATGATTTCCGCGGTGGCCGGGACCTCCAGGTCCACGGTCCGGCACTTGACAACTTCCAGGGGTTCGCCAAGGAACGCGCCCGCCAGGGTCAACTCGTCAACGCCGTAACCCGCTTCCCACTGGGTTGCGACCAGGGCGCTGGGCGCTACGCCCAGGGCGATGGCAAGTTCCAGCGGCTTGCCCAGCGCTTCCGCTTTCCTGTAGTGCACACCCAGGTGATGGGGCGGCGGCGACAACACGCCCAGGCGCCGTTTACCCAGTACCTGGTGGCGGTAAATGGAGGCATTCTTGCCGCCGTCCTCGGGGTCCTTGCTGATGGCGATGCCGAGGGTAATGAACGGGCCGCCGTCCAGTTCGCAGTAAGTCGGAAAGGGGAGGGCAGTGAGATCAGCCTCATCGCCAAGCCGGATCACTTCGTTGCACGGTCCCCGGTCGAGCAGTTTATGTTCCTGCAGGTTGTCTATGGCGTTCAGGTACCTGGCGTTGGCTTCCTGCTCACTGGTCTCCAGGGCTTCCAGCATCAGTTGCCGGTTCGCGTAAAGTCCGCCGGCCACCGGAATATCGTGCCCCTTGACCCTCTCAAACAACAGGGCGGGGCCCTTGTCTCCCATATCCGAGGCCTTGCGCAGGTAAGCTGCCAGTTCGTACTCCAATGCCACTTCTTCCCTGATCCGCACCAGCCTGCCGTTGTCCTCAAGGTGGTTGAGGAAGTCGCGCATATCTTTAAAAGCCATTTTTGTGTCCTGTCAAGCCGTTAGTTTGTCCCTGATCCCGCGTTAGAAAGCCCAGGAATCAAAAAAGCCCTGCCTGTATAATATCTTGTGTCATCAATCAATATCACCCAATGGGTGCAACAGGCAAGGCTTATGCACATCCTACCCTATACCATAGCAAATACCAATG
>JAPOQU010000072.1 GCA_026710545.1 Gammaproteobacteria bacterium | reverse complement strand
GATACCCTGACACCTATGGTCTTCTCAATGGCATACCAGACGGCCATGGAAACGAGGAAGACATATACCCCTACGGCAAGCACGCCGGTCAGCTGTACCATGAAGTTGCCGCCGGCTGCGATGCAGACCGCCATAGTGCCCCAGACACCGGCAAACAGGTGCGCGGGGATAGCGCCGACCACGTCATCCACCTTCAGATTTTCCAGCAGCTTCATCCCGACGACAATGATAACGCCACCGACCGCACCAATGATGACCGCCCAGTAATGCACAACAATATCCGGACCCGCGGTGATGGAGACCAGCCCGGCAATTGCGCCGTTGAGACCTGCCAGCAGGTCGACCCGTCCCAGCACCGGCCGGGACATGCTGATGGCCGCTATCACGCCTGCCGCCGCCGCCAGGTTGGTATTGACCAGCACGTTACTCATCGCCACCGCATCCACCGCGCCGCCCAGGGCAAGCTGTGACCCGCCGTTGAAACCGAACCAGCCAAGCCACAGGATAAACACACCCAGGGTCACAATCGGAACGTTGGACGGCGGGGTGGGCTTGACACTGCCGTCGGCGCGGTATTTTCCGAGCCTCGGGCCGACTATCAGGGCGCCGGCCAGCGCGGCCCAGCCCCCGGTCGAATGCACTATGGTGGAACCGGCAAAGTCCTGGAAACCCATCTCGCTGAGCCAGCCGCCGCCCCAGGTCCAGGCGCCGACGATGGGGTATATCGCGCCGGCCAGAATAGCCGTGAACAGCAGGAACGACCACAGCTTTACCCGTTCCGCCATGGTGCCGGAAATGATGGACGCCGTGGTCGCCACGAACACCATCTGGAAGAACCAGTCCGACATCACCGAATAGCCGTTCTCGACCACCGCGGCTTTCGCTTCCTCATCGCCGGACAGCAAGGCCAGTTCATCCGCCGACGGGCCGTAAAGCAGGGTAAAGGATCCGATCCACCCGGATACATCCGTATACATCAGGTTGTAGCCGACGAAGTAGTACATGAGGCCGGCTATGGAATAAAGACCTATATTCTTCAGGCAGATGACCGAGGCGTTCTTGGTGCGCACCGAACCCGATTCGAGCATGGTGAACCCGGCGCACATCCACATCACCAGCGCGCCCCAGACAAGGAATGAGAATGTGTTGAAAACGAATTGGGATTCCTGTTCCACTGCGGCGTTCACGCTCACAGAGATGAACAAAAGAATTACGCCTGTGAGGATTTTGCCAGGAAACGCAAAGCGTTGAAGTGATGGATTGATCCGGTTATCGTTCATTGCCCTCCCCCCTGTTATTCTTCTTTGAGCGACGGGCGATTTTATCACAGAACGCCGCCCGGAGCAATCAGATTATCGGGCTGTCAGGTGCAGGGCAATACTGTTTTTTTCTTTCATCAGGCTGAATCTGCAGGCATTTGCCGGAACAACAACCCATCTATATCTTGTCCCTGAACAAAGCTTTAATCCAGAATAGTTTGCCTCAAGAGCGTTTCCTTGTACCGGAACGAATTGCCGCAGCAAAGGATTTCCCGGCCCAGGCCAGCATGTCCCCGGAATTGTCCAGAGTCTCTTCCGGCGCCTGGTAGTAGGACAGGTACATGGGTTTGCCCTTTTTGTAATAGACAAACCGTTCCAGGCCGCGCGCCTCGAAGTCCGCCCTGTTTTCACCGTCCGCCTTCAGGAACAGCGTCTCATCCGCGATGATACCGAACATCAGTTCCTCCCTGAATATACCGTGGCCGCCGAACATTCTCCTGGCGCGGACAGCGCCGAAAGGCGCCAGCAACTCCATCACGTAGCTGACGAACTCAGGACTGTTCTGCATTCGTTGTCACCCGCCCAGCAAGGTATTCACGATGGAGAGCATGAAACCAATCAGCGGATGCAGGATTTTTCCGAGTACACCGGTAAAGATCAGGACAACCAGGATCGGCAGGCCCCAGCGTTCCAGTAAATTATATTTGTACGCCGCGCCGGGAGAAAGAAAAGACGTAACGATGCGACTGCCGTCCAGGGGAGGCAGGGGTAACAGGTTCAGGGCGATCAATACGATGTTGATGATAATCCCGACCTTCGCCATTTCGATCAACAGCGTTGCCAGGTAAGAAATATCGCTGCCCGTAGTAGCCATGGATGAGAGCAACAACGTCCATAACGCCAGCATAATTACATTTGCTCCGGGACCCGCGGCCGCCACCAGCGCCATGTCGCGCCTCGGTTGTCTCAGGTTGCGCCAGTCTACCGGTACCGGCTTGGCCCAGCCGAAAGCAAACGGCGTCAGGGCAATCATGATCAGCGGGACGGCGATCGTCCCCAGCAGGTCAACGTGTTTTACCGGGTTCAGCGTCAGCCTGCCGGCCAGTTTCGCCGTGGGGTCGCCCAGCTTGCTTGCCACCCAGCCGTGGGCGACCTCATGCACGGTAATGGCAAAGATAATGGGGATGGCGGCAATAATTATTTTTTGTACAAGGGAGAATTCGTACATCGGTACTCCGCACCCTCAATTACGGGCAAGCATGACCAGGAATATGACAAACAGGACCACGATACCGACCGGGATAAGCGCACCCGCCCAGTCGGGATTTTCCGCTTCCCTGCTCTTCTTCATCGCGGCCTTGGCCCCGGGCCAGAACAGGAACAGCACGATGATGGCAAGGATTCCAACCAGGATTTGTTCAAATGATCCCATGATTTTTTTTTGACTGTCAGCGTTGCTGTTGGTTCACGGCGCCGTCAGCCGGCCAGCCCTGATACTCTTACAGTTCTCGCCATACAAAAAAGGAGTGGTTCATTTGTTAAAACAAACCCCGCGGGTGCGGGGTCTGCCAGTCAGACAATCATCTTTTTCAACTGATGACAACCACCTCAGTGGCGTGGAATCCTTTCGGCCCCTGTTCGGCAGTATATGTGACGCTCTGCCCCTCATTTAAAGTTTTATATCCTTCGGATTTAATGGACGAATAATGTACAAAAATATCGTCTCCGCCTTCTGACGGCTCAATAAAACCAAATCCTTTAGCATTGTTGAACCATTTAACGGTTCCCCTCATACTCATACTGCTCTCCCCCTTACAATTATTGAATACTGGATTTCAGCTATCCGATGTACGGTAGAAACAAACGTCTGATACTACCCCCACCTGCGACAACTCAACAACTAGCATAGTCAATTTTCGGGCAGTTGCCAACATATTTGTTTCAATCCGCAGCCTGCTCCCTGCTGTCGGCGCTGATGCGCTTGCTCCTGTGACGCCGGATCAGAACCAGGGTCATCAAGGGGCCGGAAACGGCATAGGTCAGGGCGAGCAAAAACAATACCAGGGAGGGTCTGACGGCAACCAGCGCGATAACCAGGACTATGAATAAAACACTCAAAAACGGCACCTTGCCGTGCAAATCGATCTGTTTGAAACTGTGGTAGCGAATGTTGCTGACCATCAGCAAACCAACGAGAACGGTCAGGGCAAACGCAAAGACAACCATGGTAGCCTCGTCCACCGGTTGGCCCACACTATCGAACCAGACCAGCCCGGCAACGACTGCCGCCGCGGCCGGACAGGGTAATCCCTGGAAATACCGTTTATCAGCGCTGCCGGCCTGGGTATTGAACCTGGCCAGGCGCAATGCCGCCGCCGCAGTAAAGATAAACGCAGCCAGCCAGCCCAGCTTGCCCAGACCGTGCAATGACCATTGGTACACCACCAGGGCCGGGGCCAGTCCGAAAGATACCATGTCCGACAAACTGTCGTACTGAACGCCAAAATCGCTTTCGGTCTTCGTCATCCGGGCGATGCGGCCGTCCATGCCGTCAAGTATCATCGCAACAAAGACGGCGATAGCAGCGGGTTCATAGCGTGCATTGAACGCGGCGACAATAGCATAAAACCCGGCAAACAGCGCCGACGTGGTGAACAGGTTGGGCAGCAGATATATTCCTCTTCGACGTTTCATGATATCCGGTCACGTAACCAGGGGGTAAAAATATTTGGGGTCAGAGTATTTACTCTGACCCCAAATATCAGTTCCTTTCCTGGTCAACCAGTTTGTTCTCCCTGATCCAGGGCATCATCGCGCGCAGCCGCTCTCCCACCTGCTCGATCTGGTGCTCTTTACTGATTCTTCTCATGGCCTTCATCTTCGGCGCGCCCGTCTGGTTTTCCATAATGAATTCCCTGGCGAAATCCCCTGTCTGGATATCCTGCAGAATCTCCTTCATCTCCTTTCTCGCCTCCGCACCGATGATCCTGGGCCCGCGGGTAAAATCGCCGTATTCAGCCGTATTGGAAATGGAATAACGCATGTTGGCTATGCCGCCTTCGTAGATCAGGTCGACAATCAGCTTGGTCTCGTGCAGGCATTCAAAATAGGCCATTTCCGGTGCATATCCCGCCTCAACCAGTGTCTCGAACCCGGCCTGGATCAACGCAGTTATGCCGCCGCACAACACCGTCTGTTCACCGAACAGGTCCGTTTCCGTCTCCTCACGGAAATTGGTTTCGATCACGCCGGCGCGGCCGCCGCCGTTGGCGGACGCGTACGAAAGCGCAATATCCCTGGCCTGGCCGGATGCATCCTGGTGAATGGCGATAAGTGAAGGTACGCCACCGCCTTCCAGGTAGGTGGAGCGGACCAGGTGTCCGGGGCCTTTCGGGGCAATCATGATGACGTCGAGATCCGGACGCGGCTCTATCTGGCGGAAATGGATATTAAACCCGTGGGCAAAAGCCAGCGCCGCGCCGTTCCTGATATGCGATCCGACCTGGGTGCGGTATAACGCAGCCTGGTGTTCATCCGGCGCCAGCAGCATCACCACATCCGCCCAGCCGACCGCGTCTTCTATAGCCTTGACGGTCAGGCCCGCCGCCTTTGCCTTGGCTGCAGACGCTGATTCCGGCCGCAGGCCGACACACACTTCAACCCCGGAGTCATTCAGGTTGTTGGAATGGGCGTGTCCCTGGGACCCGTAGCCAATGACGGCAACCTTCTTGCTTTTTATCACGGACAGGTCCGCGTCTTTGTCATAATATATATTCATCATTTTTACTTTCCCCTGATTAAACTCTGATTGCCTTATCTCCGCGCGCGATACCGGAAACGCCGGTTCTCACGGTCTCCAGGATATATTCAGGCGCTACGGCTTTCAGGAAGGCATCCAGCTTGTCACCGCTACCGGTGATTTCTATTGTATAGGAATTCTCATCCACGTCGACGATGCGCCCCCTGAAAATGTCGCTCAAACGCATCAGTTCTTCCCTGGAAGAATCGACCGCCCTGACTTTTACCAGCATCAATTCCCGTTCGATATGTTCACTCTCGTTCAGGTCCACCACTTTTATCACGTCTACCAGTTTGTTCAGGTGCTTGGTAATCTGCTCGATAATCGCATCGGAACCCGAAGTCACCAGGGTCATCCGTGAGACGGTGGGATCTTCCGTCGGCGCGACCGAAAGCGACTCGATATTAAAGCCCCGCGCGGAAAACAACCCGGAAATTCTGGATAAGGCCCCGGCCTCATTTTCGACCAGGAGGGACAGGATATGGCGCATCAGGCCAGTTCCCGTTCTTCTGAACCGGGCGCCAGGTGCATTTCATGCTGCCCCTTGCCCGCGGCAATCATCGGATATACGTTCTCGGTCTGGTCGGTAATGAAGTCCATCAGAACCAGCCTGTCTTTCATTGCCAGCGCTTCTTTGAGCGCCGGCTCAACATCAGCGGCCTTCTCGATGCACATCCCCACGTGGCCGAAACTTTCGGCCAGTTTGACAAAATCGGGTAACGCGTCCATGTAGGAATGGGAATAACGTTTCTCGTAAAAGAACTCCTGCCATTGCCTGACCATCCCCATGTAACGGTTATTCAGGTTGATAATCTTTATCGGGGTCTGGTACTGCAGACAGGTCGACAGTTCCTGGATGCACATGACCAGGCTGGCTTCCCCTGTTATGCACAAGACCGTCTCATCCGGGTGCGCGATCTTGGCTCCCATCGCCGCCGGCAAGCCGAAACCCATGGTGCCGAGCCCGCCGGAATTCAGCCAGCGGCGCGGCTTATCGAATTTGTAAAACTGCGCAGCCCACATCTGGTGCTGCCCGACGTCGGAAGACACATAAGCATCGCCACCGGTCAGTTCATACAACAGTTCGATAACCCGTTGCGGCTTGATCAGGCTGGAGTTCCTGTCAAAGCGCAGGCAATCCATGGATTGCCAGGATTTGATCTGGCGCCACCAGTCGTCAATGTCGGGCCGTTCCCCGATGCTTCTCAACCCGTCATTGACTTCCGCCAGGACGTGCTTGACGTCGCCGACGATAGGGACATCCACGGGTACGTTCTTGGCGATGGAGGACGGGTCGACGTCGATTTGTATGATCTTTGCGTGAGGGCAGAATTTTTCCAGGTCCCCGGTAACCCGGTCATCGAAGCGCGCACCGACGGCAATCAGCGTGTCGCACTGGTGCATGCCCATATTGGCTTCGTAGGTACCGTGCATTCCCAGCATGCCGATAAACTGCCTGTCCGTGGCAGGGTACGCGCCCAGTCCCATCAGGGTATTGGTGATGGGAAAACCCAGCAGCCGGGTAAATTCGATCAACTCGGCGCTGGCATCGGACAGGACAACGCCGCCGCCGGTATAGATCATGGGCTTGCGCGCCTGCAGCATGAGCCTGATTGCCCGCTTGATCTGGCCCGGGTGGCCTTTTACGGTCGGCCGGTACGAGCGCATGTCAACCGTGTCCGGGTAGTGATATTCACACGTATTTGCCGTAACGTCCTTGGGAATATCCACCAGGACAGGCCCGGGACGGCCGCTGCAGGCCACGTAAAACGCCTTCTTGATGACGCCGGCCAGATCTTTCACGTCGCTGACGAGAAAGTTGTGCTTCACGCAGGGCCTGGAAATACCGATGGCATCCACTTCCTGGAAAGCGTCATTACCGATGTAGGAAGTGGCAACCTGGCCGCTGAAAACAACCAGGGGGATGGAATCCATGTAAGCCGTTGCTATCCCGGTAATGGCATTGGTAATGCCCGGGCCTGAAGTGACCAGCACCACGCCGGGGCGGCCTGTTGCCCGCGCATAACCGTCAGCCGCATGGGTGGCTCCCTGCTCGTGACGGACGAGGATGTGCTCAACCTCGGTCTGCTTGTAAAGCTCATCATAGATATGCAATACGGCGCCGCCGGGGTAACCGAAAACGTGCTCGACCCCTTCGTCTTTCAATGCCCGCACGAAAATTTCGGCGCCGCGCAATATTGGTTTTGTTTTACCCACCGGCTAATTCCACAGGTCTCTCAACAATAGAACATGGTAACTTACTGATATTCTTCGTAAGCGTCAAGTTATCTGTTGCATTGCAGAATCCTGGCACAGGGTACACCGAGGGCAGGATCCATACTCTCTATTTGTTTCTGGCACAGGATACGGATTGCTTTCCCATGCTGGATACCGAGTCCTGGTAAAAACTTGTATTAATTTGTGACTTTTACCACATTTGTGCGGATTCTCCGCTTTTCCATTCGCTCCAACCCGCTAAAATCAAAATAACCTTGAAGGAACGAGGCAGCGGCAAGCTCGGGGAAGGGCAAGCCGCCGAAAAGGATTTCATGTACTTCTCCTTGTTGGTTAGCAACTTCCTCTATGCCTGAGGGCGGCCCGGTTTATCAGCGCCGGGCCAGGGATCAGGGACAGCCTGAAGGCAATGGCGGGGGGGGTGTATGTCCGCATGGCGCCCCCCCCGGCAAGGGGATCAAGGCAGGTTGACACTTGCCCCGCACGTTCGTTTCCTGATGGTCGGCTCATGGTATAATCACGAAATTTGGACCACGTTTAAAATATCCCTATGCGAACCAGTGAAACCCTGCTGGCGACCTTACGCGAAGCTCCGGCAGATGCGGAGGTCATCAGCCACCAGTTGATGTTACGGGCCGGCATGATCCGGAAAACGGCTGCCGGGATCTATAACTGGCTGCCTCTCGGGTTGAAGGTTCTGCGCAGGGTAGAGGCGATCGTGCGCGAGGAAATGGATGCCTCCGGCGCCCAGGAAGTGTTGTTATGCGGCGTGCAACCAGCGGAACTCTGGCGGGAATCGCGGCGTTGGGAGGAGTACGGTCCCGAGTTATTGCGATTTAAGGACCGCCATGACCGGGACTTCTGCCTGGGCCCCACCCACGAAGAGATCATCACGGATCTGATCAGGCATGATATCCGCAGTTACAAGCAACTGCCGGCCAACTTCTACCAGATTCAAACCAAGTTCAGGGATGAGATTCGGCCCCGCTTCGGGATCATGCGCGCACGGGAATTCCTGATGAAAGACGCTTACTCCTTTCATCTCAGCCAGCAATCCCTGGAACAGACCTATGAGGTTATGTACCAGGCATACTCGCGAATTTTTAACCGCCTTGGGCTGGAATTCCGCCCCGTTCTCGCCGATAGCGGCAACATCGGCGGCAAGGTATCCCACGAGTTTCACGTTCTGGCCGATTCCGGTGAAGACAGCATCGCGTTTTCCGAAGGCTCCGAATTCGCCACCAACGTGGAGCTTGTTGCAGCGCCCCCGCCCTCTGAAGAAAGGCCGGAACCGGGCGAGACAATGCAGAAAACCGCGACACCGGGCCAGCACACGATTGAAGATATCAGCCGTTTCTTCGGCGTCAGTCCGGCCCGTTGCCTGAAAACACTGGTTGTCAACGGCAGTAACGACGACCTGGTTGCCCTGGTGCTGCGCGGCGACCACGACCTGAACCGTCTCAAGGCTGAAAAAATTCCCGAAGTAGCAAACCCCCTGACTTTTGCAGCTCCCGGAGAGATAGGTAAACGGCTGGGTTGTGATATCGGGTCACTGGGCCCGGTGGGACTGGACATACCGGTTATCTGCGACAATGCCGCCCTGGTCCTGTCTGATTTTATCTGCGGCGCCAACGAGGACGGTCATCACCTCACGGGAGTGAACTGGCAACGGGACCTGGGAGAGCCGGCGCAGGCCGACCTGCGCAACGTGGTTGACGGCGACCCGGCGCCCGACTCTTCGGGAACCTTGAAAATCGCCCGGGGCATCGAAGTGGGACACATCTTTCAACTGGGGACAAAGTACAGCGAGGCCATGAAAGCCACCTGCCTGGATGATACCGGCGCGGCCGTTACACTGTACATGGGCTGCTACGGCATCGGCGTCTCGCGTATCGTTGCCGCAGCCATCGAACAGAATCACGACGACCGCGGCATCATCTGGCCGGGCGCTCTCGCCCCGTACCAGCTTGCGCTGGTGCCTATCAATGCGCACAAATCGCAACGCCTGCGCACGGCCGTTGAGGACCTGTACCAGCGACTGGTCGACAACGGAGTCGATGTGTTACTGGACGACAGGAAGGAAAGGCCGGGGGTGATGTTTGCCGATATGGAACTGATAGGCATACCCCACCGGTTCGTATTCAGCGAGCGCGGGCTGGATAACAACACCCTGGAATACAAGGGCAGGCGTGATGAGCAACGCACGGACATCCCGCTGGATGATGCGGTCGAATTCATCAAGGGGAAAACGGGGAATTGATGCCTTGTTCAACGTATGACGAACCCGTCATAATGTTGTAATTCTGATTCTTCCCATTCCAGCTTCAGCACCGTTGCCGCGACCGGGCCGTGATTCAACCAGGTGCGGAATGTTTCGAGCATTGCTTCGTCCCCCGTTGCCCGGCCCTCCACCTTTCCGTCCGGTAAATTCGTGACCCACCCCGTTATATTCAATAACATGGCCTGCTCCCGCGCCGATTGACGGAACCATACTCCCTGCACAAGCCCGGATACCCTGAAATAAAAGGTTTTTTCCATAACTGCTAGTGTAATATAGAATAAGGGTGCAAAGTCCTTTTCACGCAGGCCTGACAAAGCAGGCATTGTTGCCTGTGCAGGAAACGGGACCCGGGGGGACAGACTAAAATATGTCCCCTTTTTTTCGGAGACAAAAAATGACCGTTACAATTTATCATAACCCGCGCTGTTCCAAATCGAGACAGACCCTGGAATTACTGCGCTCCAGGGGACTTGAACCGGATATCGTCGAATACCTGAAGACTCCCCCCGGGAAAAGTGAACTGTCCGGGATACTGGCGTTGCTGGGAATGGGCCCCAGGGAACTGATGAGGAAGAAAGAAACGAAGTATAAAGCCAACGGCCTGGACGGTGCGGGCCTGTCCGACGACCAGTTGCTCGATGCGCTGATTGAACACCCGGTCCTGATAGAGCGCCCGATAGTCCTGGCCAACGGGAAAGCCGCCATAGGGCGTCCGCCGGAAACCGTGCTTGATATCATCTGAGCGATGGCGGACATCCTGATTTTGTACTATAGCCGCTACGGCAATGTAGCGGAAATGGCCAGGTACGTCGGCCGGGGTGTGGAATCCGTGAACACCTGCCGGGCGCTGATCCGGACCGTCCCGGCCGTATCGGCGGCCAGCGAAGCCGGCGCCGGAGACGTCCCTGCGCAAGGCCCGCCGTTCGTCAGCAAGGACGACCTGGCCCGTTGTGCCGGGTTGGCCCTGGGCAGCCCGACCCGTTTCGGAAACATGGCGGCGCCGCTGAAATATTTTCTGGACTCAACCGGAGATCTGTGGCTGTCCGGCAAGCTTGCCGGAAAACCGGCTGCCGTGTTTACCTCCACGAGCAGCCTGCACGGCGGCCAGGAGAGCACGCTCCTGTCAATGATGCTGCCGCTGTTGCACCATGGGATGGTTATCATGGGCGTGCCGTACTCAGAACCGGCGCTGATGTCAACACAGGCCGGCGGTACGCCTTATGGCGCAAGCCATGTCGCCGGAATTGAAAGTAATTACAAGATCACGGAAGAGGAAAAACAGATCTGCATCACCCTGGGCGCCCGGCTCGCAGAACTGTCATTGAAGTTGTCAGTGTAAGGTTACCCCGGCTTACGCGACAGGGATATTTGGGGTCAGAGCAAGGGGTCAGAGCAAGGGGTCAGAGCAAAAATACTTCCACCCCGGTTAGCGTCACAGCTTCGTTGTTGTGTATTTTTGCTCTGACCCCTTGCTCTGACCCCTTGCTCTGACCCCAAATATCCAAAAATTTATCGTTTGTCTTGCAGGATTTCCTTTACAAACGCCACCGTCAGTTTTCTTTGCTCCTGCAGGCTTTGCCGGTCCAGTTGATCGAGCCAGCGGAACAGGTTATGGGTATCCCGGTCAACCCGGTTAACCAGGTATTCCACCACCGGGCTGGTCAGTTCAAACCCGCGATCCTGCGCCCTGCGTTTTAACGCCGTAATCTTCATGTCATCATCCAGCGATCCTAACTGGTAGCTGAGGTCCCAGGACAGTCTGGATTTGAGATCCGGCAACCGGATCGTACTGCCGTTGGGACTTTGGCCGGAACTCATCAGCAACGGGGTATTTGCGTCTCTCAGCCGGTTGAACAGGTGGAACAAGGCCATTTCCCATTGATCTATTCCCGCGGCCTCTTCGATATCGTCCAGGCAGACCAGGTCGAGATCCTCCAGGGAAGTGAGCATATCCGGCGTAAATTCATCAAGCCGGTTCAACGGCACGTAGGCGCATGATCGTTCCGACGCCGCAGCCGAGTTGCAAGCGGCCTGGAGCAAATGACTCTTTCCTGTCCCCCGCCCGCCCCAGAGGTAAAGGTTCCCCCGGCTGTCACCCCTTGAAGTACCGATGAGGTTTTCAACCAGTTCCCCGTTTGTCCCTGGTATATAGGTCTCAAACGTATAAATGTCGCGGCGCTGAATTTCCAGCAGGAGTTGTGAGCGCGGCAGGCTGCCGGCATTCGTATCCAGCGGCTTGAATTTATGCCCCTGGTTGAATTCCAGCGGCAGTTGCCGTTTGTTATCCGGTGACGACATCCTGTTGTCCATCCTTATGGAATGAGGCGGTAATAGTGGCCATCCGGGTTATCAAGCGCTTCCAGGGTTCTGCCAAGACCGATGGTCTGCACTACGACCGGCTCCCCGCCATGCGCGGTCAATGCCAGTTTGACTTCCCCGGTCCGCATTTCCATGACATGGACTTCGCTGATTGAACTCAGGGATTCCAGGTAATTGATAAGGCGCGCGTATTGTTCAACGGAATTAACGTCGCCTACCGTAATTTCAATATCGCCCAACAGTGTATAGCTGCCGGTCCGGACAAATTCGCCGGCCAGGATATCGACAAAGCCGTTAAAGCCTTCTTCCAGCGCCCCCTCCAACAGGTCGGTTTCCGTTGTCCATTCATGGCTCAGGCCATCAGCCCCGTAACTTCTCCACCTGCCTTCCCATATCCCCGGAACCGGGGAACCCACGCTTGCCGCGAGGATGACGTCAGTGTTATAGCGGCCGGATGCCGCCATGACGGGCTCCTGGAATCCGAGCCACACATCTCCGGGTTGTATCTGCCTCTCATCATCAAGGTCCTGCAGGGGAAACAGGATGGAGACGCCCCGCCGGTGCGCAAGCCCATGCACCAGGTCAAGTAATTCCGGCACGCGGTCCGCGTCGGCAAACGATCTGCGGTTCGCCTGTTCCAGCGCCAGCCAGATCAGAATGGACGGCCGTTCCCTGCCCCAGACCGGTATGCCCGATTCCCGCAATGATTTATTCAGGATGACTTCGTCGAATTTAACTGCGAGCTGCCATTGCACCGGGACAGGCGCCCCGGTTGAGGTGGACGCGTCAAGCTGCATTTCCCGGTAACGGTATTGCTGAACGAAATTACCGGCCTGGTCCAGTATCGGCTGCAGTTCAGTAATACCGGACACGTCACGCTCCCCGGTCAGCTTTACCAGTACCCTGCTCAAACATGCGCGGATCGCAGCAGTCCTGTCTTCAACGGACTGGTTTCTGACGATGACTTCCGCTTCGTACAGGCCCGGAACCTTGATTGCATGGACAAGCAGTGGGCACAGACATGCCAGACAGCAAAAAACCTGCAACGCTTTTTTCATATCCTCAAACCGTAACACTTAATTTGGGACACCCATAAATTAACATTCTTTATTAATTTATGGGTGTCCCAAATTTAAACGTTCAAACCGAACAATATCTGGAACTGCGATCACCATCACATTATAGTAACGTACTTCATGCTTGATTATCATTGATTCAATGAAGCACTCCGACTATGAATCTGCCGGCGTCAGTATCGACCGGGGCAACGAACTGGTAGCTGACATCAAATCCGTGGTACGTGATACGTATCGCCCCGAGGTATTGGCCGAACTCGGCGGATTCGGCGGGTTATTCGACCTCTCCGCGACAAAATACCGCCGGCCCGTACTGGTTTCCGGCACCGACGGCGCAGGCACAAAAATCAAGCTGGCGATACAACTGGGCAGACACGACACTATCGGAATTGACCTGGTTGCCATGTGCGTTAACGACATCCTGGTGCAGGGCGCCGAACCCCTGTTCTTTCTCGATTATTTTGCCTGTTCAAGGCTGGATGTCGCTACTGCAACGGACGTGGTGAAAGGTATTGCCCGGGGCTGTGAACTCTCCGGCTGTGCCCTGATTGGAGGCGAAACCGCAGAAATGCCCGGGATGTACCAGCCCGGTGATTACGACCTGGCAGGTTTTTGCGTAGGCGTAGTGGAAAAGGATGAAATCATTACCGGAGCAAACGTAACGCATGGGGATATCCTGGTTGCCCTTCCGTCAAGCGGGCCGCACGCAAACGGTTTTTCGCTGATCCGTAAAATTCTGGCCGACTCGGAAACCCCCTTGACCGATACCCTGGAGGGCGTCCCGTTTTCGGAATTACTGCTGGAACCGACGCGTATCTACCATGAAGCCGTATCCGCATTGCTGCCGCAGGTAAACCTCAAGGCTATCGCCCACATCACGGGTGGCGGTCTGACTGAAAACATACCCCGGGTTCTCCCCGGGGACGTTCATGCAGAAATCGACCGTGACAGCTGGCGTTGGCCGGCCCTGTTCCGCTGGCTGCAGGAAACAGGCAACGTCAAAACGACGGAAATGTACCGGACCTTCAACTGTGGTGTCGGGATGGTGCTGGTCGTCGACCCTGACGAGGAGGAGAAAACTCTTGGTATATTACGGGCAACGGGCGAAGCAGCATGGCGCCTCGGCACGATCCGGGAACGGGGTGGCCGGACCGAGAGGGTGAAGTACGTGTAGGAATTAGGAATTAGGAATTGGAGATGCCACATTACACAGCCGCCGCAGGCGGCACATCCATTCGTAATTCCTAATTCCTAATTCGTAATTCCTAACTCATCCCCCCCTGTTCTCTATCGGGACAAATTCCACCTTGTCCGGGCCGGTGTAATTGGCGCCGGGCCTGATGATCTTTCCGTCCAGGCGTTGTTCGATGATGTGTGCCGCCCAGCCGGTCACCCGGGACATGACGAAAATCGGCGTGAACATGGGGGTGGGAATGCCCATCATGTTATAGGAGACTGCAGAGAACCAGTCCAGGTTCGGGAACATTTTTTTGACGTCCCACATCACCGTCTCCAGCCGCTCGGCGATGTCGAACAGTTGCATGTCGCCTTGTTCCATGGAAAGCTGTTTTGCAACGCGTTTGATGACCTCGTTGCGGGGGTCCGAGATGGTATACACGGGATGGCCGAACCCAATCACGATCTCCTTCCGGGCAAGCCGTTCCCTGATGTCTGCTTCGGCTTCGTCCGCCGTTGCATAGCGTTGCTGTATCTCCATGGCCACTTCGTTGGCGCCGCCGTGCTTCGGGCCGCGCAACGCGCCGATGGCGCCGGTAACGGCAGAGTAGACATCGGACCCGGTCCCGGAAATAACCCGGCCGGTGAAGGTCGATGCGTTAAACTCATGCTCGGCATACAGTACCAGGGAGGTGTGCATGGCGCGCACCCACGATGCCCGGGGCGGTTCGCCGTGCAGCATATGCAGGAAATGGCCGCCGATTGAGTCGTCCCCGGTATTCTCATTGACACGTCTGCCGTGGTGGCTGAAATGGTACCAGTACGCCAGCATGGAAGGAAAAGATGCCAGTAACCTGTCTGCTATGTCCCGGGCTTCCGTCAACGTGTGTGAACCGGGTTCCGGCATTACCGTCCCCAGGATTGAGCAACCGGTCCTGAGTACGTCCATCGGCGCCGCGCTTGCAGGCAGTAACTCCATGCCGCCCTTTACCTCGTCCGGCAAGCTGCGCAACCCGGCCAGTTTATCCTTGTATGCGTCCAGTTCCGTCCGGGTCGGCAGACGTTCGTGCAGCAACAGGTGCGCGATCTCTTCAAACTCGCAGGACTCGGCAATATCAAGGATATCGTAGCCGCGGTAGGACAGGTCGTTGCCGCTGCGGCCTACCGTGCACAGGGCGGTATTCCCGGCCGGTATGCCGGACAGGGCGACCGATTTCTTGGGTTTGAAACCGCTGCCTGTTGCGCTCATTCCTGCGCCTCCCCGGTAAACAGGGCATCCAGTTTCCGTTCGTATTCGTGGTAGCCCAGGATGTCATACATGTCTTCCCGCGTCTGCATGTCGCCGATGACATTGCGCTGGTGGCCGTCAGCCAGGACTGCCCGGTAAAACGTCATGGCAGCCTTGTTCATCGCCCGGTAGGCGCCGCAACAGTACAGCACGATATCGACCCCTGCCGTGTCCAGTTCCTGCGTTGAGAACAGGGGGGTTTTGCCGAACTCCGTGATGTTCGCCAGGAGCGGAGCCGGAATTTGTGTGCGCAGCGCCTGGTACTGTTCGAGGGTAGTCACTGCCTCCGGGAAGATCATGTCGGCGCCGGCCTCAATGCAGGCATTCGCCCGTTCTATCACGGATTGCATACCCTCGACAGCCAGGGCATCGGTCCTCGCCATGATGACAAACCCGTCATCATGACGGGCGTCCACTGCGGCCTTGATGCGGTCTACCATCTCTCCCTGCGTGACAATAGCCTTGTTGGGCCTGTGCCCGCAGCGTTTCTCCGCTACCTGGTCTTCGATATGCATGGCCGCAGCGCCGGCTTTCGCCAGGCTCCGGGTGGTACGGGCAATATTGAACGCGCTGCCGAAACCGGTGTCCGCATCCACCAGCAACGGGAGTTCACAAGCGTCCGTAATGCGCCGTATATCCGTCAGCAGGTCATCCAGGGTACTGATCGCCAGGTCGGGCACACCCAGTGAATTGGCCGCCAGTCCGCCGCCGGAAAGATATATTGCCTTGTGTCCTGCCCGTTCCGCCATGCGCGCGGCCAGGGCAGTAATCGTTCCGACGACCTGCAAAGGCTTGTTTTCTGCAACCGCCTGCCTGAATTTACCTGATGATTTCATACTGCGAATATAACCCGTATAGTTGAAAGGTTGGAGTCTATTCATTTCCGGCCTCCTCTTCAATCATGGAAATGGAGAACATTTTTGCTAAACTGAGCGCAAACATTCCGGGGAAGCTCTGATCAATGCCAGGTAAATATTCGGGGGATTACCCTGAGGTACGTCTACGGCGCATGCGTGAACATGATTTCACCCGGCGCATGATGCGCGAGAACCTGCTCACGGCCGCGGACCTTATCTATCCCGTTTTCATAATTGAAGGTGAGAATCAACGGGACCCTGTCCCCGCGATGCCGGGTGTCGAACGTCTCAGCATCGACCTGCTGATCGAAGAGGCGCGGACAACCATGGAACTGGGCATCCCGGCGCTGGCGCTGTTTCCCGTTACCCCCGAAAAGAAAAAAACCGCAGACGGCAGGGAAGCCTGGAACCCGGACGCCCTGGTCCAGGTCGCGACGAGAGAACTCAAGTCCGCCGTACCCGGACTGGGCATTGTCGCCGACGCTGCCCTGGACCCGTTCACCACCCACGGCCACGACGGGGTGCTTGACGAGAACGGCTACGTCGCCAACGATGCCAGTGTTGAAGCCCTGGTGCGCCAGGCCTTGTCCCAGGCCGAAGCCGGGATCGATATCGTAGCCCCTTCAGATATGATGGACGGCCGTATCGGCGCCATCCGCAAGGCACTGGACCAAGCCGGCCACATCAACACCCGCATACTTGCCTACTCGGCAAAATACGCCTCAGGGTTTTACGGCCCGTTCCGGGATGCCGTGGGGTCATCGGCAAACCTGGGTAAGGGAGCGAAACAAACCTACCAGATGGACCCGGCCAATTCCGACGAGGCGTTACGTGAAGTCGCCATTGATATCCGGGAAGGCGCGGACATGGTGATGGTGAAACCCGGACTGCCGTACCTGGATATCATCCGGCGGGTAAAATCCGAATTCGGCATGCCTACGTTTGCCTATAACGTCAGCGGTGAATATTCCATGATCAAGGCAGCCGCGCTACAGGGCTGGCTGGATGAGAAAACCGCGGTGCTGGAAACCCTGTTGTCCTTCAAGCGGGCCGGCGCAGACGGAATACTGACTTATTTTGCCAGGCAGGCCGCCGAGTGGCTTGAATAAGATAACGGGAAAGAAAAATGGGGACAGATTTAAATCTGTCCCCTGTTGCTCTGTCCCCCCGTTACTCTAAAACAGTTCTTCCAGGAAGTTAACCAGGGTCTGCCAGGAGCGTTTATCCGCCTTCTTGTTGTAGATCGCACCCAGGTCGGGGTTGTTGGCCTCCGGGTTGGTGAAGGCATGCAAGGTATTGCCATAAACATGTATCTGCCAGTCCGCGCCGGCTTCCGTCAACTCTTTCTCGAGTGCAACCACCGCATCTACAGGCACCATGGGGTCTTCATGCCCGTGCAGCGCCAGCACCCTGGCTTTTATCCTGGTGCCCTCGGTGTTTCCCGGCGCGCCGAACAACCCGTGAAAACTGGCCACACCACTGATATCCGTTCCGGTACGGGCGAGGTCCAGGACACACAGGCCACCGAAACAGTAACCAATAGCAGCAACCTGGTTGCCATCGACCTCCGGTTGGGAAATCAGGGTTTCAAGGGCGGTTGTCAGACGGGATTGCAACAAGGCCCTGTCGTCCAGGAAAGGCTGCATCAACGCGGCATTTTCTGCCACACTGGCTCCCAATACCCCCTTACCGTACAAGTCCGCAGCGAAACCCACGTAACCCAGTTCAGCCAGCGCGCGCGCCTTGTCGCATTCGAATCCACTACGCCCGCCCCAAGCGTGCACAACCATGACCGCAGGTCTTGTTCCTCCCACCGTATCGTCACATGCGAGGAATCCTTCCAGCACGGTGCCGGCGTGTTCATATTCAATCAATCGTTCTTGGATCATGCTTCAACCTCCAGATAATTTTTCAACATTGTAACTGAAAATACGGGCATAGCCAGCCCTGACTTGGCGGTAACAGTATCTCTTGACTGTTGTATACGCAGAGTATGGGAATTACTTTAAGTAAAGCAGCTTAGCGAGGTCTACGAAACCTGCATCATCCCCTATAACGAGATGTAGTACATCAGTTATTTCCTGCTTATATTTTCAAATTCAGTGACTTGATCTTCCTGGTCAGGGTGTTGCGTCCCCAGCCCAGCAGTTTGGCGGCTTCATTTCGCCGTCCTCCGGATTGTTGCAGGGCTTCTTCAATAAGGATTCGTTCGAATTCGGGAAGAGCGTTGCCCAGTAACCCGGTCTCGCCCTTGAGCAGGTTTGATTTGACCCAATGCCGCAGTGTGCTTTCCCAGTCCTGTTCAGTTCCCTCCGGTCGTTCCGCACCCCTGAGTTCAGGCGGCAGGTCATCCAGGTGAATCTCGTTGCCCGGGGCCATGACAGTTACCCAGCGGCAGAAGTTTTCCAGTTGTCTGACGTTGCCCGGCCATTCCAGCCTGTCCAGGTATTCCTGGGTCTCCGGCAGCATCAGCTTGGATTCAATGTTCAGTTCCACGGATGAGCGCCGTAAAAAATGCTCGGTCAGTAACGGAATATCCTCGCGCCTGTCACGCAGCGACGGAACGTGTACCCGGATCACGTTTAAACGGTGAAACAGGTCTTCGCGAAATGCGCCCCGGTCCACCCTTTGTTCCAGGTCCTGGTTGGTTGCCGCGATGACCCTGACATCCGCGTCAATGGGTAGATGGCCGCCGACCCGGTAAAAGGTGCCCGTGGACAGGACCCGCAACAGGCGGGTCTGCAGGTCGGCAGGCATATCGCCGATTTCATCAAGGAACAGGGTCCCGCCGCTGGCCTGCTCAAAACGGCCGAGGCGTTGCGATGTGGCCCCCGTGAACGCGCCTTTTTCGTGGCCGAATAACTCGGATTCCAGCAGATCCCGGGGAATGGCCGCCATGTTGAGGGCGATAAACCGCTGCTGTGAGCGGGGGCTGTGGCGATGCAGCGCCTGCGCCACCAGTTCCTTACCGGTGCCGGACTCGCCGGTAACCAGTACCGTCAGGTGAGAACCCGACAACCTGCCGATCGCGCGGAACACCTCCTGCATGGCCGCGGTAGAACCGATGATTTCAGTTTCCGTCATGTCCCTTGCCGGTGCAGCCGGCTGGCCCGCCGGGTGCCGCTGCATTGCGCGCTTCACCAGGCTGAGCAGTTCATCTATGTCAAACGGCTTGGGCAGGTACTCGTAAGCCCCGCCCTGGAATGATGAAACCACCCGGTCCAGGTCCGGGAAGGCGGTCATGATAATCACCGGTATATCGGGTGTTTTATGCTTTATCTCTTCCAGCAGAGCCAGTCCGTCCAGACCGGGCATACGGATGTCGGATATGATAACGTCCGGCCGGTCCGTGCCGAGCCGTTGCAGCAGGTCCTGTGCATTTTCAAAGGTGACCGGCACCAGTTGCTCCTTGATCAGGGCGCGTTCCAGCACCCACCTGATGGACTGGTCGTCATCCACGATCCAGACTTTGTTATTAGCCCGCATAGCTCCCCGTCACTCCACCGGCAGCAGGACCCTGAAGCAGGTCCTGTCATCGATTCTTTCGTACTGGATCATGCCGTTATGGGACTGGATCAATGACTGTGAGATGGACAACCCGAGGCCGGAACCGCCGGCCCGGCCTGTCACCATGGGATAAAAAATATGCTCCTCAATTTCAGCGGGAACGCCGGCGCCGTTATCGATGACATCAATCTGTATAGCCAGCTTGTAATGTCTCCGGCGAATCGTACAACGGCGTTTTATCCGGGTGCGGATCAGTACCTCCCCGGCTTCATCGACGGCCTGTGCCGCGTTCCTGGCAATGTTCAGCAACGCCTGGATCAACTGCTCCCGGTCGGCGCGCAGCGCCGGCAGGCTGGGGTCGTAGTCGCGCAGAATACTGCCATTGAATTCCGACTCCGCCTCTACGATGCGGCAGGTATGTTCGAGCACGCGGTGAATGTTGACACGGCTGATCCGGTTTCTCGTCGCCGGCGCCAGCATCCGGTCGACCAGGTTGCGTAACCGGTCCGCTTCGTTAATGATGATCTGGGTATACTCCACCAGGCTGGAACCATTCAGTTCCCGCTCCAGGAGTTGCGCCGAACCGCGCAGGCCTCCCAGGGGGTTCTTGATTTCGTGGGCTATGCCGCTTAACGATTTGCGCGCCGCATCGTGTAGATAAGACAGGTTACTTTCGCGCAGCGCCCGCACGCGGGAGTCGGCATTGATCAGTTCCAGGACCACTTCCTTGCATGTCTCACCCTCGATCACCGGGGTCACGATGCAGTCCACACACATGGGCTTTGCATCGGGAAGGTCCAGATCGATGCCCCATTCCATACGGGATTGTCTTGTCGCCCGGGTACGTTCAAGATTTTCCAGCAGCTTTTGCGAGGCAAACAGGATTTCGTTGGCGGTATGGCCGTACATCTTGGTGCGGCTTATAAAAAACAACGTCTCCCCTGCATTATTGATATCGGTGAGCCGCAATCGATCATCGAATACCAGCACGGCCGTGTAGAGGTTATCCAGCAGCCTGTACGTGCTCATGGTTTTGGCTATATGCGCAGTGGCCGCATCCTTGCCGTTAACAGGCGATGTCCCGGCTAGGGCCCCCGGAGAGGCCATAGCCGGAACGATTTACCAATCACAGACTGTAGTACATATCAAGTTCTACCGGGTGTGTGGTCATACGGAAACGAGTTACCTCATTCATCTTCAACTCTATGTATCCGTCGATCATGTCGTCCGAGAACACACCACCGGCAGTGAGGAAGTCCCGGTCCTGGTCCAGTGCCTCCAACGCCTGGTCCAGTGACGAACAAACGGTGGGAATCTCCGCCTCTTCCTCAATCGTCAGGTCATACAGGTCTTTTTCCAGGGGTTCACCCGGGTCCAGCTTGTTCTGTATCCCGTCCAGGCCCGCCATCATCATCGCCGCGAACATGAAGTACGGGTTGCCGCAGGAATCCGGGAACCTGATTTCAACGCGCCTGCCCTGCGGGTTGGCAATCCAGGGGATGCGGCACGATGCAGAACGGTTGCGCGCGGAATAGGCGAGCAATACCGGGGCTTCAAATCCGGGTACCAGGCGCTTGTAGCTGTTGGTGCCGGAATTGGTAAAAGCATTGAGCGCCCGGGCATGTTTGAAGATGCCTGCAATATAATGCAGGGCCGTGTCGGAAAGACCGCCGTACTTGTCCCCGGAGAACAGGTTCTGGCCGTCTTTACCCAGGGACTGGTGCACGTGCATGCCGTTGCCGTTGTCGCCAACCAGGGGTTTCGGCATGAAGGTCACCGTCTTGCCGTATCCCTGGGCAACGTTCATGGCGCAGTACTTCAGGGTAAGCAGTTCATCCGCCTTGGTCACCAGTGATTTGAATTTTGTGCCGATTTCCGCCTGGCCGGCCGTCGCGACTTCATGGTGATGCACCTCAACCGTCTGCCCCATATCCTGCAGCGCCATACAGATGGCAGTGCGCACGTTCTGCAGGGAATCAACCGGCGGCACCGGAAAATAGCCGCCCTTAACGCCGGGGCGGTGACCCTGGTTCGGGCCGTCCATCAGCTTGTCGCTGTTCCAGTGGCCTTCCTCGGAATCAATTTCGTAAAACGCGCTGTTCAGGCTATCGCCCCAGCGGGCTTCATCAAAGATGAAGAACTCGGGTTCCGGGCCGAAATAGGCAACATCGGCGATACCGGTCGATTGCAGGTAGGCCTCGGCGCGTTTTGCCAGGGAACGCGGGCAGCGTTCGTAGCCCTGCATGGTGGTCGGTTCCAGGACGTCACAACGCAGGTCCAGGGTTGATTCATCATAAAATGGATCGATCACTGCCGTTTCCGTATCAGGCATCAACAACATGTCTGATTCGTCGATCCCCTTCCAGCCGGAAATGGACGAACCGTCAAACATCTTGCCGTTTTCGAAAAATTCGTCGTCGACGGCATTAACCGGCACAGTTACATGCTGTTCCTTGCCGCGCGTATCACAGAACCGCAGGTCAACAAAACGCACATCATGCTCTTCGATTAATCCATATACATTCTCTTTCGACATTGCTTATCTCCTCGCACAGTTTTACATTGGATTTAACTGCTCCCGGTCCCCCCGCGTAGTTCATGGCGACAACCGGTAACAAATGGAATTCTGTTGCACAATTTGTGCCACCCAGGGTACCCGTGAAAAAAACTGCATCTTTCAACAGCTTACCGGCGCCCGCTCCGCATACCAAGCGATATGATGCACCAAAACGAGTCATTGCACCAGGAATTATGCACCAATATTGACCATTTGTCAGTCAGGTACCTGTCACAGCAACGGAAACCGGGAGGGTGCGGCTATCCGGGATGGCTGCGGGACGTGCCGTTCAGGCAGGTAAAATTTTCTCCCCCGCCATCAGTTGCCCGACCGTTTCCCGTTCCCGGATGACATGGCCGCGCTCCCCGTCCACCAGCAATTCCACCGCCCTGGGCCTGGCGTTGTAATTTGAGCTCATGGAAAACCCGTAGGCCCCGGCGCACATGACGGCCAGCAGGTCGTCCGGACCAAGGGAAAGGCTGCGCCCCAGCCCCAGGAAATCGCCCGTCTCGCATATCGGGCCGACCACGTCATATTCCGCTTGCGCACCGTCCGCGCGTTCGCTAACGGGGATAATGTCATGCCAGGCCTGGTACAGGGACGGCCGCAATAAATCGTTCATGGACGCGTCAACCACGGCAAAATGTTTCTCCCTGTTTGCTTTCAGGTATTCGACCCTGGTAAGTAACACACCGGCGTTACCGACTATTGAACGGCCCGGTTCCAGGATGATCCCGTAACGCGCCGGGACAAGGTCCGAGATGACCCCGGCAAAGCCTGCTGCATCAGGCGCTGTCTCGTCGCGGTAGCTGATACCAAGGCCACCACCGATATCAATGTGGCTGACGCTGATTCCGGTTTTTTCCAGGTGTCCCAACAGCGCAAGCAGTTTTTTCACCGCGTCGACGTAAGGCCCGGTTGAAGTAATTTGTGAGCCGATGTGGCAATCGATTCCGGTCGCCGTGATATGGCCCAGGCGGTCAGCCAGCCGGTATATTTCCAGGGCTTCCTCGTGATCGACGCCGAACTTGTTTCCCCTCAGGCCGGTGGCGATATACGGGTGGGTGTCCGGATCGATATCCGGATTAACGCGGATCGATACGGGCGCCGTCAGGGACATCTGTCCGGCTATTTCGTCAAGACGCAACAACTCCGCCTCCGACTCCACGTTAAAACAATGGATACCGGCTTCCAATGCGCGCGCCATTTCATCTGCGCGCTTCCCGGTACCGGAAAACACCACCTTGCCCGGTTCGCCCCCGGCGGCAATAACCCGTTCCAGTTCTCCCCCGGATACGATGTCAAAACCCGAGCCCAGCCTGGCCAGGAGATTCAGGATTGCCAGGTTGCCGTTTGCCTTGACGGAGTAGCAGACCAGGGCGTCCCTGCCGGCGCATGCATCCGCATAGGCGCGCCAGTTGGCTTCAATCGCCGCCCGCGAATACACGTAGGCGGGCGTGCCGTGGCGTTCGGCGAGCGCAGTCAAGTTGACTCCTTCGGCGTGCAGGGCGCCGTTTTTGTATGAAAAATTTCCCATTCACAATTCCTGGGCGGCCACCCCGGCAGAATCGTTATCAGGCAGGTAAAGCGCGCCCTTCTGGCCGCATCCGGACAGAATGAGCGCCAGTATGAGTATTGGTAACAAGCGATGTGAAACCATTATGGGTCTCCGGAAGTCTGGCGGCTGGAATAAGGTTTGCAATCTTCCAGAACAATATATTAAATGTCAATCTGAAACCGTGTACGGCGCCGATACCCCGTCCCGGGGTCCGTTGGTAAATATTTTTAAACAAGAACTTGAAATCGGTCGATATTTCGGATGAAATGTGAATTCCCGTCACACTACAACTATATCCACAAACAACCATAGGTAACGCACGAGATGAATAACAGCATTGTCCACGTAACTGATTCCAGCTTTGAAGAAGATGTATTAAAATCGGAAGCGCCGGTAATGGTGGACTACTGGGCGGAGTGGTGCGGCCCCTGCAAGATGATCGCACCTATCCTCGATGAAATTGCCGACGAATATACCGGCAACCTGACGGTAGCCAAGATCAATATCGATGAAAATCCCCAGACCCCGCAGAAATACGCAGTACGCGGTATCCCCACATTGATGATTTTCAAGGATGGCGATGTCGTTGGCACCAAGGTAGGCGCCGTGTCGAAACTGCAGTTATCTGCCTTCATAGACAGCACAATTTAAGACACAGGTATAAAAAAACTGGACGTTTCCGATTTGACGTGCTACCGTCTAGTGTAGTCTAACCTGTCGTATAGTTCCTCTAACTTAATTCGGGCCCCTAGCGCATTTCAACCATATGTGTGGCGAAAGCCATTCAGCCAGTTAATATCAGCTAATTTATTTCGGAGCAAATGAATCTCACAGAGTTAAAGCAACAACCCGCATCAGAACTTGTTCTCATCTCAGAATCCCTCGGCCTTGACGGCTTGGCCCGCTCGAGAAAACAGGACGTAATTTTTGAAATTCTAAAGGCCCATGCAAGAAAGGGCGAAGATATCTACGGTAGCGGCGTGCTGGAGATCCTCCAGGACGGTTTCGGATTTTTACGATCCGCCGACAGTTCCTACCTGGCCGGCCCCGATGACATCTACGTATCGCCCAGCCAGATAAGGCGTTTCAACCTGCGCACCGGTGACAATATCTCCGGCAAGATAAGGCCCCCCAAGGAAGGCGAGCGCTATTTCGCGCTGCTGAAGGTCAACGAGATAAATTTCGAGGCGCCTGAAAAGGCCAGGCACAAGATCATCTTTGAAAACCTGACGCCGCTGTTTGCAGAGCAGCGTCTGAAGCTGGAGGTGGGTAACGGCAGTACCGAAGACCTGACCCCCAGGATCATTGACCTGGTAGCGCCTATCGGCAAAGGCCAGCGCGGCCTCATCGTATCGCCGCCAAAGGCCGGCAAAACGATGATCCTGCAATCCATTGCCCAGTCCATCAAGCACAACCACCCGGAATGCCATTTAATCGTCCTGCTCATCGACGAACGGCCGGAGGAAGTGACGGAGATGGAACGCTCGGTCCGGGGCGAAGTGATCTCAAGCACGTTCGATGAACCTGCCACCCGCCACGTACAAGTGGCGGAAATGGTCATCGAGCGGGCAAAACGTCTGACGGAGCACAAGCGGGACGTGGTCGTTCTGCTGGATTCCATTACCCGCCTTGCCCGGGCCTACAACACCGTTGTGCCGGCATCCGGCAAGGTATTGACGGGTGGCGTCGATGCAAACGCATTGCAGCGGCCGAAACGCTTTTTCGGCGCCGCGCGCAACATCGAAGAAGGCGGCAGCCTGACTATCCTCGCCACGGCCCTGATCGACACCGGTTCGCGCATGGATGAAGTCATCTACGAAGAGTTCAAGGGCACCGGTAACATGGAGTTGCACCTGGACCGCGAGATTTCGAAAAAACGCATCTACCCCGCCATCTACATCAACCGTTCCGGCCCCCGCCGTGAAGAGTTGCTGACGGAAAAGGAGGAACTGCAGAAGATGTGGATATTAAGGAAGCTGCTGCACCCGATGGAATCGATCGGAGCCATGGAATTTCTCCTGGAACGGCTGAAAGCGACCAAGAACAACGCCCAGTTCTTCGACGCCATGAAGAAGAGGTCGTAATAACCGTCACTCCAGCGAGGGCCGGTAACGTCCTTGCCAAAAAAAACCCGCCGGATGGCGGGTTTTTTTATACCGCTGAACAGCAGTGGGTTACATCATGCCGCCCATGCCGCCCATGCCGCCCATATCACCACCGCCCATGGGCATAGGCTCTTCCTTCTTCGGCACTTCGGCCACCATGGCTTCCGTCGTCAACAACAGGCCGGCAACCGACGCTGCGTTCTGCAGCGCGTAACGGGCCACTTTGGTCGGATCCAGGATACCCATTTCTATCATATCGCCGAATTCCCCGGTGGCTGCGTTGTAACCGTAGTTGCCTTCTCCCTCGGCAACCTGGTTAAGCACCACGGATGCCTCGTCGCCCGAGTTCGTGACGATCTGGCGCAGCGGTTCCTCCAGGGAGCGCAACAGGATGGAGACACCTGTCTGCTGGTCGTCGTTCTTGCCCTTGACCTCGGCAGTGGCTGCCACTGCGCGTACCATCGCAACGCCGCCGCCGGGCACCACGCCCTCTTCGACCGCGGCACGGGTGGAATGCAGGGCATCCTCGACACGCGCCTTCTTCTCCTTCATTTCCACTTCGGTAGCGGCGCCGACCTTGATGACGGCTACACCGCCGGCCAGCTTGGCCACGCGTTCCTGCAGTTTCTCCCGGTCGTAGTCGGACGTCGACTCTTCAATCTGGGCGCGGATCTGGTTGACGCGGCCTTCGATACTCTCGGTCTGTCCGGCGCCGTCGATGATAGTCGCATTTTCCTTGGTGATCTGCACGCGCTTGGCGCTGCCCAGGTCGTCCAGACCCGCCTTCTCCAGCGACAACCCGACTTCCTCGGAGATGACTGTACCGCCGGTCAGGATGGCGATATCCTCAAGCATGGCCTTGCGCCGGTCGCCAAAACCCGGCGCCTTGACGCCGGCAACCTTGACGGTGCCGCGCATGTTGTTGACCACCAGGGTAGCAAGGGCCTCACCCTCGATATCCTCGGCAATGATCAGCAGCGACTTGCCTGATTTGGCAACGCTTTCCAGCACCGGCAACAGGTCTCTTACGTTGGAGACCTTCTTGTCGTGCAACAGGATAAAAGGACTCTCCAGGTCGACGCTCATGGTCTCCTGGTTGTTGATGAAGTAGGGAGACAGGTAACCGCGATCGAACTGCATACCTTCCACTACGTCCAGTTCATTGTCCAGGCCGGAACCCTCTTCGACGGTAATCACCCCTTCCTTGCCCACTTTTTCCATTGCATCGGCAATAATCTGGCCGATATCCTCGTCGGCATTGGCGGAGATAGTGCCTACCTGGGCGATGGCCTTGCTGTCGGCACAGGGCTTGGAGAAGTTTTCAAGTTCTCTTACGGCCGTCAGCACCGCAGCATCGATGCCGCGCTTGATATCCATGGGGTTGGTGCCGGCGGCAACCGCCTTCAGGCCCTCGCGCACAATCGCCTGCGCCAGTACCGTCGCGGTAGTAGTGCCGTCACCGGCCACGTCGGACGTCTTGGAGGCGACTTCCTTGACCATCTGTGCACCCATGTTCTCGAACTTGTCCTCCAGCTCGATCTCCTTTGCCACGGAAACGCCGTCTTTGGTAACCGTCGGGGCGCCGAAACTCTTTTCTACGACGACGTTACGACCCTTGGGTCCCAACGTCTGCTTTACCGCGTTTGCCAGTGTATTGACACCTTTCGCCATGCGCGAACGAGCGTCATCACCGAATCTGACTTCTTTTGCACTCATTTTCTTGACCTCCTGACCTTATTCGATAACGCCCATGATGTCGTCTTCACGCATCACCAGCAGTTCTTCATTATCTATTTTCACTTCCGTACCTGAATATTTGCCAAACAGGATCCTGTCCCCTGCCTTGACATCCAGGCCGCGTACCTCTCCGTTATCCAGGATCTTGCCGTTACCGGTGGCGACGACTTCTCCCTGGATTGGCTTTTCAGTGGCGCTGTCAGGAATGACAATCCCGCCCGGGGACATCTTTTCCTCTTCCAGCCGCCGCACGACTACCCGGTCGTGTAATGGTCTGATATTCATATTCTGATTACCTCCTATGAGCTAAGCTGTTTGTTGTTTTATGAATATGATGGAATTGTTAGCACTCTACTAAAGTGAGTGCTAACAATATAGCGGCAAAATTTCAGATGTCAACAAAAAATTGCTTATCAAAGGGAAATTCGGGGTCAGAGTAAAAATACTGTCAGCCTGACAACTCGTCACAGTCCATTGGCAAGTATTTCACCTAGTGCCGGTAATACTCCATGAGTATCCGGGCGACCTCGGGCCGGGCAAACTCTTCCGGCAAGGCTTGTCCGCCGGCCAGCATCTCCCGTACTTTTGTCCCCGACAGCAGGACGAAATCCTCCATCCCGTGATCCGGCACATCGCGCATCATCACTACCCGGTCCAGTTTCTTTGAATAAGCAGTGTGGTCCGCTTCGAATATTTCAATCTCCAGCGCGCCTTCAGGCACTTGTTCGCGGAAAATGGCCTGCGCGTCGAAGGGGCCGTAATAACTGCCGACGCCGGCGTGGTCCCGGCCGACTATCAAATGGCTGCAACCGGCATTCTGCCGGAACACGGCATGCAGCACCGCTTCCCGCGGGCCGGCGTAGAGCATATCGAACCCGTAGCCGGTTACCATCACGGTATTCTCGGGGAAATACAGTTCCACCATCTTGCGTATCGCCGCATCACGCACATCGGCAGGGATGTCCCCCGGCTTCAGCTTACCCAGCAGCATGTGGATCAATATGCCGTCGGCATTAACCGTTGCTCCGGCCATCTTGCACAATTCCTCATGGGCGCGGTGCATGGGGTTGCGCGTCTGGAACGCGACGACTTTGTCCCAGCCGTTGGCGGCAATCCCGGCGCGTATCTGCATGGCAGTCCTGAACGTCTCCGGGAAGTCCTGTTCGAAGTAACTGTAATTCAATACCTGTACCGGGCCCGCCACCAGACGGTTGCCGGACGCGGTCAGCGTCGCCACACCGGGGTGGTCCCGGTCCAGGGTGCCGAACACTTTTTCAGTGATCAGCCTGATTTGATCTTCCGACAGGGTCTCCACCGAGGCCACCTCCTGAATGGCGAGAACGGGCGAACCTTCCACGTTGGGGTCGCGCAGCGCTATTCGTTCTGCTCCGTTGATTGCGGAAGTGTCGGTACTCAGGTTCAGGCAGGGTACGGGCCAGAACAGGCTGGCAGCGGTGTGCATATCCCGGGCAACACCGGTTGCGTCAGCGGCATTCATATACCCGGGCAAGGGTGAAAAATAGCCGGCGCCCAGCATCACCGCATTGGCCGCGGCCGCCGAGTTAAGCAGCAACTGCGGCAGGGTTTCGGCTTCTTCCAGCAATGTCTGGCGCCGGTCTTCATCTTCGACGAACAGCGGGCGCAGTTCACCGGATCCGTGTGGTCGTATCATGGGTTACCTCTCAATTTTCAGGTTGGTGTGCGTATCCAGGCGTATATCGATATCATCAGCAAGTCCCGGTAGTGCCAGGTCGCCTGCCGCACAACCCGGGGAGCATCCGGTGGAACTGTTACATCCATCACTGCGGCTGGTTATAACTCTTGATACCGGGTTTTCGGGCCGGTCAGGAATTCGTGGCCCGAGTTGCCGCGAATGATATCACCCGTATGCAACTGGTAGTGGTTATTCTTCCGGTCTTCGAAGAAGAACTCGAGTGAGTAACGGATCGTAGGGAACGACAGTTGCTCCCAGGGTATTTCGTCCTGGGTAAACAGCGCCACTTCCTGGCTTTCCGCACCGGCGGAGAAATTCAGATCCATGAGTGTGGAGTTGAACATCAGGTAAACCTGGTTGACGTGGGGCAGGTTGAACACGGCGAACAGGTTGATGATCTCGACACGGGCATTGGCCTCCTCCATGGTCTCCCGCAACGCCGCCTCGTGCGAGCTTTCACCCAGTTCCATGAAGCCCGCGGGCAGTGTCCAGTAGCCGTACCGGGGGTCAATCGCGCGTTTGCACATAAGCACCTTGTCCTCCCACACCGGTATGCACCCCGCAACTATCTTCGGGTTCTGATAGTGGATCGCATCGCAGGACTCGCATACGTAACGCAGGCGGTCGTCGTCAGGCGGAACTTTCTGCACTACCTGTGCGCCGCAAAGACTGCAGTAATTCATTGATCAACGTCCTTTTCCAGTAACGGATAGAGATCGGGCCATAGGTTGTCCAGCATCATTACCTGTGCTTCTGCTTTCGGATGAATACCGTCACTTTGCATCAAATCCGGATTATCGGCAATATCATCCATTATAAATTTCGCCAGGATCACGTTATCCTGTGAGCCCAGTTGTTTATACACGGCGACAAATTTTTCTATGTAAGCAGCGCCGTAATTCGGCGGCAGGAGCATCTCGACCAGGAGTACGCTGCTGCCCGAGGCAGAAATTTTTTCGACGATCTCGTGCAGGTTATCCCTGATTTCCGCCAGGGGGATCCCCCTCAGGCCGTCATTGCCGCCCAGTTCGACGATGGTGATATCAGGTTTTATCTCTTTTAAAATACCATGAAGACGACTGTTTGCGCCGTGCGTGGTTTCGCCGCTGATACTGGCATTTATGACTTTATAGCTGTAGCCTTCCATGCTCAGACGGCTGCGTAATTGAAAAACCCAACCCGCCTCAGGGGCAATACCGTGGCCGGCGCTCAGGCTGTCTCCCAGTACCAGGATGATTTTATCCGACCCGGGGGCAGATAATGATACAAATAAAAATACTATAAACGTAACTGGTCTCAACATGGAGCAAACCTCGAAATACATTATCCGGGCGGAAAACCTGGTTA
Source organism: Gammaproteobacteria bacterium (assembly GCA_026710545.1). Taxonomy (GTDB): domain Bacteria; phylum Pseudomonadota; class Gammaproteobacteria; order Eutrophobiales; family Eutrophobiaceae; genus JAAXHV01. The sequence goes on along the minus strand of JAPOQU010000072.1, from coordinate 32,391 downwards.
AACGGGTCAACGGTCCCGCCGGCAGCCTGACTATCCTGGATAATATCAGCCTGGCGATCAAATATGGAGAGAGTCTGGCTGTAACAGGCGTATCCGGTTCCGGAAAGTCCACACTCATCGGCATACTGGCAGGGCTGGACCTGCCGACAAGCGGCAAAGTCATCCTGGATAACATGGACCTGACCAGGCTGGATGAAGCAGGCAGGGCAAAGTTGCGTAACCGGCGGGTCGGTTTCGTATTCCAGTCATTCCAGTTACTGCAGGGTCTGACCGCCCTGGAAAACGTCATGCTGCCGCTGGAACTGGCAGGGAACGGCGCTGCCAGGGATATGGCGCTGGCGCACCTGGCCGAGGTCGGCTTGTCCGACCGTAGCGCCCACTACCCGAACCAGTTATCCGGCGGCGAACAGCAGCGGGTGGCCATTGCCCGCGCGTTTGCCGGTACGCCGCTGGTGCTGTTTGCCGATGAACTCACCGGCAGCCTTGACCAGGAAACCGCGGCGCAGATCGTGGAACTGCTGTTCCGCCTGAATTCGGAGCGCGGCACGACCCTGGTGCTGGTCACCCATGATGAGGCCGTCGCCACCCACTGTTCCCGCAAACTGACCCTGGACGGCGGGCGCATCAGACAACCTCATGTTCCTGCTTAGACTGTCACTTACCCAGTTGCTGCGGGATTGGCGTGCGGGGGAACTGCGCCTGATCGGGCTGGCGCTGATCATAGCGGTGACAAGCCTGACGACTGTCGGCTTCTTTACCGACCGGGTCAACCAGGTTACGGAAATCCAGGCCACCGAGTTGCTTGCCGCGGATCTTGTTGTCAGTTCGGCCGAACCTTTCGGCCGGGAGTTCATCGAACAGGCCCGGGGGCTGGGATTGCAAACGGCGCTGACCGTCAGTTTCCGAAGCGTCGTCGTCTTCGCTGACAGGCTTGAGCTGGCGGAGGTGAAGGCGGTGCAATCCGGTTATCCGCTGCGGGGCAGGCTGCTGGTTTCGGAGCAGTTGTTTTCCGAAGAGATCGTCAGCGGGACCATACCGGAGCCGGGTTCGGTGTGGCCTGATCCGCGGCTGTTCCAGTTACTGGATTTCAACGTCGGCGATAACGTCAACCTGGGGGCATCGTCCCTGCACGCGGCAAAAGTATTGACTTACGAACCCGATCGCGGGGGCGACATGTTCAATATCGCCCCGAGATTGCTGATGAACCTTGCAGACCTGGAAACCACCGGCCTCATCAGGCCCGGCAGCCGGGCTATATACCGGCTGCTGGTCTCCGGCCCGGGTGAAGCTGTGACCGGGTTCCGCGATTTGACCGGCGACTACGAAGAATACGATATCCGGGGCATACGCGACGCCCGGCCTGAATTGCGCACCGCCCTGGACCGGGCGGAACAGTTCCTGGGCCTTGCCGTACTGGTGAGTATCGCACTGGCCGGTCTCGCCATCGCCTTGTCTGCTCAACGCTACGTTGTCAGGCATTTTGACAACTGCGCCATCATGCGCTGCTTCGGAGCAGACCAGGGTATGATCATTAAAATCTATTTCATCCAGTTGTCGGTCCTTGCCTTGTTCTGCAGCGGCATCGGCTGCGCCTTCGGCTACCTGGGGCAATCCGGCCTGACGGCGTTGATGCAGGGGCTGGTGACGAGACCTGTCCCGGAGCCTGGCCTGACTCCGGTCCTGGTCGGTATGGCGGCCGGCGTGGTGACGGTCCTGGGCTTTGCCATGCCGCAGATCCTGCGGCTGAAGAACGTAACACCGCTGCGGGTGCTCAGGCGGGACCTGGTTCCCCAGCCCTTGAGCAACCTGGGCATTTATACAGCAGCGATTGGCTGCCTGTTACTGCTGGCGCCGTGGAAATCGGGCAGCGTGGACTTGATCCTGTACGGTTTCACCGGGCTGGCGATAACCGCTGTAGCGTCGTACCTGGCCACGCGGCTGGCAATCCGCTGGTTGAACACGCTGCGGTCGGGTGTCGGCGTTGCCGCCCGCTTCGGTCTGGCTAACATCGTGCGCCGGGCCGGGCTGAGCATGGCACAGATCCTGGCCATCAGCATAGGTGTAATGGTGCTTACCCTGCTGGTGCTGATCCGGACCGATCTGCTGGCAAACTGGAACAACCGGTTACCTCCCGATACCCCCAACTATTTCCTCATCAACATCCAGCCCGGCGAGGTGGACGCGGTCAGGAAGTTTATCGATGACCGGACCGGAGTCGCTCCGCCGGTTTTTCCGATGATCCGCGCCCGCCTGATGACCATTAACGAGCGTACGGTTAATCCGGACGACTACACGGAAGAGCGGGCCAAACGTTTCGCCAGGCGCACCTTCAATCTGTCCATAGCGGGTTCCCTGCAGGATGACAACCGGCTGACGGCCGGGGAATGGTGGGGCGAAACCGGCGAAAACCTGTTTTCGTTCGAGGAGGAGTTCGCAGCCACCCTGGGGATTTCACTGGGTGACCGGCTGGAGTTCAAGATCGCAGACAAACAGGTAGCCGGAACGGTCAGCAATACCAGGTGGGTCGATTGGGATACGTTCAACGTGAATTTCTTTGTCGTCGCCAACCCAGGCACACTGGACGGCTACCCGGCGTCTTACATAACCAGTTTCCACCTGGCTCCGGAAGACAGGCCGCTGCTTATCGACCTGGTCAGGACCTGGCCGAGTATCACCGTCTTCGACGTGGATTCCATCCTCAGGCAGGTGCGCGGGATCATGCAACAGGTGGTGAAGGCAGTGGAATTTGTTTCGGGTTTTACCTTGCTGGCCGGGATTATAGTCCTGCTTGCCGCGCTGCAGACCACCCACGATGAACGCAGGTACGAAACCGCGCTGCTGAGCACCCTGGGAGCAGGACGCAGCCATGTTCTTACCGGCCTGCTGGCAGAGTTCGCCCTGCTCGGCCTGATTGCCGGCATTGTCGCCGCCCTGACAGCCACCGTGGCGGAAATGTTACTTGCCGAATTCGTCTTCCACATGGACATCATGATTAATCCCTGGGTGTGGCTCATCACACCGCTGCTATGTACGCTGGTCGTTGTCATCGGCGGTTTGGCCGGCACCCGCAAGGTCCTGTCCACGCCACCCGTGCTGGCGCTCAGACAATACTGAGCATGGATATTTGGGGTCAGAGTAAGGGGTCAGAGTAAGGGGTCAGAGTAAAAATACACAACAACGAAGCTGTGACGCTAACCGGGGTGGAAGTATTTTTGCTCTGACCCCTTACTCTGACCCCAAATTTTCAGTATCCGGGGCTGTCTCAGTGATCAGCATGTCGACCACGGCATGCAGCGCTTTCTGCTTGTCCATACCCAAGCGGAGGGCCCGCTCGTACGCCACAAGCTGCCGGTGTGCGCTGGTGCCGCGTGTGAGGATGGTGCGCGCATGCACCAGTTCAGCGGTACAGTCCAGGACATCGGCGTCTTCTTCAACAAGCTCGATCAATTCTTCCAGTAACACATCGAACGGGACAATCTCGCTTTTGCCGAAGTCGATCAACCCCTCGTCAGGACCGTAGCGCATGGCGCGCCAGCGGTTTTCCGTCACCAGCATCTGGGCATAAGCCCGCCAGCGCTGGTTGTTCTTGCGCAGGCGGTAGAGCATACGCATGATACAAACCGTCAATGCAGCAATACAGGCCGCGTCATCCAGGGATGTGCATACGTCCATGATACGCGCCTCCAGGGTCGGATAGCGCGCACTGGGCCGCAGGTCCCACCAGACTTTGCTTGCATCATCAATTACCCCGGCGGATTTCAGAATATTGATATGGCGTTCATACTCCGCGTAACTCGAAAACTGCTCGGGGATGCCGGTGCGCTGCAAGGCGTCAAACACCGTTAACCGGTATGACATCAGGCCCGTGTTTTCCCCTTCCCAGAAAGGAGACGAGCAACTCAGGGCCAGCAGGTGGGGCAGGAAGTAGTTGAATTGATTCAACAGGTCGATGCGCAATTCGTTGTCCCCGATACCGACGTGGACGTGCATGCCGCAGATCAGCATGCGTCTTGCGGCAGCCTGCATGTCGTGTTCGAGGATATCGTAACGTTCCTTCTCCGTGTGCCGCTGGTCACGCCAACTGGCGAAGGGGTGGGTGGACGCGGCGATGGGCGCCAGTCCGTAACGGCCTGCAACCTCGATGACTGCACTCCTTAAGGAAGCGAGGTCCTCACGGGCCTCGGGAATGGTTTTGCAGGGCCTGGTGCCCACCTCGATCTGGGAGCGGAGAAATTCGGGAGTGACCTGCCCCCCACACAGCGCCGCGCATTCCTGTACCATGGTTTCGGGTGTGTCGTTGCACAGGTCACGCGTTTCCCTGTTCACCAGCAGGTATTCCTCTTCGATACCGACAGTGAACGCAGGTTCAGGGATTGCCATTCAGATTACCTCCCCGGAAATCAATGGGGTCAGACTCGATTGATTTATATAATGTCTCATCGGCCAGTATTTCCGTCAAGGCATCGACCAGGAGCGCCGTCCAGCGCTCGACACCGGCCTTATCGTGCAGGAGATCCTGCCGTATTTCAATGGATACGTTGGCAAGTCCCCTGCCCTCTGCGTGGTTATCAACCGTGTAGTCGGCATGGTGATGGCCGGAATAAGGCTCGTTGTCGCCGACAACCAGGTCCCGGTCCTGCCTGAGCTTCTCCAGCAGGGGCAGTGCGATACGCGGGTCCTTGTCCCACAACACGCCGATATGCCAGGGACGGCGCCGGTTTCCCAGCACCGGGGTAAAACTGTGGACGCTGATCATCACGGGTACGGTTCCCTTTAGCAGGAAGTCGTCGATAAGGTTGTCGATGGCAGCGTGATAAGGCTGGAATATCGCAGCGCTCCGCTGCCGCTTTTCATCAACGCCAAGATCCCGGTTTCCGGGTATGGCCACGCCGTCGCTTTCCGGGATGAATGCAGTGGGATCGTCCAGGTCGCGGTTCAGATCCACAACCAGGCGGGAGTAGTTTCCCATGACCAGCGAAGCGCCCAGTCTTTGCGCAATCAACATGGCCGTAGCCCGGCTGCCGATGTCAACGGCAATATGCTCGCTAAACACTCGCTGCGCCAGGCCCAGGCCCTGTAGCGATGCGGGTACGGCATTGCCTGCGTGATCGGCAACCACCAGGTATCTCGTCATGTCGCGGCGGTCGACGAACTCGAACGGTGGCGGGTCCGACGGGCCGAGCAGAGGTTCGGAAACTTGTCTTTTCAAGGGAGGCATAACGACCCTGTTCATAGTCCCTTATTATTCAATACCGATCAAGTCATGGACAGGCAGGATATAAAAATCTATCGAGTCTGACCCCATTGATAGCAACATAATAAGTTATACTGGCGAACAGAAATTACAGGAATACACAGACTATGACAGGCGTACTCCTCACCAATCTCGGGACACCGGACGCACCAACGCCGTCTGCGCTGAGAAAATACCTGGCGCAGTTTTTATCAGACCCGCGGGTCATAGAAACGCCCAGGTGGATCTGGTGGTTCATCCTGCACGGCGTCATCCTGAGAGTGCGCCCGCGGCGTTCGGCAAAGGCCTACCGCGAGGTATGGACTGAAGCAGGCTCCCCCCTGCTGGCCATATCGGAAAAACAATGCGGTGCAATCCGCTCTGAACTGGACAAGGATGCCGGCTCGTCAGTACGCGTGGAACTGGGCATGCGATACGGCAACCCCTCCATCCGCTCCGCCCTGGAGAAATTGCAAGGCTGCAATGTAAGGAAACTGGTTATCCTGCCCCTGTACCCGCAATATTCCGCTGCGACGACGGCATCGACCTTCGATGCCGTTGCCGCCGTCCTGAAAACCTGGCGCCATATCCCTCAGGTAAGGATGATCACGGGTTACCACGATAACCCCGGCTACATCGATGCGCTGGCGCAAAGCGTCCGCAGCCAATGGGCGCAGTCCGGCAGGCCGGACAAGCTGCTGTTTTCATTTCACGGCCTGCCCAGGAGCTATGTGCTTGCAGGAGACCCTTATGCCGACGAATGCCGGGCGACCGCCCGGCTGGTCGCCCGGCAACTGGATTTGGACGAAGAGCTCTGGGATGTCTCCTTCCAGTCCCGCTTCGGTCCCCGCGCATGGCTGCAGCCCTATACTGACAAGCTGTTGCAGGAATGGGGCGGGAGCGGCATCGGCCACGTGCATGTCATCTGCCCCGGATTTGCCGCGGACTGCCTGGAAACGCTGGAAGAGATCAAGATTCAGAACAGGGATTTTTTCCTGGGCGCGGGGGGTAAAACATTCAGTTACATCCCCGCCCTGAACGACCGTCCCCGGCATATAACGGCACTGTGCGACATCATCCGGACGCACATATGATATTTGGGGTCAGAGTAAGGGGTCAGAGTAAAAATACTTCCACCCCGGTTAGCGTCACAGCTTCGTTGTTGTGTATTTTTACTCTGACCCCTTACTCTGACCCCTTACTCTGACCCCAAATGTCCCAGTGACGATTGCCTGCATAATCAGATTATCCCGTCCTTGTTCAACCGTTCCAAATCAGAGTCGCTGTAGCCGAGCAACTCCCGGTAGATTTCCCCGTTATGCTCTCCGAGGGCCGGTCCGGTCCACTTGACGCTGCCCGGCGTGGCCGACAACCTGGGGAATACGTTCTGCATCTTCAGGTTCTCGTATTTCGGGTGTTCCACCTCAACGATGCTCTCCCTGGCGATAAAATGCTCGTCCTTGAGCATGTCCGGCGCCCGGTAAATCCGCCCCGCCGGTACGGCATGCTGTTCCAGGAGCGCCAGCAGGTCGTCGGCCGTGAAGCCTTTTGACCAGGCGGAAATCATATCGTCCAGTAGCGCCTGGTTCTCTCCCCGGGCAACGTGGGTGCTGAATCTTTCATCCTTTGCCAGTTCCGGCTGCTGCATGGCTTCACACAGCCGCGCGAAAACGGTGTCCTGGTTGGCCCCCATGATGATCATGTCGTCATCCGAAGTCGGATAGACGTTGGAAGGGGCAACCTTGGCCAGGATCGAACCGGTGCGCTCCCTGATAGTCCCGAGCTGGTCGTATTCCGGAACCGTGGATTCCATCACCCCCAGCACCGCTTCATAAATGGCCGAATCAACGACCTGACCCTGCCCGGTCCGTTGCCGGAACTGTAACGCCGACAGGGCGCCGATGGCAGCGAACATGGCCGCGAGGGTATCGCCTATGCTGATGCCCACCCGGCTGGGTGGCGTAGAGGGATCGCCAACGATGTACCGCAAGCCGCCCATGGCTTCGCCGATGCCCCCATAACCCGCGCGCGAGGAGTAAGGACCAGATTGGCCGTAGCCGGAGACGCGCACCATGATAATACCCTGGTTGAGCCTGGCCAGGTCGGCATATCCCAGTCCCCATTTCTCCATGGTGCCCGGCCTGAAGTTCTCCAGGACGATATCCGCTTTCTCCACCAGTTCACCGATGATGGCCTTGCCCTGCCCGGACCTGACGTCCAGGGTGATGCATTTCTTGTTGCGTGCGACAACAGGCCACCACACGGGCTCCCCTTGTCCCCAATCGCGCATCGGGTCGCCGCGACCGGGCAACTCTATCTTGATCACCTCGGCGCCCATGTCCGCCAGCACCTGGCCGCAGAACGGGCCCGCAATAAGCTGGCCGAGTTCGAGTACGCGCACCCCTTCCAGTGCGCCTGAATTACTGTTATCAGGCAATTGCTGCTTCCCCGTTCCGGACGGCACGAACCATGGTTCCAACCTCGCTGTGAAATAAAGGGGAGGTATTATACCCGTAATTATCCGGGTGGAAACCAGGAGAACCGCACAGATCTACTCTTCCTCTACCAGCCTGTCCAGTATCAAACCGTAAAATGACGTATCGCCCCTGAATGACCAGCCAAGGTGTTCGCCGCAGTTGCGGCAGAGGGCCAGTTTCCAGCTATGGCCGGGAAACCAGGTATGTTCGGTAGTCGCATCGCCCGTGGTCATACACCCCGGCGCATCCGAAAAACAGCCGAATTCGAAGGTAAACCCGCCAGCGTTGGTCCGGCAATGGATAAACCGGCCCAGCGGTGTTGTCTGCCTGCTGTTGTCCGTAACCGGGCCCTGGCAAAAGCGACACAGGATTCTCTTCTCCTTTTCCGCGACGGCATCTCCCTCAGGCTTGTGCCCGGGTTTAATCTCATCCGGTGCGTTCGCGTCAAAAAAGTACCAGGGAAGGGTCAGTTCCATCCTGTTTTCTCCCGCGTAGGCGATATGGTTTCAACCCGGTGAGGCAGATCCGGTTCTGCCTGATGAATCACGACGTTTCACCGATACAAAAGTACCTGAAATGTACGGAGTGTTTGAGATCGTGTTCACAAAATTTCACATCTGTGCGCTGCAAGGGCTCTATTCGTCAAGTATAGTAGCAGGAATGCCATTACCAGATACATACAACCGTGCAGATTGACTACGGACAACCGGTATGAGCATCAGTAAAATCGGCATTCTCGGCGGCACCGGTTTTGTCGGCCGCTCGCTCGCGCGCCGCTTAAGCGACGCCGGATATGCATTGAAGGTACTGACGCGCAGGCGCGCGGCAAATCAGCGCGCACTCAGCCTGTTGCCCAACCTGGAACTGGTCGAGACCGAAATCCATGACCAGGCACAATTGACCGCTCACCTGACCGATTGCGATGCAGTAGTCAATCTCGTGGGGATCCTGAATGGACGGGGAACAAGCGGGGCCGGGTTTTACCATGCCCACACCGAGTTGTCTGACAAGGTCATACGCGCCTGCCGGGAACACCGGATCGAACGCCTGTTGCATATGAGCGCAATCAACGCCGACGCGACGGGAGGAACCAGCCATTACCTGCGCAGCAAGGGCGCAGCGGAAGACAGGGTACATGCCGCCGAAGAGCTTAACGTCACCACTTACCGCCCGTCCGTGATATTCGGACAGGACGACAGCTTCTTCAACCGCTTTGCCGGATTGATCAGGTTGATGCCCGGGGTATTCCCGCTGGCCTGCGCCGGGGCGCGCTTCGCACCGGTGTTCGTGGAAGACGTCGCCAGGGCGATGGCCGATACGCTGACCGGGCCTGCTCATTTCGGTAAACGTTACGACCTGTGCGGACCGCGAACCTATACGCTGCAGGAGCTGGTCGAATTCACCGCCAGGTGTACCGCACGGAACAGATTAGTCATCCCGCTTCCCGATTTTGCCGCCAGGATGCAGGGACTGGCCTTCGACCTGTCCGGTTTTATTTTCCCTGTACTGGGTATCGAACAACCATTTTCGACGGACAACTACCGGTCGATGCAGGTCGATGCCGTTTGCCCCTGCAACGACCTTGAGACGCTGGGTATCGAACCTGCGACGGTTGAGAGTATCGTGCCGGCATACCTGAAGACGCAATATTTGGGGTCAGAGTAAAAATACAGTCAGACAGGTTATGATGTTCTTATTATGAGTACTTTACTCTGACCCCAATTATCATGAACGATACAGCACAGCGCCCGGTCAGCAGGTACATCAAACTGCTGTTCAAGATCAAGGCCCATGAAATCAGGTCTGCGCTCACCTCGTTCGTCTTCATGTTCACCCTGATGGCGGCCTATTACACGCTCAGGCCCGTGCGCGACGCCATGGCGAGTGACTGGTCCGACGCCGAGTTGAGCTGGCTGTGGACGATGACCTTTGCCCTCAGCCTGGTTGCCGTCTCCGTGTACGGCAGCGCCATATCCAAAATAAAGTTCAGGCGCCTTGTCCCGGGTGTATACGCCTTCTTTTGCCTGTCCTTCCTGGCGTTCTACCTGGGGACACAGACGCTGGACAATCCGGTTTACATAGACAAGACATTCTACGTCTGGCTCAGCGTCTTCAGCCTGTTCCACGTCTCCGTGTTCTGGAGTTTCATGGCCGAGACATTTTCCAAGGATCAAGGCAAAAGGCTGTTCGGTTTTATCGCCTCGGGCGCCAGCATAGGCGCGGTTGCCGGACCCGTCATCCCGGTTTTTTTCTCCGCGACCCTGGGCGTTTACAACCTGATGCTGCTCGCTTCCCTGTTGCTGCTGCTGACTATTCCCCTGATCGTCTACCTGGAGAAACTCAAGCAGGAAGAACTGGATCGCGCGGCGCCGGTCCTGTCATCCCGGGACACCATAGGAGGCAATCCCCTCAGCGGTTTCTCCGACTTTTTCAGCAACCGCTACCTGCTGGGGATCGGCCTGTTCATCCTGTTATACACGGTCATGAGCACGTTCGTTTATTTCGAACTGAAGAACATGCTGGCCGAATTCGATCGCGCCACCCGTTCACAGTACTGGGGCATCATGGACCTGATCGTGAACTCCCTGGCCATCGTGACGGCGATGTTTGCCACAAACCGCCTGGCCATGCGTTTCGGCCTGAGCGTCACTTTGTCGATAGTACCCGTTATCATCATCGCCGGCTGGCTGGTAGTTGCAGCCGCGCCGCTGCTGCTGGTGCTGGTGGGTCTGCAAATCGTGCGCCGGGCCGGCAATTACGCCATCACCCGGCCGGGCCGGGAAATGCTGTTTACCCTGGTGAGCCGGGAAACCCGCTTCAAGACCAAGCCGGTCATAGACATCGTGGTCTACCGGGGCGGTGACATGCTCAGCGGCTGGGTGTATACCGGCCTGGCCCAGGGATTCGGCCTGGGACTGACAGGTATCGGCCTGATTGGCGCCGGTATTGCGTTCCTGTGGGCAATCATGGCAGTATTCATAGGAAGAAGCTATGATCACGATCGTCTGCACAGCAGTGCCGGGAAACCTGATTAACAGCTATGAAACAACTCACACTATCACGACGCAACTTTATCAAACATGCCTGTGCAGTACCCGTCGCTGCCGGCGTTCTGCCCGGAGCCCTGTCCGCCATGACCGGTAACGTGATCAAACGCACCATCCCGTCGAGCGGCGAGGAAATTTCCATCCTGGGAATGGGCACCTACAGTACCTTTTCCCATGCCACGCCCATGGAACAACTCGGTGAGGTGATGCAGGCGTTCTTTGACCACGGTGGCCAGATGATCGATTCTTCGCCCATGTACGGACCCGCGGAAGGCATCGTGGGCGAACTGCTCAAGACTACGGAAAACACCTCGGCGCTGTTTGCAGCCACTAAAGTCTGGATCGACGGACGGGAGGACGGGGTCCGCCAGATGAACGAATCCATGCGGCTGATGGGGGTCGAGACGATGGATCTCATGCAGATCCATAACCTGCGTGACTGGAAGGTCCATCTCAGGACCCTGAAGGAATGGAAGGAACAGGGACGCATCCGTTACCTGGGCATCACCACCTCGCACGGCAGGTTTCATGGGGAACTGGAGGCCATCATGAAAACGGAGCCGCTGGATTTTGTCCAGCTGACTTACAGCGCCGCCAACAGGGTAACTGATGCGCGCCTGCTGCCGCTGGCACAGGACATGGGTATCGCCACGATCATCAACCGCCCCTATCAAGGGGGAAGCCTGTTCGGAAAAGTGAAGGGGAAACCCCTGCCGGACTGGGCCGGGGAGATCGACTGCACAAGCTGGGGCCAGTTTTTCCTGAAATTCATAGCCGGCCATCCGGCTGTGACCTGCATCATACCGGCTACCTCCAGGGTAAAACACGTACTGGATAACATGATGGGCGGCAAGGGCCGGGTGCCGGACGCGACCATGCGGAAACGCATGCTCAGCTACCTGGAAGCGCTGTAGTTTCCAGTTACGGACAGATATGCAGATTTATCTGGTAGGTGGCGCGGTTCGCGACGAACTGCTGGGAATCGGGGTAAAAGACCGCGACTGGGTAGTTGTCGGCAGCACCCCTGAGGACATGGCGGCACTGGGGTACAAGGCGGTAGGCAAGGAATTTCCTGTATTTATCCACCCTGATTCCGGGGAGGAGTACGCCCTGGCCCGCACCGAACGCAAATCAGGTCCGGGTTACAAGGGTTTCGTGTTCAATACCTCCGACGATATTACCCTGGAACAGGACCTGGAACGCCGGGACATCACCATCAATGCCATCGCCAGGGATGAAAACGGCGACCTGATCGACCCGTTCAACGGCCGCAATGACCTGGAGAACAAGGTCATCCGCCACGTCTCCGATGCGTTCGTGGAAGACCCGTTACGGGTGCTGCGGGTTGCCCGGTTTGCCGCGCAATTTGACTTTCTTATCGCAGCAGAGACCCTGACTTTATTAACGGAAATCAGCGCCACTGATGAACTGGAAGCACTGGTTCCGGAACGTATCTGGGTGGAAACGGAAAAGGCTTTGCAAACGCGTACGCCGCGACGCTATTTCGAGGTGCTCAGGGAATGCAACGCATTGAGCGTGCTGTTTCCCGAGATTGAACGCCTGTTCGGGGTACCGCAACCGGAGCGCTATCATCCGGAGATCGACTGCGGCGTGCATACGCTGATGGTGCTCGACCAGGCTGCAAATCTCAGCGCCGACCCGGAGGTACGCTTCGCCGCCCTGGTGCATGACCTCGGCAAGGCCACAACGCCACGGGAAATCTGGCCCAGCCATCACGGTCACGGAGAACGCGGGGTGGAACTGATTGACAAGCTGTGTGACCGCCTGCGCATACCTAACAGGTACCGGGAACTGGCAACCGTCGTCTCGCGCTACCACCTCAACTGCCACCGTATCGATGAGCTGAGCCCGAAAGTGGTCGTCGGCAAACTCGAGGGACTGGATGCCTTCCGCCGCCCGGAGCGTTTCGACAAGTTCCTGCTCGCCTGCGAAGCCGATGCGCGCGGGCGCAAGGGCAAGGAACGCCAGGATTACCCGCAGGCCGGTATGTTCAGGAAATACCGCGAGGCCTGCCTTTCCGTGGATACAAAATCTCTGGATATCAAAGACCTGAAGGGGGCGCAAATCGCAGAATGCATCCGCCTGCAACGGATCCGGGCTGTCAAACAGGTAAAAATGGAGGAAGCGGTATAACGGTGCCGGTAACCGGCGTCCGTGCAGCGCCACAGCCTGAAAATTACAACCATTTCAATAACGGGAGAACACCATGAAAAACAATATATTACCTGTGCTCATGACGGCATCGTTTATCAGCCTTGCCATGTTGCCTTTGCGCGCCCCCGGCGCGGAAGTCGCCATGCTGTTCAATCAGGACCTGGCGGACATGGCAGGCAAGGCCGGGCAGGTACTGACCGTTGAATTCGCACCGGGTGAAGTCTCCGCCCCGCATCGCCACAACGCCCATACTTTCGTTTACGTACTGGAAGGTTCCGTGGTAATGCAGGTTAAGGGGGGTGAAGCAAAAACCCTCACGGCAGGACAGGTGTTTTATGAAAACCCGGACGATATCCACACCGTCGCGAATAACGCGAGCGACACGGAACCGGCAAGGATCCTGGTGTTCTTCATCAAGGACAGCGACGCCCCGGCCAGTATGCCGGTGGAACAGGAAACCGAAGGGTAAGTGTATTTTTATGCCGGTAATCAATTCTTATCAATGGGGACAATGTGAATGTCTACGGTAAAACTGGTTGAATACGAGGATGCGGGCGCAGAAGTGAAGGCTGTTTACGATGACATCAGGCAGGTTCGGCAGACGGATTTCATCAACAACTTCTGGAAAGCCCTGGCCAATTACCCCGCTACCCTGGAGCGCGTCTGGTCCGCAGGCAAGGAAGTGATGGCGCCAGGGGAGATCGACGCGGTCACCAAGGAGATGGTCTACATCGCCGTGTCCGTCGCCAATGCCTGCGAGTACTGCGTGCATTCCCATACCAGCGCCGCGTTCGGCAAAGGTATGTCCGAGACACAGTACGGGGAACTGCTTGCGGTCATCGCCCTGGCGCAACAGAATAACGGGCTTGCCAGCGGCATGCAGGTGCCCGTCGACGAGGTGTTCCTCAAGGAATGAGCGGTCCGGGTTTCCGGGAATTACAGGCTACAGGAACAGCGCAAATAACAGCGCGCCCAGGAACAACCGGTAGATGACGTAAGGCAGCATCCCGGTCCATTCCACGAGTTTGAGGAACCAGTGGATCGTCAGCCAGGCGCTGATGAACGAAACAACAGTGACCGTGAACAGCGCAGTCCAGTCTACCTGCATAGCAGAGACAGAAACATTCAACAGTTCATTACCAGAGGCCAGCAGGATCACAGGGATTGCCAGCAGGAAGGAAAAGCGGCTGGCGGCCTCCCTGCCCAACCCGAGCATCAATCCCGCGGTGATCGTAATACCCGCGCGCGACGTGCCGGGAATAATGGCCAGTACCTGGAGCAAGCCTATCACCACGGCGTCCCGGAACCGGAAATCTTCCAGGCTGCGCCGGCGTTTGCCCCGGCTGTCCGCCCACCAGAGCAGCAGTGCGAACAGTACCGTGGCGCCGGCGATGACCAGTGGGTCGCGCAGGTGAACGGTTAAATCGTGAAACAGCAACCCGGCCAGGCAGATCGGCAGGGTGGCGATGATCAGGAACCAGACCAGGTCGGCTTCCCTGTTGCGCCCGCCGGTGAACGACTTGACCCAGCCGGCAGTCATGGTCGCCAGGTCTTTCCTGAAGTAAATTATCAGCGCGAGCAGGCTGCCGAAGTGGGCGGCCACGTCGTAGAGCAGGCCCTGGTCTGCCCAGTCCAGCAGTTCCGGCAACAGGACGAGGTGGGCCGAGCTGCTTATGGGCAGGAACTCGGTAAGGCCCTGGAGCAGGCCGAGGATGATTGCGTGCAGGGTGTCCACTAAACCTGCCTCCACAAGCGGTCTTGCTGGTCCAGGAACTGGAATCCAATCAATGCTTCCGGGAACTCCCGGGTGAAGGCGATGGCCTTGAAGCGCTCGCCCATTTCTCCCGGCAGTGTCAGGCGCTTTACCTGCGCGGTCACGGCAGGATCCGGGCAATCCTTGCCGTTCTGCATCGCCGCGGCCATTTCGGTGATGCCGCAGCCGATAAGGAAATGGGCCTGGCTGGTATAACCCGCCAACTGCATGCCGCTCTCCAGCGCGGCCTGAGCCAGCGCAGTGAAATCCACGGACGACGTGATATCCTGCAGCCCGGGGAAAAAGAAAGGATTGTCGTGGGCTCGGTGCCGGTAGTGGCACAGCAAGGTGCCCCGGTCCCGCTGCGGGTGGTAAAACTCGTATCCCGGATAGCCGTAATCGAGCAACAGCATCGCCCCCTGTTCCAGTACCGCAGACACGGACCGGACCCAGGCATCGGCCCGCAGGCTCAGTTCCGTCTCAAAGGGTTCGGGGAGCGGCCCCGGCAATCCGTTTGTTATCCTGTCCCAGGATGCACGGACGGGGCCATCCGGGGCGGGGGTCTTCATCCAGTAAAACCCGCCCCCGTCATGTCCCACGCACAATTCGTGCAAGGCGCCTTTTTCCAGCGCCACCCGCGCCACCGGCATTGCATCGATCAGTTCGTTGGCGATGATGATCCCGCTGAGGGGTTGTTCCGGTAATGTCTCGAGCCACGCTATGCGCGGCAGCAGATGCGGGATACGGGATGCGAATAACTGTTCCTGTCTCGCGTGTAAATCCGCACTGGTTTCCAGTATGAAGTAGCGTTCCGGCATGGAATCCAGCGCTTCGAGTTCCTGCAACAGGTCCAGGGCCATGAGCCCCGACCCTGCCCCGACTTCAAGGATGGCGCCTGCAGGAACGGCCGCCAGCACCTGCCGGCACTGCTTCGCGACACAACGGGAAAACAGGGATGAGACGTGGGGGGCGGTAACAAAGTCCCCGGGCTCGCCGAACCTGGCCGCCCCGGCGCTGTAATAACCCCAGCCGGGTTCATACAGGGCCATTTCCATGAAGCGCTCAAAGCTGATGTTTCCCCCGCTCCGGCGGATCTGCTCCCGGATCAGCCCGGCGAGCGCAAGGCTGTGTTTCCGGGCCGCTTCCGGCGGTACGGGTAAACGCAGATGCGGGTCCGTTCCGTTGCAACCGCTGTCATACATTTGCAGAGAACGATGATATGTTGTCAAATATCCGGCTTGAAGCATTCTGGAACATAATAGTCAACAACATGATACCCGGACAATGGCAGACAGGACAGTACTGATTACCGGCGCCGCCCGGCGTATCGGCGCGGCCATTGCGCGCCATTTACACGCAAAGCAGTACAGCGTGGTGATCCACTACAACCGTTCCGCAACGGAAGCGAACTCGCTTGCGGACGAGCTCAACCGGATTCGACCCAACTCATCGTGTACCGTACAGGCCGACCTGATGGCGGCGTCTTCCTATGACTGGGTGATAGACAAGGCGCTGGAACTGACCGGCAGCCTGGACGTGCTGGTCAATAACGCTTCCGTGTTCTACCCGACCCGGTTGCCGCAAATCAAGGAACCCACCTGGAACGAAATTATCGGCACCAACCTCAAGGCGCCGTTGTTCCTGGCCAGGCGCGCGGCCCCATACCTGGAACAGACCCGGGGCTGCATCATCAATATCACCGATATTCACGGCAGCCGGCCGTTGCTGGAACACTCCATGTACAGCGTGGCAAAGTCGGGCCTGAACATGCTGACCCGCTCCCTGGCCCGGGAACTGGCGCCGAACGTGCGGGTGAACGCCGTCTCTCCCGGAGCAATAATCTGGCCTGCCGAAATGGATGACGAAACCAGGGACTCGATACTGTCCGTGATCCCGCTGCAACGCCCCGGAGACCCCGTGGATATAGCGAGCGCGGTGTATTTCCTTATTGCCGAGGCTGACTATATCACCGGCCAGGTCCTGCCCGTAGACGGGGGCAGGAGCCTGTCGGGGTGATTAAGTATTAGGAATGAATTTCTATCTGCGTTGTATTTCCTGCTCCACCCATTCCTAAATCTTAATTCCTAATTCCACATTCAACTCTACCGGCCGCAGGTCCTGGCCGGCGCGGTCAAATTCAGACCACAGGGTGGCGTAGGTCTTGCGGGACACGGGATGGCGCAGTTCGGGGGCGATTTCCGCCAGGGGACACAGCACGTAAGCATATTCGTTAATATCCGGCCTGGGCAGGTGAAGCGAGCCGGTATCGATCACAAGGTCGTCGTACAGCAGCAGGTCGAGGTCCAGGGTCCGGGACGAAAAGCGCGGCTGGCTGCGGTCGCGCCCGTGTTCGTCTTCGATGCGGTGGAGCCGGCTGACTACCTCCTCCACCTCCAGGCCGGCGTCACATCCAACCACGAAATTATAGAAGTTATCGCCGGAGAACCCGACTGCCTCGTTTTCATAGATAGTGGAAATACGCAGGTTATGGAACGCTTCCCCGAGCGCACGGACCCCGCTCCTGATGTGTTTCTCCCGGTCACTGTTACTGCCGACACCGATAAAAATCCGGGCCATCTCAGTGTTTTTCACCTCGCTCTATGATTATGCCCACGTCGCGTACGCCGCGCACCGCGCCGCGCTTGTTCAGCCGCAACCGGCACCAGGGCACTTTGAACTCGTCCAGGAGTATCCCGGCCACTTGTTCCGCCAGGGTCTCAATCAGCTCGAACTCCGACGTGCTGACATAACTGATGAGCCGTTTCGCCACCGTCTTGTAGCTCAACGTGTCATCGATATTGTCGGATTGAGCCGCCTTCCTGATATCGGCGGCCATTTCGATATCGAAGATCACGGTCTGTTTTGTCCGGCGCTCCCATTCATAGATACCGATCACGGTGTCTATGCGCAGGTCGTTCAGGTATATGATGTCCATGGGTCACGGATAAGTTTATTCGTACAAACTTTATCAGATGTGGGGTCAGAGTAAAAATACTACTCTTAGACTATGTGGGGTCAGAGTATTTACTCTGACCCCTTTGAGTTCTCTCACCCCAAATTTGCTTGACTAGCCGGCGATTACCCATTCCAATAAGCCCATGCTCCTCCATACCGGACTCGTAATCCTGGCCTACCTGGCGGGTTCCCTTGCCAGCGCCGTGATCGTTTGTAAAATCATGGGCCTGGAGGACCCGAGAGAACAGGGCTCCGGCAACCCGGGCACGACCAACGTGTTACGACTGCACGGCAGGACCGCGGCCTTGCTGACCCTCTGTGGAGATGTGCTGAAAGGCGCGCTCCCCGTCCTGTTGCTGCGCTATGTCCAGGCTCCCGACGTATTCGTCGCCGCGGCCGGCCTGGCCGCCTTTTCCGGCCATCTCTACCCGCTGTTTTTCGGCTTCCGCGGCGGCAAGGGGGTAGCGACGTTGCTCGGTGTATTGCTTGCTTTCCACTGGCTGCTGGGAGCTGCCTTCATCATGACCTGGTTGCTGGTGGCGCTGCTGTCCAGGTATTCCTCCCTGGCGGCCATCACGGCTGCACTGCTCGCTCCCGTGTATTGCTGGTTGATGCTGCCTTCCCCGTACCTTGTCGCCGGCACCGGCCTGATGTCCGCCATATTAATCTGGCGCCACCGGTCAAACATCAAAAATCTGCTGGCCGGCAAGGAAAACAAGATCAGCCTGTAAAAATCAATAAACCTAATTTGGGACACCCATAAATTAACAAGTATTAAAAATTTATGGGTGTCCCAAATTCACATTTTTTAACAATTTATGGGTGTCCCAAATTTATAGGGGCCAGCGGGGATAAGCTGCAAACCCCAGGGGTTCGCTCCGGCCGGCGTTGATTTTGACGTACCCCGTATAGGCGATCATGGCGCCGTTATCGGTACAGAAATCGGGCCTTGGATAGAAGACCTGACCATTTCCCCCATCCACAAGACGCGCCAGCTTCAGCCGCAGCTGTTTGTTGGCGCTGACCCCGCCGGCGGCCACCAGCCGGGTGATGCCGGTCTGTTTCATTGCCCGTTCACACTTGATTGCCAGGGTATCCACTACTGCTTCAACGAAGGCAAGTGCGATGTCGGCCCGGACCTGTTCATCTGCATCCTCAAGTTCCCTGACCACCAGCGCCACGGCAGTTTTCAGGCCACTGAAACTGAAATCCAGCCCGGGCCTGTCAGTCATGGGCCGCGGGAACTTGTACCTGCCGCTGCGGCCCTTCTCTGCCAGGGCCGACAGGTGCGGACCGCCGGGGTAACCCAGTCCGAGCAGTTTAGCGGTCTTGTCGAATGCCTCCCCTGCCGCATCATCCAGTGATTCCCCCAGCATCGTGTAATCACCTGCCGCCCTGACTTCCAGCAACTGGGTATGCCCGCCGGAAACAAGCAGGGCAAGAAACGGATAGTCGGGGTGTTCTTCTTCAAGCATCACGGCCAGCAGGTGCGCTTCCATGTGGTGCACGGCAACTGCGGGCACGTTCCAGGAATAAGCAAGGCTGCGGCCGACACTGGCGCCTACCAGCAATGCACCAATCAACCCCGGACCGGCGGTATAGGCAACACCGTCGATGGCGCGCGGCTCCAGGCCGGCCTGCTGCATGGCGGCAGCCAGTAACGGTGTGATACGCCGGACATGGTCCCGTGAAGCCAGTTCCGGCACCACGCCGCCATAGGTGTCGTGCAGGTCGACCTGGCTGTGAAGCTGGTTTGCCAGCAGCCCCTGTTCGGAATCGTAGATAGCGATTCCGGTCTCGTCACATGAGGTTTCTATTCCCAGGATGCGCATTTTATTCTCTCCGGATTGCAGGCATTTTACATCAGTTTCTCACCGAAGCCGCGCATGCGGGCAGGTCGGGAACGAGCTTTTACAGGGTTTCTCCTCTTTTCTTCTTGCATTTGGCGCAATTCCGAATAGAATGACCGATCCTTTTAACAAGAGAAACAGGAACCGCGTACTTTATGCCCAGTGTAAAAGTAAGAGACAACGAACCTTTCGACTTTGCTTTGCGACGTTTTAAACGAGCCTGCGAGAAAGCCGGGGTGCTGGCGGAAGTCCACCGCCGTGAATTTTACGAAAAACCCACACAGATGAGAAAACGAAAAGCCGCTGCCGCAGTAAAACGTCACCAGAAACGCCAGGTCAAGACAGGCCCCCGGCAAATCAGACAGTACTAAAGCCACATCCCGACCGCCGCTTTTTCATGAGCGCCCTCAAACACCGGATCAATGAAGATGTCAAGGCCGCCATGCGCAGCAAGGAAAAGGACCGCCTTGGCGCCTTACGGCTGATAACCGCCTCCATCAAACAACGGGAGGTGGACGAACGTATCGAACTTGACGATACCCAGGTCATGGCCGTCCTGGATAAAATGGCAAAACAGCACCGCGACTCCATCGAACAATACACCAAAGCTGATCGTCCCGACCTGGTCGGACAGGAACAGTTTGAACTCGACATCATCCTGGGCTACCTGCCCAAGCCGCTGGACCCTGCCGAAATCAACGCCATGATTGAAGGGGCCATGGCCGCAACCGGCGCAGCCTCTATGAAAGACATGGGAAAAGTCATGGGGCAATTGAAAGGCGCGTTGCAGGGACGGGCCGATATGGGCAAGGTCAGCGCACTGGTAAAAGCCCGGCTGAATCCGTAGTATAAGCACCAGGGCATTGCAAAGCCCGACAAGACCTGCCCGTCAGTTCTGACACGGGATAAAACGCATTCAGGTACAGGGAACGGCGCCGGTATGGCGGGTCTCGGCCGGGTCAGATATCCCTTATTCGTTTACTTGTAATCCAGGCAGGACTGATGGCGGGCAGAATACCACGAAGTTTCATTGACGACTTGCTGGCACGGGTCGATATCGTCGACGTCATCGCCAGCTACGTCTCCTTGCGCAAGGCAGGCAGGAACCACCAGGCCCTGTGCCCGTTTCACGACGAGAAAACGCCCTCATTCACGGTCAGCCAGGAGAAACAGTTCTACCACTGCTTCGGTTGCGGCGCCAATGGCACGGTTATCAGTTTTGTCATGGAATACAACGGCCTGGGGTTCCCGGAGGCCGTAGAGGACCTGGCCGCACGCTATAACCTGGAGGTCCCGCGCGAGGCGGGCCGGCAACCTGATTCAGGCCGGAATAACGAGTTATACGAATTGCTGGGACAAGCCGCCCAATTCTACCGGGGGCAACTGCAAGGCAGCGCGGGCAGGGCAACAGCTTACCTGAAAAAGCGCGGCATCAGCGGCGCGGTCATCAAGGACTATGAAATTGGTTACGCTCCCCAGGGCTGGAAGAATCTCGTCAACTCCCTGGGCAAGTCCGCTGCAGTCAAGGCCCGCCTGGAAGATGCGGGTTTAATCAGACCGGGAAGTACCGAAGGGCATTACGATTTTTTCCGCGACCGCATCATGTTCCCGATACGCGACCAGCGCGGGCGTATCATCGGTTTCGGCGGGCGGGTGCTGGGTGACGATACGCCCAAGTACCTGAACAGCCCGGACAGTCCACTGTTCCATAAAGGGCGCGAGTTGTACGGCCTGTACCAGGTACTGCAAAAGAAGAAAAAGCCGGAGAGGCTGTATATAGTTGAAGGGTATATGGATGTCGTCGCGCTGGCCCAGTTCGGTATCGACAACGCAGTGGCCACCCTGGGTACCGCCGCCACGGAATACCACCTGGAAAAACTATTCCGTGTGACCAGCCAGATCGTATTCTGTTTCGATGGCGATGAAGCGGGCAATAAAGCGGCCTGGAGAGCATTGGAAATCACCGTCCCCCAGCTCAGGGAAGGCAGGCAGGCCCTGTTCAGCTTTATGCCCGAGGGTGACGACCCGGACAGTTTTGTCAGGCGTCATGGGGCGGAGCGGTTCCTGTCCGATGAGAACACAGTACCTCTCTCCGACTTCCTGCTGGATCACATAAAATCAGGGACCGGCACAACCACCCGGGAGAACAGGGCGATGTTCCTGGACCGGATACGCCCGCACCTGGCAAAGATGCCGGGGAGCGGATTGCGCCAGTTACTGCTGGAAGAAGTCGCTGAAATCGCACAGCTTGATACCGACAGTGTCCTCAAACTGCTGCAGGACAGCCGGCCCGACACTGCGCGCCGGCTGAGCATGACACGGCCCCGGCAGCAACGGGAAAAGACAGGTGATATCAGCGTCATCATAGCGTATATCCTGAACAAACCGGAACTGGCCATGCTCGTGGAAGAACCCGGCGAACTCACCGGTCTTTCCGTTCCTGGCATCGAATTTCTGACGCAACTCGTCACCCTGGTCCACACAAATCCCGAAATGACCTGCGCGGGCATACTTGAACACTGGCGCGACTCCCGTTACGAACAACGCCTGAATGAACTTGCGTCCGCACCCGTCGTTCCCGAAGAAGAGTCCTTTGACGTGGAACATGAATTTATTGCCAGGATTGAAAAACTGAAAACAGCCAGGGCCAGGCAATCCGTCGACAAGATTATCCGGTCTAAAAAACCCAGCGAACTGACAGACGAAGAAAAGGAGGAATTCGACCGTTATACAGAAGAGATCCGGAATAAATAAACAACCGTCACCGGCCGGTAAATCCTGTCACATCCCGCCGAACAAAACAGAAATCCTTTTGTCAAACCAGGATTATCACTCCGGAGTCCGTCTCCCTGTACTGCCTGAAGATATGCCGGGACAGGCTTGCGGCTGTAGAGAAGAATTATTACAAATAAATAGAAAAAATAATCATTTATCTGAAAATAATCTGCTATAATAGAGAATTATTTTTTTGCCTAAACCATCTGCTAACGGGATTCTAACGCCTATGTCCGAAATTGAGCCGCTTGTAGTACATGAACTCGAACACGAAGACGATGATGAGTCGCAATTAAAGTTACTTATCGCGAAAGGCAAGGAACAGGGTTTCATCACCTACCACGAGGTGACGGAACACCTGCCCGATGAGATCGTAGATCCGGAACAGATCGAAGATATCATCAATATGATCACCGATATGGGGATCGAAGTCCATGAATTCCCCCCGGATCTTGATCAGCTGATTGCCAACAATTCCGAAACGCCGGTTGATGCGAACGCATCCCTGACCAGCGTTGAAAACGAATTCGGCAGGACCACCGACCCGGTGCGCATGTACATGCGGGAAATGGGTACGGTTGACCTGTTGACGCGCCAGGGCGAAATCAAGATCGCCAAACGTATCGAAGCCGGCATGAACCAGGTCCTGTACGCGCTCTCCCTGTATCCGGGAACCATCGACATGCTGCTGGATGCCTATATTTCCGTCCAGGACAGGGAATTGAAACTGAGCGACGTCATCCTCGGGTTCAATATCCAGGAAGAGTACCCGGATATGGGTTTGCCTCCCTCGGCCAGGAAACAGACCTCCCGCCAGGGTCAGAATAATGATGACTCCAGCGATTCGGATTCAGACGACTCGGTGGATTTGGAGGAAGTCCGTAAAGCCATCATCAACCTTGACAAGCTTTACAAGAAACTCGTCTCGTCCATAAAGCGTCACGGCAAGAACGACGACCGGACTGTCGCCATCCAGACCGACATCACGGAAAAGTTTCTGCGGTTACGCCTGACGCCGAAATACATTACCAGCCTGACGCTCAATGTGCGCCGTACAATAGAACAGATTCGCGCAACGGAGCGTGAAGTAATGCGCCTGTGCGTCAAGACGGCCAAGATGCCGCGCAAGGAATTTATTGCCTCGTTTCCCGGTAATGAAAAAAATACGGACTGGATCAAGCAGCAGATCGAGGCCGACACTCCGTACGCTGAACTCCTCGCGGAAGTCAAGGATGACGTGATTAAAATCCAGCAGCGGCTGGGCGAGACGTTGAGGGACAACCTGCTTACCGTTGCGGAGATAAAGGAAGTCAACAGGAAAATCTCCATCGGCGAGGCCAAAACACGCAAAGCCAAAAAAGAGATGGTGGAGGCCAACCTGCGCCTGGTTATATCCATAGCGAAAAAGTACACCAATCGCGGGCTGCTGTTCCTCGACCTCATACAGGAAGGCAACATCGGTCTGATGAAGGCGGTGGACAAGTTCGAATACCGGCGCGGCTACAAGTTTTCCACCTATGCGACGTGGTGGATCCGCCAGGCCATCACGCGCTCGATCGCGGACCAGGCCAGGACAATCCGTATCCCGGTGCACATGATCGAGACCATCAACAAGTTGAACCGGATCTCGCGGCAGATATTGCAGGAACAGGGACGGGAACCCACGCCGGAGGAACTGGCGGAGAAAATGGACATGCCCGAAGAGAAGATCCGCAAGGTGCTCAAGATAGCGAAGGAGCCTATTTCCATGGAGACGCCCATCGGCGACGATGACGATTCCCACCTGGGCGACTTCATCGAAGACCTGAATACCCAGGCGCCCGCCGAGTACGCCAGTTTTGAGGGTCTGCGGCAGACGATGCGGGAATCGCTCAACGGATTAACCTCCAGGGAAGCGAAAGTGTTACGCATGCGCTTTGGTATCGAGATGAACACCGATCATACCCTGGAAGAGGTGGGTAAGCAGTTTGACGTTACCCGTGAACGAATTCGGCAGATCGAAGCCAAGGCACTGCGCAAGCTACGCCACCCGAGCCGTTCCGAGCAGCTTCGGACTTTCATCGAGAGTGGCAGTTAACGGACAGTATTTTATAATTTGGGCTTGTAGCGGGGCCGCGAAGCGGCAGGGTTAGAGCAGGGCAACCCCTCAGGGTTGCATGTATAATTCGCCATAATATTTCTTAATTGTTTTATTTGGGCCTGTAGCTCAGTCGGTTAGAGCAGTGGACTCATCAAAAATGGTGCGTTCATATCGAAAGATATGAAATGAACGGGATGAATTCAGGGAAACCTTAACCCGCCTGCCCACCAGGACAGGAGGAATGGCAACCCTGAGCCAAGCCGGGGGTACACCCCCGGAAGGTGCAGAGACTACCTGGGAACTGAAGTGTTCTTAATAACAGGCTGGAGCGTCCCGTACCCTAACATTCGGTTGAGGGTAGTGAGATAGTCCGCTCCTTTTAGAAATAAAAGGATAAAGTGAATCCATTGGTCGTAGGTTCGAGTCCTACCGGGCCCACCATCTTGTCAGTCTTACAATTTCCGTATTGTTCTCTATACCTATTGATTTATATAGGTTTTTTGTCTATAATAGGTGTTAACAGTTTCTTTCAATTCCCACATATACCGATATATCGCGTGGGAAACCGCGTGGGAAAGGAGCAAGCACGGGAGCTAAAACGTGAAGCAACTTACACACAACGAACTAAAGGCCATTACCGGGCCGGGGAAACGCTGTACCTCTTTGTCACCAAAACCGGGGCCAAGTCCTGGGTCCAACGGATAACCATACACGGCAAGCGCCGGGATATCGGCCTTGGCAGCTTCAAACTGATCTCTTTATCGAAAGCACGTCAACGAGCGCTCGTTAACCGGGTGCTGGTGGCGGAAGGCGGCGATCCGCTGTCCGAGAAACGCAAGGCACAAATGCCGACATTCCGGGACGCGGCCATCAAGACCTATGCGGCGCTGAAACCCCGCTGGCGCAACGACAAACATGCAAAGAACTGGATGCAGATCATGGAGAAATACGCCATCCCGGTTATCGGGTCCGAACCGATAGACAGGATAGGCCGTGAAGACGTATTGCGTATCCTGACCCCCCTGTGGAGCAAACGGGCGGAAACCGCGCGCCGGTTGCGGCAGAAAATGCGGGCAGTATTCCGCTGGGCGCAGGCGCATGGTTTTATTGAAAACAACCCGGCAGGCGAGATGATTGACGGGGCGTTGCCGAAACAACGGGCCATCAAGGAACACTTCCGGGCGTTGCCTTATAAGGACGTTGCCGGGGCGCTGGACACCATAGCGGCGTCAGGCGCGTCGCTGCCTGCAAAACTGGCGTTGCGTTTTCTTATTTTGACCGCGGCCCGGACCGGGGAGATCCTGGGCGCCACGTGGGATGAGATCGATGTTGAAACCAGGACGTGGACTATCCCTGCCGACCGCATGAAAATGACCCGGGCGCACCGCGTGCCATTGTCCGATCCGGCGCTTGAGGTACTGGAACAGGCCCGGATACTGGATGATACATCGGGCCTAGTTTTCCCCTCGGTTTGGCGACCCGGTAAACCGATGAGCAATATGACGATGAATAAACTCCTGAGGGACAAGGGTCTGGCTGACCGGGCAACAGTACACGGCTTCCGTTCCAGCTTCCGGGACTGGTGTGCGGATACGGGCAAGCCGAGAGAGATAGCGGAGGCCGCGCTGGCGCATGTGGTGCAGGGAACTGAGGGTGCTTATTTCCGTAGCGATCTGTTTGAGCGTCGGCGCGCCTTGATGAACCAATGGGCGGACTACTTGACCGGGCGCAGGGCTGACGTGGTGCAGCTTCATGGATAAAGAACCGGCGAACAGGCCGGGGCGCGGTTATCGGTATAAATACAAATATGCTATCTGATATCCCTTGAACACAATTCAGTCCTGTGACCTGATCTTTTTTCAATAAGGTGATTACATAGTCTACCAATTCGGACAAGTCATCCGTTAAACTATGCATCAGCAACTGATGTTCACTTGAACACACCAGGCTATTTCTCAGCACCCATGAGAACAAATATGACGAATACAATTTCCATAGTCCCCGGTGTAACAACCGCCCTGCAACATATCGTTCCGCTCTTTAGCGAGGCGCTAGGCCCCGACATCGACAAACTCCACCTTGGTGGCGGCACTGTCCTGGCGTCGCGTTGGCAACACCGTCTCAGCACAGACCTGGATTTCTTTCTCCATGAAACCAATCCAGCTGACGCGCGCACGCTGTTGTCTGCGATCAGCAAGCGAATTAAACAGCCTACTCACACCTATGCGCTGACCGATATACAGATTGCCGGCGGACACCTCAGTTTTAAAACACGCAACACCCGAACCAGTATCTTTACTACCCCGCCGCAGACCGACAAACTGTCCGAACAACGTGAGCGCGTGACGCACATCTTACTGGAATCAACCGAGGAAATACTTGCCAAAAAACTATACGGGCGAATTATCGGTAACGGCGAATTTACCAAGCGGGACTTCTATGATTTCTGTGTTGCCGAGATTCAAGAACCCGAAGCGCTCAACGCGATATTGCAAAGCCTGGGTGATGAAAGGGAATTAATTCACGCTGAGCTGAAAAATAAATATCGTTCCGAGCTGATACGTGATGCTGAACATGGCCCACCCTTACTGGAGCCCGCTTATCCTGACATTGCCGGCAATCTCTGGGATCGTGCAGCCAACCTGTTTCAAAGGGAACCGACACGGTCACGGACAACAGATGACCGCATTCAAGACGACTATGACATTGAGCGATGAGTAACGATTTTTTCCCACCTCGTAATCCGCCCTTACCACTCAGCTGCTTCACGTCTGAGGCGGCCAGGTCCACAGCGCCATTTAATCACCGGCCGATTAACTTCATGATTGGCAAGTACGCCGCCGGATTACTGAATCGCCCGACAGCTGAGCAATTACGAAACTGGATGAATAATGAAACACCTGTTCCTGCCAAATACCATGCTGTGCTTCGGGATGTGATGGCCAAAATGACAGGCCGGGACCTGATGATATTCCGGCAAAGCTGCGGATCTTCCATTCGGGGGTTTGCGCATCTGATTCACGAGACCCGGGCTTACAGCGATATTGTTGTTCATTACATCGACAGTTGGTCCGACATCGGCGATAACCGCCCGCGCTGGGACCGCGGTTATGCCGGATCACGGATTGGGCTGTGACTGTCTCTAGTGGTACTTTGTCTGATAATCATAATGATTGGCATCTCAATACATGGCCGCTGAATACTGTACTGTCACGTCACCACGCAGAACTTTTTCAGCTAAACAAATAGTATGCTTTATCAATCAGCGGTGACGACTGCTCCCTTTTACCGGAAGAACCTACTCAGCCTGCACCTGCACCGGATCTTCTGTTGCAAGTAACCATACCGGGACGATAACACAGGGTTGCGGAACTGTCCCTTCCGGCTATCGGAACTATCTCCGAGATTCTTCTTTTTACTTAAGGTCGCGTCTGTGCCAGTGTTCATTAGGGATTCAACCATTCCGGTAATGACACAAGAGGCTGGCTCCATGACAGACAAACAGCATCGCCGTGAAGACGTCGAGAAACTGTACGGTCTTGCCGCCTCAACACTTTATCGGTTGATCAGCAAGAACGGGTTTACGAAGCGAAGCGTGTCGCTCCGTGCTCATTCGGGATTTCGTGAATCGTCTGGCCGGATGGATTGTGATGGTCAAATACCAGCTTATTAAATAACCGGATTCGCGTTGCAACAGGTCATCAGATAGACCACCGGATCAGGCTGTCAGGGAACAACGCGCACACGGTCAATTACTGTCGTTAACGGCAGGGGCGAGACTACTCCTGTATACAAAACGCCGTTTTGATACAGGAGTCTCGCAAGAGGGGGACACCCCCCCTTGACCCCCACCCCCGCTGAACCGCGCGTGCCGATGCCGAATATGAAGCCATCAGAGCGGCCACTGGACCGGATTATCACGTTACGCCTGGAGGCCAGGACCGGGACTGCCTGGACTTCCCAATCATACCCCACGGCCTGCCCTTACGCGGCCGGCTATGGGTGCAGGTATCATCGGCAACCGCCCAGGACACCCCCGCGCCGGTACTATAATCCGCCCCTTGCTGCAGCCGCCGCACCCGTCGTGCGCATAGACACGCTGAAATAGCTGCCTTCCTGCTGTGAGCGGGCCAACTGGAGCGGGCTATAGTGTGAGTATTTCTCATAATATTCCCGAAATACTCACAATAAAACGCGTGCATAGCGAATTATAATTTCCTCAATTGTACCGCCCTGCCCTGCGTCCCGTCGGGCCGCCAGGGTGAGACCGGACCGGTTGAGGAGATAAGACTATGCAGACGCAGCCCCTCTTGACACACCTGGCGCACTCGCCCAGCGAGTGCTTGGCGCGCTTGACAACCGGGCGGTTTCCTGATTGTACAATAGGGCCCAGCGGCCCAGCGGCATGACCTGCGCCCGGCGCCCGGCCGGCGCGCGCAGACCGGCTCCCCCGGCAGGCTCCTCTTCCCGGCCTGACCCGCGTACCGGGCGCCGCCGCGCCCGCTTCGCCCTTCTCATCCCCGCCCTCGCGCTCTTGCTCGGCGCGCTCTCGCTGTTCGCACCCGCGCCGGCGGCGGCGAATGATTACACCGCCTTCCCAACCGCTACCGTGGCGGCAGGGCAATCGGGAGAATTGACAGTTACCGCCGCATCTGGAAGAACGTTGAGTCAGAACGATTTCGCCGGTTACATCGTACGCTGGCGCATAAAGAGTCCCCAAGGGGAATGGCAGACTGATACGACTTTCAACACCGGTTACATATTTGCTAGCAGTTGCAATATAAACAATTCTCAAGAGTCCCCCCCCGCCGCTCCGGTTGGCAGCATAGCATCCAATGCCGTGCTGTCAACCCGGGGCGTTATCAAATCTCTCACTCCCTGGCGTTTCGCTTAACGTTGGAGATTCTTGTGCGAGTGGGATTCCTGTTCAATCACTATCTGACTTACCAGGTGCTGCACGGTGCCCCCTTTGCGTTCGCCCTGTCTCGAACACGTCCTGATTTTCACGTTGAGTTGCTTTTTTCCACGAAAGAATCATACGCAGAAGCGCAACGCATAGCGACGCTTTATCCGGGTCAGCAGTGCCACTTTCGGCTGTTACGGAGGCTCGGCGGCGACTTGGTCGCGACGCGTTTCCCGTCCCTTCACCGGCCGCTCGTGTTGTTGGCGAATGCGGGGTTGCTGGCAACATTCAATGCGCTGGTTGCGCCCGAAAAGAACTTTATCCTGTTAAAAGCCTTGTCCGCTTTTCAATCAGTCAAGTTTATCGGTTTGCGTCACGGCGTGGGTCCATCGTATACGCCGCTCAATAAAGGCGCGCTGAAATTCGACTGTTACCTGGGGCCTGGACGGTCTTATTACGAGCGCTACAAAGATGAGTTGCCGGTCGGTTGTTGTGAAATAGTGGGTTACCCGAAATTTGAAGTCCTGCAGAAACTGAAACCGGCGCCGCCCGTCCTGTTCGATAATGATCGCCCTGTCGTGCTGTATACGCCGCATTTCAATCCGCGCCTGTCATCCTGGCTGACGATGGGCCAAAAAATTCTCGGGTTTTTTAAGAACAGCAGTGAATACAATCTGATTTTTGCCCCACATGTGCGGCTGTTCAAGCACGCGTCTTGTCACGGGAATATCAGTCTGGAGGGTTTCAGAGACGCCGCTCATATTCTGATCGACACAGGAAGTGAGCGTTCCCATGACATGACCTATACGCTGGCCGCGGATATTTATGTGGGCGACATATCCAGCCAGGTAGCCGAATTCATCTATTGGCGACGCCGTCCCTGCGTGTTCCTGAACCCCTTGGGACTTGAGCCGTCATCCATGAAATTCTGGAAGATGGGTCCGGTTATTAATGGCGACGGCGATATCGGAAAAGCCCTGACCCTGGCCGGCCGTGCGTTTGATGAAAAATACAAGCCCGAACAGGACATCTTCGCCGACGCGTCCTTTGCCCCGCACAGCAGGCCACCATCAGTACTCGGCGCTGAGGCGATCATCAGGTTTCTGTCTAAGGCTTTTCCTGTATCAGCCCGATAAAGACAGGCCCCCACAGGTAAGACCACCACTTATCGCTATTCATCGTCAATCGCCATTGGAATTGTGATCCCCTTCTTTGGGAAAGCGCGCTGCAGGTTGCGCTTGAAGGCGGTCCAGTTCGGCGCGACGCGCATGAGCGCCATAACACCGGCAAGGTGTTCTTTCAGCCTGGGATGACCAAATTCAGGCGTAAACCATTGGTGATGTCGTTTTCTGCGCCGGCCGGGGGTAATGGTCGGGTTTTTCTTTCTGAGTTCTTCCAGTACGCCATAAACGAGTCGCTCGTAAACCAGATCGTTGGTGTCTCGTGCAACCTGGTGGGTTCTCTTATGGCCATCCGGTCCCGACCACCCCCGGAGCTTATAAAGCAGTTCGTAGAACTCATAAGGGAACGTCTTTGTCCAGGGCTGTAACTCTTCGGCAATAAACTTTTCCAGGATCGTCGCAAGAGCACGCTCTTCCCGGATGCGCTGGTAGCCAGTAGCCTCGTCTACCAGAGCTATTGTACGTCGTCAAAGCTATTTGGACAGTTGCCCACCCGATTGAAGAGACGGTTCAGCTCATCTGGTTGGTTGTCAGTTGTCGATCATAATGTAATAGTCGGCGCTGGGCCATGGTATTTAATTTGATCAGGTCTCTTTCCTTTCGTATTTGCTGTCCCCTGCCATAGTACACATCTGCCGGTGTCAGGTTGTCCAGTGATTCATGATAGCGCTCGTGGTTGTAGTAGGTGACGAAGCGTTGAATATGCTCCTGTAGTTCACTGGGCAAGTAGTAGTTATTCAGCAAGATCTGGTTTTTCATGGAACGATGCCAGCGCTCAATCTTGCCCTGGGTTTGTGGATGGTAAGGTTTGCCTCTGGAGTGGGTCAGTCCGTTAGCGGCCAGGTAATCGGCCAGGTCGCTCGAGAGATAACAGGGGCCATTGTCACTGAGCAGGCGCGGTTTGTGTTTGACCTTCACCTCATCTAACCCGGTGAAGTCCAGGGCATCATTTAAGGTATCCATGACATCATCAGCCTTCATGCCGGTGCACAATCGCCAGGTCAGGATGAAGCGTGAGTAATCGTCCATGACGGTAGACAGGTAATACCAGCCCCAGCCAACGACCTTGAAGTAGGTAAAATCGGTTTGCCACATCTCGTTGACTCGACGGCTGGGATGCTGGAACCGGTCTGAAGCCTGCATCAGGATATAGGCGGGGCTGGTAATCAGGTCCAGGGCCTTGAGCAAACGATACACCGTGGATTCCGAGACAAAATAGCGGTGCTCATCCGTATAGCGAGCGGCTAATTCCCGGGGTGACAGTGTCGGTTCCTTCAGCGCCAGTTCCACAATGGCAGTGCGGTGCTGGTCCGGCAGCCGGTTCCATACGGCAACAGGATAAGGGCTCTTATCCTCCAGGGCATCAACCCCACCATCGTAGTAGCGTTTGAGCCAGTTGTAGTAAGTGGAACGGTGGATAGCCAGCCGGTTGAGCGTCCGGCGCACTGACAGGCTGGATTGTTCCACCAGTTGGAGGATCTCGTACTTCTCGGGTGCCGAATACCTCATATACCGTCCTCCCCATCCCCGAGTACGCTTTTTTTGAGCAGACGATTTTCCATTACCACGTCGGCCAGGGCTTCTTTCAGGGAAGCTGTCTCGGCTCGCAGGGTCTTGACCTCATCTGACGTGGCTTCCCGAACGGTGTCACCCGACAGGCGTTTTTTGCCCGCCTCCAGAAATTCCTTGCTCCAGCGGTAGTACACGTTGGTATTGATGCCTTCACGGCGGCAAAGCTCGGCAATACTGTCTTCGCCGCGTAGGCCCTCGAGGACAATGCGGATTTTCTCTTCGGCAGCGTATTTTTTGCGGGTATGGCGACGAATATCACGTACCGTCTTTTCAACATCAGGTTTTTTCTTCATCATTCTCTCCTCCGGGAGTTAACGATGAGCCAAAACCGTCTCTTAAGCAATCAGGCTATTCTGTCCAACTGGGGCTGACGGGGTACAGGGCGGGCCT
>JAPOQU010000071.1 GCA_026710545.1 Gammaproteobacteria bacterium | reverse complement strand
CCCCAGAGCGGTCTCTCCCGACGGTTATCTGGCCCGGAGGTGCCGGTTCAGGCAGGGCGGGGACGGACTTAAGTCCGCCCCCAGAGCGGTCTCTCCCGACGGTTATCTGGCCCGGAGGTGCCGGTTCAGGCAGGGCGGGGACGGACTTAAGTCCGTCCCCGGAGATGCCTGGCGCATATAGCGGGTACAGGATAACCAGCGCAAGGATGTGGCGAGGATTAATTTTCATCCCTGTTTCCGTTCAGCAATAATTCCCTGACGTACCCGTCAGCCGGGTTTGCCTTGATTTCGTGCAGGCTGCCCTGCTGGATAACCTTGCCCTGCTTCAGTATCACCAGGTGGTCTGCGAGTATGGCTGCCTCGTTGATGTCATGGGTCACCAGCAGGATGGACCTGTCGCGGGACTGCGCGAGTTGCAGCATTTCCCGGTAAATGGAGGTGCGGGTGATGGAATCCAGTCCCGAAAACGGTTCATCCAGCAGCAGTAACGGCGGGTCCAGCATCATGGCCCGGCATAACCCTACCCGTTGCGCCTGCCCGCCGGACAAGCCGTACGGGAACCGTTCGGACAGTTCGTCATCCAGGCCGAACAGCGCCAGCAGGTCGTTGTAGCGTTCCCTGATCTTTCCTGCAGGCCATCCCTCCAGCCGGGCCACCAGGGTGACGTTGTCCCGGACGGTAAGATGGGGAAACAGACCTGCTCCCTGCACGGAGTAACCCATGGTCCGGCGTATCCGGGGCAGTTGGCCGTAATCCAGGTCGCGGCCCTGTATCCGCACAGTGCCGGAATCGGGCAGAACCAGTCCGTTGACCAGTTGCAGCAGCGTCGATTTGCCGGCGCCGCTCTCCCCGACGATTGCCGACGTGGTATTTTCCGGCAGCGCCAGTGTCACATCACGGATAACCGGCTTGCCGTTGTATGACTTTACGATGTGCTCAAACTCGATAAACCGGCCGGACAGTGATCTCATTGATTGGCCTTTCGTTACCGGATTTCCCTCGGAACCGTATTCAGGCAGCCAGCTCCCGTAACACGTAGTGCAGGATCCCGCCGTTGTTGTAGTAGTCCCATTCCTTCGGGGTATCCACCCGGACACTGACGGTGAATTCCGTCGTGGCGCCGTCATCCGCGACCGCGCTGACCAGCGCTTCCCTGGCGCCGCTCTCCAGGCCGTGGACGGAATAGGTTTCCCGTCCCGTCAGGCCCAGGCTGCCGGCGCTTTCTCCCGCGCTGAATACCAGGGGCAGTACCCCCATGCCCACCAGGTTGGAGCGGTGGATGCGTTCAAAACTGACGGCGATGACTGCCCGCACCCCGAGCAGCCTGGTGCCCTTGGCCGCCCAGTCCCGCGAGGAACCGGTGCCGTACTCGCTGCCTGCCAGGACGATCAAGGGTACTGCTTCCTCCTTGTACTGCATCGCCGCGTCGTAAACCGGCATCTGCTCAGCGGAAGGCAGGTGCCTGGTCCAGCCCCCTTCGGTTCCCGGGGCCAGTTGATTTCTCAGGCGGATGTTGGCAAAGGTGCCGCGCATCATGACCTCGTGGTTGCCGCGCCGGGAGCCGTACGAGTTGAAATCCGCGGGCTGTACCCCTTTGTCGATCAGGTAAACGCCCGCCGGCGTATCGGCCTTGATGGCGCCGGCAGGGGAGATATGGTCGGTGGTGATGCTGTCGCCCAGCTTGACCAGCACCCGGGCGCCCTGTATGGGCTCGATTGCGCCGGGTTTTGCGCTCATGCCGGTGAAATAGGGCGGGTTCTGTACATACGTGGAGTCGTTGCGCCATTGGTACCTGCTGCTCCCGGAAACGTTGATGCCGGTCCAGTTGGCGTCACCGGTAAAGGCCTGCCGGTACGATTGGCGGAACATGTCCGAATCGACGGCACCAGTGATGGCGGCGCTGATCTCCGCCCCGCTGGGCCAGATATCCTTCAGGTAGACGTCGTTGCCGCCGCTATCCCGGCCCAAGGGTTCACGCTGCAGGTCGATATCCATGGTGCCGGCGATGGCGTAGGCCACCACCAGCGGCGGCGAGGCCAGGAAGTTCATTTTGACCTCGGCGTGTACCCGGCCCTCGAAATTGCGGTTGCCGGACAGCACCGAGGTCGCGACCAGGTCGCCCTCACGGATCCCGCGGCTGACTTCCTCGGGCAACGGCCCCGAGTTGCCGATACAGGTGGTGCAACCGTAGCCGACGATATTGAAACCCAGTCCGTTGAGGTGCGCACTCAACCCGGCCCGGTCCAGGTAGTCGCGTACCACCAGGGAACCCGGCGCCAGGCTGGTCTTGACCCAGGGTTTGACGGCCAGTCCCCGCTCCCTTGCCTTTTTCGCCACCAGTCCGGCGCCGATCATCACCGAGGGGTTTGAGGTATTCGTGCACGACGTGATGGCCGCAATCACCACCGCGCCGTCGGCCAGTTCGTAGTTTTCACCCTGCGGCGTTTCCACCCGCGCGGTCCCGCCGTTCACCCGGTCGCTGGTAGCCTCGGCGAGGTGCCGGCGGAAGCTGTTTCCGGCATCATCCAGGGGGATCCGGTCCTGGGGCCGTTTCGGCCCGGCCAGGCTCGGCGTTACCGTGCCGATATCCAGGCCCAGGGTGGCGGAATAGTGCGCTTCGGGCATGCCTGCCTCGCGCCACATCCCCTGCGCCTTTGCGTAAGCCTCCACCAGTTCGACCTGTTCATCGTCCCGGCCCGACAGGCGCAGGTAATTGACGGTTTCCCGGTCAATGGGGAATATACCGCAGGTTGCGCCGTATTCCGGGGCCATGTTGGCTATGGTCGCCCGGTCGGCCAGGGACAGGTTATCCAGGCCGTCACCGTAGAATTCGACAAACTTGCCCACCACCCCGTGTGCCCTGAGCATTTCAACCACGGTCAGGACCAGGTCCGTGGCCGTGGCGCCTTCCGGCAGGGCGCCGTCGAGTTTGAAACCGACCACTTCGGGGATCAGCATGGTGATGGGTTGCCCCAGCATCGCCGCTTCCGCCTCGATGCCGCCCACGCCCCAGCCGAGCACGCCCAGGCCGTTGATCATCGTAGTATGGGA
This sequence comes from Gammaproteobacteria bacterium, assembly GCA_026710545.1. Classification (GTDB taxonomy): domain Bacteria; phylum Pseudomonadota; class Gammaproteobacteria; order Eutrophobiales; family Eutrophobiaceae; genus JAAXHV01. Next base: position 14,881 of record JAPOQU010000071.1, on the reverse strand, counting down.
ATCGGTGCCGACCACGGTATCCGGATAAGCTTCAAGCGCGCCTTCAACCTCCCTGGTGAACACCGTCCTGGCCAGGTATTCCAGGTTGACCTGGTGCACGATGCCGGTATCCGGCGGCACTACCTTGAAATTGGAGAATGCCTGCTGGCCCCAGCGCAGGAATTCATACCGTTCCCGGTTGCGCTTGAACTCGATGGCCGCGTTGCGCTGCGCCGCGTCGGGCGTGCCGAACACGTCCACCATGACCGAATGGTCGATGACGAGTTCGGCCGGCGACAAGGGGTTGATCTTTTCCGGATCGCCGCCCAGGGACTGCATCGCGTCGCGCATGGCGGCGAGGTCCACCACGGCCGGGACGCCGGTAAAGTCCTGCATCAATACCCGGGCAGGCGTGAAGGCGATTTCCCGTCCCGATCCGGCGTCAGGGCTCCAGTCCGCCAGCGCCGCGATATCCTCCCGGGTGATGTTGACCCCGTCTTCGTGGCGTAACAGGTTCTCCAGCAGGATTTTCAGGGAATAGGGCAGGCGGCTGACGTCATGCCTGCCGGCCAGCGCCTGCAATGAATGGATCCGGTATTTTCTACCGTTAACTTCCAGGTTTGTATTTGTATCAGTCAATGAACAACTCCTTATAGTGGTTTTCAGTAGTTATTCTGTTTTGCGTGTGCAGTGGTCGCCGAATATTTGGGGTCAGAGCAATTGCTCTGACCCCAAATATTTCAGCGTACGGTCTCGCGCCGGATGGTTGCCTTGTTGATCACCAGTTCCCCAGTCGTTTGACCGCTGTTGCTGCCGCGTTCCTCAAGGGCTTTCAGTGTCTCCGTGCCGTCGACAAGTTCGCCGAAGATCGTATGCTTGCCGTCGAGGTATTGCGTAGGAACAAAGGTGATAAAAAACTGGCTCCCGTCCGTGCCGGGCCCGGCATTGGCCATGCTCAACAGGCCGGGGCGGTCATGGGACAGCCCCGCGGGGAACTCGCCCTCGTAACGGTAACCGGGGCCGCCCCGGCCGGTGCCCGTGGGGTCGCCGCCCTGGGCCATGAAGCCGGGGATGACCCGGTGGAACACCACCTCGTCATAGAAACCCAGTTCGGTGAGGTATATGGTGCTGCTTGCATGCATGGGGGTTTGTTCATGGAACAGCAGGAAGCTCATGTTTCCCATGTTGGTTTCCATGTCCCAGTAGTATTTCTCTCCCGCTTTGAAGTCCATGACTTCAGGGATACTGAGTTGCTGTTTCCAGTCCGGGTTGGACTTGTCGACAGGTGCGGCGGCCTCGGGCAGGACTGCTTCATCATTCGTGTCCTGCATGGCGCGCTCACAGGCTGTCAAAACACCGGGAGTCAAGAATAAAAGCCATAATTTGTGTGCTTTAAGCATCATATTTCCTCTTCTTTATCGGTTTGGGTATCTGAATCGAGTGTTACCTGCTCAGGATACGCGTTAAGCGTTGTTTCGATAACGCCGCCGCCCAGGCACAGGTTGCGGTCGTAGAAGACCGCGTACTGGCCCGGGGTGACGGCTCTTTGCGGGCGCATGAAATTCACCCTGACCCGGTCACCGCCGGCAAGCGCAATTGTACAGGGTTGATCGCTCTGGCGGTAGCGTGTTTTTACGCTGCATGCAAGGGGGAGGTCCGGGGCGCCTGCTATCCAGTGCAGGTTTGAGGCAACCAGGCCGGCGCTGAACAGGGCCGGATGGTCATGACCCTGGGCCACCGTGAGCACATTATCGCCGACCTCCTTGGCCACCACGTACCAGGGCTTTTCCGGGTAGCCTTTGACCCCGCCGATGCCCAGTCCCCGGCGTTGGCCCAGGGTATAGAAGTGGACCCCGGCGTGTTCACCTATGTCCCTGCCTTCGGTGGTGCGGATGGGGCCGGTCCGGACCGGGAGATAGTGGCTGAGAAAGTCGCGGAACGGGCGTTCTCCGATAAAACAGATCCCGGTGCTGTCCTTTTTGTCATGGGTGGCCAGCCCGTGTTTTTTTGCCCTGGCGCGCACCTCGGGTTTTTTCAGGGCGCCCAGCGGGAACAGGCTTTGCCCCAGTTGTTCCTGGGTCAGCCGGCACAGGAAATAACTCTGGTCCTTGTTCAGGTCGGCGCCCTTGTACAGCAGGTGTCTGCCTTCATGCAGGCGGATATCCGCATAATGTCCCGTGGCGATCCTGGCGGCGTCCAGGGATGCTGCATGGTCGAGAAACGCGCGGAACTTGATCTCCTGGTTGCACAGGATGTCCGGGTTGGGGGTGCGTCCGCGGCTGTATTCGTCCAGGAACTGCCGGAACACCTTGTGCCAGTATGCCTGCGACAGGTCGACGGTATTCAGCCTGATCCCGAGTTTTTCGCATACCGCCAGGGCATCTTCCACGTCGGCTTCCCAGATACAGGCGCCCGCTTCATCGCTTTCGTCCCAGTTCTTCATGAACAGGGCTTCCACCTCGTAACCCTGTTCCAGCAGTAATATCGCAGCCACCGATGAGTCTACTCCCCCGGATACGCCGACGATGATTTTTTCAGAATGAGCCATGGTGGACATATTAAGCCACAGAGGACACAGAGATCACGGATTACAAAGATACTTGATTAACTCTGCGTTCCCTGTGTGCTCTGTGGCCGTCAGGGGTGTGCCGGTTGCGGCGCGGGACGGGCGCTTACCTGCTTGTCCTCGGCGGGATCTTTCACTTTTTCTATTTTCGGGTTGTGCCAGTTGCCGGTGATCGTGTACTGGTAGCGCAGCATTTTGTCGATATTGTCGTTAATCGACTCGAACATGTTGCCGGCCAGGTACAGCACCGCGCCGACACCGATGCCGACCGGTCCCAACAGGGCGCTGGCCAGGGGCAGGTTGTCGGCGATCTGGGGGGTAACGGTTACCAGTTGGTCGTAATCCTGGTCGCTCAGCCCGGTCCTGCCGCTGATCAGCACGTCGGCGCTGGGCCCGGTCAGGTGCAGGTCGTTGGTATAGGCGTTACCGCTGGCGATGTTGAAGTTTCCGGTAATCTTGTCGAACGCCAGGCCCTTGCCGAACAGGTCGGTAAAGTCCAGCGTCAATCGCCTCGGCAGGGTCTGGATACTCAGTAACCCGAACAGTCTCCCTGCCGCCGGAGACACCTCCAGGAGCTGCCCCTTCTTCACCCTTATTTCGAAGGTGCCGGCCATTTTATCCAGCGAGAACTCCCCCGGCGACCCGTCCCAGCCGGCGTCGATGGAAATTCTTGTTTTGCCGGCTTTTATGGCGGCCGCGTCATAGCCGAAGGTTTCCAGCATCTTGTGGAGCTTGTCGGCTTTCAGGTTGATGGTGAAGTTTGACCTGTTCCTGTTGAAGGGTTTTTCCCAGATACCGCTTCCCGTAATGGTCATTTCCGGCTTCTCAAACCGGATTTCTTCAAACGACAGCCCGTTGGCGCTGGGCGAGGCTGTGATCTGCATGCTGCCGAGCCGGTAATCCCCGTAGGTCAGGTCGGCTATTGCAGCGCGCAGAGGAGGCAGGGTTCCCGGGTCCGCCTTGCCGGCGGCTTCATCGTCGTCGACTTCACTGAGGACCAGTTTATCCAGGTTGACCTCAACCCTGTTTTCCGTGGAGCGAACCCGCGGCAGAAAGAATTCTCCCTCCAGGGTTTCTCCCTGTACGGCAACGCGCCAGTCTCCCTTGACCCTGCTCGCCTGCAGGCTGGTGTCCGGGAACGACCGGCTGAATATTTCCAAGCGGCCGGTTTCAAGGTCTATGTTGAAATCTGCCGAGCCCAGGAAACCGGCAGCACCTCTCTGCCTGGCGCCGGCAGAGACAGGCTTTGCGGCCGCAGGCGCGAGAGCACGCCCCTGTCCTGGAGTGAACGGGGCGAACGTATCACGCCATTCACCCACCAGTAGTTTATCCATGTAACCCGTCACGTTCACCCCTGGCCCTGCAGGCCTGGTCAGCAGGGCGCTGCCGAGGAAGATGTCCAGCTGCTCAAGCGCCTTATCCTGCCCGGGATGAAGCTTTGCGTGGAAGCCTCCCTCGTATTTCATCTCGGTCGGTGTCTTATCCAGCAGGTTTTTACTGACGGTCAGGACTCTCCTGTCGTAGGTCGATTTCCACAGCGGTCTGGGCAGGTCCAATGCCAGCCCGTACAAATCCGATGAAATGACAAGCTTCTGGTCCAGTCCCTCGGGGGACTGTTCAAAGCTGAACCGGGCCTGCCAGCCGGTCTCACCGGACATCCTCTTTCCCAGTCCTGCCGCAAAACCTGCTGCGCCGGGGAAACGCTGCGCGATTTGTTTGACGATGAACTCGTCGGTTGAATGCCCTGTTATGGTGAAAGCAGGCGGCTTGTGGGGGCTGTTTTTGGAGCCGGACATGCCCAGGGTTACCGGCTGGCCCGCAAAGATGGCAACCAGGTCGCGTCCGAAAACGGAATCCCGGGTAAAACTTACCGCGCCGTTGACCTGTTCAAGCTCCACGTTGCTGTCTCCCGAGACCAGCCTCGCCTGATCGAGGTTGAGCTTTCCCGCCATGGCCATTTGCAGTTGCGGCGCCCTTATCGGGATAACCATGTCCAGGTCCATGTCAAAGTTGCCTGCTACAAGTGACTGGTTGGCGTATTTGAGTATCTTGTCCCGGGCCAGCGGGCTTTGCGAGATAAATATCTCCAGGTCCTTTTCCACCCCTTTCACGTTGCCATCGAGATGCACGATCTTCGGCCGTTTGGTCAGGTCATGGATGACGCCGGCAGCGCGGGTGAGCTGCGCGTCGAATACGCTGCCGCGCAGGATATTTGCCGTCATTACTTCGTTGTCAAACAGGATCTCGGCGTCAACATTATCGACAATGGGCCAGTGAGGCGAATACTCGACAATGCACCGGGACAGGTTTACCACACCCCGCAACTGGCCGTTGTTGTTCCTGAACGGGTACTCATGGGCATAACCGCGCAACACGGCGATGGCTGAATCCGCGTATCCCGCGTGCAGGGTCCGCTCCATCCACTCCCTGATCCTGAATTTTGGTGTGTACGGCATATAGCGGTACATATTTTCCAACCGCTTGCTGCGCAGTTCGGCAACGAGGTCCAGGTAGGGCGACGGCTGTGCCTCGTCCAGTTCGAAGCCTCCCCTGAGCGCCAGGGACATGTCATCGTTTTCCATGTAAAAATAGTCTGTACGCAGTTCCCAGCCGGGTATCGTCCGCGCCCAGGACAGCGTACCGCCGATGCGGTCAAAGCGGAGCTGGTTGCTGTACATCTCCGGTATGTCGAATCGGCCGCTGGTCCCTTCCAGGGTCAGGTGAGCCGCAATGCTCGAGCCGCGCAACCGGCCTGACAGGTTACCGGCCCCGGGACGATCCGGGCCCAGGTCGGCGTCCAGTTTCCTGAATTCAAAATCGTATGACAGTGGCGCCGTGCTGTCGGGATGTCCGTCATAAACAACCAGGCCGTCGAGCAACTCGGCGCGGATTGACGCCCTGTCAAGCAGTTTGCGGGCCGGGCCGGGAATGAATTCCATGCCTGCCGCAAGCGGCATGAGGTCGGCCAGGTCCAGGTAATCAAAACCCAGTGCAAAACGCTGCCCCGGCTTCACCGGCACGACAAACTCAAGGTTTGTGGCCGGCCATGCGCCGTTTTCCGTTTCCAGGCGTTCCAGGTTCAGGGATAAATGCCAGTCCTTGCCCGGCAGTTTTTCACCCCTGAAGCGTCCTGATACTTCTGCAACGTTGAGGGTCTCAGCAGCGGATAACACGACGAAATCACGGTATGTTACGTGCCCCTGCAGTCCGACCGGTTTTGCCCTGTCCCAGGTGCTCCAGAGTTCCAGGTCCGCACTGCCCCCGGCAGGCGTGATCTGCCGCGGCCGGTATTCCCGGTACCAGCTGTCCGGGTTGACCTGCGTGGCTGCTGCGTAGATTTCCCCGGACCAGTCAGATGTCCAGATTGCGCCGGTCGCGTCCAGGGCAAACCGCATGTTCTCACCGTATTTCCCCGGCAGCATGAGTTCTCCCGTTACCTGGGACCTGGCGCCGTCGGTCTGGATAGCCAGCCTGACGCCCGTGAGATGGATGGGGTCCTGGCCGAGTTTATGATCGACCCAGATGATAGCGGTGTCCTGAACCTCTATCCGGTCCTGTCCGAACAGCCATTCGGCGAATTCATTTTGCTGTCCGCCATGCGCGTCGCCGATTCCCTCGACCAGCAGCGCGCCGTCGGCCAGGCGCGAGACAGACACCTGCAGGCCTGAAATGACGATGCGCCGCGGCACCGGTTGCAGCTTCCACAATGACATCAGGGGAGAGATTTCCACCGTTGCGGTATCGAAACTGATGATGTTTTCGGTGCCGTCCCGGTTGCGCAGGTGGACGCCGCGCAGCGACAGGCTGGGGATCCACCCCTGCCACTCGGCGCTGATGGAATCAACGATAACGCTGTTTTCCATTTCCTCTGTGGCCCAGGTCTCGACCGCGCTCTTGTAGCGGCCGACGTCGGGCAGGGCCAGGCGGATGCCGGTAATCGCTACTGCCGCCAGCAGGACTAACGCGGCGATGAGATAAAGAATAGCGTGATAAAGCCGCTCGTTGATTCTACCTGGCATTGAAATGACGCCTACAACAACACGATGTCATATTGTTCCCTGATGTAAAGTGGTTCAACCTGAAAGGTAATGGGCCTGCCGATAAATTCTTCCAGTTCCGCGATGCTGGCGGACTCTTCGTCCATCAGCATGTCGACGATGGTCTGCGCGGCGATCACCAGCAGCTTGTTACCGTCAAATTGCCGCACCTCGCGCAGGATTTCCCGGAATATTTCGTAGCACACGGTTTCCGGGGTTTTCATGGAGCCCTTACCGTTACATGTTGGACAAGGCTCGCACAGGATTTGTTCAAGACTTTCCCGGGTTCTCTTGCGCGTGAGTTGCACCAGCCCCAGTGACGTGAATTCACTGATGGTGACTTTGGAATGATCTTTTTCGACGCGTTTCTCCAGTGTGCGGAGTACCTGGCGGGCATGTTCCGGTTCCTGCATGTCGATGAAGTCTATGATAATGATACCGCCGAGGTTACGCAGGCGTAACTGCTTGGCTATGGCGTGGGCGGCTTCCAGGTTGGTCTTGTAAATGGTTTCTTCCAGGTTTCTGTGCCCCACGAACGCGCCGGTATTGACATCGATGGTCGTCATCGCCTCGGTCTGGTCGATGACCAGGTGACCGCCGGATTTCAACTGGACCTTGTGGTCCAGTGATTTCTGCATTTCATCCTCGATGGAATATAAATCCAGTATGGGGCGTTCGCCGGAGTAGTATTCGACCCTGCCCAGGAAATCCGGGATGAAATGTTTACTGAACTCCATGACCCGCTTGTAGGTTTCCTTGGAGTCAATGCGTATCTTTTCAACCTCGCCGTGGGTCAAATCGCGCATGGTGCGTATGGCGAGAGGCAGGTCTTCGTGGATCAATGCGGGCGCATAAGTGTTTTTTGCGCGGATGGATATCGAGCCCCAGAGTTTCAGCAGGAAGTCCAGATCCCGGTACAGATCCTCCTCGTCCACCCCCTCGGCGGCAGTCCTTACTATGAACCCCCCCTTGGGCGTTTCCGGCTTGATGGTATGCAGCACGGCAGCGCCGCCGCCGGCGCCAAGCGCCAATGACTGGTCGTCGTACCGGTACTGGGAGATTACCTGGCGCAGGCGTTCCCGTTCCGCTTCATCCTCTATCCTCTGCGACACGCCGATGATGGTATGGCTGGGGATGAATACCAGGTAGCGCGACGGGATGGAAATACGGGTGGTGAGGCGGGCGCCCTTGGCGCCGATGGGGTCTTTCACCACCTGCACCAGTAACTCCTGGCCCTCGGTTAACAAGGTGTCGATTGAATTTTGCGCAAGCGCACCGGCAACGGACTCGGATTCCAGTTCCTCGACGGTTTCGGCCAGGTCCGACACGTGTAAAAAGCCGGTGCGTTCAAGGCCGATATCGATGAATGCGGACTGCATGCCCGGCAATACCCGGTATACGCGCCCCTTGATTATGTTGCCCACCAGGCCGCGTTTGCGCGTTCGTTCAATGTGTACGTCCTGCAACACGCCGTTTTCAACCACGGCCACACGCGTTTCATGGGGACTGACGTTAATGAGTATCTCTTCACTCATCGGCTTTAGTACTCTTTCAACCTGATATTGCCATGTTCAGCGGGTCGGGAAGCGGTTGCGCGCAAGGCGCGCCGCGCAGGGAATGGCGCGTCCTTCCCAAGCGGTGTAACGCCGCGGGCGACCGCTTCCCGGCCCGCCCGCAGGGAGCCACACAGCGACGCCAATACGGCGTTGCAGCCCTTGACAAGGGCGCGCCATTCTCTGCGGGCTGCGCCTTGTCTTGACGTCGCTGTGTGGCTCTGAACATGGCAATATCAGGTTGAAAGAGTACTAGCATCCGGATTAAGATGGAATTTACTATAACATATTGGCAGGTTTATTGTTTTCGATATTCGCACGGATACGTTATACTGTCTTTTTGAGACCGTGGAGCAGAACATGAATTTCAGGTTTTACCGTTATCTCTTGATTCTCCTCGCCGGCGCGATTTCCTTCGCCATTCCGGCCCAGGAAGACAGGTTTGCCGGGGTGGAGATCAAGACCGAGCAGGTTACGCCCGGTATCTACATGCTGGTGGGTGCAGGAGGCAATATCGGGGTATCCGCAGGAGAAGACGGCGTATTCATGATCGACGACCAGTTTGCGCCCCTGACCGACAGGATCACGGCTGCCGTCGCGGCCTTGTCGGACCAGCCCATCCGCTTCCTGATCAATACCCACTGGCATGGTGATCACACCGGCGGCAACGAGAACCTGGGCAATCAGGGAGCGCTGATCGTGGCGCATGACAACGTCTACGCGCGCATGTCCACGGATACGGAGATCGGCGCGTTCAACCAGGTGGTGCCGGCGGCCCCGAAAGCCGCATTACCGGTCATTACCTTTAACGATAACGTGACCTTCCGCCTGAACGGCGAAGAGATACGGGCCGTGCATTACCGCAGTTCCCATACCGACGGTGACAGCGTTATCCAGTTCGTGAATGCCAACGTGGTCCATACCGGTGATATCTGGTTCAACGGCTACTACCCGTTTATCGACGTATCGAGCGGCGGCTCCATTGACGGCGTGGTCAGCAGCATCGGGAAACTGATTGACCTGGCCGATGACAACACCCGGATCATTCCGGGGCACGGGCCGCTCGGCGACAAACAGGGATTGCGAAGTTACCTGGAAATGCTGGAAACGGTACGGGACAGAATGAACAAACTTATTGCTGAAGGGAAATCACTGGAACAGATCATCGAACTCAGGCCCAATGCGGATTATGACGACTCCATGGGTGCAGGGTTTATCAACCCGGAGAAATTCCTGGAAATTCTCTACAGCGACCTCACACGGTAACTTACTTATGGTAAATTACGAATTAGGAATTACGAATTACGAATTGGGGGTAGTAGCAGACACAATGCTGAATTGTAACTCTTAATTCCTAATTCCTAATTCCTAATTCCTAAAAGGTTCCCTATGTCCGTGACAAATATCAACGTTGCATCCACGGGTGCGGAAGCCGGCGCCCATGACTTGCGCAGGACCGGGGCTCACCCCGATTACTGGTACCCCCTGGCGCGCAGCCGGGACGTGAAACCCGGCAAGGCCATCGCCAGGACGTTTGCCGGTGAACCAATCGCTATTGTCAGGGCCGACTCAGGCAATGTGTTTGCGCTGGAAGACCGCTGCGCCCATCGCCAGGTGCCGTTATCAAAAGGCAGCGTCTGCGGCGATCAGGTGCACTGCAGTTATCACGGCTGGGTTTACGACCCCACGGGCCGATGCGTAAGCATTCCCTATGTGGGTAAAAGCGAACGCATGCCCAGGGGAGTGCGTTCATATCCCTGCCGCGAAGAGTACGGGCTCATATTCGTATTTCCCGGCGACGCCGCAAGGGCAACCGATGCCGTGTTTCCGGACGTCCCGAGCTGGCATGACCCGAAATACAAGACCCGCTACCTCGACCGACAGGTGGGCTGCCACTATTCTTTCCTGCATGAAAACCTGATGGATATGAACCACCAGTTCCTGCACCGCCGCATCATGTCCAGCATACGCACGGGGTTCCTGGACCTGCGCTACGGCGATGACTGGGTTGAGGTCGATTACACCTTCTCCCGCGAGGGTAAACAACCCATAGGCGAGAAGGTCATGCTGGGCAAGCTGGGTGAGCCTACCGCCGAGCGCCCCCGCGACCTGATGACCGTCAGTACCCGGTACCCCCACCAGCGCCTGAAGTTCTGGACGGCCGGAAGCGAGCACCCGGCCCTGGATTTGTGGATTACCTATGTCCCCCTGGATAAGGAACAGCGCAGCAATCATACGTTCGGCCTGATGAATATCCGCAGGCCTTCCATACCGGGCCTGATGGAGTTGTTGTGGCCGTTCGTGATCTGGTTCACCGAGGGCATTTTTACCGAAGACAGGTGGATAGTCGAACTGGAACAGGCCGCGTTCGATCAACAGGGAGGCGACTGGAACCAGGAGATATTCCCGGTACTTCTGCAACTGAGGAAGATGCTGTTGCGCCAGGGATTGCCAATACCTGTTAATGTTTGACTATATCAATGACAGGATCCTGTCAGGTTGCCATTCAATAGCTGACCTGCGCCGCGCCGCAAAACGCCGCCTGCCGAGGGCCGTATTCGATTACATGGACGGCGCCGCGGAAGACGAAGTCACCCTGTACCGCAACCAGGCCGACTTCGGCCGTTACGAGTTGCTTCCCCGCTTCCTGGTGGACGTCGGGAACGTGGATTTATCCACCAGGGTACTGGGCGCCGACATCGACGCGCCGTTTATCCTGGCGCCGACGGGCATGTCCAGGCTGTTTCACCATACCGGGGAACGGGCGGTAGCCAGGGCCGCGCAGAAAGCCGGCACCATGTATTCCCTGTCTTCGGTGTCGACTACTTCAATCGAGGATATTGCCGGGGTCAGCGACGGCGCCAAGATGCTGCAGCTGTACGTCTGGCGCGACCGGGGGATACTGAAGGATTTTATCCAGCGGGCCAGGGCGAGCGGTTACACGGCCCTGTGCCTGACTGTGGACCTGCCCCTGGCCGGACAGCGGGAACGGGACCTGAAGAACGGTTTTACCGTACCGCCGCAGATCAGGCTGTCCAATATCCTGGACACCATGCTACGGCCCGATTGGCTCTGGGGTTTTTTGACCCACCCGCGTATGACCCTGGAGAATGTGCGCGGCCATGCCATTGCCGCGAAGAACCTGTTCTCCGTTATCGACTATACCACCGCACAGTTTGACCCGTCGCTGACCTGGGATGATATGGCCTGGATGATACAGGAGTGGGGCGGGCCCTTTGCAATCAAGGGGATACTGAGCGTCGACGATGCCAGGCGGGCTGCCGACACGGGAGTCAGCGCGGTCATCATTTCCAACCACGGCGGCCGCCAGCTCGACCATTCGCCATCCCCGGTAAGCGTGTTGCCCGCCATTGCCGATGCAGTGGGCGACCGGGTTGAGGTCATCCTGGACGGGGGCATCCGGCGCGGCACCGACGTGATCAAAGCCTTGAGCCTGGGCGCCAGGGCGGTGATGACGGGACGGGCTTACCTGTTCGGCCTCGGGGCCGGGGGGGAGGCGGGCGTCGACCGCGCCCTGGAGTTGCTGCGCGCCGAGATCAAGCGCAACATGATGCTGGCCGGCTGTACGTCCGTGCGCCAACTTGATGGCAGGTATGTACGGGAAACAGCGCAGGGAGCAGCATATTGAAGCGCTGGATAGCGCTTGCCGTGCGCAGGGACATCGCCCTCAACTCGTTGAAGGTGTGCCTGGTGGTGGGGACCATCCTGGTATCGATAAATTACTTTGACCGGCTGTTCAGCGGCGAACTTGCAGGGGTCGATTATTTCAAGATGCTGTTGATGTATTGCGTGCCTTACTGCGTATCGACCTACGGTTCGGTCAGTATCATCATCAAGGATAAGCCATGACGTCTGAACCGGTGCGCTGCCAATGGTCGCGGGGAGATGAGTTATACCGGCGCTACCACGACGAGGAGTGGGGCGTGCCGCTGCACGATGACAGGATGCTGTTCGAATTCCTGGTGCTGGAGGGCGCGCAGGCCGGGTTGAGCTGGATCACGGTGTTGAAAAAACGTCCCGCATACCGCGCCGCATTCGATGGTTTTGACTACGCCAGGATCGCGCAATACGACGAGGACAAGGTGCGCTGCCTGCTGGAAAACCCCGGCATCATCAGGAATGAACTCAAGATCCGCTCGGCGATAAGAAACGCCGGCGCATTCATCAGGGTCAGGGAGGAATTCGGCGCCTTCAACGACTACATCTGGGGTTTCGTGGACGGCAAACCCGTGCAGAACGCCTGGCCGGACCTGTCCCGGGTTCCGGCGGAGACCCCCCTGTCAAATAAAATCTCCAGGGACCTCAAACGCCGCGGTTTCAACTTCGTCGGCCCTACCATCGTCTACGCCCACATGCAGGCGACCGGGATGGTCAATGACCACACGACGGATTGTTTCCGGTACGGGGAGGTGCAGGCGCTGGTTTCGTGACATGCGCGGTCAGTGTCTTAAACCACGTGTCTCTCAGGCAGCATGGAATTATGCAGAATACGGATAATTTCGATGGTGGTATCTGTCACCTCGTAGTAGACAACATGTGAAACTACGGGTAGAGCCCGAACGCCCGCTATGCTCTGCTCAATTGAACGACCGAGTTTCGGATGCTCGGTCAGTTGCCGAAAGCCGGCTTCCAACCTGTAAATATAGGCTTCTGCCGTGTCTGCGCCGAAGTTTTCACATCCATAGGCAAATATGTCGAGTAAATCGTTATCCGCAGCCTGGCGTATCCGGAATTTGCGCTTATCTGCCACTGACGCGTTTTTTTGCCCTATCTAAAAACTCACCAGTGTTCCAGTTTTCCATGACAGGACTATTTTTTCCCTTGATGAGTTCGGTTCTCAATACCTGTAACTTCATTTTTTCATAATCGGCACTGGACAGAACCACAGCGATGGGTTTGCCATTGCGGGTGACGCTGACTGGCCCTCTTTGAGATTTGGTAAGTACTTCTCCAAATTCCCGTTTGGCATCGGTTGAGCTATATGTTTCCATGATTTACCCGGTCTTTGATGAAACAGGACGTGTTTCTGATATAACAAAAAGGTGTTCATTCAGAAATCTGAAAATTAATCAATTTAATTAAACTAATTATGATGCTCGTCAGCCTGCCTGTCAACACGAGTGAAGTTCTGGTGACTCTGTTACGGATTGATTGAGGTATTTTTTCCGCTATTGCTTTTGCTGTGTAAATTCGGGGACAGAATTAATTCTGTCCCCAGCAAGCTGAGTTACATGCCGTCGGGGTGTGCAGAGATCTGATCATGAGAGTTTAGTATCGTAAAATGAGGAAAGCTATAGAAGAACTCACTGCGGAAGGCAAAATATGAAATTCAAATCAGCCTCGTTTTCCAATCGGAAAAAAGAGATTCATATTGTGTACGCCTCGGGGAAAGAGGCGGTGGTTCATTACGGTTCTCTCGGCATTACTGACCCGGTAAAACATATCCAGGTGGATAAGGAGACTTCGGGCAAAACCCTGAAAATCGAATTTGCCAATGGGAAGACGGATTACATGCCTTATGACCAGCCCCTGTTTCTCATCAAGGACCCTGAGTATATGCTGCGCGACCATATTGAAAACATTGTCGCGCGTATCAATGAAGAAATTGATCGGAAAAAAATCTCCAAGAAATACCTGGCGCGCCAATTGAAGACGTCAGATAACCAGGTGCAGAGATTGCTCAATCCCCGGATTATGAACAAAAACCTGACGCAGTTGTATAAGCTGGCCGCACTGCTTGGGCTTGAATTTGAGGTTTCTGTCAAGGCAGCCTGATTGCCCTGAATAGTAATGAACTACCGACTGCTTGAATATAATGTCCGCTCGCACTTTTGTTAACGCTATGCAGCTTCAATATCAGTACGTGAAAAATCCTCTCCCTTGAACAGAAGCGGCTCTTTGCTGGTATGAGCGAGCGCATAAGCGAAGCAGTCACCAAAATTCAGTCCTGCAGGATGGTTTCCCTTGCCGAAACGCCGCCAGGCGCGCCGGGCAGTCTGGGCCTGCTCCGTCGTGACTGCCACCAGTTCAATTTCCGCTGTTTGCAGGAACAGGTCCAGTTCGTCAGCGGCCGCCGTCCCACCCCTGCTCTCGAGAACAATCGCCGCTTCCAGCAAGCCGACAACGGACATCCGTCGAGGCAGGGCGCGCGCAATTGTTTTTTCATAATGTTCAGCGTCCGTCTCCCCAAGTAATACGGCCAGGACAGCCGATGTATCAATAATCACCCGGGCAGTCCCAGTTCGTTGTAGAGCAATTCGCCATGGTCCACCGCAGCGGGTCCGGGACCTGCCATTCCGGCGCAACGCTGTCCGATAACGTGAAGTTCCCTGGCCAGCGCCTCTGCATTACGATGACATTTCTCGCGCGCCAGACGTTCGCGCAAGGCAACCGTGATTGCGCCCGTCATGGTTTCCCCTGTCAAGCCGGCAAGCTCGCCGGCCAGGCGGCAGGTTTCATCGTTTTTGATATTCAGACTCATCGCTCTTTCCTTTCAGGGTAGAAAAACAAATTCTATTCTACCCTGCGTCATCATCCTGTCAAGCTAAACATCAATATGGTCTGTATTTGTTACTCAGGGCAAACGGAGTTCTGGTCCGTTTGCTGCGAGGCAAGCGTGGCCACGCTCTTGCCGGTCGCCAGCTCCGCCTGAACGTGTGCCATCAGGCTGGGGATACCGGGTTCACACAAATCATCGCCCGCCGGTTGCCAGATATAGCCCAGGT
>JAPOQU010000070.1 GCA_026710545.1 Gammaproteobacteria bacterium | reverse complement strand
GCGTGTGCAATGTGCGACCTGACCCCGTTAAACGCGGAGAAACCTGATTTATTCTGAGAATACATCCAGTTACGGCAATACCGTTGTCAGTATATTCCAGGCGATAGAATCCTATGGCGTGGATGGCCATGCCGTATTAAGTGAAGTCGGCCTGGACTTACACCAGGTGAGCCAGCCACTCTACCGGGTACCCGGTAATGCCATGGCCAGGCTGGTTATGGCCGCAGAATCCGTTACCGGCGACCCCTGTTTCTGTTTCAGGGTCGCCAGTTTCATCCACCCCACTACCTACGGCGCGCTTGGGTTTGCCCTTTATTCAAGTAACAATATCCGCGCATTTTGCGAACGCCTGTCGCGTTTTCATTCATTCATCACCACCAACCACGTTTGCCTCTTCGATGAGGCTGACAGGGAGCCGAAGCTGCTGATAAAACCGGCTGACACCACGATTGAGCAGCATGTTTATCGCTCCCTGGTGTCCGGCTACATGGCAGCGATGGTGCGGTTTTTACGCGAGATGAGCAGCCCGGATTTCCGCCCCGTCAGGGTGGACATTGCCTGTCAGGCCCCTGCAGGCTGCGAGGCGATTTACCGGGAGTATTTCAAATCGAACGTGGAATTTTCAGCCGTTGACTATGCCCTGGTTTTTGATTTGAATGAAATTAACAAGCCGTTCCCTGCGGCAAATGCCGAATTGGCGCGGCAAAACGACCAGATCATGATGAAAATGCTGGCGGATACGGTAAAGGGAGACCTGATTATGCAGGTCAGGTCAAAGCTGGTGGAACTATTGCCTTCGGGAGAGTGCAGCAAGGAAGATATTGCCAGGGAACTGTATATGAGTGTGCGTACATTACATAACAAGCTGGAACGATTGAATTCCAGTTACCAGCACGTGCTGGACGACACCCGGCGGGAACTGGCCGAGCAATATATGCAGCAACAGCAACGATCAATCAGTGAGGTGGCCTATTTACTGGGATTTTCCGATTGCAGCAATTTCTCCCGGGCCTTCAAACGCTGGACCGGGGAGTCGCCAAGCCAGTTTCGTTCCAGGAATTTAATCAACTGAACCGTTCAGGGAGTATTCACATGTTAAATCCAGATTTCTTGTCCCGCCTGCTCAGGATGGCCGGTATTGTCCTGTTATTTTCCTGCCAGTATCTATCCGCCGCTGAAACACCGGCACGGGTTTACATCAAAAACGTCGATATCTTTGACGGCCGCAATGAAACATTGAAAAAAAACCACAATATCCTGGTGGAAGGAAACGTGATCAAATCAATTTCGGCCGGTGATGCCGGCGCACCGGATTCCGGCGCGGCCGTTATCGACGGGGGCGGCAGGGTCGTGTTGCCGGGGTTGATCGATACCCATGGTCATCTTTCTATCGTGGAAACCATGGATAAAATGAAGGACTGGAGCTGGGAGCGGATCGGCGTGTTGATGGGCAAACGGGCGGAAACGACATTGATGTGGGGCTTCACCACCGTGCGCGACCTGGGCGGTCCGGTCATGGGCTTGAAACAGAACATCGATGACGGCCTGGTGCCCGGCCCGCGCATATTTCCATCACTGGCATTCATTACCCAGACCGGCGGTCATGGTGATTTTCGCGCCTGGACCGATCCCCATCCGCGCTGGTTTGATGAAACGGCGAACTGGGAAAGACTTGGATATTACCGTCTCGCAGATGGTGTTCCGGACGTACTGGCCTCGGTGCGGGAAAACCTGTCCAGGGGGGCAACCCAGATCAAGATTATGGGCAGCGGCGGTGTGGGCTCCGAATACGACCCCATAGACTCCGTACAGTACACACTGGAAGAGCAGCAGGCAGCCGTGCGAGCGGCAGCAGACTGGGGTACGTACGTGGGCGCGCACCTGCACAATGGTCCCGCGATAAAGCGGGCGCTGCAGGCAGGTTTGAAGAGCATCGATCACGGGTTCGGCATCGATGAGGAAGGCATGAAAATGCTGGTGTCGCAGGGCGCGTTCCTGAACACGCACTTTGCCTGGAACCACCTGGTACTGGAAGCGGATTTCCTCAACGAGTTTCAACTGGCCAAGGCGCGCGAAGTGGTTTCCTGGTCGGACAACATGGTCAGGCTGGCCAAGAAATACAATCCCAAAATAACCTATTGTGTCGATGCTTTCGGACCCGATGAACTGTTTAACTCCCTGTACGCCACGGAATTCAGGGCCCGGTCAGAACATTTCAGCCCGTTGGAGATCCTCAGGCAGGCTACCTCGGGTGCGGCTGAATTACTGGAACAAAGCGGCAAGCGCAATCCTTATCGTCAGGGCAAACTGGGAGTGATCGAGGAGGGCGCTTATGCGGACCTGGTGCTGGTGGATGGCAATCCGTTGACGGATATCACGCTGTTTACCGAACCGGATAAAAACCTCCGCGTGATCATCAAGGACGGTATTGTCCATAAAAACACCCTCACCAATTAAATTCCGGAACAACCATGTTGCAGAACAGGTGGCCAAAGCGGTTTACCCTGGTAGGGCTGAGCTTCCTGGCCCTGGTCATCGCCTATACCGACCGGGTCAATATCTCCGTCGCGGCAATCCAGATGCAGGACGACCTGGGCTGGTCCGACGCGACCAAGGGACTGGTGTTATCGTCATTTTTTATCGGCTACTTCTTCTTCCAGGTGCTCGGTGGCTGGCTGGCAAACCGTTACGGCGGAAAAATCGTGCTGGGCATCGCGGTGATCCTTTGGTCAGGTTTCACCCTGTTGACGCCGCTCGCCGCCTTCACCGGTTCCCTGGTCCTGCTGCTGGCAGCGAGAATCCTGCTGGGCGTCGGCGAGGCCTCGGTGGCGCCGGCGGTATTGAACCTGTTCAGCCGCTGGGTGCCGCCCGATGAGAGGGCCCGGGCCGTCGCCTTTTTTTCCAGCGGGGCAATCGTCGGCACCCTGTTAACCCTGCTGGTCACCGGCTGGATTATCGTTGAGTTCGGCTGGCCCATGGCGTTTTACAGTTTTGCCGTACTGGGATTCATCTGGGCCCTGTTCTGGTTCCGGTTCGTCAGAAACGACCCCGGTGAACACCCGGATATTTCGGAAACGGAACTCGGGCTGCTTGCCGATGTCCGGCAGGATAATGCACGGGACAAGGCTATCCCCTGGCGCGTGATCTTTTCCCACCGGGCGGCCTGGGCGCTGATTATTACCAATTTCTGCACCAATTGGGGCCTGTACGTCGCCCTGGCCTGGCTGCCCAGCTACTTCTACGACACCCAGGGAATTTCCATAGTCGGCTCCGGCCTGTATTCCATGGCGCCCTGGCTGTCCATGTTCATCGCCATGAATGTCGCCGGGTGGCTGGCGGACCGGGCGCTCAGCGGCGGCATGGATGCAACCCGGCTGCGCAAGATTGCCCAGACCATCGGGCTGGGCGGTTCGGCGTTGTTCCTGTTTGCCGCGGGCACTGCCGCCACCCCCCTGGTTGCAGTATTGACCATGTGCGGCGCGCTGGCCTGCCTGGGGGTGTGTTATTCGGGCTTCGCGCCGGCCGCGCTGGAAATGGCGCCGAGGCACGTTGATATTTTGTGGAGCATCAGCAATACGTTCGGCACCATACCGGGGATCATCGGCGTGGCGGTGACCGGCTGGTTGGTGGGTGTCAGCGGAACCTATCTTGCCGCGTTCGCGCTGGCCGCGGCGGTGCATGTAGTCGGCGCTGTCGTCTGGTTGTTATTCGGAACGGCGAAGGAAGTTATCAGGTAACGGTTGCATGATAAAGAATGGAACCATGAGACGTCCTGCAGAAGGTGTTGTTGTCATAAATTTCCGGGGTCAGAGTAAAATCACCGCGAATCCTGCCATCGACCGGGATAACGAGGATTTTACTCTGACCCCACCTATCTGGTCGAAGTTAGGGGGAACCGCTGTTGTCCTTGCCCTGCTCATGTTGCCCGCAGTATCCGGTAACGCGGTTGAAGCCGCGAATGAGACAGCGGCAAAGACAACGGTTTTCCTGGGCGGAGACATACTGACCATGAATGATGCCCTGCCTGTTGCCGAAGCCCTGGCAGTGCGGGACGGCAGGATACTGGCAGTGGGCAGCCGTTCAGAAGTGGCTGCAGCCGCCGGCGCCGGTGCCGAGATCAGGCGCCTGGCCGGTAACACCCTGCTGCCGGGATTTATCGACAGCCACGGCCATATCAGCGCAGTCATCTCTTTTATGGCTTTTGAAAACATCGCTTCACCACCCGTCGGACAGGTAAACTCCATCGCCGATATACAATCACTGCTGTCGGCAAAGGCAGCAGAAGTGCCGACAGGCGAGTGGATCATGGCTGCGGGCTATGACGATTCCCTGCTGGCCGAACAGAGACACCCGACAAAATTTGATCTGGACGCAGTTTCCACGGAACATCCGATCATGGCGTGGCATGTCTCCGGCCACCTGATGGTCTGCAATACCCCGTGCCTGGAACTGGCAGGATATACCCCTGACGGGGAAGACCCGGAAGGCGGTGTCATTCGCAGGGTTGAAGGCAGTAACGAACCCAACGGCATTCTCGAAGAATCAGCCGTATACAGGATTTATTTCGATTTGTTGCCGATTCACGATGTGACCACCCGTCTTGGCCTGCTGCAGGAAGCCCAGGACTATTATGCACGTTTCGGTGTAACGACTGTGCAGGATGGCGCAGCGACCTTGACCGACCTGGAAACATTGCAGACAGCCGCCGGCCGTGACGGGTTAATGCTCGATGTGGTTGCCTACCCGTTTTACCGTTACGCTGAAGCTCTCGACGGGCAATTTCCTTTTTCACAAAGCTATACCAAACGCTTCCGTGTCGGCGGCCTCAAACTGGGTCTCGATGGTTCACCCCAGGGCAAGACCGCCTGGTTGACGGAACCCTACCATGTGCCGCCACAGGGCAGGGACGCAGGTTATGCCGGCTATGCCATATTGAAGGACGAGGCGCTTAACGGTTATGTGTCGGACATGTATGAAAGGAACATACCCGTTATCGCCCACGCCAACGGCGATGCCGCCATGGACCAGTTGATCCGCGCCGTCAGCGACGCCAATGAATTACACGGCTACGCTGATCGCCGTACCGTGATAATCCACGCACAAACCGCCCGGGATGACCAGATCGATGCATTCAAAGCCGAGGGGATGCTGCCATCCTACTTCGCCGCACACACATATTTCTGGGGGGACTGGCACCGGGATTCGGTACTGGGGCCTGAACGGGGCAGCCGTATCAGCCCCCTGGCGTCCACCCTGGATAAGGGGGTGCCCTATACCATCCATAACGATACGCCCGTAGTGCCGCCGGACATGATGCGGCTGGTCTGGTCAGCGGTGAACCGCGTGACCCGCAGTGGACAAACCCTGGGTGAAGAGCAGAAAATATCCGTGGAAGATGCGCTCAAGGCGATCACCATAAACGGCGCTTACCAGTATTTTGAGGAAGACAGCAAGGGAAGCCTGGTAGCGGGGAAACTGGCGGATCTGGCGATCCTGTCGGACAACCCGCTTGATGTGGACCCGCTGACTATCAAGGATATTCAAGTAATTGAAACGATAAAAGAAGGCACTACGGTCTATATGAGAAATTAGTGTTTTTGAATATGCTTGTCGGGATACATATTTCAATAAATGATCGGCGGGAAACGCAAGTTGATGTTACGTTGCGACGCTGATACATATTTGCTAGGCTTGCAGCTATGCCTCCTGATACCTTGCAGCCTGAATTGTTTCGACCCGGCTGGGGTATGCTGCCTCCTTATTTGGCCGGACGGGACATCCAACAACATGAACTGAAACAGGCCTTAGCCTGCCTGCAAACAGGGGTCTCGCCGGCGTCGGGCAAGGTTTTGATAGGTCCGCGGGGCAATGGCAAAACGGCATTGTTGCGCTGGTTCAAGCAGGAAATTGAACGTACAGGATCCGGCATAGACGTGGTCTGGTTAACCCCGGACAAGATTCCCGACCTGGACGCTCTGGCTACTGAATTGGCGCCGCCGGAACGTTTTCAATCGCTGTTGCCTGACACATTATCTTTGTCCCTGGGAGTCGGCAAGCTGGGCTGGGAACTGGGTGGGCGCCCGGCTTCGCTCAGCAGGTTGTTGACACAGCGTTGCCGCAAAACGCCTCTGGTAGTATTGCTTGATGAAGCGCAAAACCTGGGCACAGGTGAGGGGCAGGCGCTGCTCAATAGCGCGCAGGAGATATCTGCCGAGGCGCCCTTCCTGCTGATGCTGGCAGGCACGCCCAACCTGTCTGATAAGCTGAACAGCCTGAACACTACCTTCTGGGAACGTTGTCAACCGATTGCCGGTATTGGTCGCCTGGATGCTGACGCCTGCGCCGCGGCTTTGGAGAGGCCTTTGGCTGAATATGGCATCAGTTTCACATCGGAGGTGCTGGATGAAGTCGTAGTCGAAAGCCAGCGCTACCCTTACTTCCTGCAATTATGGGGAAAAGCAATCTGGGAGCAGGTTCGGAACTCCGTCGGACGAACCCGGAAAGGTGGAGTTGAGCGGATTGACGCGGCCCTGTTCGCTGCCGCAAAACCCGAATTTGAGCGCAACAAAAACGGATTTTATGCCATTCGTTACCGTCAGCTTGAACAGACTGAGTTATTGCCGGTTGCGCGCGAGGTCGCGCTGACATTCAGGGAACGGCAGAGTCTGAGTGACAGCGAATTTCGGCAGACTATTACCGGCGCCTTGCCGGAAAAACCTTCCGCGGAAATGATCAAAACCATCAGTTCCGCGTTGCAGGGACATGGCTATGTCTGGGCGCCGCCGGATGACGTGATGTTAGAACCAGGCATTCCCAGCCTGATGGATTATGTATTGGCTAAATCAGCTTTGTAGGCGTCACTCAGTATTTTTGATCGCGGGGATAGCGGTTGGGAGGCGCCGGTCGGCAGATATCGCCTATCGTGGTGTCTGGAAATGAAAATAATCATCATCGGAGCCGGCATCCAGGGAGTCACAACCGGCTGGTGTCTCAAGAAACATGGGGTTGACGTCACAGTTCTCGAACGTTACGGGGGACCCGGCCTGGACTGCAGTTTCGCCAATGGCGGCGGGTTAACCGCCGGCTTCTGTGAGCCCTGGAACGCGCCGGGGATACACAAAGTGCTGTTGCAGTCCCTGGGCAGACAGGATGCGCCGATACTGTTACACCTGAAGGCCATTCCCGGCATGTTGTCCTGGGGCCTGGGGTTTCTACGGGCATCCCGTCAGGAAGCGTTTTTCGAAAATGTCAGGCGCAACTGCGCACTGGCCGCTTATTCGATCGCGCAAATGAAGGAAATACGGGATGAAGCAGGTATCGAATACCGGTATTCCGATGCGGGCACTGTGCTGCTGTTTCGCAACCAGGCATCCCTGGAGGGGCATATCGAACATGCCGACTTTCTGCGTGAAGAATGCGGAGCGGCAAGCAGGACGCTTGACCGTGATGAACTGGTCGCTCTTGAGTCTTCCCTGCAACCGATCCGGGACCGGCTTGTGGGGGGAATACACTTTCCCGGTGACGAGACCGGAGACTGTCATATATTTTGCAGGAAGCTCGCTGAAATATTATCGAACAGGGGCGTGAATTTTCGTTACGACACCAGTGTCTCACGGATACTCCGGGACGGTTCATCGTTCAAGGTCGAGTTGTCCGGAGGTGAAGCCCTGACCGCGGATGCGGTTGTGGTCGCCGCCGGCGCTTACAGTCCGAAGCTGGTGCGTCCGCTGGGAATCCGCATCCCCGTCTATCCGGCAAAAGGCTACTCGCTGACCATCTCCATGGACGGTTGGGAAAACCGGCCGCGTCATATCATGGGCGATATGGACTTGCACGCAGGGATAAATCCGTTGGGTGATGAAGTCCTGAGGGTCGCAGGCACCGCAGAATTTACCGGCTTCGACAAATCGATTCCTGCTGCGCGGACAGGCAACCTGGTCAGGCTGGTAGAGGCTGTTTTTCCTGAATTGGCAGAGATCATGGATCGGGACTCGCTTAACCCATGGACGGGGTTAAGGCCTATGAGCAGCGACGGTGTGCCGATTCTCGGGAATACGCCGGTACCCGGACTTTACCTGAATACGGGCCAGGGCCATCTCGGCTGGACCCTGGCGGCGGCATCGGGGCGGGTAGTGGCGGATATCATCATGGGAAGGACGCCGGAAGTCGATATAGATCATTACTCGGCAAACAGGTTTTGACGGGTCCATACAGGTGCCAGGTCCATTACATAAAACTCGGGCTATTCGTACAGGGGTATTTTGGACGGCGCTGAGTCTGCTATTGGTTCCGGTCACCTCCATCGCCGGCGCCGATGAATATGATGTCGTCATTCTGAACGGCAGGGTGATGGACCCGGAAACCAGTTTCGATGCGGTCCGCAACGTGGGCATACGCGGCGGAAAGATAGCTGCCATCACGCCCGCAGCCATCTCGGGCGGGAGGATTATCGACGCGGCAGGGCATGTCGTCACGGCGGGGTTCATCGATACGCACGTGCACAGCCTCGATTTGTTCTCAGTCAGGCTATTGATGCGGGACGGGGTCACCACGGGCATGGACCTGGAAGTGGGCGCCTGGCCGGTGGGTCCCTGGTATGAAGGGAAAAAAGACAAATGGCCGATTAATTACGGCACTACCGTAAGTCAGGAGATAGTGCGCATGTCGGTGCACGATGCGAATGACGATATCGACTTTACCGTACCCATAGATGCAACGGGGTTGAGCAAAGCGCGTACGGCAAGCCTGAAAGACGGGACAGAGGGCTGGTCGGTGACAATCAGCGACCGCACGCAAATGAATGAGATTAGCCGCCGGCTTGACCAGGGTCTGCGTGAGGGCGCCCTGGGTTTAGGCTCCACTATCGGCTACATGCGCAAAGGGGTGACCACTTACGAGATGTTCGAAGCCCAGCGCGCGGCGGCGCGTTATGGCCGGCTGACTGCCGCACACCTGCGCTTTCATCCGATGAATAAAACTCCGACGGAATCACCCATAGGGTTTGCCGAAGCATTTACCAACGCGGTGACTTTGAAGGCGCCCTTGCTGATCGCCCACAACAACGACTACGGCTGGTGGGAGATTGAAGAGAAACTGGCCCTGGCCAGGGAACAAGGGCTCAATATGTGGGGCGAATACTATCCTTATACCGCAGGCGCCGGCCCCCTGGGCAGCGAGTTCCTGCGACCGGAAATGTGGGAGGATACACTCGGGTACAAGTATGAAGAGACCTTGTTTGACCCGGTACAGAACAAGTTTTTGAGCCGGGATGAATATTTCAAGGCCGTTGCAACAGACCCGGGCCGAACGGTCATAGCCCATAGTCCACCGCGCAAGCCCTGGTTGCGTAAGTGGCTGAAGGTCCCCCACATGGTTGTCGCGGGCGATACCATGTGGAGTACGGACAAGGACGGTAACGCCCTGGGCTGGCAGGAGGATTATGATGAATACGTCGGCCATCCGCGTACGGCAGGGACACGGGGCAGGGTGCTCCGACTCGCTCGTGAGGAAACCATCCCCCTAATGTTCAGCCTGTCACAATTAAGTTACTGGCATGCAAAACACCTGGGCGACGCCGGTATTGAGGCCATGAAAATACGGGGGCGGATGCAGGAGGGCATGGTGGCGGACATCGTCGTATTTGATCCGGACCGGGTAACGGACAATGCGGATTTCGAAGCGGGCGCTAATGGCCGGCCGACTACCGGCATCCCGTACGTCCTGGTCAACGGCCGGTTCGTCGTGGATGATTCCGAGGTGAAAAAAATCATGGCCGGCCAGGCCATCCGTTATCCTCCTGAAAACACCGGCCGGTTTGTCCCGGTAACGGAAGAACAATACCCGCTTACAAAAAAATAGAACAGGAGTTACAGTCTTGCGCTGTAAGCGCTTACCGATTTTCATTTTAAGATAACAATTTTGAACGTACTGATTAGTGGCATCGGTGTGGCGCATGTCATACTGTGTTGTTGAAATGTATACTTGTTTATAACGATATGCCCGGTGCGGGCAGGTCATTTCTCTCAGGGGGAAAAATTCAATGAGGTGTAATCCAACCTGTTATTTCAGAAATTTAATTCTATCCATCCTGGGTGTTGTATTGTTCGCGCCCAATGCTTTTGCTGAACTGGAAGAGATTATCGTGACCGCAACCAAGCGCGCGGAAAGCTCCCAGGACATTCCGCTTTCGATTGAAACCGTGTCGGGAGAAACGATGATGGATATGGGCATCACCGATCTCGCTGAACTTGCGGATACCATTCCCAATTTACAGGTAGGCTATGGCGTTACATCCCAGGCCATTACCATCCGCGGCCTGGGAACCGGTCAGGAACGCAGCTTCGAACAGTCCGTCGCCATGTTCATCGACGGGATTTACATGCCCCGTTCTCGCCAGTACCAGTCCCCCTTCCTTGACGCTGAACGGGTCGAAGTGGCTCGCGGTCCGCAATCCGTCATACACGGACTTAACTCGACTGCAGGCGCGATCAGTATCGTCACCAACAAGACCCGTCCGGGCGATGCGGCCTTTCTGGACCTGACCGCGGACTATGAACTGGAACACGGCGGCCCGTCACTGGTTGCCATCATCGGCGGCTCCCCGTCCGACACGCTGGGCCTCAGGGCCGCATTGAAAATTTCAGGCCGTGACGGGTACTTCAATAATTCATTTACCGGTGAGGACGAGGGCGATACCGATGAGATGTTGCTTCGTATCAGCGCGGTGTGGGAGTTGAGCGAGGACGTTACCCTGAATGTCAAGTATGAGCGGGCCGAAAAGGAGATGGAAGGCAATACAGGTGAGTTGTTCGATGATGACTCCGGCACCTTTGCCGCAGGGACGTCATTTGCCGAGCCCAATGACGGTGTACTGAACTGGTCCCGCACATCAAACGGCTGCAGCCCTGACCGCAGCGGATTGCCTGATCCCATTACGGTGACCGGAGCCCAGCCGGAACTCTGTCCGGAGCAACGCACTCAGACTGATACCATCATAGCCAGCCTTGAATGGCAACTCCCCGGTCATGTGCTGTCCGTTGCCGGTGGCCATTCGGAATTCGAATACGATATATCTCTCGACCTGGACACATATTCAGATGCATTCGTGGTTGCAGGTATCGATGAGGACTTTGAACAGGATTCCGTTGAAATCAGGTTGACGTCGGAAAAAGGCGGTATGCTCGATTACCTGGTGGGGGGTTATTACCAGAAATGGGAAAACTATAACCTGAACCCTGCCCAGTACGGTCCGGCATTACTGGGTGGTTTGTTGAGCGCCGCAGGACCGTTCGGCGCTAACGTGATGGTGGATACCGCGGCATCTTTCCAGCAAGAGTCCGAGTTATGGTCGATGTTCGGCCAGATTACCGTGAATGCTACGGACTACCTGCGCATCACAGGCGGTGTCCGTTACACCGACGAAGACAAGCAGTCGTTATATCCCTGATCCCGCGTTAGAAAGCCCAGGAATCAAAAAAGCCCTGCCTGTATAATATCTTGTGTCATCAATCAATATCACCCAATGGGTGCAACAGGCAAGGCTTATGCACATCCTACCCTATACCATAGCAAATACCAAT
>JAPOQU010000069.1 GCA_026710545.1 Gammaproteobacteria bacterium | reverse complement strand
CGTTCTTAACTTCGCCTTGCTGGTGATCGTGCTCGGCGTGTAACGTTTCAGCTTGATGTTTTTAAAATACGTATCGAGTTTTTCTGTCTCCTCATGGGCCAGTATCACCCTTCCGGCGGCCGAGACACAGGCCGGCAGGTGGGTTCCGGGGAAAAACGTCACCTGGTCGAAACGGTCGAACGAACTGTGGGCAATACTGACAATATCGTCTTCCTGCAATACCGAAAGTATGCACGTTTCACCAACCTTCCTGCTCGCGGCATTGATGATCGGCTGGATAACCTCGCCAATCTGCATGGAAGTCAGGTAAGAAAAACCCAGGTCGAGAATTTTAGGCGACAACCGGAACCGCTTGCCGTCACTGGCAACATAACCCAGGGCCGTCAGGGTTAACAGCATTCTCCTGGCCGTCGCCCTTGTCAGGCCGGTTTTCGCAGCCACATCCGCCGGTGACATTTCAACATCCTCCGCATCGAATGCCGTTATCACCTTCATACAGCGCGCGATTGAACCGATGAAATCTTTCGAGTCTGTCGAAATCATGCAAACATTATAACCATGCCTCAAGCCGCTTTGGTCAATACCGCATAATAAAACCCGTCCGTGTCATCCAGGCAAGGCAGCAGTTGGCGGCCGCAGACCGTAGCGATGCCCCAATCCGCCCGGATGGTTTCAAGCTCTGCCGAGGGATGGTTGTCCAGGAATGTTTCGATTACCCGGTCGTTCTCATCATGCAGCAGGGAACAGGTCGAGTAGAGCAGCCTGCCGCCCGGTTTCAGCAACGGCCACAGGGCTGCCAGCAGTTCTATCTGCGTAGCCTGCAGGGCAGGGACCTGCTCCGGGGATTTCAGGCGTTTGATGTCGGGATGGCGGCGGATGACCCCGGTGGCGCTGCACGGCGCGTCCAGCAGTATGCGGTCGAACAGGCGTCCGTCCCACCAGGTGTCCGTGCTGGCTACGTCCGCCCTGGTCACGGTTGCATCCAGCTTCAGCCTGCTCAGGGTGTCGCGCAGCCTCTCCAGGCGTATTTCATCGATATCCACGGCGGTAATGTCAGCGATGGCCGGTTGCAGTTCGCAGATATGGGCGGTTTTCCCTCCCGGGGCCGCGCAGGCATCCAGCACGCTGTGCCCCGGTCGCGGGTCCAGCAGGGTTGCCGCAAGCTGGGCGCCGGCATCCTGTACCGATACATGACCGTCGTCAAAACCGGGCAGCCGGGTGACGTCAACCGGATCGAGCACCTGGACGGCGCCGGGCGCCAGGTCGCACTGTTGTGCCCGGATCCCGGCCTGCCGCAAATCTTCCAGGTAGTTTTCCCGGGAAGTACGCAATCCGTTTACCCTCAGGTGTTGCGGAGGCCGTTCATTGTTGGCCTGCAGTATGGCCTCCCACAGGGCGGGCCAGTCCTGCTTGATACCGTCTACCAGCCAGCCCGGGTGGGAATAATTCGCGCCAGGGTAGCGGGCCAGTTCCGCTTTGAGCCGGGGGTAGTCACGCTGCGAACGTCTCAGCACCGCGTTGACCAGGGGTTTTGCCCATTCCTTGCCTAGATCAACCGTCGCGTTCACCGTTTCCGAGGTAGCCGCATGGGCGGGTGTATCGATGTGGTGTAGTTGGTAGAGGCCGACCAGGATAAGTATCCCGATATCCCGGTCCCGCGCTTTCAGGGGTTTGCCCAGGTACCGTTCCAGCAGGAACGCCAGTTGATCGTACCAGCGCAGCGTGCCGAAGCTGAGTTCCTTGAGGAACCCGCGGTCGTCCCGGCGCTCGACACCGGGCAGGCACTCCGCCAGGGCCGCGTCCAGGGTCAGTCCGGTTTCGACAACCCGGCAGACGGCCTTTGCGGCAAGCGCGCGCAGGTTCATTTTTCCGGAACGAAAAGGCGGGGATAACCGTTATGGATCTCGCGGATGCCCTGTTTTTTCTTGCCTTCCAGTTGCAGGGTGAGAATGCGCAGGGCTCCGCTCCCGGTGGCGACATCCAGCCCCTCCGGGCCGTAGGCGACTACCTCACCCGGTTCCCTGCCTGACGCGGCGTCCAGGGTGACGGCTTCCCAGACGCGTATTTTCACGTTGTCAAGACTGGTAAACGCAACCGGCGCCGGGTTGAAGGCGCGAATGGTCCTCTCTATTTGTTGCGCATCCATGCGCCAGTCAATTTCGGCCTCCTGTTTTCCGATTTTGCGGGCGTAGGTCGCCGCGCTGTCGTCCTGTACTTTTGAATTGGCGATGCGCGTCTCCAGGCCGTTCAGGGCCTCGAGCAGGCCATCACTTCCCAGCGACGCCAGCCGTTCCGACAGGGACAAAGCGGTATCGGTGTTACCGATAACGCAGGAGTCCTGCAACAGGATTTTCCCGGTATCGACGCCGCTGTCCATGAGCATGATGGAGATACCGGTTTCCCTGTCGCCCGCCTCGATCGCCCGTTGCACAGGGGCAGCGCCGCGCCACCTGGGCAGTAACGAGAAGTGGACGTTGATGCAACCGTGGCGGGGCAGGGACAGGACCGATGCCGGGAGTATCAGGCCGTAAGCAACGACGATGAGCGCGTCGATGCCCTTAAGGTCGGTATCCTGATTGAGTTCATCCGGGGTCGCGGGCTGTTTGATGGGGATTGCAAATTGCTGCGCCAGCTGCTTGACCGGACCCGGGCGGGTTTTCCTGCCGCGTCCTGACGGCCGGTCCGGCTGGGTGTAGACGTGCCTGACTTTATGCTGCGGGCTTTTCAGCAGCGCCTCGAGGATGACTGCCGCAATATCAGGCGTGCCGGCAAAGGAGAGGTTCAGGAGTTTGGGGTCAGGTCGCACATTGCACACGCAGTTGTTTGTCTCAGTGAATTATACCTGTCTTTGCGTGTGCAATGTGCGACCTGACCCCAAACTCCCAAACTCCAAAGACAGGTTCACAAGGCGCGGATCTTGTTCTGCTTCTCTATTTTCTTACGTAAACGCCGTTTTTTTATCGGCGACAGGTAATCGATGAACAGTTTCCCGTCGAGATGATCTATCTCGTGCTGGATACAGACCGCACGCAAACCGTCGGCTTCCTCCTCGATTAACTCTCCATCCAGGTTGAGGTAGCGGCAGGTGATCTTTTCAGCTCGCTGGACCAGGTCGCTGAAACCAGGCACCGAAAGACAACCTTCCTCCATTTCCTCCGTGCCGGATTGTTCCAGAATTTCCGGGTTCACCAGGGTCATGGGAGCGTCTCTCTCTGCCGACAGGTCCATAACTATCACCCGCTGCTGTACATTCACCTGGGTGGCGGCCAGGCCGATGCCGTTTTCCGCGTACATGGTTTCCAGCATATCCTTGGACAGTTGCCTGATGCCCGCATCAACACCGGCGACAGGACGCGCCTTTTTGCGCAAGCGCGGATCCGGAAAATGTAATACGGTTAATTTTGACATCGACTTTGCCTTTTTGCAGTACCGTCAGCGAGGTATACCTTGGACCATTATCCTTAAAATAAGTGCCGGATGTAAAGACCGGGTTTACCATTGACACCAGACCCGGCCCGGGCCTAAACTTCCGTATATCCTGCAAGGGACGTCTTTGCAGCTCTATCGACAGTAACTGAACATATCAGGGAGGATATCGGTGGACACAGTTAATTCCCAACAGCATTCCTGGTTGGTACTGTTACATGCCGGGGCAGCGGCCGAACACAATTTGCACCCGCTGCTGGAAAAACTCGAAACCCCCGAGGCCGTTGTTCATGCCGCCGAAACGGGGTTGCTCAACCGCTCCCACCTGCCGGAGAAAGTCCTGGCATGCCTGCGCAAACCCGACCGTAAGGAAATTGAGCATGAACTCCGCTGGCTGGAACGCCCGCACCATCACCTGGTCCCGTGCACCGGCCCGGGTTATCCGCCCCTGTTGAAACAGGTAGCGGCGCCGCCCCCGGCACTGTTGGTGTGCGGCGCTCCCGGTGTGTTGATGACGGACCAGGTTGCCGTGGTCGGTAGTCGCAGGCCGACCGTTGACGGCCGCAGCGATGCCCGGTATTTTGCCGGCCAACTGGCAGCGCACGGGATTACCGTTACCAGCGGGTTGGCCCAGGGGATAGATGCCGAGGCCCACCGGGGCGCCCTGGCGCAACGCGGCAGGACGGTGGCGGTGCTGGGCAGCGGGCTGGAGCGGATTTACCCGAGGGCCAATGCCGGCCTGGCCGCGAAAATCAGCGAAGCGGGGGCGCTGGTCTCTGAATTCCCGCTGTCCCGGCAACCCTATGCAGGGAATTTTCCGCGCCGTAACCGTATCATCAGCGGTCTCAGCGCCGGTGTCCTGGTGGTTGAGGCGGCACACGGGAGCGGTTCGCTGATCACGGCAAAACATGCCCTGGATCAGAACCGTGAGGTGTTTGCCGTACCCGGTTCCATCCGGAATCCCATGAAGCAGGGTTGCCATGGACTGTTGCGCGAAGGTGCGGGGCTGGCGGAGCGGGTGGAGGATATATTTGCCGCCCTCAGCCGCTTCGGGGAATTCGCCGGGGGTACCCGTGCGGCGGTTGCGCCGCAACCCGGAACGATCAAGGGACTTGACGAACAGGAAAAAGTACTGCTTGATAATATAGGGTATGAGCCCACCAGCGTGGATGACATCGTTGACATGACGAATCTCGGCATAGGGGACATAACGGGTAAACTGTTGAACCTGGAACTTGAGGGACTGATCACGGCGGTGGCGCCGGGCTCGTATATTCGCGGCAAACATAAACTGTGATTGCCGGAGCAGGTCTGCCGTAAACAGCCTGCAACGCCGGCGTAGAGAAAAAAATAATAAATAAAAAATAAAACATGACAGCGGCATTAGTAATAGTTGAATCCCCGGCAAAAGCCAGAACCCTGAATCGCTACCTGGGCAGCGGATATACCGTGATGGCCTCCAACGGCCATGTGCGTGACCTGTTACCGAAATCGGGCGCCGTCAAGCCGGAAAAGGACTTTGCCATGCAGTATGAAATCATCGACAGGAATTCCCGTTCCGTTGACGCCATAGCCCGGGCGCTGAAGAAATCAGACGTATTGTACCTGGCCACTGACCCTGACCGGGAGGGCGAGGCAATCTCATGGCACCTGTACGAGTTGCTCAATGACCGGGGCGTGCTGGCGCAGAAAGAAGTCAAGCGCGTGGTCTTTCATGAAGTAACAAAAGATGCGGTATTACGCGCGTTGGAAAGTCCCGGAGAACTTTCATGGGACCTGATCAATGCCCAGCAGGCCCGGCGCGCACTGGATTACCTGGTGGGTTTCAACCTGTCCCCGCTGTTATGGAAGAAAATACGCACCGGTTTGTCTGCCGGGCGGGTACAGAGCCCGGCCCTGCGCATGATCGTCGAGCGCGAAGAGGAAATAGAACAGTTCAAGACACGTGAATACTGGACTGTCGAGGCCGACCTGACGCGGTCCGGAACGGGTTTTTCCGCCCGCCTGGTACGGTTTGATGATAACAAGGTTGAGCAATTCACTATTACGGACGGAGAGCGGGCGCAACAGGTTGCCGGTCACCTGGAAGACAGCGCCGCCGCCCAGGTCAGCGAGGCTGCGGGCCGGGAAGATACGAACGCCGGAAGCGCAGCAGGCATAGGCGTCCTGATCGTCAGCAAGGTTGACCGGAAACAGCGCAAACGCCATCCGGCGCCGCCGTTCATCACCTCCACCCTGCAACAGGAGGCAGTGAGAAAACTGGGCTTCACCGCAGCGCAGACCATGCGCATCGCGCAACAGTTATACGAAGGCATTGATACGGGTGAAGGGTCAGTCGGCCTGATTACCTACATGAGGACCGACTCGGTCAGCCTGGCTGCAGAAGCAATCCGTGAAATGCGCAGTTTCATCGAAACAAAGTACGGAACAGACTACCTGCCTGAGCACGCCCGCCGCTTTAAAACCAGGTCGAAAAACGCGCAGGAGGCCCACGAGGCGGTCCGCCCGACGTCCATATTCCGCGTACCGCAGGAGATAAAGCAGAAATTATCCTGGGATCAGTACCGGCTGTACGACCTGATCTGGAAGCGGGCGCTGGCAAGCCAGATGGCCCATGCGGTCATCGATACGGTCGCAGTTGATTTCGCCTGTGGACCCGGCGCGCTGTTGCGCGCCAACGGCGCCACCGTGGTTGAAAAAGGCTTCACCGTTCTTTACACGGAAGGAAAAGACGACCAGAAACAGGCACAACCCGGTGAGGCAGCGGACGGAAAACTGCCCCCGCTGAAGGCCGATGACGCGGCAACCTTGTTGAAAATCCGGCCTGAACAGCATTTTACCGAGCCGCCGCCGCGCTTTTCCGAAGCGACCCTGGTCAAGACCCTGGAAGAGTACGGTATCGGCCGGCCTTCGACCTATGCCGCCATCATTTCAACCCTGCGTAACCGCGAATACGTGGAGCTGGAGAAGAAGCGCTTTGTTCCTACCGACGTCGGGCGTATCGTCAACAAGTTCCTGACGGAGCATTTTACCAGCTACGTAAACTATGACTTTACCGCAAAACTGGAAGATGAACTCGATGCCGTGTCCAGGGGGGAGAAGGAATGGCGCCCGCTTATGAAAGAGTTCTGGGAACCGTTCTCGGCCCGGATCAAGGAAAAGGAAGGGGGGGTAAGCCGCGATGAAGCGGTAACGCCGCGCAACCTGGGCAACGATCCCGAATCGGGGCGACCCGTTACGGTCAGGATGGGGCGTTACGGCGCGTATGTTCAGGTCGGCGCCAGGGAAGACGAGGAAAAACCGAAATTCGCAAACCTGCGCGCCGATCAGCGCATGGATTCCGTCAGCCTGGATGAAGCCCTGGAACTGTTTCGCCTGCCCAGGGAACTGGGTGTCTCGGAAGAGGGCGAGAAGATCAGCGTTAACGTCGGGCGCTACGGTCCTTACGTCCGCTATGACAACAAGTTCGTCTCACTGGAAGAGGCGGATGATCCCTACACGGTGGATTTGCCGCGGGCCCTGGAACTGGTGCGGGAGAAGAAAGCGGCGGATGCCGAGAAATATATCAAGGTGTTTGAAAAAGAAGGGATTTCCATACTGAACGGGCGCTATGGGCCGTATATAACAGACGGCAAAAAGAACGTGAAGATTCCCAAGGACAAAGAGCCCGGCGACCTGACGCTGGAAGAATGCCGGGCCCTGATAGCCGCGCCCCCTGCAGCACGCCGCCGCAGGAAAAAGAAGTCAGGCTGATGCGTTACCCGCCGTTCCTGCGCAAGTGAGTCGTTCGGGGACGGATTTAAATCCGTCCCCCGCGTACTCGGTACATCGGAACGGAACCCATAACAGGAGCTATAATTATTAATTTGAATACGAGTACTACAGATGAGTAAAAATAAACCGTTTGTCGCTATTTTGATGGGCTCCGATTCCGACCTGCCCGTGATGCGCTCGACAATAGAAGTGCTGGATAAATTTTCCATTACAAAGGAGGTGAAAATCACTTCCGCGCACCGGACTCCCGAGGCTACCAAGGCTTATATCAAAGACGCAGAAGCGCGGGGCTGTGCCGTGTTCATCGCCGCCGCGGGCCTGGCCGCGCACCTGGCCGGCGCCGTGGCCGCAACGACCACGAAACCGGTTATCGGCGTACCCCTGGATGCCGGTCCCCTGAGCGGCATGGATGCACTGCTGGCAACCGTGCAGATGCCGGGCGGTATCCCGGTCGGTACTGTTGCGATCGGCAAGGCGGGCGCGAAAAATGCGGCATACCTGGCCGCGCAGATCCTCGCCTTGCAGGACGCGGGCCTGGCTGAAACCATAACGGCCGAGCGCGCACAGATGACCCGGGATGTACAGAAAAAGGATGCCGCGTTGCAGGAGCAACTGGCAGGCTGACGAATCCCGGGGTCAGAGTAAAATTTCTGGTGAAGGGCTCGGGTTGGAATCAAAGATGTGCACGAAATTTTACTCTGACCCCACAAATCTATTGGCTACCCCACATTGAAAAGCTGGCACGTCACATACGCGCGCCAGGTGCTGGATAACGGCGGTGTCATTGCCTACCCCACGGAGGCGGTGATGGGCCTGGGCTGCAACCCCTGGAATGAAGCAGCGGTGGCGAAAGTATTGCGTCTCAAGCGGCGCTCTCCCGATAAAGGCCTGATTATCGTGGCTGCCGGTATTGAACAGTTAGCCGTCGTGGTGGATTTTTCTCAGGTGCCGGAGATGGAACAGGTAACCGGTACCTGGCCGGGACCGGTTACCTGGCTGGTACCCGCTCAGCCGGCTACGCCTCATTGGCTCACCGGAAAGCATGAAACGCTGGCCGTGCGCGTATCCGCGCATCCTGTAGTGCGGCGTTTATGCGCTGCAACCGGATTGCTCGTCTCAACCAGCGCAAACCCGGCAGGCTGCCGTCCGGGCCGGACCTCACGGCGCGCCCGCGCCTATTTCGGCCAGGCAGTCGACTGTTATCTCCCCGGAAGCGCCGGCCCGAATCCCAAGCCGACTACGATCAGGGATGCTCTGACAGGACTTGCGGTCCGGGAATAATTCTCCCGCACCCAAACTCTCATGATCAGATCTCTGCACACCCCGACAGCATTTAACTCAGCTTGCTGGGGACAGAATTAATTCTGTCCCCGAATTTACACAGCAAATTTGGGACAACCACAAATTATCAATCCGTGCCGGTCCGGGATACCCATGATTATTTTATGGATGTCCTGAATTGATACTTTGCCGGGGTCAGAGTAAAATTCCTGCACTCAGCCACGCAGTGTAACGGATTGCCCGACATACTCTGATACCCCCACATATCCGCGGCGAAAGCTGGAATCCCGTAAATTACTATTTGCAAATAAAAAAGAATTTTTGATTAATCGGCGTTACATCCAGCCGGTTCATGGTATATAATCGACTGAAAACAGACACGCGTTAATCCCCCGTTAACGCGGATAAAACAGAAGTACAATACCTATAATTTATTAGCCGTTGTTCATATATTGCCGGGAGACAGTAATGATCAAAATAAAAATCCTTTCAGGTTTGAGCCTCTTCACAGTGCTGTTTGTGTTTGGGATACCTTCACATGCCCAGACAGTGCTCGAGGAGATCGTGGTGACTGCGCAAAAGCGCGCACAGAACATCCAGGACGTGCCGATCTCAATCACCAGGATGTCCGGTCAGTGGCTTGAATCCAAGTTCGCGGGGGGAGGGGATGTCCTGGAACTGGCCAGTACGGTGCCGGGACTGCACGTGGAGAGTTCCAACGGGCGGTTATCCCCGCGTTTCTACATGCGTGGCCTGGGCAATGCAGATTTTACCGCAGCCGCATCGCAACCGGTGTCCATCGTTTTTGACGAAGTGCCGATGGAGAAAGCGTCCCTCAAATCATTTCCCATTTTCGACCTGGATGATATTGAGGTGATTCGCGGCCCCCAGGGCACCTTGTTCGGACGTAACACCACGGCGGGTATCCTCAAGTTCGATTCGCGGCGCCCCACCGAGGAGACGGAAGGCTATATCAAGGCTTCCGGCGGCAACAAGGGGACGATAAACGTGGAAGGAGCCGTGGGCGGCACCCTGGTTGAGAACACCTTGATGGGCCGCGTCTCGTTCATTACGCAACATCGTTC
Organism: Gammaproteobacteria bacterium; assembly: GCA_026710545.1. Taxonomy (GTDB): domain Bacteria; phylum Pseudomonadota; class Gammaproteobacteria; order Eutrophobiales; family Eutrophobiaceae; genus JAAXHV01. The sequence goes on along the minus strand of JAPOQU010000069.1, from coordinate 70,113 downwards.
GGACTGGATCAATAACGCCTATACCGGTGAAGACGACGCCTTCGGCGGGGTCGATATTTTTGCCGGACGCGTCCAGTTGTTGTGGACTCCCAGGGATGATTTCAGCGCCTTGCTTCTGTACCAGCACCAGGACCAGGGCGGTAATTCCGCCTCTGCTTTTCGCGCCAACATATTTGACAAGGGCAGCAACAAGCTGAATGACAACTACAAGCGTGATACGGTCTGGTTCGACGGCGGCAACAATAACCCGGCAAAAATAAAAAGCTTCGGCGTGACCCTGAAGCTGGACTATGAGCTTACCAACCACACCATCACCACAATAACATCCTATCAGGACATCTACGACCGCTTTGCCCGCGGTGATATCGACGGTGGGTACGGCTGCCTGTTTACCTGTGGGGGTCTGGCGCCGGGGCCGCATGGAGCTTTCGGCCCGCCCAGCAACCCTTTCAGCCCGTTCAACTCACCTTTTGTTGTAAACGTTGATACCGGCGGTGATCAGACCGTAGAGCAGCTAACCCAGGAAATACGCCTCGCCAGTAACCTGGATGGCCCGCTGAATTACCAGTTTGGAGTTTTCTATTTTGAAGATGAGATAAAAAGTGTTTCCCAGAACCAAAGCGCCGGCCTGACTGAATTCATTGTGGGTTCTATTTCATACATCGAGAACACGGTATGGGCCATGTTCGGACAGGGTTCATACGACGTCACTGATCAACTCACGCTGACCGCAGGCGTACGCTACACGGACGATGAGAAGGATGCCAGACATGAGGATTACAGACCCAATCCGCTCAATCTTGATCCAATCTCCCTGAATGATTCCAACGTCAGTTGGGACGTGTCGCTGGCCTACGCGATCAGCGCTGATACCCAGGTCTATGCACGGGTGGCCACCGGTTTCCGTGCGCCCACCATACAGGACCGTCTTGAGGCAGATGAAGCAGTTACCACCGCAGACTCGGAGACGATCATGTCTTATGAGATCGGCTACAAGGCGCTGTTCGACAAGGTCAGGCTCAACGTGGCGGCCTTCTATTACGAGGTCGATGACATGCAACTGGTCGCGGTAGGCGGTGATGCCAATGCGACGACCCTGCTGAATGCGGATGAGGGTGTCGGCTACGGTGTCGAGTTCGACGTTGATATTGCCCTGACCGACAACATGATCCTGTCCGGCGGTTTCGGTTATAACAAGACGGAACTCAATGATAAGGAACTGACATTGCCGGTAGGTCCCCTGGCTACCAGCCGTGACCCGCTGGATGCAAACGGCAGGGCAATCATTGACGGCAACCCGTTCCAGCATGCGCCCAAGTGGACTGCGAACCTGCAACTGGATTACACCCAACCCCTGGCAAACGGCAATGAACTGTACCTGTTCACCGACTGGAAGTTGAAAGGCAAGACCAGTGATTTTCTCTATGAGAGCGTTGAATTCACCTTTGGAACCCAGTTTGAAGGCGGGTTGAGGCTGGGTTATCGCGACACGGTCAGAAACTTCGAGATCGGCCTGTTTGCCCGCAATATCACCAATGAGCACAATCCCATCGGCGGTATCGACTTCGCCAACCTGCTCGGTTATGTCAACCAGCCGAGAATCTGGGGCGGGGAGGCCAGGTACAGCTTCTGAATCCGGCCTCATTTCGATAAGTATGACAGGGGACAGATTTTAAATCTGTCCCCTTTTTTTTTCGTTGACATGACTGTAACCAGACGCTCATTTCTCAAGACGTCACTGGCGCTTCTGGCAGGCGGGGCGCTTCCCCCGTATCTGGCCCGAGCCGCGGGCAATCAGTCCCTGCCCGGCGCGTACGGGTCCAGAATACCTGTCATACTTGACTCCGACATCGGCGACGATATAGACGATACCTGGGCGTTGCTGATGCTGCTCCGTTCCCCGCAGTTCGACGTGAAACTCGTGGTAAGCGATTTCGGCAATGCCATCTACCGTTGCCGCTTGTTCGCAAAGCTGCTGGAACTCACCGGCAATGCCCATATACCTGTCGGAGTGGGGCTTGAACCGGATGATGAGGCGGGCCTGCAAAGTGAATGGATAGGGGACTACCGGCTGGAAGACTATCCGGGCAAGGTGTGCCGTGATGGAGTCCAGGCCCTGATCGATACCATAGGGCAATCCCCTGACCCGGTAACACTGCTCTGTATAGGTCCCGTTCCGAATATCGCCGAGGCTCTCAGGCGGGATCCGTCCATTGCGCACAATGCGCGTTTCGTGGGCATGCACGGTTCCATCTACAGGGGTTACGACGGGGCGCCTGCACCGGCAGCAGAGTGGAATGTCAAGTCAAACCCCGCGGCATTGCAACAGGTATTTGCCGCCCCCTGGGATTGCACCATCACGCCGCTGGATACCTGCGGCATCGTTACGGTGTCCGGTGACAATTACCAGAGGATCTATCGCAGCGAAGACCCCTGGCTCAAGGCCCTGGTCGAGAACTACCGGCTCTGGTTGCCCCTGGCGCCTTTCATCAAACCGGGAACGGACCCGGGCCGGATCAGCACGACCCTGTTCGATACCGTAGCCGTTCATGCTGCCGGGTCACAGGAATTCCTGGTGATGGAAGACCTGCCCCTGCGCGTCACGGATGACGGCTACACCGTGGTGGACAGCCGGAACGGCCGCAACGTCCACTGCGCCACGAAGTGGCGAGACATCCAGGCGTTTGAAGACAGGTTGACCGATACGTTGCTTGGCTGAGAAGAAAAGGAGAATAGGGGACAGGTTTTAAATCTGTCCCCTTTTCCCCTATTCTTTAACTGTGTTCCCAGTCGTACGCCTCAGCCGTAATGACGGCATCGGGTAGCCATGTCTCATGTACATGGAACCACTTTATGCCGTTGGGCGCACCCTCATCGTCGATAAAAACGGCTGAGGACAGCCGCCCGTTGTCCTGTGGTTTGGATTGCAGGGCGTTCCGCTGCCATTCCTCGTAGGTTACGAGGTACGCTGAATCAGCGGGCAACGGCGTCTGCCGGACGGCGCGGATGCTGATGTGGAAATCCGGGTTGCTGCCGTACAGTTTCCTGAACTCCGGCCAGAAATGGGCGCCGTAAATCATCATCCCGCCCGGCAGGACAATGTTGAAATCCTCGTGCATCCGGCTCAGCAGACGCTCTGCAAAGACCTCCTCGCTGTCATCGCAGTAGCCGCCGAACCAGTCCTCGAAGAAACGGTGCAGATCGATGATTTCGATAGCCAGTTGATCGGTATAATTTTTGTCTGTATGCATGTTTGTAACCTCCTGCCTTGTTACTTTATATTTGGGGTCAGGAACATTTGGGGTCAGAGCTATTGCTCTGACCCCAAATGTTCAAATATTGGTGAGGCTTCATTTTGGTCATGCATACCCGAGCCAGGTATGAAAGACATTGTCGGGATCATATTTTTTACGCAGTTCGGCGAGCCGCGCCCAGCTTTCATCGGAAAAACAGGACCTGACTCGCTCCGGGAACAGGGTCGCTTCTATCTCGTTGATGTAAGTCCCCTTGCTGTACGGTTGCAGCAGGTCATTGGTCTGTTTCAGCCAGGCGTGATTGGCCTCGTCGTTGTCCGCATCGTTCCAGAGCAGGTAACTGGCAATATAGTGGTTAGCGATACGCGAAAAGCAGGCATCATCCCGCAGTTCCGCCTTGATCCCGTACGAGCACAATACGTGGGTACGGGCCGACGGCGTGTTCTTGAAATGTTCCGCCACAGACAACAAGGCTTGTCCCGGATCGTCGGTCCAGACGTTATCGACCGCGTAGCGGCCGATGCCGGAATCGACGTTTTCCGGGTTATACAGTTTTGTAAATGAAGACGGCTGCTGCTCCACCTTGAACACGCTGGCCGAGGCAAGTTCGCTGTTTGCAAACGGGGCCAGCATCGTTTTTGCTTCCGTTTCCGTGTCGGCGAAGGCCTGCACGCCTACCATGCATACCTTGGCCTCGCCATGCGGTGTGTCGCCGGGCGCCTGTGGATTGTGCATTAACAGGACCAGTATCTCCACACGCTCATCCTTGACACGGTTAAGCTCATCCAGGGAATCCACCACGGTCTGCAGTTCATCCAGGGGGGCGATATACATGCTGGTGTATATGGCGCCCGGCAGGGGATAAAGCTGCAATTCGAACCCGGTGACGATACCGAAAAAACCGGGGCCGACGCCGCGCACGGCCCAGTACAGGTCAGGATGGGAAGCGGCGCTGGCGGTGACCTTCCTGCCGCCGGCCAGGATGACATCGGCGCTCTTTATCGAATGGCAGGCGACGCTTCCCCAATGGGCATGGTTCCAGCCTGCACCGCCGCCCAGCAGGTAGCCCCCAAGCGCTACCGTGGGGCAGTGTGCGGCAGGGAAGGCGAGGCCGTGTTTCCCGGCTTCCCGGACAAGCTGCTCTGACCACAACGCCGGTTGCACTCGCGCAGTTTTACGGCCGGCATCGATTTCGACGTCCCGCAGCAAGGCCAGGTCGATCAACAGGCCGCTATCGCGTAAGGCGGCGCCGGTGGAATTATGCCCGCTGCTCCTGGTTGACACCTTAAGTCCGTTGTCCGTAGCGTACTTCACCGCGCTGATGACGTCCTGTTCGGACTGCGCCCGCATGATCGCATCCGGGTAACGCGCGGGCTTTCTCAGGTGCCAGACCATGCTGTTGCGCCAGGCTTCATACTGGTCATCGTCACGGTTGACGACTTCACCGGTTACCAGCCGGTCCAGCCCTGGTGCAGCCTGCCCCGGTCGGGCAAACAGGGAACCCAAATACAACTGGCCGATAGTGCCCGTCACCCCCAGGGCGCCGAGTTGGCGTAGTACATCTCTTCTTCGCAGATCAGTAATCATGGCCGGGCTTTTGCGATCAGGTGTGTCAATAAGCGCCATTATGTAATAAAGTCCGGTTTCAGTGTGAAAAAATTATACGTTGGCCGGGATTGCCTCCCGTGACTGTACACAACAGAATTGCCGAGGTTCAACCATGTCTGAAAACAAAGCGGAAACGGTAGTTCCCGTTAATCCTGGAAGCGATGCTCCGGACTTGCTCCCGGATATACCGCCCAAGTATGCGCCGCTTGAGAAACAGCCCTATGACCGTCATTTCGGCTTGCGGCTGGCGACGCCGGTACCGGAGACTCACGGCATAAAAGACATCTGCATGGTCAGGAAAGGACTGGCTGTGCTGATAGGCGATGTTGAACACGATTATGCCCACAGTGATTTGAGCGAAAGCGATGACGTGGTCAAGTTTCATTTCCGTTACAGCGGCAGCAGCGAGATAGGCGCCGAGGGGGGAGAACTGGAGCCGGTGGATCCCATGACTTTCGGCGTTCTGATCCAGCCTTCGGGCATGAAAAAGATCGAGTGTTTTCCTGCACACGAGCATGAGCAGTCGGTGACACTGCTGTGCGACCCTCATTTCCTGGAAGAAATCATTTCCGGCACGTCGCTGTTGAAGACCACGCCCCTGGGACAGTTCCTGTACGGTGAGCAGAAGGACATGTATTACTGTGCGGTACGTATGCGTCCCGAGATGATTTCTGCTGTCAGGTCCCTGTTTGAAACGAATTACACGGGCCGCCTGCAACAGTTGCAGATTGAAGCGAAGACCCTGGAATTGCTTTGTTACACGCTGGACCAGTTATCAAAGATGTGGTCGAGCCCTGGGTCGGACAAAATCCCGCTCAGGCAAAAAGACATCAGGCGTGTCGCGGAGATATGTGAGATTCTCGAAAATGACCTGTCCACAACGCATACCATCAACGACCTGGCCAAATCCCTGTCATGGAACGAGACCCAGTTGATGCGGGTGTTCAGGCAGGCCGTAGGCACGACCGTACATAATTACCAGCACCGCGCCCGCATGGAAAAAGCCTGTGAGTTACTGGCCAATACGGAACTGACGATCACTCAAATCGCCATGAACGTGGGGTACGAGTATTCGAGCAATTTTACCACGGCATTCAGAAAGCACTTTGGTGTGACACCCAGGCAGGTAAGGGCGGAACGTATCCCGGCCATTATGTAGCAAACCTGCCTGTTTGCAATAGCATAATCGTTGTCCTGAATAAATTCAGTTGCAGGTTTTGCCGTATATTCCATGAAGTCAATGAGCATTCAGATAACTGACTGAAAAAAGAATCCATTTTCATGACCGGTTCAGGTTCATCAGACAGCATAGATGGCTGTTTCAGCCCCGATTATTTCATGGCGCTGGAAAGGCTCCGGGAAGCTTGCCGTAGAAAAAACCTGGATGTCACCAGCTACATAAATCCTGCCTCAGAAGAAGCAAGAGCGGCACTTGCAGTCGATACAACATTTATCGGCGACCGGTCTGCACAAAAGATACTGGTGATTACCTCGGGGTTTCATGGTGTTGAGTTGATGTGCGGGTCCGGTTGTCAAACCGGATTGATAGAGAATGATCATTTGCTCACTCTACGCGAAGACATCGCCGTATTACTGGTTCATGCTGTCAATCCCTGGGGCGCTGCATTCCTGAGGCGCAATAATGAAGACAACGTGGACTTATGCCGGAATTTTCTTGATGTTACTGAGGCATGTCCCGTCAACCCGGGGTACGAAGCGATACATGAAGCGTTATGCTGTCCGGATGCCGAAGGACCCCGGAAAGAAGAAGCTGAAAATATACTGCTGGACTATCGGCAACGGCACGGATTGCCGGCATTTATTAACGCGGTGATATCCGGACAGTACCAGCACCCTGACGGGATGTCTTATGGCGGAACCGGCGCGACCTGGTCACGGCAAACGCTGGAAGAAATCCTGCATCATTACGCCGGAAATGCCGAGCAGGTATGTTTAATCGACATCCACAGCGGATTGGGTCCCTACGGTCATGGGACGGTTGTCTGCATGCAGCAAGGGGAAAATCTGGACCGCGCCCGGAACTGGTTCGGACACGAGTTGATGGCACCACAGCTTGACGCGGGCTCGGCGAGACGGCATTTCCATCCGACAATGGGTCACCCCTCCCAGGCATATCAACGGATATTAAAACAAGCGCAGGTTACCTCAATAGTCCTGGAATTCGGCACCTATTCTTCAGAAAATAATTTAAAGGCTTTGCTGGATGATCACTGGTTGGAATTTAACGGTGACGGACGGCCTGAAACAGCGGGTGACATAAAGTCTGATATATTGAAGGCGCACTATCCGGATGACCCGCACTGGCGTGAATCGGTCTGGGCAGGTTGTGAACGGGTGATAAGACAGTCAATCAACGGGTTAATGCAATGAACGCCGAATCGAACAAACACAAGGCGCCTAGCCTGGAGGAGGTCCGGTTAACTGCGGCAAGACTGGCGCCCTATATACGGATGACGCCGGCCTTTCACTGGTCCGGAGATACGGTCGCCTCCAGGCTGGGAGCAGACGCGGAATTGTTTTTAAAACTGGAGTTGTTCCAGCGAACCGGAACATTCAAGGTGCGCGGTGCGGTCAATAATGCGCTGGACCTGTCTGCTGACCAGTTGGCCCGGGGTATCACCGCAATGAGTTCCGGCAACCACGCCATTGCCGCTGCCTATGCGGCCCGCTGCGTCAACACCAGCGCGAAAGTGGTGATGCAGGCCAGCGCCAACCCGGCCCGGATTGAAATTGCCCGCAATCTCGGGGCTGAAATCCTGATCGCGGAGAACGGGCCCATCGGCTTCAGGATGGTTGAGGAAATAGTGGAACAGGAGGGCCGGACCTTTATTCACCCGTTTGAAGGCTTCAGGGTGACGGAAGGGACCGGCACCTGTGGGCTGGAACTGCACAACGCGGTGGAGGGACTGGACGCGGTGGTCGTGCCCATAGGCGGTGGCGGATTATGTTCCGGTATCGGAGTGGTTACCAAGCTGTTGAGTTCAAAATGCAAGGTGTACGGGGTGGAACCCGAAGGCGCCGCGGTGATGCAGAAAAGCCTGGCGGCAGGTTCGGCGCAGAGCCTGACCGAGTTGTCTACGATAGCCAACAGCCTGGCTCCCCCGTTTACCACCGATTACTGCTTTTCAATGTGTGAGCGCTCACTGGACGACCTTGTGCTGGTATCGGACGATGAACTTGCAGCCGCAGCAGCTATATTGTTTGAACATGGAAAACTGGCGGTTGAACCTGCCGGTGCAGCGACCACGGCTGCCGCCTTCGGGCCGCTCGCAGAGCGGCTCAGGGGTAAGCGGGTCGCCGCGATCGTTTGTGGTTCGAATATCGACATCGATGGTTTTGCCGGACTGGTCAAACGCGGCAGCGACGGGCTGGCCCGGGGCCTTCTTCCGACGCGCCCCTGACACGCATTCCCGCTGAAGTGGAAGCAGAACAGGGTACCCTTGCATTTGACGGGCAGTCTTGCTCATTCAGCGGCATTGATGCAGCGGCAAGGCGCGCTGCCGGCGGCCTGCGACACCTGGGAATTCGGGGGGACGACAGCGTGGCTATTATCCTGCGCAATGACATCCCTTATTTTATTGTCCATGAGGCAGCGCACTATCTTGGGTTTGATGCAGTTCCCGTGAACTGGCATTTAAAGCCGGCCGAGATTGATTTCATCCTGACCGACTGCAAGGCAAAGGTCGTCATCATTCATTCCGACCTGCTGACCCAAGAATTGGCAGGAGTAATACGACGTGTTCCGGTGATTGTGGTAACCACGCCGGCTGGGATCCTGGACAGTTACGGTATCACGGGAGATGGGGATCATGGGGAGCCGGGTTTCCTGGATTGGGCTGACTGGATAGAAAAGAGTCCCGAGCTTGAGAACCCGGAAAAAAAATTCAGGCCGCCCATGTTTTATACATCGGGCAGCAGTGGCAGGCCCAAAGCCGTACTGCGCAAAAACGTAACCCCTGAGATCGGCGCACAAGTCAGCGCAAGAACAAGGTTTGCCTGGGGGTTCGATCGAACCCCCATCCGTTCGGTGATGACAGGCCCCCTGTACCACTCTGCGCCGAACGGCTACGGTAATATGGTCCTGCAGTCCGGTGGGCTGCTTGTCCTGACGGCGCGCTTCAGCGCGGAAGGCCTGCTGGCCTTGATAGAGCGTTATGAAATAACCCATTTGCACCTGGTGCCCACCATGTTTGTCCGATTACTGGATTTGCCGGATGATATCCGCAGCAGGTACCGGCTGGATTCCCTGATCCACGTCACCCACGGCGCAGCGCGATGCCCCGTGGATGTGAAAAGAAACATGATCGATTGGTGGGGCAACGTGATATATGAATATTACGCCATGACGGAGACAGGCATAATTACTTGCTGCAGCTCTGCTGAATGGCTGGAATGTGCAGGAACTGTCGGGCGTCCGGCGCCCGGGGTCGAGATTGAAATTCGCGCTGAGAACGGAAACCGGCGCGGCCCCTTTGAGGAAGGATTAATCTGCGTCAGACATGAGGGCACTCACTGTATTTCCTATCTTAACGCAGAGGAGCAGGTTGAGGACCTGCATCAAAACGGTTTCCTGGTCACCGGGGATATCGGCTACCTGGATGAGGCAGGTTATCTGTTTGTTTCCTCCCGTCAATCGGATATGGTGATATCCGGGGGCGTCAATATTTATCCGGCAGAAATCGAGGCGGAGCTGCTCGCCATGGACGGCGTCATCGATTGTGTCGTATTCGGTATCCCGGACCCGGAGTACGGTGAAAAGCCCGTTGCAGTCATTGAGAAAAAAGGACCGTTAAGCGGTGCTGATGTCTCTACTTACCTGAAGACCAGGCTGGCGAACTTCAAGCTCCCGACGGCCTATGAATTCGTTGACCGGCTGCCGCGTGAGGATTCCGGCAAGATAAAGAAGCAACGCATAAAAAAAGAATACCTGGAAAAATATGACTACTGACCCTGGAACACGCTTATGAATAACAGTTTCAAAATACTCCTGATAACGATACTTCTGGTTCCCGTCATCGGCTGTTCCAACCATAAGCAGCAGGCAGTGGATGATATGACCTTGCAGGATTTCGAGCATTTGGTGATCAACGGTTATATTGAACCGTATAAAACGGGCGACACTGAACGCTGGATGGAGATATTTGCCGATGATGCGGTGGGGATGCATAACACATTGCCGGCGCTGGAAGGAAAGCAGGCGATTCGCCAGTTTGCAGAGGTGGTCCACAGTAGTTTCGACATCGAGCAATTGGACGTGACCGTTGCCTCTGTCATCAGGGAAGGAGACTGGGTGCTGACCCGCGGCAACTTTACCGCTCATTTTGTTCTTAAGGAAGGCAATCCAGAGGAACAGTCGCAACCCCGGCAGGGGAAATACATTTTGTTATGGGAACGCCAGGACGACGGTGCGTGGAAGGTTATCCTGGACATGGGTAATAACAACTCCCCATAAATGCAGATTATGATACCGTCATTCCGGCACAAGCCGGAATCCAGTTATATAACAAGTTGATTTATTTCACATAAAATGAGGTGGCGCGATCACTGAGTATGACGTAATCGTGGTTGGTGGCGGCACGGCCGGTTGTGTAATAGCAGGGCGCCTGTCCGAAGACCCCGCGCTTTCCGTTCTGCTGATAGAGGCAGGCGGGAGTGACAGACATCCCTTCAGCCGTATCCCGGCGGCCAGCGGCGCGGCCGTCTACAGTCCGAAGTTCAACTGGATGTATGCGGCCGAACCGGACCCGAGCCGGGCAGGTAAGGTGGATAGCTGGTGGAGCGGGCGTTGCCTGGGCGGAGGCAGCGCCATCAACGGCATGATGTTCGTGCGCGGGCATCGCGATGATTATGACCACTGGGCGGAACTGGGCTGTGGCGGTTGGGATTACACGTCGGTGTTACCGTATTTCAGGCGCCTGGAATGTAACCGGCCCGGCGAGGACGAATGGCGGGGCGGGGAAGGTCCTCACTCGGTGGAGGATTTAAATGTTGACAGTGCGCTTACCCATGCATGGATCAGGGCCGCCCGGGAAGCCGGCATACCCGGGAGTCACGACCTGAACGGAGCAAACCACGAGGGTGTGGACTTCGTCCAGGTGGCTCAGCGCAAGGGGTGGCGCGAGTCTGCCGCCCAGGCATATCTCTGGCCGGTGCGCAAACGGAACAACCTGCATATTCGCCTCAAGAACCGCGTTACCCGGGTACTGTTTAACGGCAACAGGGCACGCGGCATCGAATTCACCCGCGCCGATGCGGTTGGCAATTCCCCATCCGATACGGCATTCGCACGCGCCGCCGTGATACTGAGTGCCGGCGCTATTGCTACGCCAAAGCTGTTGCAGCTTTCCGGCATCGGGGACGGGCCGGTGCTCAGCGGGGCAGGCATCCCCACTATCGTGCATGCGCCGGGAGTCGGCAGGAACCTGCAGGAACACACGGGGATCCGTTATTCGTTTGACGTTAACGGTGAGACACTGGGAAGCCGGGCAGGTCCCGTACATAACCTGGTGCAGTTATTCCGGTTCCTGGTTAAGGGGAAGGGGTTACTGACAACGCCGATTGCCCACGCTCACGCGTTTGTCCGTACCCGTGAGGAATTCAAAACGCCCAACATACAGGTCACCATGGCGCCATTTCATATAGAGATCGGCGCAAACAACGCCGCCCTCAGCAAGGAAAAGATCGCAGGCGGTGCTGTCGGCTTGATGCGGACGCAGAGCAGGGGAGAGATCACGCTACGTTCCCCCGACCCGCTGGACCCGCCCAGGATTCATTACCCGATGCTGGATTCCGGGGAGGATATTGAACAACTCATCGACGCCTGCCGGCTGGCCAGAAAGATTACGGAACAGCCTGCATTTGCCGGTTACCTGGCGCGTTGGCGGCATCCCGATGAAGAGGTGTTTGCAACTAATCAGCTCAGGGAGTTCGTTAAAGACACCGCTTTCCCAATGTACCACCCGGTCGGGACCTGCAGGATGGGACATGACGCGGGAGCCGTGGTGGATCCGGATTTAAAAGTCAGGGGTGTAGACGGGTTATGGGTTATCGATGCGTCCATCATGCCGACCCTGGTGACCGGCAACACCAATGCCACGGTGCTCATGATCGGAGAGAGGGGATCAGATCTCGTGCGTTCTGCAATATCGGAATAAGCCGGTCCCGTGAAATACTTTATTGCATTGCTGCTGACCGAGACAAATTCGTTCTCACCCATTCCTACAGGGATGGATGAATTCAGACAGTTCGGTTTATGGCATGGCAATGCCAGCAGCCGGGATAAGCTGTTTGGCCCGGTTTTAGCCGGTTGGCGCCGGATGGCGGCAGCAGCCGGGCATGAAGTTGTCGAGAGTCTGGGTGCAGTTGCCCAACCGGGCGGTCCTGTCGACATGGCGGTGTATGAAGCATTCAAACAGGAAATTCTCTCGGACCTTGAACAGGCGCTGCCGGTTGACGTGGTGTTATTGCAGTTACACGGTGCGATGTTGGCCACCGGATGTGATGATTGTGAAGGAGACTTACTAAAGGCAGTCAGGCAACTGGTTGGTCCTGACACGGTGATTGGCGCAGAGTTGGACTTGCATTGCCTGCTGTCGCCGGAGATGGTTGACTGTGCGGACCTGCTCATAACTTACAAGGAGTATCCACACACTGATGTTATGGACTGCGGCGAGCGATTGTTTCACCTGAGCACAGCCATCGCGGAAGGCCGGTTACAACCGCTTGGCAGTGTATTCGATTGCCGCATGATCAGCACATGGAAAACCACCGAACAGCCGATGGGCAGTTTTGTAGAAAAATTGCGTGGACTGGAAGAGACGGAAGAAATAATTTCCATTTCCTTCTGTCACGGATTCCCCTGGGGTGACAGCGAGCACAACGGCGCGAAAGTATTGGTGTATACGAATGGGAACGAGGCGTACGCCACTCAGGCAGCAGCAGAGTTGGGTAAGGAAATCTGGTCGATGCGCCATGAAACTCATCCACAATACCCGGGGATTAATGAGGCGCTGACGCGCGCCTGCGCAGCTGAGCGCCACCCTGTTGTTATTGCGGATACTGCGGATAATGCCGGCGGCGGTGCGCCCACAGATGCCACTTTTATCCTTGAGCAGGTTTTGTCGCGCAACATCAGCCAGGTAGCGAGCGGCGTCTACTGGGACTCCGAGTCCGTTGCCAGGTGTAAAAATGCAGGTAGCGGCGTAATCACTGACTTGCAACTGGGCGGCAAGAATGGTGAAGTGTCCGGTAATCCTGTGCAACTGACGGTCAGGGTGCGTTCGATACTGGAACATTATTCGCAGCCTGATACGGGTGGAGGACGGCAACCCGTGGGTAGTCTGGTCTGGGTAACCCCGGTGGACGCAAGCCCTGCGAACGTGAATATTGTCATCAGCGAAGCTCGGTGTCAGACGCTTCATCCGGAAATATTTACCGCGTTGGGGATCAACCTGGAGGAGATGAAACTGATTATCGTTAAATCCAGCCAGCACTTTTATACAGGTTTTGCTCCCCTGGCGGCGGAGATATTATATGTGGCCAGTCCGGGGACCCTGAACTTTGATTTTGCGAGTATTCCGTACAGGAGATTCACCCGGCCCTATTGGCCAAGGCATGAACTTCCCCAGTATAAGGAGTCATGATATGAGATCTGCCACTGACAGAACTTCCCTGCTGGCCTATATGTTGCCGGCGATCCCACTTGCGATGCTGGGAATGCCGCTGATAATTTATGTGCCGCCGTTTTACGCCGCGGAACTGGGGCTGGAACTGGCCGCAGTAGGTGGTATTTTCTTCATGGCGCGCGCCTGGGATGCGATCACGGATCCCCTTATCGGACATTTCTCTGATCAGACCCGGGGCGCCTGGGGACGCCGCAAACCCTGGATCGTGGCCGGCGTTCCACTGTTGATGATCAGCCTGTACCTGTTTCTGAGCCCGCCCTTAGCCGTCGACAAAACTTACCTGTTCGTTGTGGCTCTGGTATTTTACGTCGCCTGGACTACAGTACAGATTCCCTATTTATCCTGGGGCGCCGAGTTGTCGCGGGATTATACGGTACGAACCCGTATCAACGGATTCCGGGAGACGGGCACAATGATAGGGGTCATCCTGGCGACACTGCTCCCTGTCCTGTTTCTGAGAGAAGAAAATCCTGCCCTGCGGGACATATTGTGGGTCTATGTCGCATTTTTACTGGTTTTGATACCGTTTGCCGTTTTCGTGGCAACGGCAGTTACACCGAAAGCCCCGTTTGTTGAATCCGGCAAACACGGGTTGATATCTACCTTGAAACTGTTGTCGGGAAACAGACCGTTTCTGCGTCTGATCATCGCCATCTTTTTTCTCTGGCTTGGCGGTAGCGTGATGAATGCTTCGCTCGTATTCACTTTCGAACATATATTGGAGTTTCCACGTTCGGCATTTTTGAAATTTGTGCTGATACAATATGTCATCGGTATTGCCTGTTTGCCGCTGTGGGTCAAATTCGGCAATCGTTATGGCCGACATCGGGCCCTTGTCTGGGGCGGATTTGGCTATCTGGTGGTGCAACCCCTGTACCTGTTGGTCAGTCCTGGAGACTTTTCGCAGTTATTGTTGGTCGCTCTTGTGCACGGACCGATCATCTCGGTCATCTGGGTCATGCCGCCGGCACTTATCGCGGACACCATCGAGTATGGCATGATGAAAGGGGGGAGCGACGATGCAGCGATATATATGGCGGTTTATAACTTCATGGTAAAGGTCGCCTTTGCCGGCGGAGTGGGGATCGCCCTGCCGTTGCTGAGCGTGTTCGGTTTCCTGGCGACGGGTGAGAATAGCGAATCGGCAATACGGGGACTTATTTTCGTCGGGCTTTTCCTTCCTGCCATCATAGGTATTGCCGGGGCGGCGTTACTGTATAATCATCCAATCAACAAGCACCGGCACGGTGTCATACGGCGCTGGCTGGCGAGGAAGAACCTGACTCCGGAAATAAATACCTGATGCCCTGGCAGAACCAATTGATTACTTTTTGCCGGGTTCATACCATACCGGTGAAGTCCAAGCGCGTTCCTGGATAACGGCAGGTACTTCGGACGGCAAATCCCAGCCCATACGCAGCGCATCCCAGGTGCTCCAGCGGCAGGTGGGATTCTCCAGCACACGCGCATAATAAAAGGCAGACGACGCAGCATCGAAGTCCGGATCGGTCCAGACGCCGGCCAGTTCAACATCTCCCCTGTCCGCGGAATGACCGCAATCGTCCAGGTCAACCGTTGCCCCGTTATCCGGGCAGCGGTAATTCACCGGTTCCAGCCCGTCCGAACACACCACGTCGAACACCCTCTCATGGGTTTCCCCGTCTGCCAGCCAGCCCTTGATAACCTGCAAGCGCTGCAGCGGGGCACTGTCAGGGTCCCGCATGGCACTGATAAGCAACCGGGGGATCTTCGTTCTGCTCCCGGCCGCGTGGAGATTGCCACCCATCGCGACGCCGTTTGCGTATGCCGTCCGGATCATGTCCGGTCGCCAGAGAATGGAATCTTCAAAAGACCACCCGGCGAACATCCTTATACGGATGCGCGGGCCGCTTGTCGCAAATGCCTCCTTGCGCTTCAACGCGGCAAAGATAGACTCCCGGGTGTTTTCCTCGGCCCATACGCCGGCAAGACCCGCCGCGCTGTACTTGATGTTCTGACTGGTTATGGAACCCCCATAGCGCCTGGATTCCGGCGTAGCGTCGCCGGTTCCGATCTTCCCGCTATAGTTGTCCTCCTCAACCGGGACGCTCGCATTGTGGGAATCACTGCTGCCGATAAGCCCGAATTGATACGGATTAATACCGATCTCATTGTTAATTTGCAGCCCGGTCCTGTAGGCATCCCGAACGTAACTGCCCTTGACAGCGCCGTTTCTTCCACTGCCTCCCATCAATTCCTCAAGCAATTCGAAGGATGCCCATTCATCCGTGGCAGATATCAGGGGATGCGTCTCTGATGAGCCTTTGATCTGCAAGAGTTCAACCAGTGGCTCGTTGCGTATGCGGGTCTCGGCGTAGTCACGGTCGACAAGCTGCCCTGCGGATTGATAGAGCGGGAACATGCGGCCGTCGCTCAGGTTGGAATTATGCGGGATTGCAATGACATCGGCGCCAGCGCGTCGTGCCTGATCCATATATTCCCACAGGTCCTCCGGATTTATGCTGTCAAAAGCCGATAGCGGACGGATGGGGACCGTGCCGGCGCCGCCCCGGAAAATGACGTTGCGGTGCAGGTTGGCGCCGTCGGGCGTGGCCGACCACTCAAAGGCGATAAAGGTTGTGAAGGTTCCGGGTTTGTAATGGCGTTCCGCGGCCGCTATGGTGTCCGACCACAGTGTTTGCAGCGTGTCTTCCCCAACCAGTTCCGGCAGCGCGCGATTCCCGAAAATACTGGCCTTGAATGTTTCCACAGCACTGGCCAGCATCGATTTATCTTTGCTGTATAGTTCCCTGGCCAGTTGCAGTTTGGACAGGGGACTGGCAGGGTCTCCCATTGCATTCAACACCCCCAGGTATTCGGCATGGTCCGTGACTGCCATAAAATCCAGAGGTGTTTTAATCCGGATATGCCGGCCGCTCGCGTGTTTGACAGGTGCCCCGCGCGCATAACGATAGGCATCGTCAGGGTATCCCAAAGCTCCGAAGGCAAAGGCATCGACTGACAGGCGGGTATGGACATGGAGGTCACCGAAATAGGCATTTCTTTTTTCATGATTTGCAGTATGTTCGTACAAGCCGGAATCGTTGATCCAGATTTCCACGACCTTCCCCGCCTGGTTGAAACGCAGTATCGTTTCGCCGGTCAGGGTTACCGGCGCCTGGGTGAGTTCAATATCGTCATAGCGTTCTCGAAATGAGCCCGTTGCCCGCCAGCGCACGGCGCCCATGGACCA
Organism: Gammaproteobacteria bacterium; assembly: GCA_026710545.1. Lineage (GTDB taxonomy): Bacteria > Pseudomonadota > Gammaproteobacteria > Eutrophobiales > Eutrophobiaceae > JAAXHV01. The sequence goes on along the minus strand of JAPOQU010000069.1, from coordinate 53,314 downwards.
GGCGGAGAGTTTCGCCTCGAGACTGATGACCAGGTCCGGTAACGCCTGCCAGCGCGCCCGGCAATAATCCGCAAACTCACCCAGTCCCGCCTGTCCGGCGCTAATGCCATGTACGACCACATCCTTGTCAAAGAACGCGAGGAAGCGGGTTTCACGCTCATCCGGGTCATGGATCAGGTTGAAGGCTGCCGCCATGGAGGCCAGACGGTCGTAAACTGACTGTTCGCTCAAACCTGGTCCGTTGAGCAACCCGGCCAGTTGCCTGCCTTCTTCGGTAGCAGATTCGCCCTTAATCTGTGCAAGCCGGTAGGCGTGGTCATGGTTTGACCAGCGCTCGGCAATCAGGCCGTCTGCATCGAGTCGGAAGAACGTCTGACCACGAATGGCAACCAGTTTGCGGTCCATTGCCACACCGTCGAACGTGCCCGTCATATATCCGAGAGAATGATAGCGCTGTGCCGCCATAGGGCCGGCAACGATCAACTCGTCACTGACCAGTACGCTGTCCTCGAACGTGCCGAACAAGCCGTGATAGAATTCCCTGACCGCGGCGTGATCGGCAACGACACCGGGCAACAAACCGTGTGCGCGTACGGAGGGTGAGAAAGTAGCCATATAATTTTCATAGGCTTCACCAGGGTCGCCTTGCTGGTTGATTACCGCATCCATGGCGTGCAAGCGTTCCCGGGTGTGGGTAGTGGTATTTTCCCAGGCAGTCATATCCTCTGCCTGCGCCAATCTCACAATCAGCGATCCCGGTATGAGACTCATGGCCATGACATACGCGAAAAAGCCCCACAGACGGGCTGTCTGTGGGGCTTGTCTCATAAGCAAGGCTCCGTTGGAGCAGGCTGGCTTCAGTAGCGTAAGGTCACGGTGCCGCCTATGAAGCGTGGCGGCGCCGGGTGACCCCAGACGCTCGAGTGCCCCAGGATAGTCCCGTCAAACGGTATCTGGAACTGGCTCCAGGTATAACGTTTGTCGGCACAGTTGCGGCACCAGCCTTTTACCTCCCACCTGCCATCCGCGGAACGCAGTCCGCCCTGCAGGTTAAGGAGTTCAAAACCACCGAGTTTGCGGTCGTAGCGGGGTTCGGTGAAATTGTATTGCTCGCTGCGGAAGAATACGTTACCGCCGAGAAACAGTTCCCAACCGGTATCTGCAAGGGGCTGTTCAAAGATGGCGCCTACGGTGCCGGTCCACTCCGAGGAGAACGGCAGGTTCTCATCTCCCAACGGGATAAACCCCGGAGTAGGGGTCAGCGGTCCTATCCCTTTATCGAAAGTCGCATCCAGCCATTGCACCGAAGCGTTGAGGCGCAACCCTACGGTAACCAGCAGGTTGCCGTCAATTTCGACGCCCTGGGAGCGGGCGCCGGCGATATTATCCACCGCGAAATTACCGGTAGGCTGCAGGGTCTGCACCTGCAGGTCCTCGAAATCGGTACGCCAGGCCGCAACGTTCAGTCGCAGTCGATCATTGAGCAGGGTGGATTTGACACCGATCTCATAGTGATCGGCGAATTCCGGCCGGAAAGTGGGATCACCGGCAACGGCAAAGCCGCATACCGGACCAATCGGCGTACCGCCCGGTGGGCATCCGGCAGGCGAACCCAGTGCGATCATTGGTCCTGCCGCGTCGCGTGTCAGACTTACACCACCCGCCTTGAAGCCGTGGCTGTAGGTGAAGAAAGTCATGATATTGTCGGTCCAGTTATACTGGATACTTGCGGTTCCGGTAGGCTCCTCGTTTTCCGTCTTCGCGGTGTAGTCATGGACCACCTGCAGAGGGAATACGTTGTAATTAAACGGAGGAAACCCGAGACCGAGAAAGCCGACATTATTGGCAGGGTGGTCGTTCACCAGGTTTGCTTTCTTCTCATCCCGGGTCCAGCGGAATCCACCCGTGACGGCAAGCTTGTCGGTCACCTCCAGCGTACCGTGGGCAAAAATCGCAAATGTCTCGTCTTCGTGTTCAAAGCTGGCCAGAAATGCCCGGCCGGGTTGTCCCCCAAAGAAACCGGGTGGGAGAAAAGGCGGGAACTGGGGAAGCGACGTGATCTGTGATGCCCAGACAAACTCATTTGAGCGTTTAATATCTTCGCTCGCGTAGTAGAGACCCAGGGTCCAATCCAGAGATTGTCCGAAGGGGATGCCTTCAAGCAATCCGTGGAGCCGGAATTCTTCCGACAGCAGGCTGATCTCCGGCATGTTCTGCTGGGTACGCAGTATATCCACACCGCCGAAATCGTTATCCTTGATGTTGATATCTTCATAATCCCGGTATGCCGTAATGGACGTCACCGTCACGTTTCCGATATCCCAGTTGATCTCCGCGGAAAATCCCCGGTCTTCAGCATCCCAGATTGACGAGAAGTTGGACGAGGATTCAAGGTCATCGATATCAGCAGGATGTTTCTCGGTGGAGCCATTGGCCTGTGCCAAGGGGAGGTTCACGATCGGCACAAACGGGTCGCTGATGATATCGAGCGGCTGGCAACAGGACTCTTCCAGTTCGCTGTAATCCGCTGACAGGCGTACGCTCAGGTTCTCATCGGGTTCCCACAACAACTGACCCTTGATGGTCCAGCGGTCCAGGTCGCGTTCATCCTTGCCGGTTGAGAGATTGTCGATCCAGCCGTCACCGGTACCGACCGAGGCCGATATGCGTGCGGCCAGGGTCTCACTCACGGGTACGTTCACCATGCCGTTGAAACGGAAACGATCGTACTCCTCGTAGGTAGCCTGGGCCATCACGTCCATTTCACCCAGTTCCGGTTTATTGGTAATGAAATGCACGACGCCGGCCGTGGAGTTCTTGCCGAACAAGGTACCCTGGGGGCCTTTCAATACCTCTACCCGCTCCAGGTCGAACAGGTCAAACACTGTAGTCAGGCCGCTACGACTGCGGTAGACGCCGTCGATAAAGGTAGCTACAGTCGGCTCAAAACCCATATTGAATACCGATGTACCGAGACCGCGTAATGAAAATGACGCGCCCTGGGATGGCGGGTCGACAGAGCGGACTTCCAGCGCCGGTACTGCCTGGCGTAAATCAAATACATCGGTTACCAGGTTAGCAGCCAGGTCCTCGCTGCTGAGCGCACTGACGGAAATCGGCACATCCTGGATGGACTGTTCGCGTTTCTGGGCGGTCACCACAACTTCTTCAAGCATTGCCTGAGCGCCGGACAGGGTGGAGACCATGATTAATAAGAGACCGGAAATAACCGCAGCGAGATACTTTTTGTGCACAACCACCCCCATGAAAAAAGATCTACCAGTCTTTATTCTAGTATCTTATTTTAACAGAAATTTATGCAATGCAGCATTTTCACTATGCAGGGCAACCAGAACGTTTCCTGGAAAATCAATGGGGTCAGTTTGACTTCTGCCATTCCATAAACAGGCGCCGGCACGGAGTTATACAGCGTTGGCAGGTCAGGAACAACCTGAGCCCGGAAACCGGTGAATTACAGCTCTACGATAACATTTTCCAATCTTGCGAAGTCACTGTCCGAAGTTTCCAGCCCGGTCCCGTGAAATTTTGCGCAAGCCGCGATGACCAAATCACTGGCTGGAATCGTGGTGCCGCACTCGCGTGCCCGGCGTGCCAGATCATATGCCGTGCGCCAGACTCCATCAGTAATCGGAAGCTCGGGAAGCGCCAGGGCAAATTCCCGTAGAACCTTTTTCTCCTGATGGCCGCCTGCGCCATTCCACAGTTCCAGTTGAATAAGTGGGCACCAGCAAGCCTCTCCCGACTGCAAGGCATTTTCGACCCTGGTTCGAACTGCAGGATCGCCTTTGGGGCGAAGTAAATGAATCCAGGATGAACTATCGATCAGGATCAAGGGATTCAGCGCTGCCGGCGCTGTTCTTGCAATATTTCCGGTGTAATCAATGCGCTGCAGGTACCCGCATGTTTGATGAGACCGGCCATGCGTTTACGCTGGTTGAAATCAGTAATGGCCGTCACTACTGCCTCACGCTTGGTTTTGGCATTGGTAAACCGCATAGCATCTTCCAGTTCATTATCAGGAATATCAATAGTCGTTTTCATGATGCTATTATAGCAAATTATAGAAGCTATCCAGACAATAATTATAATATTATTTCCAGGGAAACTCTGCCATATCCAGAGCCTGTCCCGTACTTGATACGGGAACAGGTCAATATCCGCTAGTCTCTAATCTGTTGTAACAATCCGAAAAGGTCGTAGTTTGCCCAGGTCTCAACAATCTTGCCGTTTTCAAGTCTGTCGAAAAATATTCCGCTAAATGTTATTTTGCGGTTTGTCGGGGCGATCCCCATAAACTCACCGGAGTGTGTGCCGGTTTTGCTCCATCTCGTTGAAACGAAGTCTCCTTCGGCAATTTGTTTCTCGATAGTCATAACGCCGTCAGGAAATGCAGAGCGAAAAGCAGTTACCGCGGTTATGAAATTCTCTTTGGGGGACTTCGTTTTAGTCTGATACGGATCATGTTCGACCAGTTCATCTGCAAATAACTCGTCGACTTTTTCGAATTGACCCTTGTTCAGGACATCAATAATTGCCGTTGCGATAACCAGCTTGTTTTGTTTTTCCTCTTGTGAAAGCGCTGCATGAGCATCATCACCTGGGCTTGCTTGTGAATGGAATAAAAGTACCAGGGATATCAATACGTAATTAAACAGATTCCACGGACATGTATTGCTGACGGTCATATATAATTACTCCATTTCAAGACTAGAAACGGAAAGTGCCGGTTACCCCGACAAATCTCGGTGAACCGTAATGTGACCAGAGAGTTCCAAGAGGAGTCCCCGGAAACGCCAGTATCGCACCGTCAAAAGGAATGGCAAAATCACTGTATTTATACCTTTCATCTGTGCAGTTACGGCACCACACAGCGAGTTCCCATTTTCCGTCAGGTGAATTCACGCCACCCCGAAGACTCAGTAATTCATATGCTTTCTGGGTGCGTGCGGGATCCGGTTCCGTGAAGGAAAAATACTCGGTCCGGAAAAACAGGTTGCCGTTCAGGAAAAAGTCCCAGCCACTATCACCGACTGGTAAGCTGAGATTAGCTCCAAGGTTTCCGGTAATATCGGAAGCGAAAGGAATATCCTGCCCGCCCAGCGCCGGCAATCCAGGTGTCAGTCCCGGAACTTCATCAGCAAAATCCGCATCGAGAAACTGTACGGCGAAAAAGACATCCAGGTAATCAGTTGCAGCAAAATTCAGGTCTGCTTCAACACCTTGAGAAGTTGCTCCTGCGACATTTATGACTTGAAAAGAACCATCCCTTCTTAATGTCTGGAGTTGCAGGCCTTCAAAATCTGTTTTCCACATAGAAGCATTTAACCGCATCCTGCCGTCAAACAATGTACTTTTGAAACCGATTTCGTAATGGTCGGCAAATTCCGGTTCGAATGTAGGATCAGCCGGCGGGAAAGCGCAGAATGGAGATGCAGGTACGGGAGTGCCTCCAGGAGGGCACCCCAAGACTGGGTCGCCCAAGCTCAGTGCGTTACCTGCAGCATCCCTGTTCAGGCTGATGCCGCCGGATTTATAACCGCGGCTATAGGTGAAAAAGCCCATCACATTGTCTGTCACATGATATTGAATGCTGGCAGTGCCTGTTGCCTCACTGTCTGCCCTTGTCGCATCGAAGTCATGTACTACGGCAAGCGGTAAGTTATTGAAAGGCGCAGCCGGAATACCCGTCTGGCCCCTGTGGCTGGCGCTCTTATCGTCATCGGTGTAACGGATGCCGCCTGTCAGTGACAGTTTATCGTTAATGTCGATGGTGATATGGCCGAAACCGGCTATGGTGTCTACGTCCTGGCTGAATTCATCGAAGAACGCACGTCCCGGGACATTGCCGAACAAACCAGGAGCGAAAAACGGAAATGCGGTGATTTGTGACCCCCAGACAAATTCCCGGGTACGCTGAATTTGCTCGTTGGCATAATAGAATCCGACAACCCAGTCAAGCGACCGGGCAAATCCAATGTCCTCGCTCACCCCGGCAATACGGAATTCTTCCGAGACGATACTCACCTCCGGCAGCGTATCCGTATTAATCAGCATATCCACACCGGTGAAGTCATTGTCCTTGATAGTCACATCCTGGTAATCCCTGTAAGCGGTGATGGATGTCACCGTTATATCGCCCAGTCTCCAGTTTATTTCACCTGATATGCCGAAGTCTTCGGCATCAAAAACCAGATCGCCGTTAGAGGCTACTCTGAGGTTATCCACATCAGGAGGGTCTATAAGATTGGAACCGATCGCTGCAGCCAGAGGCGCATTAACAAAAGGGTTTAGCGGATTATTGGTATGTCTGACTGCCCAGCAACAGTTTTCGTCCACTTCGCTATAATCGACAATAACCCGGATGTTCAAATCGTCACTCGGTTCCCACAGCAATTGGCCGCGTACCGTGAACCGGTCCCGGTCATTGATCTCCTTGCCGTTTGCGTTATCAAGATATCCATCTCCATTATGCCAGGATGCGGCTACACGGGCCGCGAAGTTGTCCTGGACAGGCACGTTAAGTACGCCTCTCACCCTGACCTGGTCATATTCCTGGTAGGTAACTTCAGCAAAGCCCTCCATTTCATCGAACGAGGGTTTATTCGTGACGAAATGGACGACGCCACCGGTAGTGTTCTTGCCGAACAGGGTGCCTTGCGGGCCTTTTAATACCTCAACCCTGTCCAGGTCAAGCAGGTCATTGCTCGCCACCAGGCCGGAACGACTCACATAAACGCCATCAATAAAGGTGCCGACAGTAGGTTCAAACCCCATGTTAAAAACCGAAGACCCCAGGCCGCGGATGGCAAAGGCCGCACCCTGGCTGGGTGGATCGATGCCCCTGATCTCAAGCGCGGGGACAGTCGCGCGGAGATCAAAAATGTCTTGTACAATATTTGCTGATAGATTCTCCCCGCTGATGGCCGTGATGGAAATCGGCACGTCCTGGATGGACTGTTCGCGTTTCTGGGCGGACACCACGACCTCTTCAAGCACCGCCTGGGCGCCGGAAATGGCAGGAATCGCCGCCAATAAGAGGCTGGTTACTATCGCTTTAAAATGCATTTTATCCACAAGTACCCCCACGTTGGCAAAATATACAAACCGTAATTCTAGCTCTTTTCCCCGGCAAATAATTATGCGATGTAATATATTCCCTATCCGGGGCAACCCGCCATCCTGGCCGTAGGTGCCCGGTTACGCCGGTCTTGCCGCGAACAACAGCCCGTCTTCGTATGACAATATTACCAGCCTGATTGCAGCATCGTTGTTGATCCTGACCGGGTCATCGAGCAAACCTGTAACCAACCTTACCCCTTCCTCCAGGTCGACAATACCGACACTGAACGGCACTTCGCCGTGGAACTGTGTGGCCGCGGCATGGATGGTCGTTCTGGCGTACAGGATGCCGTTGCCGGACAGTTCGGTCCACTCCATTTCCGCCGACCAGCAGTCCGAGCAGTGTTGTTTCGGGGGAAACGTCATGTTACCGCATGAGGAGCAGGTGGTTGTCATGAACTTTCCTGCCGCAAGTCCCTGGCGAAACGTGTCCGAGAACGCGGAGTATTCCGGTACGATAGAGAGGCGTTTCGGGACTTTGATGATTTCCATGGTCAGTTACCTGCGTCCATTACGTGGGCGAGGGCGGCGTTGTAATTGCCCAGTTCGCACAGGTGCAGTCCCAGTCCGGCGCCGGCAACCTGGCGTTTGCCTGCCCTGTGCAGGAGTTGGTCGAATAACTCGGCGATGCCGTACAGTGCGGTCAGTCCGGGCGGATGCCCCCGTGACAGGCAGCCGCCGGACGTGCATACCGGGATACGTCCGCCGATGGCAGTCTCGCCGGCGCCCGCGGCAAGCGCTCCCCTGCCTTTTTCCGCCAGCCCGATTGCTTCGACGACAAGCGCTTCCGTGATCGTGCAGGGGGCATACAGTTCGGCGACATCAACCTGTTCCAGGCTGACGGCGGCGTCTTCCAGGGCTGTCGCCGTCGCCTGCCGGGCAGCGGGAAAATCGGTGATGTCATGAGGCGACGATCCCACCTGGTGTCGCCCGTCATGGGAAAATCCTCGTCCCAGTACGCGCAGGAAGGGTTTGCCTAGCCCGCGGGCAACCACTTCTGACGTGACGACCAGGCAGATAGCGCCGTCGCTGCGCGCCGGCACGTCGTAACGCCCCAGCGGCTCAACGATCGTGGGTTGTTCCAGGACGTCTGCGACGGTCAGCGGGGTCTGGAACTGGGCCAGGGGATTGAGCATGGCATGTTGGCGGTTCTTGACCGCGATCGCGGCCAGGTCCCTGCGGGTGGTCCCGGTCTCGTACAGGTAACGGTCGGCGTCCAGAGCGTACCAGGCGATAGGCGTCAGGCCGAAGGGTGTCTGGAAATTCACGTCGCCGGCGGCCCGAATTCCCTGTTCCATCATGGTCGCGGCATCGACGGCGCTGCTGTACTCAATACCGAGCGCCAGCGCAACACGGGCCCGCCCGCCGGCTACGTCGGCGCAGGCCTGCTCGAATGCCAAGCCGCCGGTAATGCCCAGGTTGCTGACTTCCGCTATCTGTCCCTGACAGTGCAACCCCAACCGGCTCGCCATGAACGTGGCGAAAGCCCGTTGGCGTGTGGCAGGTGTCGGCGCCGTAAATACGGCGGAGCCGATATCAGTCTTGTCCAGTCCGGCAGTGCCCACGGCATCGATGACCACGTCCGCCAGGATTTCATGCTCGAACCGTGTCTGGTCGAGTTTGCCCACCTTGCTGGCCGCGTAACTGATGACCACCGGTTTTCTGTCGTTATTCACTCTGTTATTCTGCCTGCAATTGGGGATTATGTTACATGTTAAACTGACTTCAAACTATCCGGCAGACCGGAACGGTGAAACACGGAACCAACATATGACAAAACAAAAAGCGACCAACGTCCACTGGCATGAAGGAGACATCACCCGTGAGGACCGGAACCGGTTTCTGGGGCAGAAAGGCGCGACGCTCTGGTTTACCGGCTTGTCGGGCAGCGGCAAGAGCACCATAGCCGTCGCGCTTGAGGCAGCCCTTTACGAACGCGGCAAACTGAGTTACCGGCTGGACGGGGACAATATCCGTATGGGTATCAACAGGAACCTGGGGTTCTCCGCGGAGGACCGGACGGAGAATATCCGCCGTATCGGCGAGATCTCGAAACTGTTTGTGGATGCGGGTCTGCTGGTCCTGTCCGCCTTTATCAGCCCTTACCGCGAGGACCGCGACCGCGTGCGGGAACTGCACCAGGATGCGGGCTTCGATTTTATCGAAGTCCACGTGGATTGTTCCCTGCATGTGGCGGAGCAGCGCGACCCCAAGGGCTTGTACAGGAAAGCCCGGGCAGGGGAGATCAGGAACTTTACCGGGATCGACGACCCTTACGAGGAACCGGAAAGCCCGGAGATACATCTCCATACCGACCGGATGACGCTTGAGGAGGAAGTCGATATCATCGTCAACTATATGAAGGATAAGGGAATTATCCGGATTGATTAATATTTGGGGTCGGAGTAAAAACAAACGGAGACAATGGGGACGGATTTAAAATCCGTCCCCGGCATGCCAGGGATTGTGTTTTTACTCTAGCACCAAAAATGATTGATCGACCTCGATTAAACTCCCGGCTGCGGGATCTGTCCCAGCCCGTCCAGCAAGGTGACGAAGCGCGTCAGCTTTTCCTGTTGCCAGGCCTCTACGTCCATATCGCGGAAATCGTAATAGCCCCGGCCTTCGCGCATGCCCTTGCGTCCGTCTTCCATCATTCTTGTCACTTCCTCCGGCGGGGCGTGGCCCGGTGAATCCAGCGCCTTGGACAGGTAATGGCCGGCGTAGTAAAGGATATCGACGCCGCCCCAGTCGATGAACTCCATAACCCCCAGGGTCGCATAACGCGGACCGAAGCCGTGGGTGATGGCCTTGTCGAGTTCTTCCGGCGTGGCCACGCCTTCTTCCACCATGCGGCAGGCTTCCGCCATCAGCAGGGATTGCAGGCGCGGGATGATATAGCCCGGCGCGGCCGAACACCTTACCGGTACTTTGCCGATTGCTTCAAACAGGGCGATGATGTCTGTTACCGCGCTTTCCTCGGTATCCGGGGAGGGACTGACCTCCACCAGAGGAATAAGGTATGCAGGGTTGAGAAAATGCGTGTTCAGGAAACGATCCGGCCGCGCTACCCACTGTGCGAGTTCGGTCACCACCATTGAAGAGGTTGTCGAGGTCACGATGGCATCATCCCGGGCATGCTCACCGGTCAGTTCGAGCGCCTTCTGTTTCGCCTCCCGGGTCTCCGGAACCGCTTCGATAATGACATCAGCCGCGGCAAGCTCATCAGCGGCGCTCGCAAGCGGTCTGATCTGAATGAGTTCGATGACTTTATTTACCTGGGCCTGTGTAATGTGACCAAGCCCGGACAGGAACATGAGATTTGATTCGATTTCAGCCAGTGCGGCTTCGACCAGTTGCCCGAACCCGTCTCCGTCGCGGTCCTTTACGTCAAGAAGCGTAACCGGGTAACCCGCGTAGGAGAACATGTGGGCGATACCTCTGCCCATGCGTCCGGCGCCCACGGCCAGTATGTGCCTGTCCGTCATCGAATACCCCGGGAACCAAGCCTCAAAAAGAACGCCATCGTAGATTTACATCCATGATCACTGTCCCCCTTCCGGCATAAGAAATCTGCGCTAATCTGCGTCATCTGCGGATACCTTCATACAGCAATTCCGTCAGCTCTGAACGCTCCAGGTGCGCCAGGCCCAGGTTTCCCAGGGTGCGACCCGTCTCACGGAAATCCCGTCCCGTTATCGCCGATCCGAGCGCCAGCAGGCCGCGGGATACCGGTGTGTCCAGCCCATGGTAATCGGCGCAGGAGACCAGCAGGGCCAGTCCCAGTTCCATGTCTTCGGTCATATAACGGTGGTTTATCAGGTCGATGTATTCGCGCCAGTCCGCACTGTCCGTCAGTCTTTCATGGGCGGCGTTGCCGTACATCCACTCATCGCCGTCCAGGCTGTAATGGTCGGCCAGGGGGAAATGGGGCGGGGCATAGCCGAATGCCTCGCGGATGGCAATCCGCTCTGAGTCAAGTACATCCGTGACGCGCCGGATAGCGGGTTGCGTGCCTTCGTTGTGGATGTCCCACTCGTCAAAATGCTCCATGGGACCGGCGTTCATCATGATTAATGGTGGATGAATTATCGGTCCGGCATTCATCAGGGCCCCGCTCAGGGCGTCTTCGATACGTTCTATGACCGGGTATGCCTGCTCAAGTATCGGAAAGGCGTGCTGCGAGTTTTTTGCCGGGAAGACGCCGCTGGGCAGACGCGTGGCATAGCCGCTGATGGCGACCAGGTCAGCCGCGCGTTTGCGGGCCAGGTAAGGCAGCGTGCCGGTTTCCGCAAAGCTGGCGTCAGCCTGGTTGCCTGCCTCACGCATGGCCCTGGCAAACAGGTAGCTGCCGAAAGTGCCCGGCGGCAGGTAGACGACCTGGCCGTCTTCCAGGTGGGGCGCCAGTTCCCGCGCCAGGGCTTCATGGACCGACGCCGGCAGGGGAATGACGATCAATTCAACGCCGTCTACCGCTTCCGCCAGGTTGGTCGTAACCCGGTGGATCTCCACGTCCCGTCTGCCTTTGCTGTCGAGGACGGTAATGGATTTGGATTTCAGTACCGGTTCGAAGGCCTCCCTGTTGCGGCGCCAGAAACGCACCTGGTGACCTTGTTCGGTGAGGGTCGCGGCGGCGGCATAACTGCCATGTCCGCCGCCGAGTACGGCCAATTCCATCAATGTTCTCCTGTTAATAAATTTATGGGGTCAGAGTAAAATCTCCACTGGCGTTGCCACTGGCATTGTTCTCCAGTGCAGGCGGGGGACGGAATTAATTCCGTCCCCTTTTGGAATTGCTCTGTCAGTATTCAATACAGGATGCCTTTTCCAGCAGTTTGTCAATCATGGCGTTGAAGGTTTCCATCTCTTCAGCGGTCAAACCGGACAACAGTTTTGCTTCGTAATCCCTGGCTATGGGCATCACTTCATCATAGACGGATAAGCCGGTTTCGGAAAGTCTCAGGATTGAACGGCGCCTGTCATCTTCATCGATTTCCCGGTTGATGAAATGACGCTTGAGTAACCGCGCCACGGCGCGGGAGACCACGGACTTTTCAATTTTTGTGCGCCGGCACACCTCATCGGCCGACACGTCCGGGTATTCCGCCAGGATCATCATGATGCGCCACTCCGGCATGGAAATGGCGAACTTGTCCCCATAGACAGCAGCGATGGCGCCGCTGACGGCATTCGACAGCAGGGACAACCGGTAGGGCAGGAATGATTCCAGTTGCAGGGGTTTACGGTGTCGCAAAGCAGTTTGTATTTGCGATGCGCCGGTTTGCAGGCAAAAGTCAGCTGTCAGCGACGCTTTTTGTCATGATTAAGGATATCCCTGACTAATATGCCCATGCCGACCGTGAATATAAGAGCTGCCAGAAGAACCAGCCATTCACCTATTACCATTACAAGTCTCCCAAACTCTCATGATCAGATCTCTGCACACCCCGACAGCATTTAACTCAGCTTGCTGGGGACAGAATTAATTCTGTCCCCGAATTTACACAGCAAATCATCGAGCTTTCTATATACACGTCGGTTAATCACAATGATCCACTCCGTGAGCAATACGATTATGATAACAGTCGCTAATATATGCAAGACATGAATGTTAAATATGTTCCGGGCTATCCATCCCAACAGGGAAATATCGGTGACAATCAACAGTCCGAAGACAACTTTCAGCCAGCCAATCTCCTCTTTGATTTTATCGATTTCAGACATTATTCCTTTCCTGTATCCTTCAAAATCCTGGCAACCTGTCCTGTCCGTATTGCCCCTGGTATGTTGTCTCCTTGAAACAATTCTGAGTTATGACCAACACCGTGTCAAGCTACTTAGCCCTCACATAAATGTTGACTATAGTTGTTTATGCAACTAATATTAGTTGTGTAAGCAACTATTTGACAGAGGTGAATATGACTGACACTCACAACCCCATGGGCACCGACGGCTTCGAATTTATCGAATACACCGCGCCCGACCCGGATTTGTTACGCAACCTGTTTGAAAAAATGGGTTTCCCGGCAACGGCGAAACACCGCAGTAAGAATGTCACATTACATTCACAGGGTGATATCAACTTTATCATCAACGCCGAACCGGACAGTTTTGCACAGCGCTTTGCCGAGCAGCACGGACCGTCCATCTGCGCCGTCGCATTCCGGGTGAGGGACGCGGCCGGGGCCTATGCCCGGGCCCTTGACCTGGGCGCGCAAGGTGTGGAAACCAGGCCCGGACCAATGGAATTGAATATCCCTGCCATTGAGGGAATAGGCGGCAGCCGCGTGTACCTGGTCGACCGTTATGGAGACAGGAACGTCTACGACGTGGATTTTGTCCCGGTTGAGACAGTTTACCCGGTCATGCGCACCGGGTTGACCTGTGTGGACCACCTTACCCACAACGTCCGGCGCGGCAATATGGACAAGTGGGCCGGGTTCTACGAGACATTATTCAGCTTCCGCGAACTGAAGTATTTCGATATTGAAGGGAAACTGACCGGGCTGAAAAGCCGCGCCATGACCAGTCCGTGCGGGAAGATTCGAATACCGATCAACGAATCTGCCGACGACAAATCACAAATCGAGGAGTATCTCAGTGAATATCGCGGTGAGGGCATCCAGCACATCGCCCTGGCAACGGATGACATCTATGCGGCCGTGGATGCCTTACGCGGCCACGACGTCGTATTCCAGGATACGCCTGACAGCTACTACGACGGGGTAGACCGGCGCCTGCCCGGCCATGGCGAAGACATGGACGCCCTGAGACAGCGCCGCATATTGATTGACGGCGCGCCCACTGAAGGCCAGGGGATCCTGCTTCAGATCTTCACCGGGAATGTGATCGGGCCGATTTTCTTCGAGATTATCCAGCGCAAGGGCAATGACGGATTTGGCGAAGGCAATTTTCAGGCACTGTTCGAGTCCATTGAGCAGGACCAGGTCCGGCGCGGGGTCCTGGGTCAGGACGCCTTGTAGCGGGGTACGGCCGGCAGGGGGACAGATTTCGAATTTGTGGGGTCAGAGTAAAATCACCGCCGATTTTGCCATCGGCAACGCTCCTTAAGATTTTACTCTGACCCCAGGTATCCTGTCTCGGTCCCTGCGTCAACGTCTGACGGCATTCCCTTTGGTCGCTGAAGGCAGTTCTCCAAAAAGCTGGTAGTAATCCCTGGCGAAGCGGCCCAGGTGCCAGATGCCCCATTTTGCTGCGATGTCGCCCAGGGTGCTGTGCTCCACCGACAGGATTTCCCGCCTGATGTTATTCAGGCGCAAGGCCCTTATGTACTTGGCCGGACTCATTTTGATGTTCTCATTGAATACGTATTCCAGTGTGCGCCGTGATGCCGTCAGTTCTTCACACAGCTTCCCGACCGTCAATTCTTCACAAATATTATCCTTGATTATGTCCAGTGCATCATGGAACAGCCGGTGGTGTCTGGTTCTTGTCGTCATGCCGGTTTTATTCCTGTCAGACTCGTTCCTGGTGATAAACACCGAACATATCGTTTCCAGCAAGGTATTTTTGAGTGCCGCCAACTGGTTCGCGCCTTCCAGGGAAAGATGCACTTTATCCGCCCCTGTCAGAAAATCTTCCAGCAATGAATACAGGGGCCACGTTTCCGTAACGTTGTTAACGAGCATATAGGGGATACGGTCCGGGTTGAACAGGTTCAACTCCCGGTACTGGTGTTGAAGCTCGCGTTTCAGTAAATCGCAGGATACGTGGATGATACAGATTTTCATATCGGGCGATGAAATACCCTCCATCTCGGCCCCTGGAGGCAGGATGAACGCCGCTCCCTTCGGGAAAGGTTCACAGTTCAGAGTCAGCGTCCTGTCGGTATTCATCAACAAGCCGATCGCATAATAACCACGCGGGACCGTGGCATTTTGATATACCACCTGGTTGGTCTTTTCAAAAAACAGACTCAGTTCCCGGTTTATGTCACAGGTGGTGAAGGTGCCGCTGAAAGAACCCCTGCTGATCTGCTGGTAGGATTGATCGTAACCGGTAAGCCTGGCCGCCTGTTCATCAATGTCCCGGTGATGAAGTTTCCTGATCGAAGGTTTTTTTGCGCAAATCGGATAATCCATCGCACGTACTCACCAATTCAACCTGAAAAATACGTTTATATTGCGCATTGAGGATAACACTCCCTTAATTCAAGCAGTAATACTGTCCCTTGTCAAATCATGTAAATACACCTGTATGGGGGTAGTAATGATTGGAAAAAAGATCATGATGTTTACCCGGCGCTGGGTAATTTTATTCCTGCTGTGCCCGGTTGCCGCGGCACCGGTGCAGGCGCAGGTTATTGAAGAGATCATCGTTACCGCGACCAAGCGCGAGACCAGCCTGCAGGATACGCCCATGTCCATCACGGCCCTGGGCGAGTTCGAACTGCAGCGTATCGGCGCCGAGGGGATATTCGACTACGGCGTCAAGATCCCGAACCTGGGCTTCAGTAACGAGGCTGACGGCCGGTTCAATTCGGGCTCTCCCGCAATCCGCGGCGTGGCCGGTGGCGGTGTGGTCGGTGCGACCGGCTTTTACATCGACGATATCCCGGTGCCGGAATACATGAACCCGCGGGTCTCGGATATTTCCCGGGTAGAAGTGTTACGCGGCCCCCAGGGCACCCTTTACGGTGCGCGCTCCATGGGCGGGACGGTGCGCGTCATCACGAAACAGGCAGATGCCGACGAGTTCGACGGCTATCTCGGGGCATCAATATCGGACGTCAAGGAGGGAGATATCAACTGGCGGGTGGACGGCAGCGTGAACGCGCCGATTGTGGAAGGTGTGCTGGGCGCCCGTGCGCTGTTTTACTACGCACAGAATTCCGGCGTGTTTGACCGGGTACATATAGCCGGTTCCAACAGGCCCGCATTCAATACGGTGAATAATGTCGATGACGATGAGTTTTACGGCGGCGCCATCTCGTTCGTGTGGAATGCTGCGGACAACATCAGTATCAGACCCCGGTTCATGTACCAACGCACCGATTCGGATAACCTGCCGCTTGCCGACCTCTCCCCGGGTAATTTTGAAGTACCCCGGCATAACAACATAGCAGAACCCGGCGAGGAGGAATGGTGGCTTGCCAGTGTGACCGTCAATATCGATACCGGAATTGGCGAGATCGTATCCACCACGGCAGGGTTCGACCGCAAGATCGAGGAATATGAGGACCAGACCGGCACGCTGGACGGGTTGCTGTTTGCGGCCAGTGGATTGCCAGAGCCTCACATACCCGCTTTTGTCTATGAAGAAGAGGAGGACTCTTCGCTGGTGCACGAAACCCGTTTCATTACCGATTTTGGCGACCTGCCGTTTAACGACGTGGCTTTGACGCTGGGTGTCTTCTACGAGGACAGGGAACATATCCTGACCTATCCGCCGTCCTTCGCACCCGGTATCAATGCGCAGTTTACCGGTGCGCTGAATGCAATATTGACGGGTATTGTCCCCGGATTTCCGGTGCCGGTTCCCCCCGGCCTGCTGGGCTCCGACCTGGTGTTTTACACGTACGATGACCAGGATACGGAAGAAATTGCGGTGTTCGGTGAGCTGACGTTAAGACTGAGTGACGACCTGAGACTGACCGCCGGCGCGCGCTGGTCCGATACGACCATCGATTTCACCTCCGACCGGGGAGGGTTTGTCAACAGTGGTCCGACAATCCTGCCGCCTACCTCACGCAGCAGTTCCAGGGTTGTGCCCAAGGTCCTGCTGGAACTGGATGTCACTGACGACCTGCTGGTTTACGCTTCCGCGTCCAAGGGTTTTCGCGTGGGCGGCGTAAACCTGTCCGTACCGGTGCTTCTTTGTGCGGGTGAGCTTGCCGGCCTGGGCATTACCAGCGAGGACGTGGCCACGTTCGATTCAGACTCGCTGTGGAATTTTGAGATGGGCATGAAATCTTCCTGGTTTGATAATCGGGTGAATCTGAACGTCTCGGCGTTCAATATCAACTGGGACGATATTCTGCAGACGAACCGGCTGGCCTGCGGATTCCAGTACGTGGCGAATTCCGGTGCGGCAAAGAATAAAGGCGTTGAAGTCGAACTGGAGGCGGTTCCTGTAGCAGGTCTGAATTTATCCATGGGATTTGGCTACACCGACGCTGAGATAACAACAGGCAATTCCCTGGCAGGTACGGAAGAAGGGGACCGTGTTACCCAGGTGCCTGAAGTCACCTTTAATGCCGCTGCCGAATACAGCTTCCCGCTTTTTTCTGACTGGGAAGGTTATATCCGTGGTGATTATTCCTGGTACGACGACAGTCTCAGTGGAAACAACAGCGGAATATTGCCGCCCCGGGTGAGGGATTCCTTCGAGTTGCTTAATTTCCGTATCGGCGCATACCAGGCGGGCAGTTGGGACGTGGCCCTGTTTGTAAAGAACGCGACTAACGAACACGCCAACCTGTCGGATAACCGCTCCATTGCGGCGGAGAAACCAGGGCGGCCCCGTATCATGACCAACCGCCCGCGCAGCTTCGGTCTCGAGGTCCGCAAGGACTTCTGATGAAAAAGCGAATCGTCCTGTCCGATGAATTAGCGCTCTCTTACCTAGAATACGGTACCGGCAGGCCGGTCATTTTCATACCGGGCTGGACTTATACGACCAGGGTGTTTGCCCGGAACCTCCCGGTAATTGCCGAACACTACCGGGTCCTGGCTTATGACCCGCGCAGTCACGGCGATTCAAGCGTTACGGCAGACGGCAACAACTACGACCGGCACGGCGCCGACCTGTATGAATTCATCACCCGGCTGGGAATAGAGAATTGCATCATCGCCGGTTGGTCCATGGGCGTATCTGCTGCTTATTCGTATTTCGAAAAGCACGGCACCGGTAACGTGCGCGGGTTTATCAGTATCGATGAACCGCCGAAGATCATGAAGGAGAACGGTTCGGACTGGGGCGAGGGGGAGGAAGCAGAATTGCAGGCCGGGCTCGGGAAGATGAAGGAATACGGGCATTTGAAATTTTTTGAGCACTACCTGCACCATTGTTACGTCGGTACTCCGGGGAGCATGTTTGTACAGGAGATGCTGAGTGATGCCGCCAAGACCCCGGAGCCTGTTGCCTTTGAACTTATCAGGAGCAGTTTTGACCTGGACTACCGGGAGGTTGCCCGCAGGATCGACAGGGAGATACCCGTCATGCAGGTCGTACGCGAGGACTGGCGACAGGCAGCCGGGAAGTGGATCAGCGAGAACCAGCCGAATGCAGGGATCTATTACATGCCGGCCCACCTTTCATTCCACGAATTTGCGGAGGACTTCAACAGGCAGGTGCTTGACTTTTGCAGTGGATGTCATTAAAACACCGAACGGAGGGAATTAATCCAGCCGCTTGCAGTCACAATAACCAATGTACCTTGCCGAACAGTTGCTCAGGGCCTTGAAAGGATACGGGGTGAAAGAGATCTTCGGCATCCCCGGTGATTTTGCCCTGCCGTTGTTCAAGGTCATCGAAGAAAGCAAAATCCTGCCGCTGTACACCCTGAGCCATGAGCCCGCAGTGGGGTTCGCCGCCGATGCCGCGGCGCGCTTTCATACCAGGCCTTCGGTGGCGGCAGTTACGTACGGCGCCGGGGCGCTCAACATGGTCAACCCCATCGCCGCGGCCTACGCGGAAAAATCACCGGTCATCGTCATATCCGGCGGCCCGGGGCTGGCGGACAGGTCCACCGGCCTGCTGGTGCACCACCAGGCCAAGCAACTCCATTCCCAGGTACAGGTGTACAAGGAAGTAACCTGCGACCAGGTGGTCCTGGATGACCCGGCGCAGGCGCCCGAACTGATTGCCCGCGTTCTCAAAAACTGCATTATCGAATCCCGCCCCGTTTATATTGAAGTGCCTCGTGACAGGGTCTTTGATACCTGCGGCCCGGTGCCCGTACTGCCGCTGACCAGTGACTGCGATGCCGATGCCCTGGATGCCTGCACGGACGAGATCATCGAAGCGCTGGGGCAGGCCCGCTCCCCGGTGCTGATGGTGGGTGTGGAGATACGCCGTTACGGACTGGAGCAGGACGTTGCCCTGCTGAGCAGGAAACTGGGTATTCCGGTAGCCACCACGTTCATGGGCAAGGGGTTGCTGGCGGGACAGCCAATAGACTTCCGGGGCACCTATATGGGGATAGCCGGCGAACAGGCATTGACCGGTCTGGTCGAGTCCTCCGACGGCCTGTTCCTGCTGGGTGTGCTGTTGTCCGATACCAATTTCGGCATCTCGGAGAAAAAGATAGACCTGCGCAGGACCGTCCTGGCCTGCGACGGTTCGGTGTCCCTGGGGTTTCATACTTACCACAACATCCCATTGCAGGAACTGGTGCTGGCCCTGAATAACAAGCTGCCGGACAGGCCGCAAGGGGAGGCCACTTTGTTTGACCTTCCAAAAGGTCTGGAGTTAACGGATACGCCCATCACCCCGACCGATATCGCCACCGCGGTCAATGACATGTTCCACCACTACGGCGCATTGCCCATCGCCGCGGACATGGGCGACTGCCTGTTTACGGCCATGGACATGGAACACACGGAACTGGTGGCGCCGGGTTATTACGCCACCATGGGTTACGGCGTCCCGTCCGGTCTTGGTGTACAGGCCGCAACAGGCCGCCGTCCCCTCATCCTGGTCGGGGATGGGGCATTCCAGATGACCGGGATGGAACTGCTCAACTGCAGCCGTTACGGCTGGAACCCCATCGTGCTGGTGTTCAATAACAGCAGTTGGGAGATGCTGCGCGCGTTCCAGCCGGAATCCGCGTTCAACGACCTGGACAAGCTGGATTATGCCGCCCTGGCAGACACCCTGGGAGGCCGCGGCCGCTCGGCGGGCACGAAAAAGGAACTGCACGCCGCCCTGGAACAGGCTTTCGAGGATGAATCCTGCTTCCAACTGATCGACATCAACCTTGCCCGCGGCCTGATGTCCAACACCCTGAGCCGGTTCGTATCAGGCTTCAAGGAGATGCGGAAGAAATAAACCGTCGTTCCCCTGCTTGCACAGGGGGGCAGGCTTTGCGGAAGTGTGAACCTAACCGTCATTCCCGCGCAAGCGGGAATCCAGTCTTACTTATGCTCCCCTGAAAAGGCATAATATCGGCTCTCTACCATCAAAAAAAATCAACCTGATCAGAGACAACCATGAAAACCCATGGCAGTTGCCTGTGCGGTAAAATCCGCTACGAAGTAACCACCACATCCGATGATATCGACCATTGCCACTGCACCTTCTGCCAGAAATACCACGGCGCCGCGTTCGGCACTTATATCGAACCGGTGACGCCGGAGAATTTCACCTGGTTGGAAGGCGAAAATCTGGTGGCCCGCTACCAGTCCAGTTCCCACTCCGCCAGGCTGTTCTGCAGCGTGTGCGGTTCCGCCCTGGTCGCGGAGATCAACGGCGGCGAGGTGCTGGCCGCAACCGCCGCCACCCTGGACGGGGAGGTTGACATCGGGCATGCCGCACACATGTTCTGGCAGTCAAAGGCAAGCTGGTGCGAGGTCAACGACGACCTGCCGAAGTATGATGCCTATCCGCCCAGTATGAGCCAGTTTACGCCGGAGGAATAGGGAGCAGACCGGTGTTTTTACTGGCGCAGTGGGTCGAGAACAGTAAGAAACGGAAATCGATGGAAATCAGTGTCCGTTGAAAAGCATGCTTAGAAACTGTCCGGCGGTCTGTCGCAACGGGCTGGTAGCGGTGTTCGGCGTCAGCCTCATTCTCACATTCAGCGCCGGCGCACAGCACGAGGAACCGGCCAAGTTCGCCTTCAGCGCGGTGGATGCGCCGACGAACACTGCGCCCGCTCCGTTCGGCGGTTACGCCGCAGGCTGCCTGGCCGGGGCGGCACAGCTTGCCGAATCAGGGCCGGGCTGGCAGGCGATGCGGCTGTCCCGCAACCGCAACTGGGGCCATCCCGAAATGATTGCATTCATAGAGCGGTTGTCCCGCGCAGCCCATTCTGCCGGCTGGCCCGGCCTGTACGTGGGCGACATCAGCCATGCGCGCGGCGGGCCCATGGTCTCCAGCCACCGTTCGCACCAGATCGGCCTTGACGCCGATATCTGGCTGCGTGCGCCGGACAGCCTGGAACTGAGCGTGGCGGAACGGGAGAAGATCAGTTCTCCTTCAGTGGTTGCGTTAAACCGGTTGCATGTGAACGGTTATTGGACCGGTGCGCACTCGCAGGTTATCGAAGCCGCGGCGCGGGATGAATCCGTTGCCCGCATCTTCGTGAACGCGGCGATCAAGCGCCGGCTTTGCGAGGACGGAGGAGAAGATGATGTTGACTGGCTGCGCAAGGTGCGGCCATGGTGGGGCCATGACTCACATTTTCATGTCCGCTTGCATTGTCCAAATGAAGGCGCGTGCCTTGACCAGGAAGCACCGCCCGAAGGTGACGGCTGTGATGAGGAACTGGACTGGTGGTTTACCGATGAGGCGCTGTACCCGCCGCCGCGGGCGCCGGAGGATCAACCGCCCGAAATCATGATGGCCGATTTGCCGGCTGCTTGTCAGGGGGTGCTGGAGGGGGAGTAAAAGGATCTGTTAAATATTGACATCGGCAAAAAATTGTCTTATATTTCATTTAACGAGTGTTCATAGCACGTTAAATTCGCAAATAAGTATCTTTTTTGTCGTAATGTCATGTTAAGAAAAATATCAATCGAGAACTTCTATTCGATTAAGGATATACAGGTTCTTGATCTTGCGGTGCCCAGCAATGCGCCGGATTTGCCTGTCTTTGCCATAAATAAGGAAATATCTGCTACCAGGATTCCCAAAGTCGTCTCCATATTTGGCGCTAACGCATCAGGTAAGACGACCGTATTACGTGCATTGGGATTTTTAAAGTGGTTTTTAACCGAGTCATTTAATCAACCTCCAACAAATAATTTGCCCATATTTCCGTTTGCAGATTTTGACAGCCAGATGGGAATTTCACGATTTGAAGTCGAATTCGATGGCAACTTAATAGAGGGTGGGAAGCAATGCATTTATCGATATAGTTTGGTATTAAGAAACGCGCCTAGTCATAAAAATCCTCTTAAGTTACAACTAAATCTCATCGTAAAGTCAGAAAGTTTGTATTTTGCACCGGAGGGTAAATTCCGCAGGCTGTTCCATCGCGAAGGGGACCAGATAAAGGATTCATCTGAATTCAGAGTAAAAGTGAAGGATTATCCGCCGCAGACATTTCGGGATAATGCCAGTGTCATACCTACCCTGGTTCAATATAATCATATAATCTCCAAATCCTTTACATCCGTGGTGAATACTGTTTTCACGAACGTCTCTATTCTGCAAAAATATGATCCTGACTTGAATGATACTATCGACATCTATATGTCTGACAATGAAGTCCTTAAAGAACTGAACAGTGAGATACGGATGCTGGATTTGGGTATCGACAAAGTTGTCATCGGTACAAATCATAATCATGTACCAATGCCTCTTTTCCAACATACCGGGTTAAACAGCGAACTGGCATACGAGTTTGAATCACAGGGTACACAAAAGTTTTTTAAACTCTTCCCCTTGATACGTTATACATTGGAAACAGGTGGATTACTTGTACTGGATGAAGTTGACAATGATATTCATCCTGCCCTGATACCTGAAATCATCGGCAGGTTCCACGATGAACGAACCAACCCAAATAACGCGCAGTTATTCATAGCATGCCACAATGCGTCGTTACTGGAACATCTGGAAAAAGAGGAAATCTATTTCACCGAGAAGACTCCTGATGGCAGAACCCAGGTATATGGGTTAAAAGACATCGCCGGAGTCAGAAGAGTAGACAACTACTACAAAAAGTACCTGGGTGGCGTATTCGGCGCCGTGCCGAATATCGGTTGAGGTTTGTTGCCAATGCAGGGAAGAAAGCGGAGAAAGAGGATTTTCCTGGGGACCGAGGGGTTCAGCGAAAGAAGTTACGGGCGATACCTGCAACAAATAGCGGATTACCATAATTTACCAATACATATCGATTGCAACAATGTGACCGGCGGGGGCGATCCACTGAAAGTAGTCGAGGAGTCGATCAGGCTGATGAAACGGAATTCAAGGAACCACGGAGACTACCTGGTAAAGGCTATTATGCTGGACTCAGATAAGCTGGGCCGTTCTAATGATAGAGATAACAGGATAAGACCGTTAATCGCAGAAGATAATGTGAAGTTGGTCTATAGCGAGCCAAATTTTGAAGCATTCCTGTTGAGACACTTTCCCGGATGTGGGAATAAAAGACCTCCTGCCGATGCGTCATTACCCGAACTGGCTAAAATCTGGCCTGAGTATTTCAAGGGGCTTGATGCCAGGTCTATCTATAAACAACTGGGTGAAGACGGTCTTATGCGGGCCTGTACGGTAGAAGACAGCTTGAGAGATTTTCTACTCAGTATGGGTTTCGGCCGGATCTTTCCTGAACTGAGGAAATGAGCCATGGTTCGCCGGAACATTTCTGTACACTTTCTCGCACTACCAGTCAAGTGCCTTGTCACATTCTTCCAGGCTGGTCTCCATCCCCTCGATGATGGACTCTCGCATACCGGGAGTTGAAACCAGGTAGAGGGTCTCGTTGATGGTCTTCCAATCCTCTTCAGCGAGTAAAACCACGTTGTTTCTGATACCGACAATGAGAATCGGTTTGTGGGTTTTTGATGCTTCATCAATCAGGTTATCCAACCTGGTACGCGCTTCGTTTACATTAATTGTAATCATCGTTAACCGCTGCCCTGATTACCTACGCTTTAACGTACTGGATGTCAAGGGAAGAGGTTTGTTCTTGAATCAAGCCGATTAGTGTAATAGCATTAGTTCATACGGATTGAATTCGAAAACCAACGTGAACGAAGACTCAACACAGCGAGATTTTGACCCGGATACTGCTCCCGACCTATCAAAGGACGGCTGGCCGGAGAAGTTTGCCGCCCTTCAGGTGGCGATCACACAAGGCATTGAGAGCGGCCAAACTGGGGAGCTTGATATTAAATCAGTCAAACAGAAAGCCAGACAGTTGGCGGGTGTCAAAAACTCCTGATGCCCAGGATACTTAATGCTGCTCAAGGTGAATCCCCAAGAACAATCTCCGGAAACCTGTGTAACAGGTACAACGGAATATTGACTATTCTGCCATCCTGCCGCAGGTTCATCAGTGTCGTCCTGACCAGCTTGGAGGGATGATACCTGTCATCATAGGCGAGCAGGCTCTTTTTCTTCCTTGAAATTCCTGCTTTCACCTCCAACGGATAAAGCTCATGCTCGTAGGAAACGACGAAATCGACTTCAGCCAGGTTTTCGCTGGCCCAGTAATATAGCTGTTTCCCATGAGCGCCGACCAGGGTGGCCGCGGCCAGGTTTTCAATGAAAGCTCCCTTGTATTCGGTAAACAGCCGATCACCCTCAATCAGAATGCGGGCAGGAATGTCGGCCATCGCTGCCAGCAGGCCGGGGTCCAGCAGGTAGATCTTGAATATATTGGATTGGGCATACGCCTCAATCGGCAACCTGGGGGCGGAAATTTTCACTGATTTGTAGATCAGCCCCGCATCCAGCAACCATTGAATGGCGCTCTCATAGTCACGCCCCCGGGCGCTTTTACGAACCGCCGAAAAGATAAATTTCTTGTTTTCCTTTGCCAGTTGGCTTTGGACCTGGTTCCAGACAGTGGTAATTTTCATGACCTCGCGGGGATTGGCGTGCTTGGAAAAGTCCAGCAGGTAGGCGTCCAGCACTTCCCTCTGTATTGTTCTGACGCTATGCAAGTCCTGGTTTTCCCGGTAGTGCATGACCGCTTCCGGCATCCCCCCGGTAAAGGTGTAGACCTTCAACAGGTGAATCAACTGCTCGTGAATGGGCGCGGGGAGTGGGCTTAACCTGTCGATGGTATCGATATGCTCACGCAACCGGCTTTTATCCAGGGCATCCAGGAACTCACAGAAGCTGAGCGGATACAAATCCAGGAAATTCACTTTCCCCACCGGAAAGCTCGCCGGTTTGCCCAGTTTAACGCCCAGCAACGAACCTGCCGCCGCAACATGGTACTCGCCGGCTTTCTCGGCAAAGTATTTCAGGCTGGTAAGCGCATTGGGACAAGCCTGGACCTCATCAAAAACGATCAACGTCTCAGCCGGAACGATGGGCAGGTCCAGCATCAGGCTGATTTCCGGGATGATACGATGCGGATCCAGGTCCGCCTGGAAAAGCTGAGAGGCGGACGCCGTCTCTTCAAAGTTCAGGTAGGCAAGGCGCTTGTAGTGCTGTTGGCCGAACTCTCTCAGGGAATAGGTTTTCCCGGTTTGGCGCGCGCCGCGCAAGACCAGGGGCTTGCGCCTGTCCGAGTCTTTCCATTGGAGGAGTTGTTGTTCGATATCGCGCCGCATAAGACATCTTTATAGTGATTACGAGATGGAATCATAGCAAAAATGTGGTATATGATCACGTTTCACGTGGGTAAAACGTGATTGTTTGCACGTTTTATGGATGTAATATAGTGTATGGTTGAAATTTAACAGCCGTTAAAGGATTGCAGATTGCCCTACCTTGAATGGCAGTAGTAGTAATTTCTCCCCTATGAATATGATATGATTTATCCCTGAGTCAGAATCATTTGAAAGTGAACAATGCCCGGTAAAACTCAACTTGTTGTGCCTCGAAACGGTAAATGGGCTGTGCGCAAGTCTGGCTCTACTCGTGTTTCGCGGTATTTCAAAACACAGAGTGAGGCCATTGAGGCTGCACGCGATATCGCTAAGCGTGAGCATACTGAATTATACATTTTCGGGAGCGATGGTCGAATTCGAGAACGTAACTCTTATGAAAGTGACCCATTCCCTCCGCCCGGATAGGCATAAAATTGTCCAGTTCTGATTATTGTTTTTACGCTGGAAACCATTCTTGAAGCTGTCCGGGAGTTTCCCGCAACCGACCAAGAAAGCGGCCATGCAACCGACCAAGTAGCGCGTTTGCTGGCTGAGTTGAGAGAGCGCTATAATGATTCTGACTTGACATAGTTCGCGGTAGTACCTGGTCGCCTTTCTGGCCTGAGCAAAATTTTAATTTATGACGCAGTCCTTTGGCGTGCGGCGCAGAGCTTGCTCATCTGAACTGTGAGATAGGTGGCAAAATTTGAGAGCGTAGTCCCGCTAGGATTGTCAGAATAGAGTGCCTGCAAGACAATGCGGTCAATTTGAGCCTGAATCTCTTGAGTGTTCCGGCGCATGTATTTTCCCGCGGTATGCAGTGCAACGCGATCACAGTTTGTGAGCAGAGGAATGGGCATCTGACGGAGGTGAGTCGCTTCAAGCTTGAGTGCGCCGCCGCCGAGTGGAGTGCCAGCGGCTTCCATGTAGGCTCGACACCATACGCTGTTGAGCATAGCCTTAATTGCGAAGGGAGACCAGACATCATCAATTGCCCAGAAGGTCGAGAAATTTGCGTCGATGAGTAAAGGTGGGCGGGTGTTACACTCAATCCAGGGTGTGCCCTGATTAACCCTAGGAACGAACGCGGCAGGTAAGTGACGCTGTCTGAAATCCGGCAGCATATACCAGAAGCGCGGCGTGAGGGTATTGGTGCGAGCGCGCCGTACATTTGTTCGAACAGCGGAGAGTTCTGGAATTGGTATGCTACTGCCTCTGCCAACTATAGAAACTGAAGCGGCATGACGGACAAATGCGGCCAAATCTGCGGGCATAACCTGTGGAGGGGTTTCGTGGCGCAATGCATATGCAGCCTTTGCATCTGCGACCTGCTGTACATCTTCTGGAAGAACCCATGCGCGCAAATTGAGCACACGGCCAGGCGGAAAGCTGCCCTTTTCTATCAGTACAATTTCCGACTGACGGCGTAGAACAGGCCTAAGGGCGGCTGACGAGACTGCGAATGTCCAATTTCCTACAGCAGACGAAGATCTAATCGGCATCATGTCGCCTTCGCCTTCGCCGCATACGGTGACGTAAAAGAATCCATTACAGCCTGTACGCAGACCTTGGCCGACCTTGATTCCAGACTCCTCTAGTGTAACGAGGTTGGCGGGTTTAGCATCAGTGGGCAAAACTTGACGCAACGCATCAGGCAGGACTGGAGCAACGGACTTCGACCATGCGGGAAATAATGACAGGTCTTTGCTGCAACTTTCAACCATTGGATACCATCGGTATCGGGTAATACGTGACTGTAGTGTAGCCCATTCGTGGCAGAGGTCGAAGTTACGAACTTCAATGCTTTCAATTGAAGTTCTCGATGGTTTCTTCAACCATTCTGACAGTGCTGCTTCTGGATGATCGCTCGCAAAAGCATTTCCAACCAATGAATGGTCATTCGCGGCACTAGGAGAAATATGAAGCCACCGTGCTGCAGTCCAGTGACTCTTTTCGCTGAGCGGCCGCCTGGTTTCTTCACCCATTAGGCGTTGGGCTACTATCAGGTTTGTGCGGACCAGTGCATCAGAGAACCAGCCTGGCTGAGTATCAGCGACGATAGTCTCCACCACGAAATAGCGCAAGAGAAGATAGCGGATTACGTCTGCGTAATCGCGCGAACGCCATGTTGCAGGCACGATCAGTGCGAGCCGTCCACCAGGACGAACCATGAATCCGGCCAGAATCCAAGCTGGAATGGATAGGTCGGCTAGTCCAGAATAACCTTGTACAAGAGTACTCCAGACAATCCGGCTACTTTCATCGGAAATACTCTGTACGACCTTTTTGAGCCCGGAGCGGGCATTATCCAAACTGTCACCACTCCCTTTGCGTCCCTGATATCGCACATAAGGAGGATTGGTGATGACCAAGTCATAGGAACTCATCGGTAAGGACTTTAATGTAGCTGGTTCAAAGGCATTCCCAGTTACGATCACAGATTCAGGCCGCTTATCGTTGGTGGGGGTTAAAGCGAGGCGGTTGCGGCAAATCACGGCGGTAGAATCGTCAATCTCAATGCCGTCGATCCTCTCCAGCGTGATCCCGCGTTCGACGGCTACCTCCCAAGTAGCATCAAGCAGATCACCATGACCAGCCATGGGATCAAGGACAGTGCGAGTAACGGGGTTAAAGCTAAGATGTGCAAGCAGCTTGCCGAGGGGTACTCCGCTGAAAAACTGACCAAGTTGCTTGCGGCGCCCCGGGTCGAGCGTTTGCTCGTAAGCGCGAGCCGTATTTCTTATAGTCTTGACCACCTCAATACTTTGCACCGTGGTTAATCTCTACTGAATGTCGCTCTCGGTACCATTGGTAAAATGTTTCGGCATCAAGAGGTATCTGCTGATGATGAGTCAGAAAATGCCTGACCAGTCGTGAATAGAGTCGCTGCACATTCTGTTCACCAGGGTCAAAGGATAAAATGGCTTCTTGCCAAAGTTGCTCTGCTACCGTCCACACATCGGGCATCGAACTGATCTGCTTGGCAGAATTCTTTCCGAGTAGAAGTACAGGATCTCCCCGGACCGACCCGCTGGTCGTAACCTGCTTAAAGCTGCCTTGGGTTTTTTCGAGAACACTCGTGCATTCAACGCCGAATCCCGCATCGGTGTATGCGGATTGAAGGGCGTTCCAGACTTCTGCGGATGCTGAGTGAAATACAAGCGTAGCTTTGCCGGTGGGCTTGAGAATACGATGAACTTCGCTAAGAGCCATCTTGAGTAGATTCTGATACTCGGCGACTGTTTTTTCCTGGGCTCTGCTGATGATAATTTCCTCATTGCGTTCGGTATAGCGGTCAAGCCAAGCCTCATTCAGAAAATTAATTTCAGCGTAGGGAATGTTGCCTCCAAATGGAGGGTCGGTGAACACATAATCTATACTCTGGTCGGGAAGATTGACAATGCAGCTTGACCGCTGGTGAACATTTACTCGGCTTTTACGCCCATGAATGATCGCGAACGCGCTAGTAATAGTGGAGAGTTTGCGGCGTAGTCCGGCAAATAGATTCTTTTCGACCGGAAGGCCGCTAATATAGAGCACGCCAGGCTGGGCGCTTGTCACAACTAGATCTTTCTGCTTGGACTTCGCGACGACACGGGTCATGATCGTGGCGTGCGAGGCGTTATAGCTTAATAGCCAGAATCGCATTGCATTGCCAAGGGTGCCTCCGTAACGGCAAGCGCGTTCCCACAGTCGAGCAAACACGAAGAGGTTACGCCGTGTGTAGAATTGGTGGAGATGTGTGATTCCCTTATGATAACCACGTCGGTAAAGATCGCCCCATGGTATCGCGATATCTGGTACTGAATCGGGGATCGGCTCGGTCCCGACACGCTCCAGTAAGAATAGATCGTGCTGAGTAGCTGGGCGCGACCAGCGCCTTTTACCAGTAGCGCCATAAATACGGGCAGGACGGCGTACGCGCTGTACTTGCTCCCCACCGATGATGTCATCCCATTTGTTCTCGGTGATACGTTCTACATTATCGAGTGGTCCTTCATGATCGCACACCGGGCACGAGAAAAGAGATGAGATCCGCGCGGGATTAAAGTACACACATGCATCCCAGAGGCTGACTCTCTGAAAGCACGCCGGACAGCGTAATAGATCAGACCAGATGACATAACGAATGGTACCCTCACATCCGTCAGGATCTACGGCACCATATATCCAGCCGTCCTTAACTTCTGCGTCTCGTAAAAGTTCTTCTGCTGCCCTACGAAACAAAAGCGGTTCTGGTGGGTTCGTCAGGGTTTCCCCGACAAAGGCACCAAGGGCCCCGAGTTCATAAAGAACGGCGTTGCGGGCACCCCATGTGACATTGAGCTTGAGACGCTCGGCCTCAGAACGTAGTTCATCTGGCGGGTCTTCACATAGCAGAGTGGCTAGGCCCGTCGTACCACTACCGGCGAAACCGTCGAAAACCGTGTCACCCGGTTTAGTATGGGCCGCGATAAACAGGGCGATAGCTTCGGGAGAAATCTTGGTTGGGTAAGGAAATGCGCCGTAGAGGTGCCCCGTACGCTTAGCTGAAAGCTCTCTGGAATAGAGAGTATCAAGAACGACAGACAGTTCTTTGGCACCGGAACTCCGAGGCTGTGCATGTTTCATGCCCTCCTCCCACCGATTTTCCAATGTCAGGATTCCCACTGGTTAATTACACCTTGTAACCGCGGGCGCCTGTATCGTTCCTATAACACCTGATGGGAAACTACGCAGATAATTTTCAATCGCTATCTGCAACACCCAAGAAACTGAGACTTCGTGCTTGTTGTCAAATGCCTTAAGCACATCGTGATAGTCTTCAATCAGGTTCACCGTGAACCGGAATCCTAATTTCCTGTATCTTCCCTTCATGACCATCGACCACTATGTTCATCTTTCGCTCACTCTATCCGATTCTCTGCCCAAACGCAACATAGTGATGCACTATGATGTAAATCGATAAGATTCGCATGTTTTTCGGGATCGACCATAGTGCACTGTGTTGAGTTACTTGTCGATTCCGAGTATTGTTCGGAAAAGAGTTTTGACTCCGCACTATCGAATGATATTACTGGGTCAATGTAACGATCTATGTCCAGCCAAAACAACGACATATAGTCATGGACCACCAAAATGTTAATTATCCAAAACTCGACAGCACCCGGTAATATTCGGCATGCGATTGTTGATCTTGTCGGGCAAAATACCACCGAATTACGGGTGGCATCTGCATATGTGACACGTAGCGGCTCCAATATTCTCTTGGACGCGGTAGCCAACTCTTTGGGCGGAGAGGCATTTGCTGCAATCCCAAAGTTGCTTATCACGTCGTTCGACTTCGGCTTTACCGAACCACAAGCTCTTCGCGATTGGTTGGATCTTGATAACGCAAGCGTCCTGGTCGCTGGTACGCAAAGGCTTGAACATGGTTCCTTGATCCCTTCAAGGGCATTCCATCCGAAAATGTACGCATTTGGAAAAAATGACGATACCTTCAACTTGCTTATTGGGTCGGCGAACCTTACCGGTCGCGGTCTCAGTGTGAATTCAGAGGTAGCTTGGACTCAGCAATCTGTTGCATCTGGAGAAGTCGTCTCAGCGTTTACCCGAACTGGTCATGAAACGATGGCCCTTTCGAACGAACTGCTGGCAACATACGAAGCCACGCGTCAGCAGCGGCCGCAACCTGGCGCAGTTGGACCAGAAGCTGAGCCGGTCGAGCCTCCGGCACCCATCATCGACGGCGATTTGCCTTTGTTTCGAACAGTAATTGAAACAGGTGCTGTCAATCCAGGCGATCACAATGCAATGTGGATTCAAGGGGAAGGATTACAGGGTGGGTCCCAAAATCAGTTGGAACTGCCACGCGGTGGGCATACATTCTTTGGCTTTCATTTCAACCAGTACGACTACCCGCACAATCTAACAATCGGTCATCCACCTCTGCGCAGTGCTGCACGAGTTTGGAACGATAGGCCCCTAACTTGGCATGGCAACAACCGAATGGAGCGATTAAATCTCCCAACAATCGCCCAAGGCGGATTCAACTATGCCGATTCTGCTGTCATGTTTCGCCGCCTTCCAGACGGTTCTTTCGAGCTTATTGTTACACCGTGGGAATCAGATCTCGCACGTTCTTGGAGACAAGCCTCCGCTCAAAGTGAGTTACTTTTTAGACTCGGTACAATAGCAACCAATCGGATTGTAGGCTTAATCTAAAAGTATGACTTTAGAGAAGCTCACTCTCGTTATTCACATTGTTGGTAGCACGGGAGTTCTACGTATGCTGCGGTATGTAGACTACCACTTCAAACAAGGCACGACTAAACCTCATGTTCCAGGGGAGCATCTAGCACGTCTGTGCTAAACACTGCGAATACTTCAAAGTGTATAGAACAATTTGTAAAGTTATTCGTCCAGTATCTTGGATGTCCCCGAATCTCATTATATTACGCCCCAACATTAAACAATTAGCGATGTGTAAAATGAACTTATCGATAAAGGAGAAATAAAATGGCTTTCGATCCCTCGCGCGACTATAAGATCATCCCTAGCAAGACAAAGATCAAGGACTTCCACGAATATCCAGATGATTATATTACCCGCCCCCCATATCAGCGCAAAACCGTATGGTCAAAAAAGAAGCAGCAGAGTCTGCTTGATAGTATTGTTCGTGGGTATTACGTACCGAAAATTGTTCTCAGGAAGATAAGACTTGATAGCGATACTACTATCCAGGAGGTCGTTGATGGACAGCAACGTATTACTACGGTCCAGCGTTTTTATGCTGATGAGATCATACTCCCCAAATCGCTTAAATCTATCCATCCAGACATTCCGGGTAAGACCTATTCAAAACTGCCAGTAGAGGTGCGGCGATACATTGATCGGCAAGAGTTCGATGTTGATGAAATCACCGACATTGAAGATCCGCGCAACCCTGAACATCAGAAGCTTGCAACGGAAATTTTTTGGCGATTGCAGCAAGGGGAAAGCCTTAACCAAATGGAGATTGCTCATGCGCGCCTTAGTTCCCTTGGCCGGAATTTCATTGTGAAATACGCTGACGATATCACTTTTGATTTCGAATCGTATAAGCCTGTAGACAAGAATTCTGATAAACATCGCTTCTTCAACATTCTCAACCGGCCTAATAGCCGGATGCAGCATCTCTCTTTGCTGGCGAGGATGGTGCTGTTGGAATCGAAAGGGGTAACTGACCTCAAGGACGATGCCATTGTCGAGTGGATCGATGCGACCGTTGTGAAAGATGGGATTGGAAACCAAGACTTCGAAAATGACAGGTCGGCCAAGGAAACCTTGGCCACTCTGAACTTACTATATGCTCTTTTTAAGGATGACCCCATGGCCAAAGATGGCGGAGTTGTTCAGGAACTCACTCCTGATTATGTTGTACTCAGCATGTTCATGCTAGCGCGATATCTGAAGGCTAACTACAAAATTGACTCAGACATAAAACAATTACTTCGCGAATTTTACATTTCGTTTCATGAGCGGTGTTGTCAACAAATAGATTTGTCCGCTTCTGTAACAAATGACCCAGACCAGGTTGGTTGACCAGTTAATGGAGAGGATGGAAGAAGCCGTCTCACTGTGGCTTGAGGTCGATAGGAAACTGCTCCTAATATGAGAAAAAGCTGTACTTACTAAAAACCCATCTCCACCACTGTCTCCGGCACCACCATCTCCCCCGCAGTTTTCGCCACAATCTCATCAACACTGACCCCCGGCGCCCGTTCCTTCAACCAGAACTTCCCGTCATTGATCTCCACGTAGGCCAGGTCGGTCACCACCTTGTGAATACACCCGGCGCCGGTCAGCGGCAGTGTACATTTCGGCAACAGCTTTGAGGCGCCTTTCTTGCTGGCGTGGGTCATGGTAACAATGATGTTGTCCGCGCCGGCCACCAGGTCCATGGCGCCGCCCATGCCTTTTATCAGTTTGCCCGGGATCATCCAGGAGGCGATGTTGCCATCCACGTCCACTTCGAATGCGCCCAGCACGGTGAGGTCCACGTGGCCGCCGCGGATCATGGCGAAGGATTCTGCGGAACTGAAAATGGATGCGCCGGTAATGGCCGTCACCGTCTGTTTGCCGGCGTTGATCATGTCCGCGTCCAGTTGCTCCTCGGTGGGGAACGGGCCCATGCCGAGCAGGCCGTTTGCTCAAGGGGCTCGAACGATTTCGGGTAGTCACCATTGGCCTGGGCAATAAGGAAGACCCTCAACAGATCTTCGAGAGTCTGAACGCTACCGGTCGCCCTCTCACCGAGAGCGAGAAGGTCAAAAACTGGCTGCTGATGGGTCTCCCTGATGCGGAGCAGCAATATCTACATGACAAGCACTGGCGAGATATAGAACGGGCACTGGGAGCAGAACACGCGAGTGAACCCATAGACACGTTTCTTCGAGACTTCTTACGCTGGCATACCGGTGAGGTTATCGGAATCGATCAAGCCTATGAAGGACTGCGGCGCTGGGCAGTACAGCAGGGATTTGCCAAGGATCGCCCCGCTCTTTGTAGAGAACTTGCACGACTTGCGTCACTCTACGGCATAATTACCGGCACGGCAGGGAAACATCCTGACAAGAAAGTCGAACAAAAGCTCTTGCACTTACGGGCAATGGGGATTGATGTTCACCGTCCCTTGGCGTTGCGGCTACTTGATGACGCTTCACGGAATGATGCTACGGGAACGACAAGTGAAGAATTGGCTGAAGTAATTTCAAGCATTGGAACATGGATCACCCGGCTATGGCTGGCAGACCGGCCAACAGCCGGGATGAACAGATCTGTGGCGGAGCTTGCCCATGGGCCTGGACCAAACACTGATGAAGATTATCCGCAATACTGGCTTGGCCGGATTCGAAGACTCCGAAACTCACGTGTTGGTGTCCCAAGTGATGAGGAAGTTCGTGAGGGCATCCGCACCCGGAAGGCTTACGGGGCCAGTGCCACCCGTTCATCGTTCGCGGTGTTATGTGCGCTTATGGAAGCAGAACATAAGGAAGAGTCTCCGGCCCGGGAGCGCCTGACGATTGAGCATGTGATGCCGCAGAAGTTGACAAATGGGTGGAGAAGCTACTTGGGGGACAGCGCTGAAGAAATACACGGACGCTATCGCGACCGCCTCGCAAATCTGACCTTGAGCGGAGATGCCACGAACTCGAGCATGGGTACTATCACGTTCAATGCAAAACGGGAAATGTATAAGAGGAGCGCAATAGGTATTACGCGTCGTCTCGCGCAAGAAAATACATGGGACGAAGAGGCGCTGGAACGAAGCGCTGAAGAGTTAACACTCAGGGCGTTGGATTGCTGGCCGTGGCAGGATCAGGGAGCCGGCAAGCGCGATACGCAGGCACGTGACTCGGGTCTCAGGTGGCGCATCGAAGAAAGTCCATGGCGTACCGAGAGCGCTGCGAGCGACATGGTGCTGAACGTCGCTGCCACGCTCCTGGACCGGGACCCGGCGAACGCTGAACGACTCTCCGGGGAAGCAGTTACCTATGACTTGCAATCGGCTAGTCGATATCCCGCCGGAAGTATGGCCGGAACACGCACCTTGCGCGCGGTGCCGGGTCATAGCGAGTACGTCTTGTATCCTTATGCAAGGGACTATCCGGCCAGCGCGGAGCGTTGTCAGGAAATGGGCAGACGATGCGATGTCAGGATCGATGTTGAGTTCGATGACAACAACCACTCTCAGCGCTTTTGGAGATTTCTCAAATTACAAACGGGTGGTGTACCAGGACAGAAGGACGACTGGCGAGGCGGAAACCAATGGACGGATGCTTTGAACTCAACCGGCGACCGGATAGGCATATATGTCGGAAATCCTGAATCGCTTTGGCTGTATATCAAAGTCTGGAAAACCCGAGACGAGTCGGCGGAAGAAATGATGAGGCGAGTACAAGGATACTCAAGGGCTATCCGCACAGAGATGAGTGACCAGGAACTTGGAGAGAACCTGGAGGGGGAGAGCATGAAAGGCAGGTCAGTGACTGTCCGAAGACACTGGACCGGCGACGACGAAAGTGAATGGCCGGAAGTCGCGCAATGGATCAAGGAGCAGCATGACAGGTTAAAGGCAATCCTAACCGGTTAACAATAACAAATTACGTACGTGGATGGCGTTGCTATTCGCACACCTGTGATTCCAAGTCGAAACTCAATCATGAGAATGATGGTGAGTTTGCGAGGGCGGCGTGAGTTGTGTGATTTATGAGTTCTGACAAGTTTTTATTGTAGAATTTGTTGGATACCACATTCTACAGATAGATTCACCCTTGTAAGGATGGTACACTTTATTCACTGAATCAAAGCTATATTTTCTTTCACAAATAAGCTGCTATCGTGATGGATAGCTGAGCGTATATTGTATGGCTACTTTTGCTATTATTCTCTCTGAACCTACTCCTGACGATTGGGAAAAATTAAAACAATTCCCTGCAAGTTCGTACTACATCGTTGACGACCGTTTGGCTTTTTTCTCAGGTAAAGATGTTGATATAACAGCAGAAATTTCCGATATAGTTGGGATGAACGACGAGGAAAAAGTCACTGGAATTGTTATATCTGTAGAGTGGTATGATGGCTGGCATAACAATACATTGTGGGAATGGTTAGCGCGTCAGGAGAAGAAAAATAGTGTCTAATATTGCGGAGTTTGGTCGGCGCCCAGAAAGGAGTCGCGCAGTTGCGCATGATAATGGAAATGGATCTGGAGATTGGGAAGCCAGGTTGCGCAATGTTGAAATTCAGCTGGCTGTAATTCAAGAGCGAATGGAAAATATGGCAGACACTATGGCTACTAAGGAAGATATAGAGAAATTAAAAAACTGGATACTGAAATCGGTTCTTACTCTATTTTTAGGTTTACCTGCAATCGCTTTTTTTATTGTCCAGCTATATACATTTTTCAAATCATAGCAGCCACGCGTCAAGACTTACTCAAAACCCCATCTCCGGGACCGTTTCCGGCACCACCATCTCCCCGGCAGTCTTCGCCACAATCTCATCCACACTCACCCCCGGCGCCCGTTCCTTCAACCAGAACTTCCCGTCCTCGATCTCGACGTAGGCCAGGTCGGTCACCACCTTGTGAATACACCCGGCGCCGGTCAGCGGCAGTGTACATTTCGGCAGCAGTTTCGATGCGCCTTTCTTGCTGGCATGGGTCATGGTAACAATGATGTTGTCTGCGCCCGCAACCAGGTCCATGGCGCCGCCCATGCCTTTTATCAGTTTGCCCGGGATCATCCAGGAGGCGATGTTGCCCTCCACGTCCACTTCGAATGCGCCCAGTACCGTGAGGTCCACGTGGCCGCCGCGGATCATGGCGAAGGATTCCGCGGAGTTGAAGATGGAGGCGCCGGTAATGGCCGTAACGGTTTGTTTGCCGGCGTTGATCATGTCCGCGTCCAGTTGCTCCTCGGTGGGGAACGGCCCCATGCCGAGCAGGCCGTTTTCCGATTGCAGCATCACTTCCATGCCGTCAGGGATGTAGTTGGCGACCAGGGTGGGGATGCCGATGCCGAGGTTGACGTAATAGCCGTCCTGCAGTTCACGGGCGACGCGCATTGCCAGTTGTTCACGGGAGAGTGCCATGGGATTACTCCGTTATGGTGCGTTGTTCGATGCGTTTCTCAAAAGTGCCCTGGACGAGCCGGTCCACGTAGATGCCCGGCGTGTGGATGCCGGTGGGGTCCAGTTCACCGGGTTCCACAAGTTCCTCCACTTCGACCACGGTGATCTTGCCGGCGGTGGCGGCCATGGGGTTGAAATTCTGCGCCGTGTGCCGGTAGATGACGTTGCCGTAACGGTCCGCCTTCCAGCCCTTGACGATGGCGAAGTCGCCGGTGACGGCTTCCTCCAGGATGTATTGGCGGCCGTTGAACTCGCGTACCTCCTTGCCTTCCCCGACGGGTGTGCCGTAGCCGGTGGCGGTGTAGAATGCCGGGATGCCGGCGCCGCCGGCCCGCATCTTCTCCGCCAGCGTGCCCTGGGGCGTGAGTTCCACTTCCAGTTCGCCGTTGAGCAGTTGTTCCTCGAACAGGGCGTTCTCGCCGACGTAGGAGGACACCATTTTCTTTATCTGCTTGTGTTCCAGCAACAGGCCCAGGCCGAAGTCGTCCACCCCGCAGTTGTTGGAGATGATGGTCAGGTCGCGCACGCCCATTTCCCTGATACGGGCGATGCAGCCTTCCGGGATGCCGCACAGGCCGAAGCCGCCGGCGATGATGGTCATGCCGTCCTGCAGTCCGTCCAGCGCCTCGGCGTAACTGTTTACTGTTTTGTCAAATCCGGACATGGTTTACTCCTCTCATGTATTTGCATCCACCTGGTTTTCCGGGGCCGCGCTCCGGAACGCCTCCAGTTCCATGCACGCCTGTTCGATTTTGACCAGGCTGGGGAATTCATCCATCGCTATTTCGAAGCGGCGGGCGTTGTAGATCTGCGGTATCAGGCAGGCATCGGTAATGGTCACCTGTCCGTCCAGGCAGTAGGGGCCTTGCCAGTCCCTGCCGTCCAATAGTTTCTCCATTGCCGTAAATCCTCCTTTTACCCAGTGGTGATACCAGTCATTCCTTGCTTCGTCGCCCTGTTCCAGGGTGCGTTTCAGGTATTTCAGCACGCGCAGGTTATTCAGCGGGTGGATATCGCAGGCGACCACCAGGGCTAGTTGCTGGGCAAATGCGCGCGCCTCAACCGATTGCGGGTACAGGGGCGGTTCCGGGTACCTGGTTTCCAGGTAATCCATGATGGCGAGCGACTGGCCGATGCTGACGTCCCCGTCCACCAGGGCAGGGACGACGCCCTGGGGGTTAATCGCCTGGTATTCGGCCTGGAGTTGCTCGCCGCCGTCTTTCAGCAGGTGTACCGGCGCCACCTCGTAATCCAGCCCTTTCAGGTTGAGTGCGATGCGTACCCGGTAGGCTGCCGATGAACGCCAGTAGCCATACAGTTTCATATCATCTCGGCGGGTGGTACCGGGTGACGATCTGGTCGATCCTGCCGAAGATGGAGGCGCCGTTTTCATCGAACATCTCGATCTCGATACGATCGCCGAACTTCATGAATTCCGTCGTGGGTTTGCCGTCGGCGATGGTCTCCAGGCAGCGGATCTCGGAGATACAGGACGAGCCGTCCTTGCTGCCTACGTTGGCAACGGTCCCCGACCCGACCACCGTTCCCGCCATGAGCGGGCGTGATTTGGCCGCGTGGGAGATCAAGCGGGGCAGGTCGAAGGTATTGTCGACACCGGCGTTGGGCGACCCCAGTTTTACACCGTTCATGATGGAATGCAGGGGCAGGTGGATCTTGCCGCCGTCCCAGGCATCGCCCAGTTCGTCCGGCGTAACGGCAACGGGCGCGAACGCGGTATGCGGCTTGGACTGGTAAAAGCCGAACTGTTTGGCCAGTTCCTTGGGGATCAGGTTCCGGAGCGATACGTCGTTGATGATGGTGACGAGCTTGATATGCGCCTTTGCCTGTTCGGGGGTGATGCCTGCGGGCACGTCGTCGGTGAAGATCGCCACCTCGGATTCAAAGTCTATGCCCCACTCCTCGCTCTCCAGCGGGATATCGTCGCAGGGGCCGAGAAACACATCGGAAGCGCCCATGTACATGAGCGGATCGGTCCAGAAGGAATCGGGCAGTTCCGCCCCGCGCGCCTTGCGCACCAGTTCCACGTGGGTAACGTAGGCGCTGCCGTCCGCCCAGTGGTAGGAGCGGGGGAGGGGCGCGGCCACCTGTTTCGGGTCGAAATCGAAGGCATCGTCAACGTTTCCTGCCTGGAGCCGGTCGAAGACTTCTACCAGGGCAGGTTCCGTATCCGCCCACTCTTCCAGCGCCGCCTGCATGGTCGGCGCGATGTCAGGAACCTTGACGGCCTTGCTCATGTCGCGATTGACTACTACCAGGGTGCCGTCGCGCCCTCCCTCTTTAAGACTGGCCAGTTTCACAGCTTTCTCCTCCTGCAATTAGTTACATTTGAAACTATACCGTTTTCAAGCAGGTCAAGTCAACTAGTGTTCAACCGGCGTAGATAAGAGAGTTTTGTTGAATACACTGAACAAAATAATGTCATCGATCCGGTGATGACCCAGGCAGTTCTCTCTTTCTACTCCCATGACGGACATGCAGCACTTCTACGGTATCACCCTGGATACGAAACAGCACTCGATATTGCCCGACTATAAGATGTCGAATTTCGTAACTACGATAGCGGCTTTCAATGGCTACCGGGCAGCGCCTGGGATTTTGTTTCAGGGAGAGTATTTTATCCTGGATGTTTCGGTACCAGCGTATCGCGTTGGTTATGGAATCCCGGGCTATAAAATCGAAATAATCTTCGAGTTCTGTGATGACTGAGGGAGGGATACTGATCTTATAGATCGGCATCGGGAAATTTGCCGGAGATGCGTTTGCTTAAGGTGCAAAAGGCATCGTCGGCGGCAATCCCTTTCCCTTCCTCATGTTCCCTGGCTGCATGAGCTGTCTTTTCCAGTGAGTCCAGAAGATTCATCATATCCTCATAAGCCCGGGCATCCTGAATGATAACTTCGGCCTTGCCATTGACGGTCAGGATTTCCGGTTTCCCAGTGGCTTTCAGCCGTTTAATATATTCTTCAGGCCTGCTGCTGAAATCAGAGATTGGATGAACGGTATCCATTGAAAACACAGCTTTTCTCATTACATTTATATAAGCAGCAAACTACCAGCCTGGTACAGCCGTGTCAAATAAGATTATAAAAGTTTACTGGCTTGTCTGACGATTCGTTGCCCTCCTGATGAACTATTAAGAAATCCTTAACAGTTGCTTCCGATATCAATTCCCTCTCGTCATAGATGTTTTTTATATACGTGATAATGTTGGGTCATTTGCTGCTATACACTATCGCAAAACCCCGCCACGATCTCACTGAACCGGTACACATCCTCGAAGCTGTTATACAGCGGGATGGGCGCCAGGCGGATGATGTCCGGTTCCCTGAAGTCTGTGACTGCGCCCTTCTCGGACAGGACCTGCAGCATGCCCCGGGGGTCTTTCCTGAAGCGCAGGGACAGGGTGCAGCCGCGGGTCTGCTTTTCCGGTGAATGCGGGGGTGTCATTACCTCTACGAAGTCGCCGGCGTTTTCTTTCAATAACCATTCCAGATATGAGGTGAGTTTGACGCTCTTCTCCCGCAACCTGGGCATGGTCGCGGCGTCGAACAGTTCCAGGCTGGGGCGCAGCGCGCTCATCTGGAAGATGGGCGGGTTAGACATGGCCCAGGCTTCCGCGGTCGGGATGGGGTCTATCCTGCGCCGCATTTTGAAGCGGTCCTGCTCCTTTGTGCCCCACCAGCCTTCGAAGCGCGGGATGTCGCCCCTGCCGTGATGGCGTTCGTGGACAAACGCCGCGGCGATGCCGCCGGGACCGGCGTTGAGGAACTTGTAGCAGCACCAGACGGCAAAATCGGCGTTATCATCGTGCAGGTCAAGCAGGATGTTGCCGGCGCCGTGGGCCAGGTTGAAGCCGACCATGGCGCCCATCCTGTGCCCCAGTTCGGTGATGGCCCGCATATCGAAGCACTGGCCGGAGAGGTAGTTGCAGTTGCCCAGCATCACCAGGGCCAGTTCGTCGCCCACCGCCTCGATCTGCTCCAGCACGTCCTGGTCGGTCATGGCCAGTCGCCCCGGTTCCGGTTGCAGTTCGACAATGGCGTCACCGGGGTCGAACCCATGGAAGCGGGCTTGCGAGTCGACCGCGTACTGGTCCGAGGGAAAAGCGTTTTTCTCAATGAGGATCTTGTAACGGTTCCGGGTCGGGCGGTAGAAGCTGACCAGCATCAGGTGCAGGTTGACGGTGAGCGTGTTCATCGCCACGACTTCACCGGGCTTCGCCCCGGCGATGCGCGCCAGGCTGTCCGCGACAAAGGTGTGAGACCGGGCCCAGGGATGATCGGCTTCGAAGTGGCCCTTGACGGCATATTTGCCCCAAGCATCGCACTCGGCGTTCAGCATCTCGCGGGCGCCGTTGGGCATGAGTCCGAGCGAGTGGCCGGCAAAATACAGCAGCGGTTCGCCTTCGGAGTTCTTGGGGAAGGTGAATTCGGCGCGGAACCCGGCCAGTTCATCGGCCTGGTCGAACTGCCGGGCCGCGGCCAGGCTGTTGTGTTCGCTGGTGAAGTTGACTTGGGTCATGGTCGGGTTAGTTTGCAATTAGTTTCATTTGTAACTATACTTTATCTGGAAAATTAATTGAATTATGGGGTCAGAGTAATGTCTGCGAATTTCTTGCTCCGGCCCCGTCAATCCAGACAGGAGATTCATCATGGCAACAGTCATCAGCCCAAGGGTAACAGAAGTTCCGGCAGCCGCAGAGTCATACGAGTACCTGAGCGGGTTCGGCAACGAGCATGAATCCGAGGCCCTGGCGGGGGCCTTGCCGCAGGGCAGGTTCTCTCCGCAGAAGGTGGCTTACGGGTTGTACGCGGAGAAACTCAGCAGCACCGCGTTCACCGCGCCGCGGGAATCGAACCGGCGCACCTGGTTTTACCGTATCCGGCCTTCGGTGACGCACGGGGATTTTCGTCCCCTGGAGCAGTCGCGCATTTTTAACGGACCCATCACTGATATACCGACGCCGCCCAACCAGATGCGCTGGGACCCCATCCCGATACCGGATGCGCCGGCTGATTTCGTTGACGGCCTGGTGACGTTTGCCGCCAACGGCAACGCGGCCATGCAGGCCGGCTGCGGCATCCATTATTACCTGGCGAACCGCTCCATGGAGGCTCGTTACTTCTACGACGCGGACGGCGAACTGCTCATCGTGCCGCAACAGGGACGGCTGGATATCCACACGGAATGCGGCCGGCTTGACGTAAAACCCGGGGAGGTGGTTTTAATTCCCCGGGGGATGAAATTCTCCGTAGCATTGCCCGACGGTCCCAGCCGCGGCTACGTCTGCGAAAACTACGGCGCCCATTTCCGCCTGCCGGAACGCGGGCCGGTGGGCTCCGACGGGTTCGCCAACGACCGCGACTTCAAGGCGCCGGTGGCCGCGTACGAGGACAGGGAGGGCGGGTTCGAGCTGGTGTGCAAGTTCGCCGGCAGGCTCTATGCCTGCGACATCGGCCATTCACCCCTGGACGTGGTGGCCTGGGCCGGCAACTCCGTGCCTTACAAATACCCGCTGGAGCGTTTCAACGTGATCGGCACGGTCAGTTACGATCACCCGGACCCCTCCATCTATACGGTCATGACCGCGCCTTCCGATACCCCGGGAACGGCCGGCGTGGACTTCGTGATCTTCCCGCCGCGCTGGATGGTGGGGGAGGATACATTTCGCCCGCCCTGGTATCACCGCAACGTCATGAGTGAGTTCATGGGGCTGATCTACGGCGTGTACGACGCCAAACCGGAAGGGTTTATGCCCGGCGGCGCCAGCCTGCACAACTGCATGTCCGCCCATGGCCCCGACGATGCGGCCTTTGCCGGCGCTTCCGGCCCCCGGCTGGCGCCTGTCAAGCAGGAGAACACCATGGCCTTCATGTTCGAGTCCCGGTACGTGATCCAGCCGACCCGGTTTGCCCTGGAGTCGGCGCAGCGGCAGCAGAATTATGTCGAATGCTGGCAGAAGCTGAAAAAGCATTTCAAATCCTGATTACCGGATACCGCTTCCGGGCCGGAACAATCAATGGAGTCTGACCCCTTTGATTTTTTGATTTTGATCCGGAAAATAACGTGAGCAAACAGAACCCGGAACTGAACCTGAAGGAGTTCCTGCCTTACCGTCTGTCAATTGTTACGAACCGCATCAGCGCGTCTTTTGCCCGGCTGTACTCGGAAAAGTTCAACCTGAGCATTCCCGAGTGGCGGGTGATGGCCGTGCTCGGCCAGCAGCCGGGACTGTCTGCCGATGAGGTATGCGGCGAGACTGAAATGGACAAGGTGCCGGTCAGCAGGGCTGTGTCAAAACTGCTGGACAAGGGCCTGCTCAACCGGGAATTTTCCGGAACGGACCGGCGCCGCTCGATTCTGAATCTGTCAGAGGCAGGCTACGGCATTTACGCGCAGATTGTCCCGTTGGCGCTGTGTTACGAAGCGGAATTGAAAACGGTGTTGACTGCCGAGGAGCAATCTCAGCTTGAGAGATTACTGGACAAGTTAATCATGGAAAGGGGACAGACTTAAGTCTGTCCCCGGTTGTGCCGGATTAATGGGTGGACAGCGGCAGTGACAACAGTCCCCGGAAACGGGCGCGTTTGTCCCGTACCGGTTTGCCTGTCAAGGTAAGGGCGGGAAAGCGGTTGAGCAGCGCCGGGACGGCAATGCGCGCTTCCAGTCGCGCCACGTTGAGGCCGGCGCAGGTATGTATTCCGCCGGCGAAGGCCAGGTGGTTGCGGGGATAGCGGGTTACGTCCAACCGGTCGGGTTCAGGGTAAACTGCGGGATCCCGGTTGGC
Organism: Gammaproteobacteria bacterium; assembly: GCA_026710545.1. Lineage (GTDB taxonomy): Bacteria > Pseudomonadota > Gammaproteobacteria > Eutrophobiales > Eutrophobiaceae > JAAXHV01. The sequence goes on along the minus strand of JAPOQU010000069.1, from coordinate 9,253 downwards.
GGCGCCGATGGAGAAGGTCAACGTCGTCCCGGCCGGTATGCTGGCGTCATCGAATTGCACTGTCTCGGTGGTTGCCCTGTTGCCGAGTTGTACCGGCGCCTCATATCTCAGTATCTCTTCGATCGCGGAATTGATCAATCCAGGGTTGTCTTTTAACAGTTGCAACTGGTCCGGATGGGTGAGTAAACAATAGATACTGTGGCCTATGAGGTTCGTGGTTGTTTCATGGCCGGCATTCAGTATGAAAATACACTGGTGATAGAGTTGTTTATCGGATAATACGAAACCGTCGGATTCCCATTTTATCAACCGGCTCAATATATCGTCGTGGTCGTCGGACAGGTTTTTTCGGCGGTCATCGACGAGATCGGCGAGATAATCCAGGAACTCCTTCACACAACGGTTGCCGTAATCCAGTTTTTCCCTGGACAGGTCGAATTCCAGCGCGCCGAGTATGGCGTTGGCCCAGCGCTGCAACATCCCGCGGTCCGCCCGGGGCAGGCGCAGCAGGTTGCCGATCACCTCTGTGGGAATGAGGGAGGCATAATCGGACATCACGTCGAAGTCTCCCTCGTCTTCGAGCCTGTCCAGCAATTCCGCGGTGAACCTGCGCAGGCCCGGTTCCATGGCAATGAGGGTCTTCTGCGACAGGGCATCGCCGATAGCCTTGCGCACGTGGGTGTGCAGCGGCGGGTCGTTGAATACCAGGCTGGTCGTATGGTGCTCATATAACAAGGTGTCGCCGAACAGGGGCTTGAACATCCTCGTTTTATCCGAGCTGAACAGTTTCGGGTCGCGATAGATGCGGAACAGGTCGGCGTGGCGGGTGAAGAAGTAACTGCCGTCGGCGAAGCGGTGTACGGGGGACTGTTCCCTCAGGGCATGATAGTAGGGATACGGGTCTTCGTAGTAATCTTCGGGCAGGTTGGTGAGGCTGAAATCCACAACCGATATGTTTCGCTTTTTGTCCGGCATATTGTCATATTACCGCGTTAAAACCAATTTGGGACAACCATAAATTTACGAAATATACAAATTTAGGACACCCATGAATTCACAAATGTTGCAAATTCATGGTTGTCCCAAATTCATGGTTGTTCCAAATTCGTGGTTGTCCCAAATTTGCGATTGACTGGATTCCGGCCATGGGAAAAGTAGTTGGACTATCCCTTTTCGACCGGAGATAATAGAGAAACGATTATATGACGAGGGGAATGCTATGAACGGGGTTTGGGATAATGACAGGTTGATCCGTGTCGACATGACGAATCTTGCCGTCGCCATCGAGGACTACCCGGCGGAATGGAAATACCTGGGGGGACGAGCCCTGTCTGCCCGCATCCTGCTGGATGAGTGCGATCCGGCCTGTGACCCCCTGGGTCCGGATAACATCCTGGTGCTGGCGCCCGGCATCCTTTCGGGGACCTCGGCGCCCACCTCGGGGCGTTTGTCCGTCGGTTGCAAAAGCCCTCTCACAGGCGGCATCAAGGAAGCCAACACCGGTGGGGAACCCGGCCAGGATCTGATGAAGCTGGGTTACCGGGCTATTGTCGTGACCGGCCAACCGGCAGACCGGGAACGGCGCTGGGGGCTGGCGGTGTCCGAAGCAGGGGTGGAACTGGTCGCTGCGGATGATTACAAGGGGATGTGGAACTATGCCTGCTGCGAGAAACTCCTCGCCGGGCGGGCGAAGAATGCCTGTGCGATCAGTATCGGTCCGGCAGGCGAAATGATGCTGAAGACTGCCTCCGTCGCCACTACCGACAAGAGCAAGGGACGGCATCCCGCCCGCCATGCCGCACGCGGCGGGGTCGGTGCGGTAATGGGAGCCAAATGTCTGAAATGGGTATTGATAGACCCGGGCAAGGCGCGTCTCAGGAAACCGGCAGACAACAAGGCGTTTACCGCCAATAACAAGACCTTCAGCAAGACCTACCTGAGCGATGGCCGGCACAATATATTCAAGGGCGGCACCAGCACCGGTGTCCCCATGGCCAACATGTTGCACACTTTCCCCTACAAGAACCGGACCGAGGGCAGGAACCCGGAAGTGGACCAGCTGGACGGCGCCCGCATCCACGAAGTGTTCGCCGAACGCGGCGGCGGGATGCATAACTGCATGACCGGCTGCATCGTCCGTTGTTCCAACATTATCCATGACGGGGCCGGCAACTACGTGACTTCCGCGCTCGAGTTCGAGACGCTCACACTGCTTGGTTCCTGCTGCGCCATCAATAACTGGGAAGACGTGGCCGACCTGGATCGGCTCTGCGATGAGCTCGGGATGGACACCATCGAAACCGGCGCGGCCATCGCCGTGTACATGGATTCCGGCGGCATGGAATGGGGCGATGCGGAAGGGGCGAAAAGCCTGTTGCGCAACGACGTCGGCAACGGCACGGAGATCGGTGCGCTGGTCGGTAACGGCGCGTTGTCCATTGGTACGCACCGTAACCACGATCGCATCCCGGTAGCCAAGGGGCAGGCGCTGCCTGCCTGGGACCCGCGCCCGCTGAAAGCGGCAGGCGTAACCTATTCCACCAGCGCAATGGGCGCGGACCATACCGCCGGCCTGGTCATCGACCCGGAACTGGCAGGGGAAGACGCGGTACGCGCATCCCAGGATGCGCAGATCGTCAACGCGGTGTGCGATTCCTCCGGCCTGTGCCAGTTCATGCAACCCAACCTCGATGAAATCCGTCGCTGTTACAGCCTGTTTTACGGTGAAGAGGTGACGCGCCGGCAGATTGCCGACCAGGGCTGGCAGTGCCTGGAAGACGAATGGGAATTCAATGATCGGGCCGGGTTTACCGAGGCTGACGATGATATGGCTGCCTGCCTGCGTGAGGAAGGCATCGGCCCCGATCACGCGTTTGTGTTTGATATTCCACCTGAAGTCTGCATCCAGGCCAAGACCAAACCACCCCTGCGGGATAGCCTGTTCGAGCAGGGCGCTGCAGCCTGATTGGGGTCAGAGCAACGGGTCAGAGCAACGGGTCAGAGTAAAAATACTTAATGAAAAAGTACTATCACCTGCTAACTCAAACGTGTTTGTACTCTGATCCTTTGCCCTGACCCGTTGCTCTGACCCGTTGCTCTGACCCCAAAAATATAAAAATTTTTACTCTGTTCCCAGGTAACGATGGAAGAACTGATCCGGCAAATTAACGAGTTTGCAGAGCAGGCCGGCATCATTGAGCCGGATGCGGGCCGGCGCCGGGAGTTGCTGGGCGCGGTCAACGACTATACCGAACGGTTCCTGGAAACGCTCCCGGAGCGGCCGGCGTTTAACTTTACCGAGGATATGGGCGCCGGTCTCTACGATTCTCCCATTACCGAGGAAGGCATGGATATCGGGGATATCCTGCGCATCTACAAGGAACACGTGGATGACCAGGCGCTGTGTGCCGTATCCGGCAAGTTTTTCGGCTATATATCCCCGTGCAGCATGTATTACTCGGCCCTGGGGGATTACATGGCGGCAGTGATGGATGAGTATGCGGGTGAGTTTGCCAGCTCTCCCGGCGCGGTGCGCATGGAGTACCAGTTGCTGGACTGGATGGCGGAACTGGTGGGTTACCATCCGGGAACGGCGAAGGGCGTAATGGCCTCGGGGGGCAGTATCGCCACGCTGACCTGTGTCGTGACGGCCCGTGAAGCCCACGGCCTGAACGCGCAGGATTACCCCCGGGCCGTGGTCTATCACACCCGGTTTACCCACCACTGTGTGGCCAAGTCCCTGCATATCGCCGGCCTGGGCGGCTGTGTCATGCGCGAAGTGCCCACCGATGCGGACTTTCGTATGGACCCGGATACCCTGGACGGGATGGTTCGCGCCGACCGGGCAGCGGGACTTGAACCCTGGCTGGTGGTCAGTTCGGCCGGCACCACGGACCTGGGCAACGTGGACGAGCTTGACCGGATCGGCGCGGTTACCCGCGAGCACGGGTTATGGTTCCACGTGGACGCGGCCTACGGCGGCTTCTTTATCCTGTGCGACCTGGTCAGGCACAGGTTTCGCGGGTTAGAACTGTCAGACTCGGTGGTCATGAACCCCCATAAGGGACTGCACACCCCGTTCGGCCTGGGTGCGGCCCTGATCAGGGACGGCGAGCATCTGTACCGGTCGCATTATTATACGGCTGACTACCTGCAGGACAGGGCGTTCCACGACCAGGAAGTCTCGCCTGCGGACGTGAGCCCGGAACTGACCCGCCACTTCCGCGCCCTGCGCCTGTGGCTGCCCCTTAAACTCATCGGCGTCGCGCCGTTCCGCGCCATGCTGAGCGAGAAGCTGCTGCTGACCCGATATGCCTGGAAGCGGCTACAGTCAACACCCGGTTTTGAGGTCGGTCCGGAGCCTGAGTTGTCCATCTTCGTGTTCCGTTATACCGGCGTGGGCGGTGATGTGGATGAGTTCAACAGGAGACTGGTTGAGGCCTTACGCCGCGACGGTACTATTTTCCTGACTTCAACCCTGATCGATAATGTTTACATGCTGCGCCTTTGCATCCTGTCTTACCGCACCCACATCAATACCATCGACCTGGCTGTGGACGTGTTGCAACGGGAAGCGGAAAAACTGAAAATGACGAGAGATTACGGGGGGCAGAATTAATTCTGCCTCCTGAAAGAGGTTTATTCACGATGACAGTTGATTCACAACTTCTTGAGCGGCGCTACCGCCTGCTGGGCAAAGGCGCCCCGCTGTTTTATGAGGAACCGGTACACATCGTCAGAGGCGAAGGCGTCTGGCTCTATGATGCTGCGGGCAGGAAATACCTGGACGTATACAACAACGTGCCCACCGTGGGGCACTGCCATCCCCACGTGGTTGAGGCCCTGTACAGGCAGTCCCGGACGCTGAACGTACATAACCGCTACCTGCACGAACTGGTCGTGGAATACGCGGAGCGCCTCACTGTCCTGCATGATGACCCCTTATCCATGGCCTTCATCGTCTGCACGGGTAGTGAAGCCAACGAGATCGCCCTGCGCATGGCGCGCCAGGCTACCGGCAAGCTGGGCATAATCTGCACCAACTGTGCCTACCACGGCAACACCACTGCGGTTGACGAACTGGGCACTTCTTTTCATGGCGGGGCCTCGCCGAGTCCGAATGTGAAGGCAGTGCCGTTCCCTGAGAGCTACCGGCCCATTGACGGTCTTTCAGGCGAGGCCCTGGCAGGAGCTTATGCGGGAAAGGTAAAACAGGCCGTTGATGAGTTCGAGGAAGAGGGCATCGGTGTAGCCGGCATGCTGATATGTCCCATCTTCTCCGGTGAAGGGTTGCCGGATGTGCCACCGGGATACATGGAACAGGCCGTGGGTTATGTTCGCGCAGCGGGTGGTCTGTACATTGCCGATGAAGTGCAGGCAGGTTTTGCCCGTACCGGCAAGAAAATGTGGGGCTACCAGTCAGGCGGGGTCACGCCGGATATTTCCACCATGGGCAAGCCCATGGGCAACGGTCACCCGGTCGCTGGCGTGGTGGCCAGGGACGACCTGGTGAACAGGTTCCGCGAACAGGTCATGTATTTCAATACCTTCGGCGGCAACCCGGTGCAGTGTGCGGTAGGTATGGCGGTACTGGACGTAATCGAACAGGAGAACCTGCAGGAAAATGCCCTGGTTGTGGGCGAATACATCAAGGACGGGTTACGCGGCCTGCAGTCCGATTACGAACTGATCGGCGACGTACGCGGCCACGGCCTGTTCATCGGCGTCGAACTGGTGACGGACCGGGAGGAGAAGACACCGGCGCCGGCTAAAACCATAGTCAACGCCATGAAAGACAAGGGAGTGCTGATCGGCAAAATCGGCATGCACGACAACGTGCTGAAGATACGGCCGCCCCTGCCGTTTTCTAAAGACAATGCGGATTTGCTGTTATCCGTACTGGACGACGTGCTGGCAACATTGTGAATTCCTGTCAGAGGGCACAGGTCTGAAATTTGGGACACCCATAAATTACTGAAATTTGGGACATCCATTAATCTTAAACACTCATGTAATTTATGGGTGTCCCAAATTGTCAAATATTGTAAATTTATGGGTGTCCCAAATTATCAGGTGTAGGACTCGCCTGTAATATCAGAATAACCGGCGCAACCCCAGCATCATGATCCGGTTTTTCCGGTCGTACAGCGGGATCGTTGAGTCCGTCTGCGTCCAGCCCAGCGTGACCTCCGGCAGGTAGCCCGCCAGCGCTATCGCCCGGTTGGAGACGGTCAGGCTGGCCAGGTAGGTCCGGTCCTTGCGGCTTTCCCCGAAGAAAGCATAGATGCCATCGTAATAGCGTTCATCGATGTATCCCTGTGCTTTCAGGTTCCAGTTCTGCCCCAGTATCGTCGTGTAATCCAGCGATGTCCCCCAGCCTTGCCATTGCAGGTTGCGGCGATCCGTCAGTTCCTGTGCCAGCCTGGCCCCGGCGCGCAGGTAACCGAGACCCAGGCGCCGGGTGAGGTTAAAATCCACGGATTGCCCGAACGGGTCCAGTTCCTTGTCCAGTTTGTCGTAGCGCGTTTGCCAGACGCGGGCAGCGGCGCCGGCGCTCCAGTCCCGGTTGAGGGTCTGTTCCACCCCAAGGCGCGCCCAGCCGCTCAGGGCATAGTTGTCGCCGCCGCGCCAGCGCTGTTCGGCGCCGACGTCGGCGCGCACCATGCCGGACCGGCGCCGTCCTGCGAAGTCCAGGGCGTAACGCCAGCGCGGTCCGGTTGACGCGGTAAGCCAGGTACGGTTGTGTTGTTCCGCGTTGATGGCCGTGTTGCGGGCGACGGACCCGCGGGTCTCGAAGAAGACGCGTCCGCCCAGCAATGGAGTATGGCGCCAGCGCAGGTTCAGGCCGGTGCGCGCCACCCAGGCTTTAACGGCCTGTTCACCCAGTTCGAATTCCAGCCCGCCGAACAGCGGCACCGCCACGGTGTCCTGTTCCGGTGCATGGTTGACGTTGTTGTCACGCCAGAAGCCCAGGTCAAAGTTGACCTGGAAGCGCTGGCGCGCGCGGATGCGTTCCAGGAAGCCCTCCACGTTACGCCGCACCGGCGCCGGCAGGTCTTCCTTGGCGCGCAGTTCGCGGAACAGGGTTTCCGCATGCTCGTCATGCCCGAGGGTGAACAGTGTCGCGGCATAGTCCAGGCGCACTCGATCCAGTTCCGGCTGCTCCGTGGCCAGCTGGCCCAGGATGACCGCCGCATGGGCGGGGCGTCCCATCTTCAATAAGGCCTGTGCCGCCAGGAAACGGATGTTGGTGGTGTCGATATCACCTTCGTCTTTGGCCGCCTGCATGACGTGGCGCAACAATTCAAAAGCCTGTTGCGGTTGTCCCTCATCGATCCACTTGCGCGCCAGTTTCAGCGCCGCACCTGCGTCCAGCAGGGGGAGATCATCTGTCATGCCGGTCTGCGCTGCGCGCCCGGCGTTATCATTCTGAGCTTGAATTGTGGCCGTCCAGGTGGAAAGCAGTGCGAGCAGGCAGGCAGACGTGAAAAGTTTGCCGGTTACGGGAAGGCAACCAGGCTGGTTCAGGAACATCCGGAAATCAACAGGTTATTGCAGAAAAAAGAGAAAAAAAGGGGACGGATTTAATTCCCAGCAAGAAACAGGGGACAGAATTAATTCTGTCCCCTGTTGGTTTTCCGGTTATTGGTCATCGCGCTTGGCGCCGAACGAGCCGACTACCGAGGCGTATTCGAAGATGCCGCCGACTTCCTCATGCCCCGGACCGTAGAAGTGGCCGGCAATCCGTTTGCGCGGTTGGGAAAGATTAAGTGGGTCTTCGACATCCCCAAGTTCTTCCGCGAACGAACCATCGGTCAGGTCAAGACCCGCCCAGTCTACGGACTCTACGGTAAGACCGCTTACGACCAGAGGATCGCCCGTCCTGAGGTCTTTTATACTGTCGAACAGGACATCAACTGTCGGGTTCAGGAAATCGGCAATCGTGACGGAGACGTCGGCCGTGAGCAGGCTGCGATCCTCGAATCTTTCAAGCAGGTTCACCCCGATGGCAACACCATTCCACGTGCCGCTGCCGGAATCATCCGGGTTGGTTCCGCTCGCATTACCGAATGTAAAACTGAATACGGCGACCTGGGAGGGGTCTTCAGTATTCCCGTCAAACGTCGCCTGGACGCCGAAGTAGTGGTGCTCCAGCCAGCCGCCGTAAGTGAGAACCTCGGTTGTGTCACTATCGCCAATGACAGGAATAGCACTACCTTCCCTGCGCGACTGGGCAAAGGAAATGCCGCCGTAGGTCATCACGGCCTGGTATTCGTTATCCGCCAGGTTATGGTCACCTATCCCGATCTGCTGAATTAGGGCTGTGCACTCCAATCCCTCACACTCGGAATCGGTAAAAATATCGTCGTCACCGGTGACGAGCAGCGCCAGGGTGCTGGTAAGATACGTGTTGGTGTCAGCACTGGTTGCTATCCCTGTAATTGCGTCTCTCACCTGGGCCTCCGTCAGATCAAGCGCCGTACCGCCGATATTGGTGGTGGTTTGATCTGCGTCTAACGCCCATTCGATGTCAGGGAACGTGCCCATGGGCTCAGGTTCCGGCTCAGGCTCGGGCTCAGGCTCAGGTTCCGGCTCAGGCTCGGGCTCAGGCTCAGGTTCCGGCTCAGGCTCAGGTTCCGGCTCGGGCTCAGGTTCCGGCTCAGGTTCGGGCTCGGGCTCGGGCTCGGGTTCAGGTTCAGGTTCCGGCTCCATCATAGGATCGGGTCTGGATTCGCCGCCGTTGCCGCAACCGGACAATAGAAAAACAAGCCCCAACAAGAGCAGGAAGATGAAATTTCTCAAGTTAGTTCCCCTTTTTCCGGTGGACGTTTTTTGGCCGATTGTAACATAATGTCATGTCATTTAGAAGTTCCGTGATAGGCCTGGACGGCGGCAAAAAGGCCCGGAACGGCCACAGATATTTATTTTAAATGATGTGTTGACAGAAAATATTGAATATACGAAAATAGCAGGCTTGCTTAAATCCGGAGGGGTACCCAAGCGGTCAACGGGGGCAGACTGTAAATCTGCTGGCGACGCCTTCGTAGGTTCGAATCCTACCCCCTCCACCATCAGGTGCGGGGGGTAGCTAAACGGTAGAGAGGCAACTAACGGGCTGATATTGAAACGGTAGCGATTCCGCCCGGTTTACCAGGCGGGTGTAGTTCAATGGTAGAACCTCAGCCTTCCAAGCTGATGACGTGGGTTCGATCCCCATCACCCGCTCCAGGCAAGGAGGGCGATCCGTCGCACG
>JAPOQU010000068.1 GCA_026710545.1 Gammaproteobacteria bacterium | reverse complement strand
CACCTGACAAGCTGTACCAGGCATGGTTACGTGGGGAGATCGAACTTGTAATTTCCGATACGCAAGTTGCCGAGATTTACGATGTTCTTTCACGGCCTCGGTTACGCAGGTTTCTTGATGCAGATGAAGCAGATGCGATTGTCGAGAATATTGCCACGCGCGCTCTTATCATCACAGAATTACCGGTTGTAAATGTCTCCCCCGATCCAAAAGATAATCCTGTCCTGGCTTCTGCAATCGTTGGGAGGGCAGAACTGATAGTTTCCGGCGATAAGAAACATATGCTCGATCTTGGAGAGGTAGAGGGAATTCCGATCGTAACAGCTCGTAAGGCGTTGGAGCTTATGTCCTGACCTGTATCTTCAAGAACAATCGCCTGAAACCTGTGCAACAGGTACAACGGAATTTGCGGATCAATCCCGACGCCTATCGCGGTTTGAGCATCAGGTCACGGGTTAATTTCAAATGGATATGGGGTCGGACCAGTTCGCCCCGCCACAAAACAGCGCTTTAAGGAGAGATAGCCATACAGGTCCGACCCTGTTCTGTAGTCGATGATGTCATTTAACGTCCCACCTTATTATTGTCATTATGGCCGGACCCCCCCGGCAGCATGCGTCGCAATACATCGTCACGTCGAACAAAGTGATGATAGAGCGCGGCGCCTGCATGCAGAACAATGAGCATCCACACCAGGACGGCGCCACCTATATCCTTATGAAGATAATCTATCGGTTTTTCAAAAACTTCCCAGTCTAACTGGAGCGTCTGGGTAACCAGGTAATCATATGCGGCAGTTTCCCGAAACTGGGTAATATTAAAATACGCCGTGTCGGCGCCGGTTCCCAGATATCCGGTGACAGGCATAAATATCATAAAAAAATAAAGTGAGTAATGAACGAAACGGGCCGAGATATGTTCCCAGCGCTTGCCCGCCGGTAAATCAGGAGTGTTATCATATAATCGCCATATTATCCGCAATATCACGAACGCAAATATCGTTATTCCACTGGCCAGGTGAAGCTGCAACGCCGTGTAATTGGGCGTACCCACCCAAAGTGACACATCTTCCTCCGCTACAGTAAACCAACGCCGGTAATAAACTGAGCAATAAGAAACAAGAAATAATGCGGCGATAGTCCAATGCAGGGATTTCGCTATAGTACCGTACTCCATAGCCGTGTTTCGAAATGCCATCATCTGCTCCAGTCGCGTACCTGTTTTTTATCCAGTATACCTTGATGAGGGCCGGACTACCCAGGCTCACCTTAACCCATTGATAACAAATAAAATCTTTCGACAAAGACGTGTTATCATAGGCTTGAACTGCGTCTTTATATGCCACCCTGTATCCATAAAATGATCATTTCACTCATCGTCGCCATGGACCGCCGGGGCGTGATTGGCCTTGACGGCGCATTACCCTGGCGCCTGTCCGCGGACCTGCGGAATTTCAAGGCCATCACCATGGGCAAGCCCCTCGTTATGGGGCGCAAGACCCATGAATCCATCGGCCGGCCGCTGCCCGGCAGACAGAACATCGTCCTCACCCGGCAACAGGATTACACGGCGCAGGGCTGCGACATCTGCCATGACGCGGAGCAAGCCCTGGCAGCCTGCACCGGCGCTGAAGAGGTCATGGTCATGGGCGGAGCGGCATTGTACGAACTGTTCCTGCCCCGCGCCGGCCGCATCTACCTGACCCGGGTACAGGCCGAGGTCGACGGCGATACCTGGTTCCCGCCGTTCGACGCAAGCGCCTGGCGCGAGGTCGAACGCCGTGACCACCCGGCAGACGCACGCAACGAGCACCCCTGCAGCTTCCTGCTGCTCGAAAAAACCTAATTTGGAGCCTAATTTGGGACACCCATAAATTTATAAACTTTATTAATTTATGGGTGTCCTGAATTTACGGTTTTTATAAATTCATGGGTGTCCCAAATTAGGCTCCCAAATTAGGCTCCAAATTAGGGTTATCGCTGCCTGGACGGCACGCTGAAATACCGTTCATCCTCCAGGCGCAGGGCTACCAGTTCCCCTCCCCAGACACAGCCCATGTCCAGGGGATGGACGTTAAAGCGGCCGTAGTCCTGGGGGTAATCCCTGAGCGCAGCCCAGTGTCCGAATATGATCCTGTCCGTCCGGGATTTTCTGCCCGCCACCTCGAACCAGGGCAGGGCGGAATGGGCGCCGGGCGCGCCTTTCTCATCCATGTCCAGGACACCATCGGCTGAACAGTAGCGGATGCGTGTCAGGCAGTTGGTAATAAAGCGCAACCGCTCCCAGCCGTCCTGGCCGGCAGACCAGGTATCCGGTTCGTTCCCGTACATATTGGCGAAATAGTCCCGGTAATGCGGACCCCGCAACGCCTGTTCCACTTCCGCCGCGTAGCGCAGGGTTTCGTCAAGCCGCCACTGCGGCGGCAGGCCGGCATGCACCATCGTGAAACCCGAATGCCCGTCGTGGTGCGCAAGCGGCAACATCCGCAGCCAGTCCAGCAGTTCGGCGCGGTCGTCTGCCGCCAGGATTTCATCCAGGGTATCGCCCGCGTGCATATACTGGGGCTGGCCGTTACTGATCGCCAGCAGGTGCAGTTCGTGGTTGCCCAGCACGGTGACGGCGGTATCTCCCAGGTCTTTCACGAAACGCAGACAGGCCAGTGATTGCGGGCCGCGGTTGACCAGGTCGCCGGTAAACCAGAGCCGGTCCCGGGCGGGGTCGAACCGGACCTTCTCCAGCAGGTCCATCAGTTCATCGTAGCATCCCTGGAGGTCGCCAATGGCAAAGGTGGGCATTGTTAAAAACCTAATTTGGGACACCCATAAATTAATAGTTTTTATAAATTTATGGGTGTCCCAAATTAGGTTCTCAATGCAGCGTGTGCGGTGTGGCCAGGTTGAATATCGGGATCGGGGAAGCGAACTCAACCCCGTCTTCGGCCAGCATGTCGTAATTGCCCTCCATGCAGCCGACGGGAGTCTCAAGAACGGCGCCGCTGGTGTATTGAAATGTCTGGCCCGGGTCCAGACGGGGCTGCTCGCCGACGACCCCGTCCCCGTGGACTTCCTGCACCTTGTTGTTGGCGTCGGTAATGACCCAGTGCCGGCGCAGCAGGGTCGCCGGGACGCTGCCGGTATTGGTGATCGAGATGGTATAGGCAAACACAAACCGGTTATCTTCAGGAACGGATTGTTCCTGCAGGTAGGCGGTTTTCACCCTGACGGTAAATTCGTAACGGTCATTGTCCTGCATAGCGTGTTTAACCTTATTGCCTGGCGCCGGGCATGTCAATACCCTGCCGGCGCCTGTGCCTCTTCCTCTTGCTGCATTCCGGTACTGCAGCACAGGAGTTTTCTCAATGAAGTTGATAACGGCATAAGGAGTCTCTGTTTATTGGATGAAGTTGGATCCCCTTTGAAGCAATTCTGCATGAAGCGTGCATAACCGGTTCCGGGAGAAGAGGCCCGGGGGATGATAGTCCGGCTATACAGGAAATTAATAGCCCAGTGTCCGGACAACTGCAAGAACTGATTTACCGGCTGCCGGCGCCGGCGAAACTGTTGCGATAGGAAATCGCCTCCCCCAGGTGTTCCGCCTCGACCGTTGCGGATTCCGCCAGGTCCGCCACGGTCCTGGCCACGCGCAGGATACGGTGCATGCCCCGCGTCGATAAATTCAGACGGTTTACCGCCTTGCGCAACAACGCGGTCTGCGCCTGGTCCAGGCGGCAGTACAGGTCCAGTTCCCCACTGTCCAGCAGGTGGTTCCGCTTGCCGGCGCGCGCCAGTTGCCGGCGCCAGGCGCACACGACCCTGCGGCGCACCGACGCGCTGCTCTCCGGCCGGTCGTCCTGCTGCCGCTCCAGGATGTCCGGGGATATGTCCGGCACCTCGATATGCACATCGATACGGTCCAGCAACGGGCCGGACACCTTGCCCCGGTAGCGCCTGACCTGTTCCGGCGTGCAGCGGCAGCGGTCGCTGCGGTCGTCATGGTAGCCGCAAGGGCAGGGGTTCATGGCGGCGACAAGCTGGAACCTGGCAGGATACTCGGTTTGCCCGGCAGCCCGGGAGATGCTGATTTTTCCTGCTTCCAGCGGTTCCCGCAGGGCCTCCAGGACGGCGCGGTTGAACTCGGGCAGTTCATCCAGGAACAAGACGCCGTTGTGCGCCAGCGACACCTCTCCCGGGCGGGGATGGCTGCCGCCGCCCACCACGGCGACAGCGGAGGCCGAGTGGTGCGGCGCCCGCACCGGGCGCTGCTTCCAGTCCCCGATCCTGAAACCCCCGGCGCTGACGGAATGCAGCGCCGCGGTGGCCAGGGCATCATCTTCCCCCATGGGCGGCAACAAGCCCGGCAGACGTTCGGCCAGCATCGTTTTGCCGCTGCCGGGCGGGCCGACCATCAACAGGTTGTGTCCGCCCGCCGCACAGATTTCCAGGGCGCGCCTGGCAAAATGGTGTGAATAGACATCGGACAGGTCCGGGTATGTTTTGGTCTCCCGGGGCAGTTTTTCCCTGTTGTTGAAGCGCGCCAGCGGCCCGGCGCCATTGAGGTGGGTACAGACGGCCTGCAGGTGCGTTGCCGGCAACACCGCCAACTCGTCGATGAGCCCGGCTTCCGCGGCGTTTTGCGCCGGCAGCACCAGGGCCCGTCCGGTCCTGTTGATGGTGCAGGCACTGGGAAGCACGCCGCGCACCGGTCTCAGGTCCCCGGTCAGGGACAACTCGCCGATAAACTCGTGGTGCTGCAGGGAATCCCGGGCAACCTGGCCCGAAGCCGCCAGGATACCGATGGCGATGGCCAGGTCATACCTGCCGCCCTCCTTGGGCAGGTCCGCAGGAGCAAGGTTGACGGTGATGCGTTTCGTGGGAAACTCGAAACGGTTGGTCAGGATAGCGCTCCTGACGCGCTCCCGGCTTTCCTTGACCGCGGTCTCGGGCAAACCGACCATGAAGAAATTGGGCAGGCCCCGCGACAGGTGGATTTCGACCGAAACCTGGATTGAATCGATCCCTGCCAGGGCGCGGGAATAAGTCTTTGCAATCTCCATTTGCCATCCTCCATGTTGTATACGGTTATTCTAGCCGGACGCCTGTTTTTCCGAAAGCGATTTTTCCAGTTCGGTGATTTTTTTCTCCAGTTCGTCCAGCGCGGCGCGGGTATTGCCCAGTAATTGCGCCTGCACGTCGAACTCTTCCCGGGTGACCAGGTTCATCCTGGAAAACGTGGCGTTCAGCGAAGCGCGCACCACCTTCTCGAAATCCGCCCGCGAGCGGCTCAGATCTGCGGGTAACAGGCGCAAAAACTGCTGAACGAAATCTTCAAACTCCCGGGATTTTCTCATAATCACATTTCCGTCAGTGCACTTCCAAATCATATCCGGTTACCCGCTTCCGGACAACTCCCTGCACTAACATTGCGCGCTCCTGCCACTTTCTGCACGCTACAGGTGCAACTATCGGGGAAATTTGGGACACCCATGAATTAATAGAGATTGTAAATTCATGGGTGTCCCAAATTAATAGGGGCTGTAAATTCATGGGTGTCCCAAATTAGGGAGTTGGCATGATACCTGCATGCAACTAATGCCGATATGTTTAACGCAATAACCTGGAGTAACTGAAATGCGAAAATTAATGACCAAACTTGGAGTCCTTATCCTGGCTGTCTGTTCTGCCAATGCCCCGGCAGAGGATTCGCCGCACCAGTTCAGCGGGAATATAGCGCTGGTGACGGATTATCTGTACCGGGGTATCTCGCAGACCAGCGAGAAGGCGGCAGTGCAGGGCGGTATGGACTATGCCCACGCCAGCGGGTTTTACGTGGGCACCTGGGCTTCCAACGTGGATTTTGCCGAAGACCTGGAAATTGACGTTTACGGCGGCATGTCGGGCGAACTGGCCGGCGGTCTCAGTTGGGACGTAGGCGGCCTGTACTACATTTATCCAAGTTCGGACGCACAGCCGGAAGAGAATTTCGTGGAAGTGTACGCCAGCACCGGCTACACCTTCGAGGGCGCGCTGGAGCCCAGCGTCAGCGCCGGGATCGCATACTCACCGGACTTCTTCGGCGAAGACGGTGACGCCGTCTACCTGAACGGCGGCCTGGATCTCTCGCTGCCCCACGGCTTCGGCCTGTCGTTTTACGTCGGCTGGCAGGACGTGGAAGGAGACCAGACCACGGGGCCGGCCGGCTTCAACTATACCCATTACAGCATCGGCATCAGCAAGGCCCTGGGCCCGCTGAGCCTGAGCGCGTCCTGGAACGATGCAGACAATGACTGCGGCGGCGAAATCTGCGAGGCACTCGTGGGCACTATTTCCATGAGCTTTTGAGAAAACACCAGCAGGGGGGAGATGAAATACGTATCGGCCATAATCCAGCCGTCAAGACGCAACGATATCGAACTGGGCCTGGCTGAAATCGGCCTGCATGACGTGACGGTGACGGAAGTCAGCGGCGCAGGCCGGCAGAAAGGCCGTACCGCAATATACCGGGGCGCGGAGTATGCGCCGGATTATTTGCCGAAGCTGAAGGTAGATATTACCGCCGATGAACGGTTGCTGGATGAAGTGATCAGGTTAATCGTCAAGGTCTGCCAGACCGGAAGACTGGGAGACGGGAAGGTTTTTATCAGTGAACTGAGACAGTTTGTCAGAATACGCACAGGAGAAAATGAGAATGAAGCGATTTAGAGATTTAACAAGTGGAAACATGTCAGCGCGCAGAGACAGCAGCCGCAAACGGGCTGTGCTGACGGCCCTGTCTGCCCTGGCGTTATTGCCGGTACAGGCGCTGGCGGACGAGTTGAGCGCGGGAGACACGGCGTGGATGCTGACCGCCACGGCGCTGGTGCTGTTCATGACCATTCCCGGGCTGTCCCTGTTCTATGCGGGCATGGTCAGGAGCAAGAACGTACTGTCGGTGCTGATGCAGTGCTTTGCCATCACCTCGTTGATGACCGTGCTCTGGGTGCTGTACGGCTACAGCATCGCCTTCGGCGGCGAAGGCGCTTACTGGGGCGGGCTCGACAAGATGTTCCTGGCCGGCGTCACCGTGGATTCGCTGAGCGGGACCATACCGGAGTCCGTATTCATGACATTCCAGATGACGTTCGCCATCATTACCCCGGCGTTGA
The DNA here is from genome assembly GCA_026710545.1 of Gammaproteobacteria bacterium. Taxonomy (GTDB): domain Bacteria; phylum Pseudomonadota; class Gammaproteobacteria; order Eutrophobiales; family Eutrophobiaceae; genus JAAXHV01. Next base: position 6,977 of record JAPOQU010000068.1, on the reverse strand, counting down.
TCGTGGGGGCGTTCGCCGAGCGGATGAAGTTCAGCGCGGTGCTCTGGTTCATGGCCATCTGGCTGACGTTTGTCTACGCCCCCGTGTGCCACTGGGTCTGGGGCGACGGCGGCTGGCTCGGCAACAAGGGCATCCTGGATTTTGCCGGCGGCACCGTGGTGCACATCAACGCGGGCATGGCGGGACTGGTTGCCGCCCTCGTACTGGGCAAACGCAAGGGTTACCCGACCACGCCCATGATGCCCCACAACCTGACGTACACAGTGATCGGCGCCTCCATGCTCTGGGTAGGCTGGTTCGGCTTCAATGCCGGCAGTGAACTGGCCGCCGACGGCACCGCCGGCATGGCGATGGCGGTGACCCAGGTTGCCACCGCATCCGCGGCCCTGGGCTGGATGATCTGCGAATGGGTCAACCACGGCAAACCCAGCGTGCTGGGCATCGCAACGGGCGCGGTGGGCGGACTGGTTGCCATTACCCCGGCCTGCGGTTTCGTGGGGCCGATGGGCGCCATAGCCATCGGTTTCGCCTCCGGTATCGGCTGTTTCCTGGCCGCAGTCAAGCTGAAACGCATGCTGGGATACGACGATTCGCTGGATGTGTTCGGCGTCCACGCCGTCGGCGGCATCATCGGCGCCCTGCTGACGGGTGTGTTCTGTGCCGAGACCCTTGGAGGTTCGGGTTTCGGCGTGGAAGAGGGAGGCATTGCCGCCCAGGTCGGCGTCCAGTTTATCGGCGTTCTCGCAACCGTGATCTATACGGGCATAGCCAGTTTCATCATCCTCAAGGTGGTAGACCGCGTCATCGGACTGCGGGTATCGACAGACGAGGAGCAGGAAGGACTGGATATTGTCTTGCACGACGAACGTGGTTATATTATATAGAAATACAACAGGTTAACTTATCTAAACAACAGGACATGAAACAATGAAATTACTTACGGCCATAATCAAACCATTCAAACTTGACGACGTACGCGATGCGTTATCGGAAATCGGCATTAAGGGCCTGACCGTTACCGAAGTAAAAGGGTTCGGCAGGCAGAAAGGCCATACGGAACTTTACCGGGGGGCGGAATACGTAGTCGATTTCCTGCCCAAGGTGAAGATCGAAATCGCCCTGGATGACGACCAGCTCGATGCTGCCATCGAGGCGATTTGCAAGGCCGCCGGCACCGGCAAGATCGGCGACGGTAAAATCTTCGTTCTCGGACTCGATGAAGTTGTCCGGATCAGGACGGGCGAAAAAGGAAGCGACGCCCTTTGACGGGTCCGGAGAATTTTCATGAAACAGTTAAAATTATGTTTATTGATACTCCTTGCCGGCCTCATCACGCCTGCCATCGGCCTGGCCCAGGACGCGCCTGAACTGAACGGCGCCAACACCGCCTGGATCCTGGTGTCGACAGCGCTGGTGCTGTTCATGACGCTGCCGGGCCTGGCGCTGTTCTATGCCGGACTGGTGCGCAGCAAGAACGTCCTGTCCGTGTTGATGCAGTGTTTTTCCATCGCCTGTCTCATGTCCATCCTGTGGCTGGTCGCAGCCTACGGCCTGGCGTTCGGTGACGGCGGCGGGATGAACCGGTTCGTCGGCCTGGGCAAGTTCTTCCTGGACGGAGTCGGCTGGGACAGCATGAGCGGCGATATTCCGGAAACCGTGTTCTTCATGTTCCAGATGACGTTTGCCATCATCACCCCCGCCCTGATCGTGGGCGGCTTCGCCGAACGCATGAAATTCTCTGCGGTGCTGTGGTTCTCCTCCCTGTGGCTGTTGCTGGTGTACGCCCCCGTATGCCACTGGGTCTGGGGCGGCGGCTGGCTGGGCGACATGGGATTCATGGACTTTGCCGGCGGCACGGTGGTCCACGTCAATGCGGGTGTGGCTGCGATCGTCGCGGCGATAGTCCTGGGCAACCGCAAGGGCTTCCCCGGCACGGCAATGCCACCCCACAACATGACCCTGTCCGTAGCCGGCGCCTCGATGCTGTGGGTAGGCTGGTTCGGGTTTAACGCCGGCAGCGCCCTGGCTGCCGACGGCAACGCCGGCATGGCCATGCTGGTCACGCACATCTCCGCGGCGGCCGGTTCCCTGGCCTGGGTAGCCTGCGAGTGGATCAAACACGGCAAGCCGAGCGTGCTGGGCATCGTCACCGGCATGGTGGCGGGGCTGGGTACGATCACCCCGGCGTCAGGTTTTGTCGGGCCCGTGGGCGGGCTGCTGATCGGTATCTCGGCCGGTGTCGTATGCTATTTCGCCACCCAGTACATCAAGCGCGTGCTCAAGATCGACGATTCCCTGGACGTGTTCCCGGTCCACGGCGTCGGCGGCGCACTCGGCTGCCTGCTGACGGCCGTCTTTTTTGCCGGCAACCTGGGCGGTCCGGGCGGCGCAGACTACGCCATGGGGCCGCAGTTCATGACCCAGGTAACGGGCGTAATCGCAACCGTCATCTGGTGCGGCATCGCCACCTTCATCATCCTGAAGGTGCTTGACGCCATCATGGGCCTGCGCGTAACCGCAGACGAAGAAACCGAAGGCCTGGACCTGGTATCCCACGACGAACGCGGCTATTCCCTCTAACCACACATCGTTCCCCCGCCCCCGCGGGGGAACGCAATTTGGGACGCAATTTGGGACACCCATAAATTACGAATAATTCGCAATTTGGGACACCCATGAATTAACAATAATTCGCAATTTGGGACACCCATAAATTAGGAAAATCTGCGGATGAATCATTTGCGTAAATCTGCGGAGAACCCAATCGGCGGATCACAACTCTTGCGTCCGGTTCATCCTGTGTATCCATGTTAAAGATTACCCGGGATGACACCCCCCAACGAATCTCGCTTATAATAAGCCGGAATACCACCCTGGCCAGCAACCGTCATCCGCTACCTCGATGGATAACTACGCCGTCATCGGCAACCCGATAGCGCACAGCCTGTCGCCCCGTATCCACGCGCAGTTCGCGGCGCAGACCGGCCAGGCGCTGGACTACGGCGCCATTCTCTCCACCACCGAAGAATTTACCGCCTCCGTGGAGACGTTCAGGCAGGCCGGCGGCCGCGGGCTGAACGTCACCCTGCCGTTCAAGGAGCAGGCCTGGGAATACGCTGACGAGCGCAGCGTCAGGGCAGAGCGGGTGCGGGCAGTCAATACCTTGCGTTTTGACGGCACCGGCCGGGCCTTCGGCGATTCCACCGACGGGGTGGGACTGGTGCGCGACCTCACCGGAAACGGCGTGGAAATCAGGCAGAAAAACATCCTGCTGCTGGGCGCCGGCGGCGCGGTCAGGAGCGTATTGGGGAATATCCTGGACGAGCAACCGGCAGCCGTGACCATCATCAACCGTACCCGGTCCCGGGCTGAACAACTGCTGGAACTGTTTCCCGAAGCCGCCGGGGTACTCGCTGTCCGGGGCTTCGACGAACCGGCAGGCGGCCCCTACGACCTGGTCGTCAACGGCGCCTCGGCAGGCCTGGCCGGACAGTCCCTGCCGCTTCCCGATGGGATATTGACGCAGGGCGCCTGCTGCTACGACATGGTCTACGGCAAGGCGGCAGAGATGTTCCTGGACTGGGCCGCAGCCAACGGCGCGGCAACCCGCTGCGACGGTCTCGGCATGCTGGTGGAGCAGGCCGCCGAATCATTCCATATCTGGCGCGGCATCCGCCCGGAAACGCAACCCGTCATCGACGCCCTGCGCTGAGTTTATCAGCAGATTTACGCAAAGGATTCATCCGCAGATTACGCAGATTAGCGCAGATGAATTTATTAGTTTCTTTTCTCCCGGATGTATTCACTAACTGGTCATAATTCAGGACACCCATAAATTAACAAATGTTATAAATTCATGGGTGTCCCAAATTGTTGGGCATTATAAATTCATGGGTGTCCCAAATTCACCGGGCGGCTGACGCGAAGCAAATTCAATATAATCTGCGTAATCTGCGGATGAATCACTCTGAGGCTACCTCAATCTGCGGATTTACAACCCCTGCATCCTGTCCATCAGGTCCGGCAGCCAGGTGACCAGGATGGGGAACAGGCACAGCAGCAGGATAGTGGCGACCTGTATGGATATGAACGGAATGATCCCCTGGTAGATGTGCTGTATGCGGATCTCCTTCGGGGCAACCGCCTTCAGGTAAAACAGGGAGAAGCCGAAGGGCGGGGTCAGGAAAGACGTTTGCAGGTTGATGGCTATCAGCACGGCCAGCCACAACAGGTCGACCCCCAGGGTGGCGGCGATGGGCGCCAGGATGGGGACGACGATAAAGCATATCTGGAGAAAGTCCAGGAAGAAGCCGAGCAGGAAGATCAGGATCATGCTGGCGACCAGGAAACCCAGCGTGCCGCCGGGCAGGCTGGTCATCACGTCCAGCACCAGGCGGTCGCCGCCCATGCCCCGGAACACCAGGCCGAACGCGGTTGCGCCGATCAGGATCAGGAACACCATGCTGGTCAGGCGGGTGGTCAGGCGCATGGCCTCCTGCAACCGGTCCAGGGTGAGTTGCCGGTGCAGCGCCGCCAGCGCAAGGGCGCCCACCGCGCCGACTGCAGCGGATTCCGTAGGCGATGCAATGCCGAAGAAGATGGAGCCCAGCACCCCGACCACCAGGACCAGGGGCGGCAGCAGGGTGAGGCAGACCTTGCGCAGCAGGTGTTCATCCGTCTCCGCAGTAATCGCGGGCGCCACCTCCGGCCTGCGCCATGCGTGTATGCTGATGTAGACCAGGAACAGGAGCACCAGCAGCATGCCCGGGACAACGGCGCCGATGAACAGGCGGCCCACAGGCACGCCCATCACATCGCCCAGCAGGATCAGGACGATACTGGGCGGGATGATCTGGCCCAGGGTGCCTGCCGCGGCGATGGTGCCGGTAGACAGCTGTTTTGAGTAATTACGCCGCAGCATGGTGGGCAGGGCGATGATCCCCATGGTGACGACCGTCGCCCCCACGACCCCGGTGGTCGCGGCCAGCAGGCCGCCGACGATGACGACGGAAATGGCCAGCCCCCCGCGCAGGCGGCCGAACAGCAGCCCCATGGTCTCCAGCAGGTCCTCCGCCAGGCCGGATTTATCCAGGACGATCCCCATGAAGATGAACAGCGGCACGGCCAGCAGGGTGAAGTTGGTCATCACCCCCCAGATCCTCAAGGGTAGCAGGTGGAAGAAATCAAACCCGAGGAAGACCCCGCCGAACAGCAGCGCGATCGCCCCCAGGGTGAACGCCACCGGGTAGCCCAGCATGAGCATGAGCATCAGGCTCAGGAACATCAGGGCGATCCAGACGGTCATCGGCGCTCACGCAGGCCGGGAATCTCACCTGGCGGCGCGCTCATGGCGCCTCCTGGCGGGATTTCCGGTCAAGAATAAGGGACAGGCTTTTCAGGGCCTCGCTGATGCCCTGGATGATCAGCAGGAAGAATCCCAGCGGGATCGCCGCCTTCAGCACCCAGCGGTACGGCAGGCCGCCGGGGTCGGGCGAGCCTTCGGAAAACAGGTAGGCCTGGGACACGAACGGCCAGGAACTGATTATGATAAGGACGCAGAACGGGATCAGGAACAGCAGCGAACAGGCCAGGTTGATCCAGGCGCGGCGGGTGTCCGACATGAAACGGCTGCGGTACACCAGGTCCAGGCGCACGTGACCATCGTGTTTCAGGGTATAGGCGGCGCCCAGCAGGAAGATGAGGGAGAACAGGTGCCATTCCAGTTCCTGGATGGCGATGGAACCGCTCAGGAAGAAATAACGCATCATCACGTCGTAGGCAACCAGCAACACCAGCGCCAGCACCAGCCAGGCCAGCCCCCGCCCGCAAAGCTCGCTGAACCGCTCGATCCCCCCGGCCAATTTCCGCATCACATCCGGCATGGTCCCATTGTAACCCGTTCCAAATTTGGGACACCCATAAATTAACAAATTTTGTTAATTTATGGGTGTCCCAAATTTACGGAATTCGATAGGTTGATGTAGTCTGTGATGCTCAGTTCGGCGGGTCGGGCGGACGGGGAGATGTCCAACTGCTCCAGTTGTGCCGCAGTGAACCAGGGTTTCAGGCCGTTGCTGATTTTCTTGCGGCGGGAGGAGAATGCGGTGCGCACCAGGTCGGTGAACTGGTCATAATCCCTGATCCTGTATGTTTCCCGGGGCAGGACGGTGAGTCTGACCATGGCTGAATCGACCTTTGGCCTGGGCTTGAATGCCGCGGCGCCCACGTCAAACAGTTTATCGGCGCGGCAGCGTGCCTGCACCATGACGCTGAGGCGGCCGTATTCCGGCGTGTCCGGGTGCGCGCAGAGCCTGTCCACGACTTCTTTCTGCAGCATGAACACCATGACGCTGATATGCTCGAAGCGTAGCAGGTGGAACAGCAGGGGCGTGGAGATGTTGTAGGGCAGGTTGCCCACCACCTTCAGGCGGGGCGAGGAAAATGCTGCAAAATCCAGTTTCAGCGCGTCCTGCCGCAGCAGGTTCAAGCGCCCGGTGTCCCGGCATCTTTCAACCAGGTCCCCGGCCAGGTCCCGGTCGACCTCGACCACGTCGAGCTGCCCGGTAATGTCCAGTAACGGGATGGTCAGCGCGCCTTTCCCGGGCCCGATTTCCACGATCCTGTCCCCGGGCTGCGGGTCAATGGCCTGGATAATCCTCGCTACAACCGTTTCATCGACGAGAAAGTGCTGGCCGAAGCGCCTGCGCACACTAGTACTCTTTCCAGGTGATATTGCCATGTTCAGAGCCACACAGCGGCGTCAAGACAAGGCGCAGCCCGCAGAGAATGGCGCGCCCTTGTCAAGGGCTGCAACGCCGTATTGGCGTTGCTGTGTCGCTCCCTGCGGGCGGGCCGGGAAGCGGTCGCCCGCGGCGTTGCGCCGCTTGGCAAGGACGCGCCATTCCCGGCGCGGCGCGCCTTGCGCTCAACCGCTTCCCGACCCGCTGAATATGTCAATATCACCTGGAAAGAGTACT
>JAPOQU010000067.1 GCA_026710545.1 Gammaproteobacteria bacterium | reverse complement strand
TGTTGCCCGAACCCGGCGCGGGAAAGAGGCGAGAGATCACGAACAAGGGCAAACTATAGCCCAACACTATTGAGTAAGGCACTGTAAACAGGCAAAATCTATTATCAAGACCCGTTTCAAATCTCTAACGCGGGATTTGGGCTGTTTGTGTGTAGTGCTTGTTTGAGTTTGATTTGTTATATATAATTCCACGTTTGATGCGATCAGGTGTCTGTACCAGGTCGAAATTTACTCTGACAGGTGGAAGTGTTATGTATGCGGTCATAAAATCCGGGGGCAAGCAGTACAAAGTACGGGAAGGCGATACCATCCGGGTCGAGAAAATCAATACCGAGGAAGGCGGTGAAATCAACCTGGATGACGTCCTGATGGTTGCGGATGGCGATGATATTTCATTCGGCACTCCTGTGGTGGACGGCGCAACAGTCGCGGCAACCGTGAAATCCCATGGCCGGGGCGCCAAGATCAAGGTAGTCAAGTTCAAACGCCGCAAACATCATTACAAGCAGATGGGTCATCGCCAGGATTACACCGAACTGGAGATTACCGGCATTAATACGCAATAGTTACCGGGAGCAGGATTATGGCGCATAAAAAAGCAGGCGGCAGTACACGTAACGGCCGGGATTCCCAATCGAAGCGCCTGGGAGTCAAACGTTATGGCAGTGAATCGGTCAAGGCAGGAAATATTATTGTCAGACAGCGGGGCACACGCTTCCATCCCGGCGTCAATGTAGGATGCGGCAGAGACCATACCCTGTTTGCAACGGCTGACGGCATGGTGGTATTTGAACGAAAAGGGGCGAAAAACAGGACTTTTGTCAGTGTTCAGACAACCGGCTGAAATTATTTATCCGCAGATGACGCAGATTAACGCAGATTATATCTTGTTATTTCATGGAGTAAGAATTTCCTGATTTTACCTGCTGCGAAGTGCTTGCTTGCAAAGTGATTTTCAGTAGATCAAGGCTATCGCAAGCAGAAAGTCAATATTAACTGGAAAGGGTACTAGACCCTGTATGTTTTCAAAAACGTCTGTTCATCTGCGGTAATCTGCGTCATCTGCGGATAAATCATCTGTGGACTCGTCTCTGAAAAATGAAGTTTGTCGATGAGGCTACCATCCGCGTCGAGGCAGGCAAGGGTGGTGATGGTTGCCTGAGTTTCCGGCGGGAAAAGTATATTCCCCGGGGCGGCCCTGACGGGGGCGATGGCGGCAACGGCGGCAGTGTCTACCTCGTGGTTGACGAAGGTCTTAACACCCTGGTTGACTTTCGCCATGCGCGTTTATACCGGGCGAAACATGGTCAGCCGGGCAGCGGCAGGGACCAGGCCGGTAAAAGCGCCGAAGATATCAGGGTCAGGGTTCCCCTTGGCACCCTGGTTTATGATGATGACACCGGTGAATTGATCGGTGACCTGGATAACAGGGACGGGGTTCTCCTGGTAGCCCGCGGTGGAGAGCACGGCCTGGGCAATGCCCGTTTCAAGAGCAGCGTCAACCGGGCGCCGAGAAAAACCACCAAAGGTAATGAGGGGGAGAGCCGGAACTTACGGCTGGAGTTGCAGGTTCTGGCCGATGTCGGCCTGCTTGGTCTGCCCAATGCCGGCAAATCCACCTTCGTTCGCCAGGTTTCCGCGGCGCGTCCCAAGGTGGCCGCTTATCCGTTTACCACGCTCTATCCCCACCTGGGGGTAGTCCGGCTGGGTACGAGCCGGGATATCGTTATCGCGGACATACCCGGACTGGTAGAGGGCGCTGCAGACGGCGCCGGACTGGGCGCCCAATTCCTGCGGCACCTGTCCAGGACGCGTTTACTGTTGCACCTGGTCGATATTGGATTGCAGCAGGATACGCCGGAAATCATTGCCGCGATCCGGGGCATTGAAGCTGAACTTGCGGCCTGGGATAATGTTTTGTCGGACAAGCCGAGGTGGCTGGTACTGAACAAGATCGATATAGTTGCCGCGCACAACGTTGCTGTAATGCAGGATGAAATAATACGGGAACTGAACTGGCAGAAGCCTGTATTCAGCATATCTGCAGCAACGGGTGAAGGTTGTGACAGGTTGATTAAAGCCATTTTCCAGTGCTTTGCAGAATGGGAGGCGGAAGGGTAGTCCATGTCCGAAACAGAGTCTAAACATGACCGGGACCAGTGCTGGGTAGTCAAGACAGGCAGCGCCCTGCTGACCGACAACGGTGGTGGATTGCGTACGGAAGCCATCGCCGCCTGGGTGGGTCAGATGGCCGAATTACGCAGCCGCGGGTTCCGGTTTATCGTCGTCTCATCCGGCGCTATTGCGGAGGGCAGGGCGCGGCTGGGGTGGGGCATGCTGCCCGTCAGTCTGCACGAGCAGCAGGCTGCGGCGGCCGTCGGCCAGATGGGACTGGTACAGGCCTATGAATCGGCTTTCAAGGAGTATGAAATTCGCACTGCCCAGATACTTCTGACACATGATGATATAGCTGACCGGAGGCGTTACCTGAATGCCCGGTCCACCTTGCGTACCCTGCTGGCATTGGATGTCGTGCCCATTATCAACGAGAACGACAGTGTCGCTACCGACGAGATACGCTTTGGCGACAACGACTCGCTGGCAGGTCTGGTAGCAAACCTGGCAGAAGCGAACCGGCTGGTCATCCTGACCGACCAGGATGGATTATATGATCGTGACCCGCGTCAGGCCCGGAACGCCAGGTTAATCAGGACGGGTCGCGCCGGTGACCCGGCCTTACTGGATTATGCCGGCCCCGGGGGAGCGTTGGGACGCGGCGGCATGCTGACCAAGCTCAAGGCTGCCGAGACTGCCGCAAAATCCGGGACCGACACGGTCATCTGTTCAGGTTTAGAGCCGCAAGTGTTGTTAAAAATTGCGCAAGATGAACAGGTTGGAACCCTGCTCAGTGTACAGCGCTCGCCGTTGGCCGCGCGCAAGCAATGGCTGGCGGGGCACAAACGTCCGGACGGCAGCCTGGTGTTGGATGATGGCGCCTGCGGCGTACTGGCCGGACAGGGCAAGAGCCTGCTGGCCGTCGGGGTCGTAGCTGTCCGCGGCGAGTTCAGCCGGGGTGAGATTGTCAGTTGCGTTGCCCGGGATGGCAGGGAGGTTGCCCGGGGCCTGGTCAACTACAGCGCCGGCGAGGCCCGCAAAATCCAGGGACAACCCAGCAATAAAATCGAACAGCTGCTGGGATACGTCAACGAGGCGGAACTGATCCACCGGGACAACATGGTTGTTTTGGATAATTAGGAATTACGAATTACGAATTAAGGCATATCGTTCCATTCCTAATTCCTAATTCCTAATTCGTAATTAATCCCCAAGTGCGCGGATCATCGTGTTCAGGCGACTCTTGTGCCGGGCGGCCTTGTTTTTGTGGATCAAGCCTTTGTTCGCCATCCTGTCGATGATGGGAACTGCCGCCTGGTAGGCAGTGGTCGCTCCTGTCTTGTCGCCCTTCGCTATGGAATCGAGCACCTTCCTGATGGAAGACCGCAACATGGAACGGCGCGAATTATTGTGCAGGCGGCGCTTGACTGCCTGCCGGGCGCGTTTCTTTGCTGATGCAATATTGGCCAAATGTAACTCCTGACAATCGGTTATTTCAAAAGACGGCATACTATGCTGACATGCCGGCGGTTTGTCAATCAAAATTAGGTATTACGAATTAGGAATTAGGAATTAAACTGTATACTCCCATTCTTAACTCCTGATTCCTGATTTTTGTGAAGTGAAAGAGAGGTTGTTAAAATCAACCCTGGTAGTCGGTTCCATGACGACGCTGTCACGGATTCTCGGATTGCTCCGGGATGTCATTATCGGCGCCATGTTCGGTCCCGGGGCAAGTGTCGATGCGTTTATCGTCGCTTTTCGCATACCGAATTTTTTGCGCCGCATATTCGCCGAAGGCGGGTTCTCCCAGGCATTCGTGCCGGTTTTATCCGAATACCGGGAACGCCGCGACCGGGCGGAAGTCAATGCCCTGGTTGAACATACCGCCGCGGTCCTGGGCGTCTGTCTTTGCCTGACCACGGTCGTGGGCGTGCTGGCCGCGCCGGTATTGATATGGATCTTCGCTCCCGGTTTTGCCCAGGACCTGGAGAAGCAGACCCTGGCGGCCCAGATGTTGCGTATTACTTTTCCATACATCCTGTTTATATCCCTGACCGCGATGGCCGGAGGGATTCTGAATACCTACCGGCAGTTCGCGGTGCCTGCATTTACCCCGGTATTACTCAACCTGTCGCTGATTGGCTGTGCATTGTGGTTGACACCTTATTTCCCGGCAGAACAAAGGGTCGTCGCCCTGGCCTGGGGGGTGTTCCTGGCGGGCCTGGTGCAACTGCTGTTCCAGTTTCCGTTTCTGCTCAAACTCAGGTTGCTGCCGCTTCCCAGGTTCAACCGGGACAGGGAGGGTGTAGGCAGGATCATCACCCTGATGATCCCGACCCTGTTCGCCGCCTCCGTTACCCAGGTAAACCTGCTGGTCGATACCGTCATCGCTTCGTTCCTGCAGACAGGCAGTATCTCCTGGCTGTATTTCTCCGACAGGCTGGTCGAGTTTCCCCTGGGGGTATTCGGCATCGCGCTGGCTACGGTGATTTTGCCCAGCCTGTCGGCCGAGCATACCGGGAGTGACAACACCGCTTTCAACAAGACCCTGGACTGGGCCTTGCGCTGGGTATTCATCGTCGCTCTCCCCGCGGCAGCGGGACTGATCCTGCTGGGGGCGCCCCTGTTGACAACCCTGTTTCAATATAATGAATTCTCTCAATATGATGTCCAGATGGCGGCTCGAAGCCTGGTTGCCTATGCAGTGGGGTTGCCGGCCTTTATCCTGATCAAAGTGCTGTCCTCGGGATTTTTTTCCAAACAGGATACAAAAACACCGGTAAAAATCGCAGTGGTTGCGATGCTGGCCAATATCGTTCTGAACCTGCTGCTGGTTTTTCCCCTGGCGCACGCGGGACTGGCCCTGGCAACGTCCCTGTCAGCCTGTATCAATGCAGCGTTGCTTTACCGGATTCTGCGCAGGGAAAAGGGGTTTGATACGGGGCCGGGCTGGCGCGGTTTCCTGGCCAGGATTGCCCTGGGGCTGTTGATTATGGCGCTGGGTCTGGCTTACTTTGTTCCTGACCAGGTTTTCTGGTTCCAATGGGATATGTATGAGCGCGCCGTTAATGTAGTATTATGCACGCTTGCCGGAGCCCTGGCGTACTTCGTCACACTAAGGCTGACAGGCCTGCGCCTGCGTAACATGCTGGCGTCTCAGGATTTATCCGCAGATGACGCAGATTAACGCAGATTTTTTTGTAGATGAAGGAAATACTGAACCGATATGTGTAATGTTATATTACAAAGAGCTATCTTTGTTTGTCACGATAGATTATGTGGTCCATGTATTTTTAATAACTTTCTTTATCTGCGCTAATCTGCGTCATCTGCGGATAAATTATGGAACTGATCAGATATTCATATAATCTCAAGTCGCGGCACCGTGGCTGCGTTGCCACCATCGGCAACTATGACGGGATTCACCTGGGACACCAGGCTGTGCTCAGGCAACTGAAGCGTCATGCTGAGGTGATGGCCCTGCCGGCCCTGGTAATAACCTTCGATCCCCATCCCCAGGAATTTTTCAAGGCGGGGGATGCCCCGACCCGGATAACGAGTTTCAGGGAAAAACTGGAGATTCTCAAGCAACAGGACATTGACCGCGTGCTCTGTCTGCGTTTTCAGCAGAATATCGCCGAACTGTCTGCGGAACAGTTTATTGAACAGGTCCTGGTCGGCGACCTGTCCATAAAGCGTCTGATTATCGGCGATGACTTCAAGTTCGGTAAAAATCGCCGCGGTGATTTCAGGATGCTGCGGGATTACGGCAAACGGTTGGGCTTCGACGTCATTCTGACGGAAACGCACAGACTTGACGGCGACAGGGTCAGCAGCAGCATTATCCGTGACCGGTTGCAGGAGAGCCGGTTTGAGGAGGCTCAGTTATTGCTGGGGCGTTATTTCAGTATCAGCGGCCGTGTCGTACATGGCGCCAAACGGGGCCGCCAGTTAGGGTTTCCCACGGCAAATATCAATCTCAGCAAACGCTATGTTCCGTTGCGCGGCGTATTTGCCGTAAGCGTAAAAGGGGCTGACGAGACGACTCACCTGGGGGTCGCCAACCTGGGTACGCGCCCGGTATTCGAGGAAAAAAAACTGTTGCTGGAAGCCCACCTGTTTGACTTTGACAAGATGATTTACGGCAGGCATATCAGCGTCGAATTTTTCAAACGGCTGCGTGACGAACGCAAATTCTCTTCCATTGATGAACTGGTAGCGCAAATCGCAACGGACATAAAGACAGCCAGGGAATATTTCACGGATATCGATCTTGCAAAGTCATGACCGATTATAAGGATACCTTGTCACTGCCAAAAACGGATTTCCCCATGAAGGGGAACCTGGCCCGGCGCGAACCCGACATGCTGCAGCGCTGGCAGGAGCAGGACATTTATGCGCGCATCCGGCAACACCGGGCAGGCCGGAAGAAGTATATCCTGCATGACGGTCCCCCCTATGCCAACGGCGATATCCACCTGGGACATGCCGTCAATAAAATCCTGAAAGACATCATCGTCAAATCACACAGTCTCGACGGGCTGGATTGCCCGTACGTGCCCGGCTGGGATTGCCATGGACTTCCGATTGAGCACCAGGTGGAGAAGAAAATAGGCAAGGCCGGCGCCCGGGTTGATGCGCGTACGTTTCGCGATGCCTGCCGCGAATACGCCAGGAAACAGATTGCCCGGCAGAACACCGATTTCCAGCGGCTTGGAGTACTGGGAGACTGGGATAACCCGTACCTGACCATGAATTACCGCACCGAAGCCGATATCGTGCGCGCCCTGGGCAGGATGATCGAGGCAGGGCACCTCGTCCGGGGATTCAAGCCCGTGTACTGGTGCCTGGACTGTGCTTCGGCACTGGCGGAAGCTGAGGTGGAGTACCAGGACAAGCAGTCCCCTGCGATCGATGTATGTTTTCCGGTAGTCGATGAAGATGACCTGTTCGGCAGGGCGCCGGGACAATGTGAAGACCGGGGCGAAGGGCCGGTTTCCGTGGTGATCTGGACGACGACACCCTGGACCCTGCCGGGAAACCAGGGTGTGGCGTTTAACCCGGAGTTCGAATACGTCGTTGTACAGTGTGAGTCGCAACGTGGTCGGGAACGGTTGGTCCTCGCTGAAAAACTGGCTACTTCCGCTTTGCATCGCTACGGCATGGAGGATTACCGGGTATTGACTTCACTCAAGGGGACGGACCTGGAAGGCCTGCAACTGCAACATCCGTTTTATGCTTCTCATGTGCCGGTGATACTGGGCGATCACGTTACCCTGGAAACCGGCACCGGCGCCGTACATACCTCACCGGGGCACGGAGTGGACGATTTTAACGTGGGCCAGAAATACGGCCTGCCTGTCAGCAACCCGGTGGCCGATAATGGCTGCTTCCGGGATGACACGGAATTATTTGCCGGCGAACACGTGTTCAAGGCAAATTCCCATATCATTGAAGTCCTTATCGACCGGATGCGCCTGCTGGTGGAAACAACCGTGCTGCACAGTTATCCGCATTGCTGGCGGCATAAATCTCCGGTTATCTTCAGGGCAACGCCACAATGGTTTTTCAGCATGGATTCCCGGGGGTTGCGCGCCGGCGCCCTGACGGCAATCGGGGAGGTGCGCTGGACGCCGGACTGGGGTAGCCAGCGCATATATGACATGGTGAACGAGCGCACCGACTGGTGTATTTCCCGGCAGCGAACCTGGGGGGTGCCGATTGCGGTATTTGTCGACAGGCAGTCAGGGGAATTGCACCCGGACAGCACGCGCCTGACTGAACTGGCCGCGCAGAAAATTGAACAGTCAGGCATAGACGGGTGGTTTGATCTCGACCCTGCGGAGTTGCTCGGGGAAGAAGGCGGTAGTTACGAGAAGGTAACCGACATCCTGGACGTGTGGTTTGATTCGGGCGTTACCCACGCTACCGTCCTGGAAGCTGACGGGAGACTGGCTTTCCCTGCCGATCTCTACCTGGAAGGGTCGGACCAGCACCGGGGCTGGTTCCAGTCGTCGTTGTTGACCTCGGTCGGCATCAGGAACCAGGCGCCTTACCGCGGCGTGCTGACACACGGCTTCACCGTTGATGCGAAGGGCATGAAAATGTCCAAGTCGCTCGGGAACGTGATTGCGCCGCAAAAAGTGATGCAAACCCTGGGCGCCGACATACTGCGGTTATGGGTTTCCGCCACCGATTACCGGAACGAGATGAATGTGTCCGACGAGATCCTGAAGCGTATGGCTGACGCGTATCGCAGGATCAGGAATACGGCGCGCTACCTGCTGGCGAACCTGGACCGGTTTGATCCTGATACCGATTGCGTCTCAGCCGGTGATATGCTGGAACTGGACAAGTGGGTATTGCTGGAGACAGCCAGGCTGCAGGAAGAGATCATCCGGGCATACGGTGAATTTCAGTTCCATTTGATCTACCAGAAACTGCATCATTACTGCGTTGTCACCCTGGGCGGCTTCTACCTTGATATTATCAAGGATCGCATGTACACACTACAGCGCCGCAGCCTGGCGCGGCGCTCGGCGCAGACGGCTATGTACCATATCGCCGAGGCCTTTGTACGCTGGCTGGCGCCGGTGCTGAGCTTCACGGCCGATGAAATCTGGCAGCATATGCCCGGACAACGCCCTGAATCCGTCTTCCTGGAAGAGTGGTACCAGGAATTTCCTGCGGTGACGATAAAAGATCACTGGCCCAGGGTCATAAGAGTGCGCGAGGAAGTCAGCCGCGAACTGGAATGCCTGCGTACCGAAGGAGCCATAGGTTCGTCCCTGGACGCGGAAGTGCAACTCTATTGTAGCGGCGCCGACAGGATCGCCCTGGATTACCTTGGCGACGAGTTGCGTTTCGTATTCATTACTTCGAGCGCGGATGTCTACGGGGAGACGGAGCGCCCGGATGACGCCCGGCAAAGCGAGCTTGATGGTCTGTGGATTAAGGTAACGGCGTCGGCACACGCAAAATGTGTGCGTTGCTGGCATCGTTGCGAGGATACCGGTGTTGACCCGGCACACCCGGAGCTATGCGGCCGTTGCGTGCTTAACGTCACAGGAGCAGGAGAAACACGCCATTTTGCCTGACATTATGGAGACAGGTTTGGATGAGCTTTTCAGGACACGCTGTGAATACATCCTTGTACGCTTACCATCCGCTGTCCCTGCGGATGATAGTCCTGAAAAGCTCATCCAAACCTGCCGGAAATATTATTATGAATAATTCTGCATCCTCTGCAGCTATATAATGAAAACCTTGAATTTGAAGTGGCTTTGGCTGGTGCTGCTTATCGTCATCCTCGACCAGGTGACAAAGTCTGCGGCGAGCCAGTGGCTGGTGTACAACCAGGCCAACCCGGTATTTCCCGGGTTCAACCTGACCCTGGTGCACAACAGCGGCGCCGCGTTCAGTTTTCTCCGGGACGCGGGCGGCTGGCAACGTTATTTCTTTATTGTTCTGACGACCGGCATCAGTATCGTATTATTCATCTGGCTGCTGCGTTTGCCCGCCGGGCGCGCCTCGCTGGCCTGTGCTCTGGCCCTGATCATGGGCGGCGCAACAGGAAACCTGTGGGATCGGCTGCAATACGGCTACGTGATTGATTTTATTGACGTATATTATGGCCAATGGTCGTGGCCGGTATTCAATATCGCGGATTCCGCCATTACCATCGGCGCTTTGCTGCTGATCATTGACGCATTCAAAAAACCTTGATTCGCATGGATATACAGGATTTACAGGATATGAATTTTTTCTTCTGTCCTCAGCTAAGGGGTTATGTCCGAAAGTAAGGCAAAACATGAGTTTAGCAAGAAAGGGTGATATCGGTATATAATACCTGACAGGTTAAATTGAGAACTGGTTTGAAATGCAGATTACTCTAGCTAATCCCCGGGGCTTCTGTGCCGGCGTAGACCGGGCAATCGAAATAGTTGAACGCGCGCTGAGTTTATTCGGTATGCCGGTCTATGTCCGCCATGAAGTGGTGCATAATAAATACGTGGTTGAAACGCTGCGGGATAAAGGCGCGGTATTCGTGAATGAACTGGATGAGGTGCCGGATAATTCGGTGGTCATCTTCAGCGCCCACGGAGTTTCCAAGGCTGTGCGGGAAGAGGCCGCGCGCAGAAAATTGCGGATCTTCGATGCGATCTGTCCCCTGGTAACGAAAGTACACATGGAGGTGGGCCACTACCAGGATGAGGGCAGGGAATGTATCCTCATCGGCCACGCAGGTCATCCGGAAGTGGAAGGCACCCTGGGCCAGTATCGGCCCAAAAACGGCGACGGCGCCATGTACCTGGTGGAGTCGGTGGCTGACGTTGAGAAGATGGAGGTAAAAAATCCTGAGTTTCTCGCGTTTGTGACACAGACTACCTTGTCAGTCGATGACACCTCCGAAGTCATCGATGCCTTGCGGCATCGCTTTCCGAAAATCGTCGGCCCTAAAAAAGAGGATATCTGCTATGCCACGCAAAACCGGCAGGATGCGGTCAAGAAACTGACCGGCGACTGCGATTTGATTCTGGTCGTGGGCTCACAGAACAGTTCCAATTCCACCCGCCTGATGGAAATATCCCAGAAGAAAGGCGTGCCGGCCTACCTGATAGATAACGTCACCGAAATTCAGCGGGAATGGCTGCAAGGCAAGGCCAAAATCGGTCTGACCGCGGGTGCGTCGGCGCCGGAAGTCCTGGTCGAAGAAGTCATTGAACAATTGAAAGAATGGGGTGTTGAAAACGTTGTGGAAGCGCCCGGGATCCAGGAAAGCGTGGTGTTTTCACTGCCCCGGGAACTTTATGCCGGTGCTGCAAAGAGCGGGCAGGCCTGATTCAGCGAATTTTCCGGTCCAGGTGCCGGCGTTGGGGGTCATGTTCGGCAAGTTTCGCCGCCGATCCGTCCTTGAGCCGGTCCGGTGGAGCCGCCGCTCACCACTTGCTGGACCGCTCGTCGTGGGGGTGGTCGGGCAGCCGGTAACTCATGCCGTCGTCGTCATAGGCTGAGGCCTCAAGCAGCGTCGAGAAATTTCGGTACGTTTCCTTTCGGTACCACGCCTTCAACCGCTGAATGCGCTGGTCGATGCGGTAGGCGAGCAACGGGAAGGGCGTTCCACCCTTCCTGGGGAATTTCAACTGGTCGGCGAGCTTGTTGCCCACCAGCGCCCGCGAAATGGGGTAGATGACATTCGTCACCAACTGGCGCCGTTCTTCCGGATCGTCGATGTTCGCCACCAGCGGCGCGGAGTTGATCAACGCATTGGTCATGATGATCGCATCCTCGGTAGGAGGAGGCTCACAAAGGGAACCGATCCGGTACATGTGCAATGCGTGGCTCTCGTCGCTAAAGAGGATGGTCTCGGGGATCCCCATGAGATAACCGGCGTAGC
>JAPOQU010000066.1 GCA_026710545.1 Gammaproteobacteria bacterium | reverse complement strand
TGACGACGACCTGGCTCCCGTCTTCCTGGCGTGGGCACTGAAGGACCCGGATGAGGCGCCCCTGCAACGACTGCAGGTGGTCAAGGGCTGGGTGGATAACGGCGAAGCAAAGGAAAAAGTCTTCGACATAGCCTGCTCCGACAATGCAGTACCTGATCCGGCATCCCACCGCTGTCCGGACAATGGCGCCATGGTCAACCTGGCCGACTGCAGTATTTCTTCCGATAGCGGGGATGTTGAGTTGGCGCGTGTATGGCGTGACCCGGAGTTTGATGGGCGGCAACGCGCATTTTACTATGTTCGGGTATTGCAGAACCCGACATGCCGGTGGAGCACGTGGGACGCGGTCCGCAACGGGCTGCCGTTGCTGACTGACGTTCCCGCGACGATTCAGGAACGCGCCTGGTCCTCGCCGGTCTGGTATAAGCCAAGGTGACCCCCAGCATTCTTATATGATATGAGAGTTTATCGCGACCCACTTGTCCATTTTCTGGCATTGGGTGTCCTGTTATTTTTTTCATATTACTGGCTGAACCCTGAACAGGGAGATTCCATTATAGAGGTCAGCGACGAAACAATTGCGCGGCTGGAGCAAAAATGGGAAATACTATGGAACAGGAAGCCGACTGAAAAGGAATTACAGGGGCTGGTTGAAGCCTACACGCGGGAAGAAATTCTATCGCGGGAAGCGCTTGCTATGGGATTGGATCGAGATGACCCTGTGATTCGTCGAAGACTGGCGCAGAAAGTTGATTTCTTACTGGATGACATGTCAGATTTGGAGAAACCCAATGATGATGAACTTATGGAATTTTACCTGAACAATCCGGACCACTTCAGTATCGGCCCGTTTCTCAGTTTTTATCATATATATCTAAATCCTGAAAAATATTCCGAACCCGCTGCTATGGGATCAAAACTTCTTCAAACATTGCGCACGGGTGCGGTATTACCAGAACATGCTGGAGATTATGGGGATCCTTTTTTCAATGGAGTCGGCTTTCATCATCGATCGAAAAGCCAGATCAACCGGATATTCGGTAAGGGTTTTGCTGAGTCGCTGATCGGTCTCAGGTTGAATGAATGGAGCGGCCCTGTTCAATCAGGTCTTGGAACGCACCTCATATATCTATCTCACCTTGAACCCATATCATTGCCTGAATTCGAATCGATAAGAACAACAGTAACACAATACTATCTCAATGAGCGTCGACGGCTGGCAAAGGATAATGCGTACAAGGAATTAAAGCGCCGCTATCGGGTCAGAGTGATTGGAACGGAACAAATATAAAACTCTGTCTGGTATTTTGCTGCTGTTTTACAGCACCATACTTCCGGCTGATGATGCACGTCCTGCATACCTTGAATTAAAGGAGACACAGTCAGGCGTTTATGATGTAACCTGGAAACGGCCGGAAATTGCCGGTAAAGCCCTGATGCTCTCCCCTGTTTTCCCGACGAACTGCAGGGAGATACGCGGTTTTCCTGCAAAAAGTCTAACCGATATGCGTATCGACAGGTTTCAGGTGGAATGCGACGAGCGGGGTGTTGCCGGACGACTGATCACGATTGATGGCTTGACCCACAGCGCCAGGGACGTCATCGTCAAGTTAATTTTCGCAGATTACTCTACAACCCATATTCTGCGAGCGGAACAACCATCTGTCTTTATTCAGCCCGTAGCCGAAAAAAGTCAGGTGATAAAGGATTACCTGCGGTTGGGTATAAAACATATTCACGGCGGCGTCGACCACCTTCTGTTTATACTGGCGCTTATTTTCCTGGTACCTGGACTGGTTGAACTAATCAAGGCCGTAACTGCATTCACGCTGTCTCATAGTCTGACACTGGTTGCCGCAGTACTTGGGTGGGTATCTATTCCCCTACCTCCTGTGGAAGCATGCATCGCCCTGAGTATTCTTTTTCTGGCTATAGAAATGGTACATAAGCTTCAGGGGCACACATCAATTACCATTTCGCAGCCCTGGCTGGCGGCTATGGGTTTCGGACTCATCCATGGTTTCGGGTTTGCAGGCGCGCTGTCACAGGCTGGTTTGCCACCAACCGAGATTCCCTTGGCGCTTCTCTTTTTTAATCTCGGAGTTGAACTGGGGCAGTTACTTTTTATCGTTCCGATATATGCATTCCTGAAGTTGGTCAATCTCGGTATTTTCAGAATTAACCTGGAATATTTCGTGAGTTATGGTATAGGGACTATAAGCGTATTCTGGTTAATCGAACGTATTAGATTATTTTAAACATGCTGTGCCGGCATTTTTTGTTCACGACTGGTTCAGACTACTTAATGCACTTTTGAACAATGAGCAATCAATCATTTACTACCGGGTTCTAACATAGTGAAACAAAATGCCTGCATCGCCGGCGCCGCCATGACCCGTTTCGGCAAGTACCTGGACCGCTCCCTCAAATCCCTGGCCCATGAAGCGATCCGGGGCGCATTGCGGGATGCCCGCATGGATGCAAGCGCCCTGCAGGCGGCATGGGTGGGTAACGCGGGCGCGGGCGTGTTATCGGGACAGGTCTGCGTGCCGGGACAGGTGATACTCCGGGATATGGGCATCGGCGGGATCCCGGTTATCAACGTGGAAAATGCCTGCGCGTCTTCCGCCACGGCTTTTCAACAGGCCTGCTCCATGGTGAGCCTGGGCGCCCACGACATTGTCCTCGCCTGCGGGGTGGAAAAACTCTACAGCGAGGACAAGCAAAAGGTCTTTTCCGTATTCAGCGGCGGTATAGACATTGAAAAGAACGACCAGTTGCTGGCGGAGATTGAAGACAAGCTGGCCCGGTCAGGCCTGAATGCAGACATGGGCGGAGCAGGGAAGAACCGTTCCCTGTTTGTCGACATCTACGTCTCCTGGGCGCTGGACCATATGAACAGGTACGGCACGACCCGGGAACAACTGGCGGCGGTCTCCGCGAAGAATTCCCTGCACGGCAGCCTCAACCCCTGCGCACAGTACCGGGATGTGCTGACGGTGGAAGACGTGCTCAGCGCCAGGGAAGTCGTATGGCCTTTCACCTTGCCCATGTGCTCGCCCATTGGCGACGGCGCCGCAGCCCTTATCATAGTCAGCGAAAAAAAGGCCAGGGAGTTGGGCATGAAACGAATGGTAAAGGTGGAAGCCGCCAGCCTGTCCAGCGGCTATGATTACGACGACGACACACACAATGAACCGCCGCGCACCGGGGCAGCCGTCATCTACGATGAGGCATCCATCGGCCCCGATGAACTGGATTGCGTGGAACTGCACGAT
The DNA here is from genome assembly GCA_026710545.1 of Gammaproteobacteria bacterium. GTDB lineage: Bacteria > Pseudomonadota > Gammaproteobacteria > Eutrophobiales > Eutrophobiaceae > JAAXHV01. The sequence continues at coordinate 31,973 of JAPOQU010000066.1, read as the reverse complement.
GCCTCAGCCATTTCCGAGATCATGTACTACGAATACCTCGGCCTGTGCGCTGACGGCGCCGGCGGCGAGTTCGTGGAAGCCGGACACAGCGCACTGGGTGGCAAGCTGCCGGTAAATACCTCGGGGGGATTGATGCGCAAGGGCCACCCGGTCGGCGCCACGGGCGCGGCGCAACTGGTTGAACTGGTCTGGCAGTTGCGGGGGGAAGCCAGCGCCAGGCAGGTAGAAAATGCGCGCCTTGCCCTGGCGGAAAACGGCGGCGGGTATATCGGCAGGGACGTGGCGGCGCTGGCCCTGACAATTCTCAAATCCGCCGCATAACACGGGTAACAGGATACATGCCGCTGCGCTACACCATGATGTTGTTCCTCATGCTGGCCCTGTTCCTGTGTTACGTGGACCGCGTGCTCATCTCGCTGGCGGCGGTAGACATGCAGAAGGAACTGGGCTGGAGCGATACCGGCAAGGGGTTGATCTTCTCCGCTTTTTTTATCGGCTATTTTGCGATGCAGATCGGGAGCGGCATCCTGTCCCGGATACACGGCGGCCGTAATGTCCTGCTCATCGCGGTGCTGCTCTGGTCCCTGTTTACCATGCTGACCCCACCTGCAGCATATGCGTCATTCACCATACTGATCTTCACCCGTTTCATGCTGGGTTTCGGCGAAGGAGCGGCCTACCCCGCGGCATATAACCTGGTCTACGGGTGGATGAAAGAGGGAGAGATATCACGCTCCATCAGCCTGACCACGGCCGCCAGCACGGTGGGAACGGTATTTGCCTTCCTTGTTGTGGGGAAACTGATCGGACTATACGGCTGGCAATGGGTGTTCTATTTCTTCGGCAGCCTGGGGGCGGTGTGGGCAGTGTTCTGGATACGATATATCCCCGCCAGGCCCGGCACTGGCGTGCCTGAAAACAAGGAACACGGTAACGGGAAAAATGCCGCGCTGAACATTCCGTGGAAGCTTATATTCACCAGCGCTCCTTCATTGGCATTGTTTTACATTGCAGCCTGTTTCTGGGGGGTGATCTTTCCCTTGGCAAGCTGGTTGCCGAGTTATTATGTCGATACCTTCCAAGTCTCGCTGGCGCAGGCCGGGATATATTCCGTATTGCCCTGGCTGGTGGTGTCCGTCTGTACCATCCTTGCCGGCATCCTTGCAGACAGGCTGCTGGAAAGAGGCACGGCAAAAATCAGGGTGCGCAAGGGCTTTATCGGTGTCAGCACCGGGGGCGCGGCAATCAGCCTGTTGTTTCTCATGAACTCTCCCTCCCTGGTTTTATCCATTTTCCTTGTCAGCCTGCTGTTTGCCTTTATAGGTCTTATCGTTCCGGGTTTTGCGCCCAACGCAGCCGATATCCTGCCGAGCCATGGCGAAGTGCTGTATGGTTTTCTGGCTGCAACGGGCTCATTGTCAGGCGCGATCGTTACGGCACTGATCGGCATATTGCTGGATAGAACCGGCAATTATGAGAGCGTATTCCTCCTCATGGCTGCCCTCTCCTTCTCGGGTCTGTTAGTATTCCAGCTTTTCGGCAAGGCCGAACCTATGATTAAAACAGGAGTAAGAAATGTATGATTTTGGTTTAACGCCGGGGCAGGAAGAGCGAGCCGGAGAGATCCACGAACAGGCAGTCGTGATCGACATGCTCACTGAAAGCTCCCTGCCCGAGGGGTTGTTTGACGATATGCAGGCAGGCGGCCTGACCTGCGGCAGTTTCACCATCGGAGCAGGCGGGTTGCATCACTTCGTGGACGGAACGCTTCCACAGCACAATGACTGGTGGTCCTACGACGCGACGGTACGGGATCTGAGTTACTGGAACGGGATCTTCAATGATCCGGGAAATAACATTGTCCCCATTCTGCACGTTGCTGATATTGAACAGGCAAAGACCAATGGGAATAACGGAATTATATTAAATGTCCAGAACTCCATCTGCGTCGGTACGGACCTGGACAACCTGGATTTTTTTTACAACCTCGGATTGCGGGTAATACAGATAACCTATAACCTGCAGAATTTCATGGCTTCAGGTTGCCTGGAAGACCCGAAAAAGAATCTGAGTAATTTCGGCATTCAGGCTATCGGCCGGATGAATGAACTGGGCATCCTGGTTGATACGGGTCATACGGGTGACGGTTCGCTGAAGCATGCGGTCGACGTGTCGGAAAAACCGATATCCTGCTCTCATGCCGGACTCGCAGCTAAATCCAAAGAAGGGAATCCCCGGGTCCAGACCGATTCTGCCTTGAAGAAGCTGGCTGACAACGGCGGCGTGTTCGGCCTGAGCGCCATACCGGGAATGTTGACCGGGGAACTGCGTTGCACAATCAACGATTATCTCGATCACCTCGACTATGCAATCAACCTGATGGGGGTTGAGCATGTCGGTATCGGTTCCGACTTCATAGCCGGCGCCACCCTGGAACAGATCGCCACGGCCCCCGACTGGAAAGGCAAGCAGGTACCGACATCCGTCGAAATCTGGCCGGTTTGCGCAGGGCATGAGGGCCTTGAAAATCATTCCAAGTATATGAACCTCACCCGCGGCCTGGTAGCCCGTAACTATTCGGACGGAGATATACAAAAGCTGATGGGTGGCAACTGGTTAAGACTGTTGTCAGAGACGATTGGCTAATTGATTAACTAACTGGCTGGCGATACAGAGGAAGCCATGAGTATAGATCTGTCTTATTCCCCTGCCTCTGAACGGGCAAAAAAAATAGTTAAGGACGCTATTGTCATCGATTCATTGAACTGTATTGCCCTGTTCCGGGGCCCCGGCTGGGCAGACCGTGAAGCTGACGCGGAGCTGGTTTACGGTTATCTCGAGCGCGCGCGGGAAGCAGGTGTGACCGCCATGTCTGCTACGGTGGGTTTTGACCCGGAACGTTCAAGTCAGACGTTGAGCCGGATCACAGGCTGGCTGGACGCCATTTCCCGCTTTCCGGATCGATATATTCTCGTGCGTAATACTGCAGACATACGGCAGGCGCACGCGTCTGGACGATTGGGAATTTACTTTACCAACCAGGGGGCCTGTTGTTTCGATGAGGACCCCAACCTGGTCGGTTTGTATCGCCGACTGGGTGTCGGTTATTGTTTACTGGCCTATAACAACCGCTATCGAGCGGGCGACGGGGCCTACGAGCCTGACGATGCAGGGCTTACGGCCTGGGGCCGCGATCTCGTCAAGGCCATGAGCCGCTACGGGATGCCCTTGGATATTTCCCACACGGGTATACGGGCTTCACGAGAGGCCCTCGAACTCCTGCGGGAGACAGCACCGGATAAACCGCCGATTTATTCGCACACGGGGCTCAAACGGCACGTAGACCATACCCGTGCCGCGACCGATGAGAATGCCCGCACTCTCGCTGCGGCAGGCGGCGTCATGAATATCAACCTGTGCAACCCGGTTATTACCGGCAACCCGACTACCGAAATGAAACCGGCTGACTGCGCGGCGGCCATCGATACGGCCGTACAGTTTGCCGGGATAGACCACGTGGGTATCGCGACCGATGATTTTGAGGATATGGCGCCGTTCATCGCCTTCGTGCGCGACAAGCACGATAAATACCCGGACGGCGGCCGGTCAATCCAGATCGTGCTGGACGGGAAGAACCGTTTTGCCGAACTGGCCAAAACCCTGCCGGCCATCGTCGATTGCCTGCTGGAAAAAGACTATTCGGAAAACGACGTGCAGAAAGTGATAGGCGGGAACATGATGCGTGTGCTGGAAGCTACCTGGGATAAGGGAATTTGTTCCGCATAACCTGACGCTATCTGCCCTGTCAGGCAGCTTCAGGTTGCCTGACGGGATTACGCCAGCACTCCCACAGTGATTGCAGTTTTGCACGCGTCCTGGCGACATTCTCTGTTTTGATATAGCCGTACCCGCGCACCTGTTCCGGCAAGCCGGCAATCTCGATTGCCAGCGCATACCTTTCATGGTCCAGGGTCTGCAGCAATTCGGCAACGGTCTGTTCGTACTCGCTGATCAATTCCCGTTCCATCTTCCGCTCAGGTGTCCGGCCGAACGGATCGAACGGCGTGCCGCGCAGGAACCTGAGCCGCTTGAGCAGTCCGAACAGCGGCAACAGCCAGGGTCCGAACTCCATTTTACCCGGCCTGCCGGTAAGCTTGTCCTTGCGGGCCAGCAAGGGTGGAGCAAGGTTGAAGCGCAGACTGTAATCGCCTTCAAACTGCTCATCAAGTTTTTGTCTGAATGCCGGGTCGCAGTACAATCGCGCGACCTCGTATTCGTCCTTGTAGGCCATCAACTTGTAGGCATAGCGGGCAACGGTTGCGGTCAGTCCCAACCTGCCGGGGAACTGTTTCTGCTCCACAGCCTCAACCGAACGCACCAATGCCGTGTAGCGTTGCGCGTATGCCGCGTCCTGGTAATCCTTCAGATCCGCCGCGCGCCGCGTGATAAACGCTTCCAGCGGTTCATCTGAAACATCAGTGTTAGCCTTATCCGGATTACTGCACAGTTCATTTACCGCTTCAGGGTTATGCGCGGCGCGGCGTCCCCAGGCAAACGCGTCCTGGTTCCATTGTACGGCCACACCGTTCATTTCTATCGACCGCATGATAGCCTCTTCCGACAACGGGATGAGTCCCTTCTGCCAGGTGTAGCCGACCATGAAAAGGTTGCCCGCTATCGCATCGCCGAGCAGGCGCGTCGCCAGGCGGGTGCTTTCGATCATATCGAGACGGTCGCGGCCCAACGCGCCTTGCAGGCGTTTTCGCAGGGATGAGCCGGGGTAGCGCAACTCGGCGTTGCGGGTGAAGTCACCGGTGATGGTCTCATGGGTGTTGACTACGGCGTGTGTTTTGTCGGGGCTTAACACCGGGAGGACGCTGTCGCCGGCCGCCACGATTAGATCGCAGCCGAGCAACAGGTCAACGGCGCCGGCGTTCAAGCGCACGGCATTGATGCTTTCCGGCGTTGCGCCGATACGCAGGTGGGTCAGTACCGGCCCTCCCTTCTGGGCAAACCCCATCTGATCGACAACCACGATGCCGCGGCCGTCGATATGTGCAGCCATACCCAGCAACGCGCCGATTGTGACCACGCCGGTGCCGCCCACTCCGGCGATCAGGATGCCATGATTGCCTGCCGTGAGATCGGGTTTATCGGGTTCCGGCAGAACGCGTAACGTTTGGGGCAAGGCATCGGCAACAGGGCCGATCCCCTTGCCTTTGCGCAGTCCGCCCCCGACCACCGTGACGAAACTCGGGCAGAAACCATCTGCGCAGGAATAGTCCTTGTTGCAGGAAGACTGGTCGATACTGCGCTTATGGCCGTAATCCGTGTCCAGGGGTTGCACCGACACACAGTTGGATTGGACACTGCAATCGCCGCAGCCCTCACACACCCTGTCATTGATGAACAGGCGCTTTGCCGGGTCGGGGAACATGCCGCGCTTGCGCCGCCGGCGTTTTTCCGCGGCACAGGTCTGGTCATAAATGAGGACTGTCGTACCCTCAACCTCGCGCAGGTCGCGCTGCACCTGGTCCAGTTCCCTGCGGTGATGCACGGCTGTTCCCGGCGCAAACCCGGGAGAGGCTCCGTACTGTTCCGGTTCATCCGTAACAACTTCAATCCTCTTTACCCCTTCGGCGTAAACCTGGTGGGTGATTTGCCGGACTGACAGCGGGCCATCCACGGGCTGGCCGCCGGTCATGGCGACGGCATCGTTGTAGAGAATTTTATAGGTCATGTTCACGCCGGACGCTACGGCCGCGCGGATGGCAAGGGTCCCGGAATGGTAATAAGTGCCGTCCCCGATCTGGGCAAAGATGTGCCGGGTTTTCACGAACGGCGCCTGCCCGATCCAGGGCGCGCCCTCGCCCCCCATCTGGGTCCAGTTATAGACGTCCCGTTCCATCCAGGTTGCCATGAAGTGACATCCTACGCCGGCGGTTGCACGGCTCCCTTCAGGGACTTTTGTAGACGTATTGTGGGGACAGCCGGAACAAAAGTAGGGTAACCGGGAAATCTCCGCCACCGGCCTTGACAAGGCCTGTTCCTGCTGGTTTTTCAGGAATTTAAGGCGTGCCTGCAGCCTGTCATTGTCATGGAAGTATTGAATCCTGGTGGCGATCAACCGGGCAATCCGGTCTGCGTCCAGTGTTCCCGACGGATCGACAAGCAATTGATCGTGTTCGTCGTGACGGCCGACGATGCGCGGCCGTTCGGATTCCGGCAGCAGATAACAGGCCTTGCGCATCCCGTGTTCAACCTGTTCCCGTTTATCTTCGATGACGAACACTTCTTCCAGTCCCCGGGCGAATTCACGGTAGGTCTGCTCATCGGCCGGGAAAGGCATACCCACCTTGAGGACCGTGATGCCGACCGCCGCGGCTACGCCTTCGTCTATGCCCAGGTCCAGCAGGGCCTGTTGCACATCGCGCCAGGTCTTGCCCATTGCCGCAATCCCGAACCGGGGCCTGGCGGAAGGGTGTGATATGAAATTAAGGTGGTTGGCCCGCGCGAAGGCAAGCGCGGCGGGCAGGCGGTAATGACGCAGGCGCGACTCCTGCAGGGAAAACATATCCCCTTGCCGGGAATTGACGCCGCCGGGCGGGAAATCAAATTCCGGGGTTAGAATTTTTATATGTTGATGATCCGCCCGGATGGACGCGGCAGTCTCTATCGTCTCAGGCAGCAGTTTGTAGCCAATCCAGTTGCCGCTGAACCGGGACATGGCGATGCCCAGCAATCCCAAATCGAACACTTCCTGAATGTCCGCCGGGTACAGGACCGGCATCAGCAGGTCTTCGAACAGCAGTTCGGAGTGCCAGGCGGAGATGGTGGACGTCATATTCGGATCATCGCCGGACAGGATCAGCACACCGCCGTGTTCGGCCGAGCCATGCCAGTGGCCCTGCCGGATGGCGTCCAGGCTGCGGTCCACGCCGGGTCCCTTGCCGTACCACATTCCGTAGATGCCGTCGTAGTTGGCATCGCCGAAATAATGGACCTGTTGCGTACCCCACAGGGCAGTCGCTGCCAGGTCTTCATTCAGGCCGGGCCAGAACTTGACGTGATGATCCTGTAAATGCTTTTCGGCGCGCCACAGTTGCTGGTCTATGGCCGTCATGGGCGAGCCGCGATAACCGGAAATGAAGCCCGCGGTATTCAGGCCTGCAGCCTGGTCCCTGCGCCGTTGTACCAGCAACAGCCGGACAATGGCCTGGGTACCGGTAAGATAGACCCGGCCCTCGTCCAGGGTATATTTATCATCCAGCTTGACTGCCGCCAGCGCCATGGATTGAAGTCCCGTCTAATACAGTTCCAGTTCGGCTTCTACTTCTACCGGTATCCCGAACGGTAATTGCGCCATGCCGACCGCCGAGCGGGTGGACAGGCCGCGCTCCCTGCCGAAAATTTCCAGTATGGTATTGGAGAAACCGTTGATCACCAGCATCTGGTTCGTGAAATCCGGCGCCGAGTTGACCATGCCGAGCACCTTGACCCAGCTTTTTATCCGGTCCAGTTCGCCCAGTTCCCGTTGAATCGTGCCCAGCATGGACAGGGCGGTTTTGCGGGCGGCTTCCGCGCCCTGCTCCACGGTCAGGTCGGCGCCGACCTTGCCCAACGGCCGGGCGATGCTGCCGTCGGCCTCCTGGGGGCCGTGGCCGGAGACCAGCACCCGCTTGCCGGCCACCTTAATAAAGGCGAGAGGCGCATCTATTCCCGGTGGTATCGCCAACGGCGCCGGCAATACCAGGCCGAGTTCCCGGATTCGTTCGTCTGGATTGATCGTGTCTTTGCTCACTGTTTGTCTCGCTGTGATGATGGAGTTGTACGGAGATATTATGCCACTGCCCGGCTGCCGGGTTTATCAAAATCGGCATAGTGTCTGTCCTGACTTAACAACCGACCCTAGTACAGACAGGGCAGCCGTATACTTTTGAATATTGCTTACCTGGACAAAAAATGGCCGAAAAATCGCGCGCTTCCTGCGGAGGCAGGAATCCAATCAAACCTGAATAACTCACTGATTGACATAAAGCCTTAACAATCATAGGCTTGTCTTGTGAGTCAGAGCCAGATAACCGAATTGAATAGATGAGTTGCGTGTTTTGTAGTATAGTGGAGGAATTAAAAGGAACTCACAGTTTGTCGAGTTTGCGCGAGCTTGTCATTACCTGTTTTAACACAAAGGAATGAGCAATAATCAAACAAAATATCCGGTAGTGGATGTCTTTGCGGGTCCAGGGGGTCTTGGAGAGGGATTTTCTTCGGCGTTATGCGGGCGAACCGACCCTTATTTCCAGATCATTTTGTCTTTTGAACGTGACGAGTTTGCTCACAAAACTTTGTTCCTCAGACATTTCCTCAGAAATTTTCCGTACAACGAATTTCCAGAGGAGTACTACGATTATCTGAAAAGGGATATTACTCTGGACGAGCTTTACCATTGTTATCCTGATGAATTTAATCAAGCAGTACAAAGTGCGCCAAGACTGTCAATTGAATCGAAAAATCATAGACAGGTAAATGAACTCATAAAACAGCGCCTTGAAGGTCAAAAGAAATGGGTGCTTGTTGGTGGGCCGCCATGTCAGGCATATTCTGTGGCAGGGCGTTCACGGATGATGAATAAACCTGATTTTGAGGATGACCCGCGTCATTTTTTGTATCGTGAATATCTGGAAATTATCAGCAGTCATCGACCGCCTGTATTTGTTATGGAAAATGTGAAGGGTTTATTGTCTGCCAAGGTCGATGACGAGTCCATTATCCAACGGATCGTTTCAGATTTATCATCTCCCAAGTCCGTTAATGGCGTGAATACCAACGGTCTGAGTTACCGACTTTATTCGTTGTCAGAGCGGATAACCTCAAGCGATGAAATTGACCCGCGTCTGTTTCTGGTAAAGGCAGAAGAGTACGGTGTTCCACAGGCACGGCATCGCATGTTCATAGTTGGAGTCCGAAATGATCTACATGTTCAGCCGGGCCTGCTTCGCCGACACGCCTCCCCTGTGGTCGATGAAGTGGTTGGAGATCTTCCAAAAATCCGCAGCGGTCTCTCTCGTGGCAATGACAGTTACCAGAACTGGCAGAATGAAATTTTGAAGCTTCCTGGTTTAGAGTTGGTAAAACAACTTAACGGCCATGCTTATGCCAAGGAGGTTGCTGACGGGATTCACTTCAGGTTAAACGATTCGAAATACCCTGAAGAACGTATATCGATGAAATACCCTGGGAAGTTGAGAATAAATCATCCGACTGCTGACATACTTTTTGATCCCTGTTTGAATGTCCTGACAGACCATGAGTCCAGGGGACACATGGCGTCTGATTTGCGACGTTACATGTACGCTTCAGTGTTCGCGCAGGTTACCGGGAAATGTCCTAGATTGACTGATTTTCCTGCTCCTTTGCTTCCAACTCACCAGAATGTCAGTCCTGAAAAATCCAATTTGCCGTTTTCCGACCGCTTCCGGGTTCAGTTGCCCGACAGGGTAGCCACTACCATCACTTCCCACATTTCCAAGGACGGCCATTATTATATCCACTATGATCCGACACAATGCCGAAGCCTGACTGTACGTGAGGCAGCGCGCCTCCAAACGTTTCCGGATAACTACAGCTTCGAGGGAACGAGAACTTCCAAGTATCATCAGGTGGGTAATGCTGTGCCTCCATATCTCGCACGACAGATCGCGGAAATTATTGCTGACACCTTGGATAAGATTGAAAATCCGGATTGATGGTTGACCGCATCTCAGAGGAACGACGAAGCTGGAATATGTCACGCATTCGAGGGAAAGATACCTCACCGGAACTGCAACTAAGATCACTCCTTCATGGTACTGGTTACCGTTTCCGCCTGCATGATAAGAAGTTGCCAGGTCGCCCGGACATAGTTCTTAAGAAATACCGCACAGTTATATTTGTTCATGGATGTTATTGGCACAGGCATTCTGGTTGTTCGAATGCAACTACTCCGGGAACCCGGACAGAGTTTTGGCAAGCCAAGTTTGATGGGACGGTGGAACGGGACAAACGTAAGGCTAAGGAGTTGAGGGCTTTGGGCTGGCGTGTAATTACTGTCTGGGAGTGTGAACTGGAGAAAAGCCCTCAAGTTGTACTTGACAATATCCATCGGGAACTGGATAGGGAAGTATATTGACACACGAAAAAAGACTGCCACCGAGCGCTTCTACACTTTCCGCGTCAATGCGCGACTTGGGATATTCGCTTGAGACCGCTGTCGCAGATTTACTGGATAACAGTATTTCAGCGGAGGCGACTGTCATCCATATCTTTTGCGACCTGACGCAGGACAGCCCGGTCCTCGCAGTCATCGACAACGGTAAAGGTATGAATGCCGACGAGCTTGTTGAAGCAATGCGTTACGGCTCGTCCGGTCCTGCTGAGCAACGATTACCTGGCGATTTGGGCAGATTCGGGCTGGGTCTCAAGACAGCATCTTTGTCGCAGTGCAGGTGCCTCACTGTCGTGAGTACACAAAATAATATTCTGCATTCAGCGGAATGGGACCTCAATCTTATCGATGAAAAGGATGACTGGTTGATTTCAGTTCTGGACGACGAGGAGATCGGGGAACTACCTTTCGTAGAGATGCTTGGTAAGAACGGAACATTAATACTTTGGAGAGACTTGGATCGACTTCTTGAAGACGTGACCGGTCCAAAGCTGCATGAAGTCATCAATGAAAAACTTGATGCCCTCGGAAAGCATCTCTCCCTTGTATTTCACAGGTATCTATCAGGTGAGATACGAGGGAGAAAAAAACTGACTGTCTTTGTTAATGGTCACAACCTGGAGGCTTTTGATCCTTTTTGCCGGAGCAATTCAGCAACTCAAAGGCTCCCCGAGGAAATCATTCGGATTGACGGGGTCCGTGTGAAGATGCAACCGTATATTTTGCCTCACCACAGCAAACTGTCAGCAACCGAGTATGACTACTATCAGAGCCGCAGTGATTTTATATCAAACCAAGGAGCTTACATTTATAGGGATGGACGGCTGATGGCATGGGGCGATTGGTTCAGGCTGATACCAAAAGGGGAAAACACCAAGCTGGCGCGTGTTCAGATAGACTTTCCCTGCAAGCTTGATGAATCCTGGACAATAGACATCAAGAAGTCTCGCGCCAATCCCCCGCTTCAGGTTCGAAACCGATTGAAGCAGGTCATATATAAAATATCGGAGAGAAGCACCATTGTTCATCGAGGGCGAGGAAAGAAGTTGTTCGATGAAATCAAAGAGCCGGTTTGGGAACGCTATGCTGGTCAGGGTGAAATCAGGTATTTTCTCAACAGGAAACACCCGCTTGTACTGGCTCTTGAAGCCAACCTTGAAGATGGTACACATCACAGACTCGATATTCTGCTTGAGGCAATCGGAGCATCACTTCCGGTAGAAATGATTTATTCGGATTGTTCCACTGATCTTAAGGATGTCCAACAGCCTCAGGTTGCAGAGGATGAAGTAATTGATAAGCTCAAAGCATTAAAAGATGTTCTTTTCGGTGGAAAGAGAGTTGATGCAGAAAGTTTCCGCGAAGTGATAAATTCCACACGATTTTTTGAATCTCATATAGACATGGTTGAGCAGTTTATTAAGGAGAAACTGATATGAAAGCAAATCCGGTGGCAGATGAAAAAGAATTTGTGAACCTGCTGATTTCCTGGATTTCCAGACAGGACGGAACCCCTACAAGAAATGAGGTCGAAAAAACCGCGCAGCAACTTGCCGGCATATACGATTTTAAAACCAATCTGGAACCGGTAATTACAGAAGCCTTAACCGCAGTAGATACCCGTATGGGGGCCGGAGTATCTCTGGTAGATAGAGAAGCTCCGCATGATGAGGAATGGGTTTCCAAACGTGATGACATCACTTGGACCTACTCGGATGCTTATGAAGAGTACCTCAAGGGAGAGCGTTGGGCGCCACCTGTTGTTCAATCTCTCAGTGATGTTTCAGCCAGAATTCTTGGTCATCTCCAAGACCCGACCAGTGAGGGGGAATGGGACCGTCGCGGTCTCGTTATAGGCCACGTCCAGTCGGGTAAAACCGCCAACTACATGGGTGTTATTGCGAAGGCAGCTGATGCGGGGTACAAGTTCATTATTATTATTGCAGGCATACATAATAATCTCAGAAAGCAGACTCAGGAACGAATTGATGAAGGCTTTGTGGGGCGTTCTAGCGAACCGGGTAATCGTACCAATGTTGGAGTCGGTATCAATAAAGACTACCCGTACCCGGCCACCCTCACAAACATACACCAGGACTTTAACAAAAACACAGCAGCACAAAGTGGCTGGAGAATCAACGATTTCAGAAAACCGGTTGTACTTGTTATAAAAAAGAATGTACGTACGTTGGACTCTTTACACAGTTGGTTGAAGGAAATGAATGCACAAGGCCACGGCAGAATTTCCGATGTGCCGATGCTTATGATCGATGATGAGGCGGATCATGCATCGATAAACACCAACAGGGAAGACATTGACCCAACACGGACTAATGCAATGATCCGCAAAATATTGCGACTTTTTACAAAATCGTGTTATGTAGGTTACACGGCTACTCCATTCGCAAATATTTTTATCGATCCTGAATCATACGGCGATGAAGAAGTTCATAAGGAACTGTTTCCTCGCGATTTTATCTATTCTCTGGACCCGCCGACTACCTATTTCGGGCCGGAAAAAGTTTTTCTTGATGAAGATGATGCTCTTGGAACAATTCTGGAACCAATAACTGATTGCGAAAACTATCTGCCCCTAGCTCACAGGAAAGACGCTGAAGTTGCTGATCTGCCTCCCAGTCTGTATCGGGCGATTGAGCAGTTTATCATTGCAAGAGCCATTCGGCATCTCCGAGGTCATGAGAACAAACATTGTTCAATGATGGTGAATGTGTCGCGTTTTGTCATGATTCAACGTTCCGTTCGAGACCTGATCAGCCTTCGAATGAAAAAAATGCGTGAGGCTGTCAAAGCCAATTACCGGATGCCTGATGTTATGGCCAACCGGAATGAATATATGCAGACACTCAGGACTGTCTTTACTGATGACTATGGAGATTGCGACATTGATTGGGGCTCTGTGAGAGAAAAGTTGTTTGCTGTCTTGGATAGTCTTCGTATATATACTGTGAACAGCAAATCTGATGAAGTATTAGATTATAAAAAGTTTGAGAAGGAGGGCAAAGGTCTGACTGCAATCGCAGTAGGCGGGCTCAGTCTTTCCCGAGGACTTACCATTGAAGGACTGTGTGTCAGCTACATGTATCGTAATACACGGATGTATGACACGCTGATGCAGATGGGTCGTTGGTTCGGCTACCGGACGGGTTACGATGACCTGTGCAGGATCCACCTGTCAGAAGATTCGATCAACTGGTACGCGCATATTGCGGACGCTTCTGAGGAACTGCGACAGCAGATCCGGAGAATGCGCCAAGCCCACCTCAGCCCCAAACAATTTGGACTTTACGTCAAAGCGCATCCTGACAGCCTCTTGATTACTGCCCGTAACAAAATGCTTAGTGGCGAACCAGTAATATTCAAACAGAATCTCAGTGGAAAACTGGTCGAAAGCTATATTTTACCTGTCAGCAGCGATATTAATCAGAAAAATGAAAAACTGATAGCGAAATATTGGGAATCCGGATTTGGAGGGCGCTCCGTAACGCGCACTAATAAAGGCTGGATTGTAGAAAACGTTCCAGTCAGCGTCATAGAGGAATTCCTGTTTGAATTTGAGACTCACCCGTCTTTTACTGATCGAAAATTTCATGCTAGCGAATATCTTCGGGCACTCTCCGCCCGATATCCGAAGGGTGATGTATTATTGATCTCGCTTAAAAAAATTGATGAAGACCCTAAGCACTATCGTCTTGGTTTACAGGAACGGGGAAGCGCCCAAGAAAGGGGGGATGCCTGGCGAATGAGTAAGGACCGCGTGGCAAGTCGTGGAGATGAGAGGCTGGGTCTTACTCCAGAACAGTGGCAAGATGCAGAGTCACTGGCTCGTGAAGGTGGCAACGTCACAAAAAAACCTTCGGACATCCATTTTCGCACGGTGCGTAACAAGCCCTTGTTAATGCTTCACGTCATAGCCCCGGACCCAACAGCGCAGCAACGTGTACCAGCTTTTGGGATCAGCTTCCCTGTGGGTGACTATGAAACAGAAATTGAAGTCGTAGCCAACACCGTATGGGTGGAGCAAATGTATGATACCTCTACCGATAGTCCGGATGAGGAGGATGACTATGACGAATAGGGTAATGCCTTGGGACGAAATCCAACTTCCTGATGCAGAATACAATGTCCGCCTGATCACAGGAGCCGGGCCCATCCCTCTTTACTGGGGCAAGGATACAGCAGGTCATTGTCTGTTTATCATAGAATTGCAGGGCGATCACACCGAACAGTTCCGGAAAGACAGTACCTCAGTGCATGGTATCAGTCTCGACCTGAGAGGATTTGATGTGAATGCCAGACAAGGACTTGTCCTGAAGCTGGAAAAACATGTCGATAAAGATCTTTTTCTGAGCCTGTGTGAAACTCTCGTTAGCAGCCTTCAGCCATTAACAGACTCCAGTACGGCTCTTTCGGTTGCTCTGACGCATATCAAACGCTGGAAAATGTTCATGTCAGGCAGGAAAAGCCGTATTCTTTCTGCTGAGGAGATTAGAGGGCTTTTCGCTGAGTTGCAGTTTCTCCGATTTCTGTATCAGGGCCGTTTAAGCGAAAAAGCTGCCATCGATGCTTGGACTGGACCCGAAGGCAGCCACCAGGATTTTATATTTGGCAATACGGCGGTGGAGATTAAATCAGTATCGGGAAAGGAACGGAGCACCGTTCGGATTTCATCTGAAGATCAGTTGGAAACCCTTTGTGATAACCTTTTTCTGGTAATCTTCCGTCTTAATGCAATGCCTGAATCCGGTCAGGCTATGTCGTTGAACACGTTGGTACGTCTGGTCGAGGAGGAATTGAACGATGCGGCGGCGGCTGAAGAACTGCTGAGACGTCTTGCAGCTTATGGGTATGTGGATATTACCGATTACGATACTCCCGAGTTCGTAGTCGCTACACGACACCCATATTGTGTCGAAAAGGACTTCCCGCGTCTTATTCGCTCCCATATGCCTGACGGTATTGTAAGAGCAGCATACGAAATTGAATTGGAAAAAATCGCGGCATTCAAATGTGATATTACAAGATTGACTGAAAACTGATGGAGCAAACAGTACACGATTTTTTCCATGATTTCAGACAGGAACTACTGGCCGGAACAGAAGCGGGGAGTCAGTTTCAGCTTGCGGAATTCATGGAATTGATCACGGAGGAACTCATCGAAACCGGAGTTGTGGAAGGGTTTGATTTCTGTCACTACCGGGCACAGCGTGGAATGCGAGTCGATGGATACTGGTTTAATGAAGAAAACGCGCTCCATTTATTTGTGGCTGACTTCGATAATAGAAATGAGCTTGATTCACTCACCAGGACAGAGGTGGATGCAGCATTCAAGCGGGTTACGAACTTTTTCGAAGCCAGCAGAAATAGGCAGCTGTACCGGGAACTGGAAGAGACATCACCTGAGTACGGGCTTTCGCGAGATATTTCCGACCGCAGAGGGCAGATACTACAAGTCAATTTTTTTCTTTTATCAGAACGGGTACTGAGTGACCGGCTTCAGGTGCTTGACAATAATGCAATAGCAGATACTCCTGCCACTTACACCATCTGGGATATCTCACGCCTGCAACGGCAGCGGACATCACGTGGTCAGAAGGAACCTCTGGATATCGATTTTATGGGGATGTTCGGTGCAGGAATTTCCTGTCTACCGGCGCACCTGAGTCTGGATTCCTATCAATCCTACCTCATCGTTATGCCGGGAGAAGTTCTCTCGGCCCTGTATGAGAAGTACGGTTCCAGACTGCTGGAGCAGAACGTACGATCATTTCTGCAGGCAAGAGGCAAGGTAAATAAAGGTATCAAAACTACCATCATGCGCGAACCAGACAGGTTTTTTCTCTACAACAACGGCATTACTGCGACTGCACAGGATGTAAAGACAATCGGGAATGATACCGGCATGCAGATTACGAGAATTAAAGATCTGCAAATAGTCAATGGTGGTCAGACAACGGCCTCGCTGTTCCATACACGCCGCAAGGATAAAGCACCCCTCAAACAGATATTTGTTCAGATGAAACTGTCTGTTATCGATAGTGAAGAAAGTGAGACAATGGTGCCTCTTATCTCGGAGTACGCCAACACACAGAACAGAGTTAACGCGGCTGACTTTTACTCCAACCAACCATTTCATATACGTATAGAGGAATTTTCCAGAAGAATTTGGGCGCCTGCCCGGAAGGGTGAACAACGGGAAACGAAATGGTTTTATGAACGGGCCAGGGGGCAATACGGAGACGCGCAGTCAAAATTGACACCGTCCGAGCAACGTCGTTTCAAAGCAGAGTACCCAAGAGTCCAGATGTTCACAAAAACTGACTTGGCAAAGTTTGAAAACGTATGGGAAGACCACCCTAAATGGGTTAATCTCGGCGCACAAAAAAACTTTGTGCAATTTGCCAAGCGCGTTGCTGAGCAATGGAAGCAGTCATCTGATACATTTAATGAATTCTTCTACAAACGCGCGATTGCCCGCGCGATTATTTTCAGACGGGCCGAAAGGATAGTAACACAACAACCATGGTATGGCGGTGGGTACAGAGCCAATATTGTGGTCTATGCAATTGCCGCCATTCGTGAATTGTGTGAACGACAGAAAAAATCCGTGAATTTTTTAAAGATATGGGATACCCAAGAATTGCCACCAGGATTTACTGATAGCCTCGCAATTGCAGCAGACTTTGTGAATGGGGGCATCATAAATTCGCCGCCAGGTATTTCCAATGTTACGGAATGGTGCAAGAAAGATGCCTGTTGGACAGGACTGCAAACAGAGATTGGAACATTAGAAAGTTCTTTGCCTGTAGGTTTTTGGAGCGAGCTTATTTCCTCGGATGAGTATGATGAAAAAATGAAGGATGCTAAAAAAACACAAAAGATTGACAGTGGAATTGACGCACAAAAAAAGTCTTTAGAAATAGGAGCTGATCAATGGAGAATAATTTTTCAAGGACTATCTGAAATAGGAGACTTATCGTCTAAAGAAGCTGGAATCCTGAAGATAGCGCAACAGATACCTGCCAAGATTCCATCAGAAAAACAGAGCATGATTCTTATGGATATTCTAGAAAAAGCGCGAGCCGAAGGTTTGTATGCTTAATTTCTGAATACACAGGATGAAACATCAATTCCGATTGAACAACTGCCACAATATCGAAGATTTACGCGAGGCGGCAAGAAAACGTCTGCCCAGGTTCATCTTCGATTATCTTGAAGGCGGCGCTGATGATGAATTTACCCTGAACAGAAACCGCAGTGTCTTCTCTGAGTATTACCTGTTGCAAAGGGTACTGGTCGACATAGCCGGGATCGATACCTCAACCACCGTGCTGGGCGAGAAAGTTGCCTTGCCGATTATCTTTACCTCAACTGGCGCCAACAGGCTCTATCATCCCGATGGAGAACTGGCCGTGGCCAGGGCCGCTGCCGAAGCAAATATCATTCAGATACTGGCGGCGACTGCCATGGTGTCTTTTGATGACGTCGCCGCTGAAACAGACGGCCACAAGTGGTGCCAGATGTATGTGTTGAAGGACCGCGGGTTTACCCGTGAACTGACGGCGCACTGCCGTAACCTTGGTTACCGGGCCATGGTACTGACCGCGGACTGCACGGTTGCCGGCAACCGGGAAAGAGACTACCGCAACCGGTTTACACTGCCGCCCAAACCCACGCTGAAGACATTGCAACAACTGTCGGTACGCCCCGCCTGGCTATGGGATTACCTGCGCTCCCCTGCCTATAACTTTCCCAACTTTGCCGGTGCGCTGGGCAGCCATGACGACGTTGCGTCTATTGTGCAGTGGTTCGGCAACCAGATGGATACCACATTTACCTGGAAAGATGCCGCCAAACTGGCGGAAGAATGGGGTGGTCCGTTCGTAATCAAGGGAATTACCAGTGTAGCAGACGCCAGGCTTGCCGCCGAGGTCGGCGCCCATGGAATTTCCCTGTCCAGTCACGGCGGCAGGCAACTGGATCATGCGCCGTCACCCATGGAAGTGTTGCAGGAGGTCGTGGACAGCGTCGGCGATAAACTGGAAGTGTTCATCGACAGCGGTTTCAGGCGCGGCACGGATATAATCAAGGCACTGGCGCTGGGCGCCCGCGCCTGTCTCATCGGCAGGCCTTATTTGTACGGCCTGACCGCGGGCGGTGAGGCGGGTGTTACGCGTACGATTGAGATCCTTCGCTCAGAGTTGGAACGTGACATGGCTCTCATGGGCATTACCGGCATCGCCGGCATAACACCCGACTGCCTGCGCCGGCGTTAGCAGGCTTCATCGAATGTATTCCGAGTTTTGTAAAACCCTGGGACTGGAACACGGTATCTTTGCTTTTTCCCATTGCCGTGACGTCGTTGCCGCGGTAAGCAATCATGGCGGCATGGGGGTGCTGGGTGTCGGCTGGATGACCCCGGAACAACTCCGGGAAGAACTCAACTGGCTGGATGAGCATGTCGGAAATAATTCTTATGGCGTGGATATCGTTATCCCGCAAAGTTACCTGGGCATGGGTGAGGCCAAACCCCGGGCGCTTGAAAAACAACTCCGTTCCATGATCCCGCAACAGCACATGGACTTCGTACAAAACCTCCTGCGCGAGCATGGCGTTCCGGAATGGCCCGACGCTTCAAAGTTCGCTGGACTGGCCGGGTGGACCTATGCCACCGCGCTGCCGCTGCTCAAAGAAGCCCTGACCCGGCCAAAGATGAAACTCGTCGCCAACGCGCTGGGCACTCCCCCCGCGGACGTGGTTAAACTGGTCAAGGGCAGCGGGCGCCTGATAGGCGCTTTGTGCGGCCGGCTAAAACAGGCGCCGGCCCACAAGCAGGCCGGCCTGGATTTTATTGTCGCCCAGGGCGGAGAAGGCGGGGGTCATGCCGGTGACATCAGCAGTATTGTATTATGGCCGCAGGTGATCGATGCCGTCGCGCCGTTGCCCGTGCTCGCGGCAGGCGGGATAGGTAATGGCCGGCAGATGCTGGCAGCCATGTCCATGGGCGCCGCGGGGGTGTGGACCGGTACCCTGTGGACGACGGTAGAAGAAGCCGCGGCACAACCGGCACAGAAGGAATCCTATTTGAGCGCAACGAGTGAAGATACCGTCCGCTCCAGGAGCTGGACGGGAAAGACAGCCCGCGTCCTCAGGAACGACTGGACCGAGGCATGGGACAGCCCGGATGCGCCGGCCCCGCTGGATATGCCGCTGCAGGGTATGCTGGCGTCCGACGCCATGCGCCGCACCGAAACCTATGCCGGCGTTGGTGGGACGCAAAAAGTAGCCATGAACCCCGCCGGCCAGGTAGTCGGCCAGATTAACGAGGTGGAATCCTGTCGCGGCGTAATCAACCGGCTGCTGGCAGAATACGTTGATGCGCTGGAGCACGTGAATGCGCACGGCAGGCTGACCGGCGCCGGACGGGTTATTTGAATTTCTGATTTTACGGCAGAAAGGCTATGGATTTTTCACTGACTGAAGAACAGCAAATAGCGGTGGACTCGTTCCGACGTAATGAACTGGTCGCAATTTGCGACCAGTTCATAAATTACGGGGAATAAGGGAAATAAATTGTTCTAAATGTGCCGAATTCCCCACATTTAGAACCGAGAGTGGTCATGAGTAAAAAGGTGGATAAAGGCAAAGTGCCGTCGGGGAAAGCTGGCAGGGAACGAAACTGAAAACAAGACCAGTGTATAAGAAACAAGTTACAAAGGATGCAGGTGGGACGATGACCAAACCAATTCTGGCTTTAGATCACATTAAACAGTACATTTTTGACTTTCGAGGGATGCAAGTCATGGTGGATAGAGACTTGGCAACGCTATATCAGGTACCGACCAAGAGGTTAAATGAACAAGTCGGACGTAATAAGGAACGTTTCCCTGATTCCTTCATGTTTCAACTTACCAAAGAAGAAAAAAATGAACTGATCGCAAATTGCGACCGGTTCAGGAGCATGAAACATTCATCAACCTGTCCTCATGCTTTCACTGAACAGGGAGTTGCTATGATTTCTGCCGTATTACACAGCAAGACAGCGGTTGAGGTTAGCATACAGATTATGCAAGCCTTTGTGGAAATGCGTAAATTTATTTCTACCCATGAGGGACTTTTTCAACGTTTGGAAATGGTTGAAAAAAAACAGATAGAAACCGACCAAAAGTTTGAGTCCATATTCAGTGCGCTGGAGAACAAAAATCCTGCTCCCAGCCAAGGTATCTTCTACGATGGAGAAATTTTTGACGCCTACATCTTTGTCTCTGAATTGATAAAAAGTGCTAAAACATCCATTGTTCTAATTGACAACTATATTGATGAGACCGTTCTTCAAATATTAAGCAAACGATCCAATGAAGTTAAAGCAACCGTCTACACACAGGAGATTACCAAGTCGCTTCAGCTCGACCTTGACAAGCATAACAGTCAGTACGCTCCTGTCACCGTCAAAATTTTTAGAAAAGCCCACGACCGCTTCCTCATACTTGACGCAAATACTGTTTACCACTTCGGCGCCTCTCTTAAAGATGTTGGTAAAAAATGGTTCGCCTTTTCAAAAATGAATCAAAATGCAGACGAAATGATAGATAGGATGCAAACAGAGGCGGGCTATGATTAGGACAGAAGGTAAAAAGAAGCAAATGGGTTACTCTAGTATATCGATTATGTTACCCAAACAGGTCGCGCCTGATGCGAGCTAATATGCGCCGGACCAACCGGGTTTACTTGTGTAATTTGAATTTCTTATTTTTCTGGCAGGATCACTATGGATTTTTCACTGACTGAAGAACAGCAAATAGCGGTGGACTCGTTCCGGCGGTTTGTCGAAACGGAGATACGCCCCGTTATGGAATCCTACGAGGACCAGTTTGTGCCCAGGGAAGAGATGCGTGCATTGATACGGCAGCTACAACCCTTTGGCGTGATCAATGGACCGGTCGCAGAGGAAGACGGTGGCTTCGGCCTGGACCTGCTCACTTATGGACTGTTGTTCGAGGAGTTAGCTCGTGTTTCAGCCGACCTGGCGGTTGTCGCCCTGTTGCAGATGGAGAGCAGCAAACTGCTCGCCAGCGTTCCCGGTGAATTGACCATGCCGTACCTGCATGCCATAGCCGAATGTAACAAGTTTGGATCCATAGGGATCAGCGAACCCGATGTGGGTTCCAATATTGCTGAAATCAGGACCAGGGCTAAACGGGACGGCGATCATTTCGTGATTAATGGCGAAAAACAGTGGATATCCAACGGTCACTACTCCGATTTCAATATCTGTGTGGCACAGGTTGAGGATGAGGAGACAGGGAACGGGCTGGCATTGCTGCTGGTGGACCGGGAACACGGCTATGAAAGCCGGAATATTCCCAAGCTGGTCCTGAACAGCCAGTCTACGGCACAGTTGTTTTTCAATGACGTCCGAGTACCGGCGGCAAACATGTTGACACCGCCGGGAAAAGGGTTGGGAAAGATGCTGGGCTTGCTGGAAGCGGGCCGTCCCCTGGTCGGACTGATGGCCGTTGCCGTGGCGCAAGCGGCGCTGGATGATTCCATAGCTTACGCCGGAGACAGGAAACAGCACGGCAAGCCCATTGCCGGACACCAGTTGGTCCAGGCCATGATTGCGGAGATGGCGACGGAAATTGACGCCGCAAGACTGTTGTGTTTCCGTGCTCTCGACCAGATCCAGAAAGGCATCCGCAGTGATATAGAAAGCTCCAAGGCGAAACTGTTTGCCACCGACATGGCGCTGCGGGCCGTGAACAAGGCGATGGAAATCCATGGCGGTAACGGCCTGACGACGGAGTTCCGCGTGGAAAAACTCTACCGCCTGGCGCGTATCTTCCCCATAACCGAGGGGACAACGGAAATGCAGAAATTGATAATAGGCAGGGGTTTACTCGGCGTTCCGGCCTTTTAGAATCAAGGGGCAATTCCGGGGACAGAATTAATTCTGTCCCCAGCCTGTGTCCCCGGCCTGAGTTACATTTTGCGCAGAGACCTGATCATGAGAGTTTGGAGAATTAAGTGAATAAGCGAGGCATTGCAATTATCGGCGTCAGTGAGGTCCCGACCCGGCGCATGCCGGAACGCACACGCTGGGATATCCTGCTCGATGTCTGTATCGGCGCGGTACGCGACGCGGGCATCGACAAGGACGATATCAATGCGGTGATTTCCCCCAACCCCATGGCGCAACCGCAGATCGCCCTGGAAATGGCGCTGGGAAGAATCCCGGAAGTGCTGGGTTTAAACGGCTGCCGCGATATCTGCGTGACCAACGCCGGCGGCACGTCGACCACCAACTGTATCCGCATCGCCGAACAGTTGATCGATTCCGGCCAGGCCGATTTCGTGCTCATTCCCCATACTACGGTCCAATCGGACATCCCCGTACAAGACCTGATCAATTTCTTTGCCACGGCGCCGCTGGACAAGGAGTGGGAATACCCCTGGGGCGTGTCGTTCAATGGGTCCATGGGCCTGATCACCCAGCGCTACATGTACGAAACCGGGTCGACGGCCGAGGACATGGCGGCGGTGACCGTGGGTCTCAGGGCCTGGGCGGCACTGGACCCCAATTCCATCTTTTACGAAAAACCCGTAACCCTTGAAGACGTCCTCAATTCCCGCATGATCAGCACGCCCCTGCACGCCCGGGAGTGCAACCTGTTGGCGGACGGCGGCGGGGCGCTGGTATTGACTTCCCATGATATTGCCGGGGAACTTGGCGGCAAAGCTGCTTACAAGCTGGGCCATGGAACGCGCTTCATGAGCGCCACGCCGGTACTGCGCAAGGACGTTTTCCATCGCCGGGCCTACAGGGAAACCAGCAGCGACGCCCTGGAGCAGGCAGGTTTGTCCATTGAGGACATGGACCTTCGCCAGGTTTATGGCGCCTATCCATACACCCAATGTTCCGCTCTGGAGGCATACGGAGTCTGTGCTATCGGCGAAGGCGCAAAACTGTGGGCCGAGGGCCGCTGCGCTCCGGGCGGCGACCTGCCCTGCACCACCATGGGTGACGCCACCGGCCGAGGTCACGTGGGTTCGGGCGTGAGCATGGCTTTCTATATCGACACGGCCAGACAGTTGTTCGGCGAGGCAGGCGAACGCCAAGTTCCGGATTGCGCGCATGCTGTTCTGACCACGTCAGGCGGTTCGGTCATGAATGCCTGTACCACCGTATTCGGAAAAGAGCCGCAATGAGTGAAAGAGAACGACCCCTACCGGAAATCCAGTCCTTTTCCAGGCCGTTCTGGGACGGGACGCGAGCGCACAAACTGCTGATCCAGCATTGCTGCGATTGTGACGCCCTGATCTTCTACCCGCGCCGGGAATGTCCGGAATGCTGGTCCGCCAACCTGGACTGGAAGGAAAGCAGCGGCAAGGCAACCCTGTACTCTTATTCCATAACCTACGAGGGCGTGGAAGAGAAGTTTGCCGACGACCTGCCGATCATCCTGGCCTGGGTGGACCTGCCGGAAGGGATCAGGATGACGACCAATATCATCGATTGCGGCCCGGGTGACGTTTATATAGGCATGGAACTGGAGGTCGCGTTTCGCCCGCTGACCGATGAAGTGACCCTGCCGTTCTTTCGACCTGTTAAATCATGAACAGCCTCCATGTCTGAACTTGCCGGCAGGTTAAAACAGGAATCCTGTTGTGTTCATGTAGGGGGACAGATTTGAAATCTGTCCCCGAAAAGTCAGAACATAACAGACCAGGTTGGGGCAAATGGGGAACCTGGGAAGAGACTGAATCGTTCCTGGGCAAGGTCATCGGCATCGCTGAGGGCGCGGACGCCGTGGAACAGGGCACTATCAGGTGCTGGATGGAGTCCAAGGAGTTCGACTGCCCCATCCACCTTGACGACATGGCCGCCCAGGCTGCAGGCTACAAGGGTGTAATTGCGCCGGACAACATGATTTTCACCTACGGCCTCCCTGCCTACTGGCAAAGCGGCGACCCCCGCGAGCAACCTGGCGCAGAGCCCAAACAAATTCCCATCCCGGTCATTTTCGACGTGCCCGCGCCCTGCAACCTGAGCTTCGCCTCCAATATCGACGTGGAATATTTCGCGCCCATGCACCTGGGCGACCGGATTACCCGCACCAGCCGGCTGGTCAGCATCAGCCGCAAGACCCTGCGGGTCGGCGACGGCGCCTTTCTGCGCCAGGAAGACACCTATACCAACCAGCATGACGAGGTGGTAGCCATCGTCAACCTGGATATCTTCAGGTTCGCCGCTCCTGATAATAGTGAAAACTGACATGGTGGACTGGTCCAGGCAGATAACCCTTGACGATGTAGTCGTCGGCGCGGAGATTCCGGAAATCTTCATGCCCATCACCCTGCAACGCCTGGTGATGGAAGCCGGCTCCAACCGCGACCTGTCACTGATCCACCACGACCGGGAAGTGGCGCAGTCGACCGGCGCCACCGATGCTTACATGAATACGTTTTTCATCATCGGCCTGTTCGAAAGAATGCTGCGGGAGTGGATGGGAACGAGAGGCCGGCTGAAAAAGATCGGCTCCCTGCAGATGAAGTCCTTCAACGTCGTCGGCGACGTCGTCTATTGCAGGGGCAAGGTAACCGGCAAGCAGGATGACGGAACAGTGAGCCTGGACATTTGGATGGAGAATGAAGAAAGGGTTACGGTCACTGCGGTTGCAGAGGTGGTTCTTCCTTCTTAAGTTGAATTACTCCCCTGCATTTTTCCGGTGTGCAACATATTCATCAAGCAATTGCCGGATCATTTTCTGGTATTGAATGAGGAAAAGGGTGGTTATTCCAGCTAACCGATTTTTCGATTTCCCTTCTTTTCTGCTCTAACCGTCTCCCGCAACATCCAGCAACAGTTCACGCTCATTTAGCGGTTGTACCGGCCGATTGTTGTCACTAACAACGGCTTTGAATGCGGAGATCTGCGTTTCGGACAGCTCAATGGGCGTTGTCAGTACATTCCATTTGACACCTTCTGAACAGGGAGGCGTAGTCAACGAACCATCATAGCGATAGGTCTGCCTTTCACCCGGCAGCAAGTCCCCGGCATTAATGGTATCGTTATCTATGCTGTTCGTTACACCAGGCGTGCCCGGCAAATTGGCCCACATGGAATTGAACGCCGCATTATCGCTGCCCTGCTCAACCAAAATGCCGATGACTGCCAGGGTGCCCTCCGCGTTACCATGCACGAGGTGCACCTCCATATCAAATGACCGGCCGGCCACCGTGTGTTCGCTTGGCGCGTGGAAATGGAACTGCAACAGTTCATACCTTCCACTATCAACCTCCATCCAGTTTTCTTCGGCAGGCGTTACTTCAATCGTGTGGCCGTTATGGTGGATACTTGCCGCCACCGGCCTATAGTTGAAGACGATCTCAGGAAGTTCCGATGACGTGGCATTGACAAAGTCGATGGGAGACTGCAGCGTTCCTTCAGCACATAAAGCAAAGTCAGGACTTAGCTGGCCCCAGACGTCCACCCCGTTCTCTGCTTCGTAACCCCACACCACCTTCTCAGCCTGGGGCGACGGATCCTCTGACTCTGAACAGCCGTTTATACCGATACCAATCAAACAAATACCACTGATTAATTTGAGCTTGTTCATTTGTTCTAAACCTTTTCGTGGGAGTCCCGTTCGACGATCGTCCCGGTAATCAACAGGGTAGTATTCATAGGTTGTACTCCAGACTGCCGATCACCAGAGCCCTGATCCCGATCAGTGCCAAGCTAATCACCACCAATGGGTCGCAGCCATTGAGGAAAGCGCTCAATAACCTGGACATCCGGATGGAGAATGAAGAAAGAGTTACTGTCACCGCGATTGCTGTGGTCAATCTTCCTTCAACAGTTTAATCACTCTCCGGCACTTTTCTGGTGCGCCACATAATCATCCAGTAACTGGCGAATCATTTTCTGGTATTGACTGTGGTTGGCCCTGGCGACTTCCTTGAAGTAAGCAAGACTTTCGGTACTCAGTGAAATAGTAATTTTTGTGGTTTCACTCTTCAATTTGAGTTCTTCAGGCGACGGCAGAAAGTCGACGACTTGCCTGAAGTGGCCGATTGGCTCATCTGTGTATTGAATTTGCCTGCTCATAGATTTTCTTACCCTTTCGCCAATAGCCGGCGCCGATTATTCGGATACGACCATTTCTGGCCTTCATCCCACTCAAAATGGCTTTCCAGCATAGTTGGAGAATAGCATAAATATGGCTATTCAGCCATACCTTCTGGCATTATTTGACTATTTCTCTACCTACACAGCTTGCCCGTGCATGTAGTAAGCCGGAATCCAGTCAAAAACAATCTTCATTATTCCGTGTAGAATAACCCCGCAATTTACTGATTGCAGAAATCTCCGTGAACGAAGCCACAGCCCGCATCAAGATCAACAAGCTGCTCGAAGAAGCCGGCTGGCGCTTTTTTGCCGAAAACGATAAACCCGCCAACATAGTCCTGGAAGCAGGCGCCAGCATCCGGGAATCCGACCTTGACGACCTGGGCATCGTCCTCACACAAAGACCAAGCTACGCAAGCGATGCCGCCTGGAAAATAGCCGACGAGCAACCTGTCTATATCCAGACCAACAAACTGCGTTTCCTGCGCGAATACCAGCTTGACGCCGTACACGCCCTGCAAAACGCGGTCAAGGAACGGAAGGACCGCTTTTTGTTCGAGATGGCCACCGGCACCGGCAAGACCCTCACCGCCGCGGCCGTTATCAAACTGTTCCTGCGTACCGGCAATGCCCATCGTGTCCTGTTCCTGGTGGACCGCCTTGAACTGGAAGATCAGGCCAGGAAAGTTTTTACAGCCCTGCTGAAAAATGACTTCCAGACAGTTGTATATAAGGAGAAACGCACTGACTGGCGGCGCGCTGAGATTGTCGTCACTACCGTCCAGTCCCTACTGTTCAACAACAAGTACCAGCAGCTTTTCTCTCCCACCGATTTCGATCTCGTCATCTCGGACGAGGCCCACCGATCAATCGGCGGGAACGCCAGGGCGGTATTTGAATATTTCATCGGCTACAAACTCGGTCTGACCGCCACGCCGCGGGATTACCTGAAAGGTGTAGTTGGCAAAACAGCCGGCGACGCTAAATTGCGCGACCCGCGAGAACTTGAACGGCGCCTGCTGCTCGACACCTACCGCACCTTCGGCTGTGAGAGCGGTCAACCCACCTTCCGTTATTCGCTGCTGGATGGCGTCAAGGGCAAAGTCCTGATCAATCCGACCGTGGTGGACGCCCGTACAGACGTGACCACGCAACTCCTGTCCGAGAAAGGCTTCGTAGTCACCTTTACCGATGACACGGGCGAAGACCAGGAGGAAAGCTACATGAAGAGGGACTTTGAAAAAAAGTTTTTCTCCGAAGCTACAAACGAGCTGTTCTGCAAGACCTTTTTGCAAAACGCCTTGCGCGATCCGGTCAGCGGAGAGCTCGGCAAATCCATTATCTTCACCGTCAGCCAGCGGCACGCGGCCAGGCTCGCGCAAATCCTCAACGTGATGGCCGACGCCCTGTTTCCCGGCAAATATCAATCGGACTTTGCCATGCAGGTCACCTCCCAGGTGCCGGACGCCCAGCAGTTCACCATTAACTTCGCCAATAACAACCTGCTGGGTTCGGCCAATTTTATGCCGGAGTACCGCACCAGCAAGGCGCGCGTGTGCGTTACGGTCGGCATGATGACGACCGGTTACGACTGCACGGACATTCTTAATATTGGCATGTTCCGGCCCATCTTCTCACCGACCGATTTTATCCAGATAAAGGGGCGCGGCACCCGTACCCACAATTTCCTGGAACTGTTGTTCAACGACGAAATGAAGGAGGCGGTCGCCGAACCGAGCAAGACCGCGTTCAAGCTGTTCGACTTTTTCGGCAACTGCGATTACTTCGAAACCGAATTTGACTACGACGAAGTGATCGATCTGCCCGAACCCGGGGGCGGCAGTGGAGGCGGCGAGGGACCGACGCCGGTTGGCGGTTACGAGTACACGGGCGATGACACACTCTCCTCCCAGGACGAACAGATCATCGGTCTTGAAGGCATGAGGATCGACCGGATGATGTTCTTCGACCGCTTCGCGGATACGGTGCGCGAGAATGAAACCATCGCCAAGGCGGTTGAAGCCGGAGAGTGGGACCGGGTCATTGATTACGTAAACCGTGAGGTCTTCGACAAGCCGGAGGAATACTACAGCCTGGACAAGCTGCGCCGGGCCGCGGCCGTGGACCGGCGCCTGACACTGCGCGAGATACTGGAAAAAGTATTCGGCCTGATCCCGCGCTTCAAGTCTAAAGACGAGTTGCTGGAAGAAGAATTTGCCAAATTCGTGGCAGATTATAAACCTACGGATTCAATCCCTGCCATCAAGGCGTTCTTCAAGGCTTACGTCAGCAATAACCAGATACGCCACATCGTAGAGAACCGGGATTTTACTGATCTCGCAACCAACCCGGTCTTCTCCAGTCGCGACCTGCGCGCAGTGCCGGAGGAATACCGCGATATAATTCCAGAATACGTAAAAGACTATGTATCATTGAACCAGTTTATGTGACAAGGCAAAGAACAAGGAGAACATGGAATGACAAAACAGGTCAGGAAATCCAGATCAACCATACCAGCCATTCAGATTGAGCGTTATATCTATTTCATACGGGGTAAAAAAATTATACTTGACGCCGATCTTGCGATCCTCTATGGAGTGCAAACCAAAGTTCTGACCCAGGCTGTCAGGCGCAATATTAATCGTTTTCCTGCAGATTTTATGTTCCAACTCAACAATGAAGAGTTTGACAATTTGAGGTCACAATTTGTGACCTCAAAACGGGGAGGCCGGCGTTACCCGCCTTATGCTTTTACCGAACAAGGCGTGGCCATGCTCTCTGGTATCTTAAACAGTGAGCAGGCGGTAAAAGTGAATATTGAGATCATGCGCGCGTTCGTACGTTTACGAGAGATGCTGGCATCCAACAAGGGCTTGGAACAAAAGATCAACGAGCTTGAGCAAAAATATGATGAACAATTCAGAAGTGTTTTTGATGCCATTAAACAACTCATGAGATCATCTGCCACTGATAACAAGCGGCCAATTGGTTTCGTTTGGGACAATAACAACCAGGAGAAATAAGGAGTATGCTTGATGCCGACACTAAAAGTCGTATCGACACTGCCCGCGACATCCTCGTGGGCATAGTGCCTGACCCGAAAAGCCAGGTAGAGCAGATTACTATCGCCCTGATCTACAAGTTCATGGACGACATGGATGCGGAGAGCGAGGAACTTGGCGGCAACCGCAAGTTTTTTGCCGGTGAGTTTGTCCAGTACGGCTGGCCCAAGCTGGTGCGATCTGGCCTGGGCGGCCACGAAGTCCTGAACCTGTACTCCGATGCCATCACACGTATGCCGGAGAATCCCGGTATTCCGCCACTGTTCCGTGACATCTTCAAGAACGCATTCCTGCCCTACCGCAATCCGGAAACGTTGCGCGCTTTTCTCAAGATCATCGACGAATTTGAGTATGACCACAGCGAACGCCTTGGCGATGCCTTCCAATACCTGTTGTCCGTGCTCGGTTCCCAGGGCGACGCCGGGCAGTTCCGTACGCCGCGCCATATTATTGATTTTATCGTGGGCATCATCGATCCCAAAAAAGACGAGACCATACTCGACCCGGCGTGCGGCACTGCAGGATTCCTGATTTCGTCATACAAGCATATCCTGAAGTCCAATACCGACGAAAAGGGCCATAGCACGCTTACACCCGATGAAAAAGGGAAACTGGCGGCCAACTTCAAGGGCTATGACATCTCGCCCGACATGGTGCGCCTGTCCCTGGTGAACCTGTACCTGCATGGTTTCGTGGCGCCGCAAGTCCACGAGTACGACACGCTCACCAGCGAAGACCGCTGGAACGACTACGCCGACGTGGTCCTGGCCAATCCACCATTCATGTCGCCCAGGGGCGGCATCAGGCCACATAACCGCTTTTCGGTTAAATCCAAGCGCAGTGAAGTCTTGTTCGTGGACTACATGGCCGAACACCTGACGCCCAATGGCCGCGCTGGCATCATCGTGCCGGAAGGCATCGTCTTCAAGAGTCAAAATGCCTATAAACAACTGCGCAAGATGCTGGTGGAGGAATATCTTGTTGCGGTGATCTCCCTGCCGGCGGGGGTGTTCAATCCCTACTCCGGTGTTAAGACATCTATCCTGCTTCTGGATAAGGCGCTGGCTCGGCGCAGGGATAACATTGGATTCTTCAAGGTGGAAAATGATGGGTTTGATTTGGGGGCACAAAGGCGGGAAATCGATCAGAATGACCTACCGGCGATCAGGCAGGCGACAATAGAATATTTGAACATGGATGGACAGGATAAGGATTCTCCTGAATCCATGTTTAATATACTGGCTGAGCAAGGTTCCGTACAAATCGTGGCGAAGAAGAGAATTGCTACAGATGGCGAATATAACTTGAGCGGAGAGAGGTATCGGGAAGTATCCGAACAAACGAAAAATTGTCCATGGGTTAAACTTGAAGAAATCGCTGATGTTTTCGTAGACGGAGATTGGATTGAGTCAAAGGATCAATCAGATTCAGGCATTCGTCTAATTCAGACAGGAAATATAGGAAATGGAAAATATCTGGATAAACCTCAAAACGCACGTTTCATAAGCGAAGAGACCTTCAAGCGATTAAATTGCACCGAGGTATTTCCGGGAGATGTATTGGTTTCTCGGTTGCCTGACCCTGTTGGGCGCGCTTGTATCGCACCATTTTTAAATACACGACAAATCACCGCAGTTGATTGCACAATCATTAGGTTTAACAAACATAGTCTTTTACCAGAATTGTTTGTAGCAATTACAAAGTCGGAATTGTATTACAGAAATATTGAAGGTTATCTGACTGGAGCAACTCGACCACGAATCAGCAGGTCAAATTTGGGGAAAGTCAAAATCCCTCTCCCACCGTTGGAGATACAGCGTGAGATTGTGGCAAAGATTGACGGCTACCAGAAAGTAATAGACGGGGCGCAAGCGGTAGTAGAAAACTACCGGCCACATATCACAATCGACCCTGACTGGCCGATGGTAACATTTGCTAACGCTCCCTTTGAAATGATAGATGGTGATAGGGGCAAAAATTATCCAAAGAAAGAAGATTTCTCGTTACTTGGTCATTGCATATTTCTCAACACAAAAAATGTCCTTTCAGACGGCTTCGACTTTGACGAGATTGAATATATTACAGAGGAAAAAGATAAGGCTTTACGCAAAGGCAAACTCCGTCGTGGTGATGTCGTTCTAACCACACGTGGAACTATTGGGAACACGGGTTATTACAATAGCTCAGTACCGTTTGACCACATAAGAATTAATTCTGGAATGCTTATTTTCAGACCCGATGAAAATGAATTATCCGGGAACTATCTTTTTCATTTCTTTCAATCCCAGAACTTCAGGGAACAGCGTGAGGCGATCGTATCTGGCGCCGCGCAACCGCAATTGCCAATCCGCAGCTTGAATGAGGCCAAGCTCCCCATACCTACTCTCCAAACTCAGTTGACCATTGTTACTGAAATCGAAGCAGAACAAGCTCTAGCGAAGCTTCGCCTCATACCGACGAGACATGAAAGGGCTCCGGCTGTCCTCCGAAGTCGGTTAGACTACGGTTATAGCCGCGCAGGCGGTGGGGAGGGCTTGCGCCCTCATGGCAACCGGAGCGA
>JAPOQU010000065.1 GCA_026710545.1 Gammaproteobacteria bacterium | reverse complement strand
AGATACGATAACGGTAACGCCGTAACCTCGGTCACGTAAAAGGCGCGTACTGAGAAAGTAGACAGTACTTTTGCCCCAACCCGTTCGTTGAACCACCATCAGTTTTCGTCGGTGGTTCACTATCGCGTCAATTGCTTCCCACTGACCATCACGAAATCTAGCCGTCGGATCGTCTACTGCTCGTTTCAGTAGCTCCTCTGCCTTATTTCTATTCAATGTAACCTTTCTGGAATTGGCTTTGCTATGCGTCCGACAGGTTCTTTTAAATTACAGTCGAATCCGCAGTATCGAACATTGCAGGAAACTACAAACACCACCTCGAATAAACCGTTATTTGCTGTAAATTGGCTTGATTTCGCAAGCTATGCTTCCGACTCAACCAGATTCCCTCGCCTGCGCCCATTTCCGCAGGGGAACGTCGTCCAGGTTATCCGAAAGCCAGTACCGGGAAGCGGGATGAAAATCAGGATCCGGCCCCATGGGGTCACCTTCCGGAGACAGGGTACCCAGCAACTGCCGGCGAACGGGCGAGCATCTTTCGATGAGCCCGGGATCCTGCACGTCGAAATCGGTCGGCCGCAACCAGCGGTAGTGATATCCCACGTGCATGATCTTCCGCGTCTTCCGCGACAGGTTCGGGCCGACGCAATGCCACACCGCGGTGCGCCATAGCACGGCCGAACCGATGGGTAGCTTGAGCTCGACCGCCCCTTCCGGCTCGGATCCGTTTTCCCGGCCGAACAACTCGGCGGGCCTGCGCCGATGGCTGCCCGGCACCAGCCACAAGTTGCCGCAGTTGGATTCGGTCATGTCGTACAGCACATAGAAGACCTTGACCTCCATGAACGGAAGGCGGCCATCGAGCGACGGCGCCATAAACAGGTCATCGCTCGCCAGGTCGGGATGCCATCCGACATTGCGGTATCCCGCCTTGTGATCCTCGCCCTTGCCAACACCCGTAACGCGCGCCTTCAGATCCACCGGATAGGGAGGCCGAACGTCCACGTGCGTGGTCCGGATCTGGATGTTCCAACCGATCGCGTCAACCACTAAAGGCAATATGCGCGGATGATCGGTGAGGTCGAGAAAGGCCTCGTGATGCGCCAGCGCGTTTCTCACGGCAAATGGTTCACCGGGTCCCAGGCCTGTCTCAGCGCGAATCCGGTCACCCACCTCGGCGATGGCTCGGAGTAGGCGGTCAAGTTCGGATTGCTCAAAGAAACCGTCGAGGACGATAAAGCCCTTCTCGTCGAAGTCGTTGGCTTGTTCGGGAGTCATTGCGAGGGGCATGGGGTGGACCTCACTGGGCCAATCAGGTGCTGGAGCGCTCGTTCACCTTGCCAGCCACGTGCTGAAGCGCTCATTCACCTCGCCAGCCACGTGCTGAAGCGCTCGTTCATCTCTTCGCCGTTGTCGCTCCACCATTCCCAGTCGTTGTGCAAGGCGCGGACCGCGTTTTCAGGGGCCGTGGGCATGTGCGGTTTCATGTCCACGCCCGTTTCGGCGTGGGTAGAGATCAGGGGCATGGCGGAACGGCGCGTGGGACTGTAGGCGATGTACCGGGCAAGACCGGCCATGGACCGGGCGGTTGATGCGAATTTGAGAAATCGGATTGCGGCTTCGCTGTTGCGCGTGCCCTCGACTATGCCGTATCCACTTGTATTAAGAATCTGGCTGTCCCATAGGATGACGAAGGGCTGGGCCTCGAGTACCTGGGCGTTGAAGATGCGGCCGTTGGCTGCCGTGGTCATCGTCACCTCGCCATCTGCCAGCATCTGCGGGGGGTAAGCGGCGGTCTCCCACCAGACGATGTGATCCTTGATGGTATCCAATTTGCGGAACGCGCGGCGAACGCCCGCCTCGGTGTCCAGCGTGGCATACACCTTCTCCTTCGGCACGCCGTCCGCCAACAGCGCAAACTCGAGATTGGCCTCGGGCGTACGTTTCATGCCCCGTCGGCCCGGAAACTGTTCCAGATCGAAGAAATCGGCTACAGTGGTGGGTTTCACGTCTCCAATTCGATCGTCGTTGT
>JAPOQU010000064.1 GCA_026710545.1 Gammaproteobacteria bacterium | reverse complement strand
GCTTGCGTTGATGATTCGCGTCCGCAGCTTCTCCAGTTCTTCGTAGATCTTGTTCCAGGTGTCGCGGAATTGCTCAAAGATGACCGCCAGGGCTTCGGCGAAGGAAGCACGCAGGTCCGGGTCATCGTCCAGATCAACATCGAGGTGGTGGCGGATCGCGTGCTCAATCTCGGCCGCCTTGGTCTTGGTTCGGCGGTGCTCGCCGACACCCTTCTCGAAATCCTCGTCCAGAATCGAGATCGGCGAGACCTTGACATCGATTCCCCGGGACTCGAGGTGGGCATCCGTGATTGCACGAAGTTTCGCCGGGATCCCCTTCATGCTTAGCCGCTGATCGCGGAAGTGCTTTCCGGCGAGTACATTTATCTCGGCGAGCGCCTTGTAGTCGTCCATGAACTTGAGGGCCTGGCGGGCTGGGAACAGGAGATTGAGCGACTTGGTCAGCCGCTTGAATGCCAGCATGAAGTCAAAGCGGAGATCCTCGTCGTAGAACACATCGTAGAAGGCGTCGTGATCGCTCATGTCCGTAAGGCCGTGTTTCTGGAGCAGGGCCAGCACGGCGGCGTGGGCATCCTCGAGTTCCCGCAACTCCTCTCCGGGGAAGCTCAGGGCGTCGATGATCTCCTTCTGCTCGCGCTCGTCGTAGGTGTTGATCGCTTTCTTGAGGTGGTGGCCGATGCCGACATAGTCCACCACGAAGCCCTTGTCCTTGGATTCACCGCCCACCCGGTTCACTCGGGCGATGGCCTGCAGCAGTTTAGGAGCAACCACGACCTTGTCGAGATACATCACCTGCTCGACCGGCACATCGAAGCCGGTAAGCAGCATGTTGTTGACGATGAGGATGCCCAGATCACCATTGACACCGTCTTCTTCACTGTCGAAGGACAGCTTGAAGCTCTTGATGCTCACCTCGTGCCGTGATGAGTCGGAATACTCTTTGAGGTGGGGCAGGTCGTTGTTGTCCTTGGAGATCACAACGTCCGTCTTCATCGCCTTGAGCCGGCCCAGGTCCAGCTTGCCCGTGTTGGTCTGCTCCATTTCCGCAACCGCCGCCGCGAGCGCCGCATCCAGATGCTTCTTGTAGCGCACGGCCGCCTCGCGTGACGTCGCGACCACCTGCGCCTTGTAGCCGTTGGGGAACACATGCGCGAGGTAATGCTTCACCATGTCCTGGGCCTTGGCCTCGATAGTGGGCTCTGCTTCGAGATAGGCGCCCCGCGATCCGTACCCAAGAATGTCCAAACGCTGCTGGATGTTGTACTCGCTGAACACGTCCTCGAACGCCGCGTCCATCCCCCCCTGATCAGGGACCTCGGCATTGTGGGTGCGGCCCTCGTAGACGATCTCCAGGGTCACGCCGTCCGCGATGGATTGGCGCATCGTGTACTTGTCAATGTAGTCGCCGAACACCTGCTCGGTCTTGTCGATTGGCGTTCCCGTGTAACCGATCTTGGCGGCGTTGGGGACACCCTTGTCGAGGTTGGCCCCAAGCAACTTGTACTGCGATCGGTGAGCCTCGTCGGTCATGACGAGGATGTTGGGGCTGGCGTTCAGCTCCGGGAAGGTCTCGGCCAGGTCCGCCTCGCGGAACTTGTGGATCATCGCCATCACCAGGTCTGAGGTGTCGGTGCTGAGCAGTTCCTTGAGCCCCTTGATGCTGTCGGCCAGCTTCACCGTGAAGCCGATGCTCTGACTGGTCTCGGAAAGTTGTTGTTCCAATTGGGTGCGGTCGGTGATGAAGACGACCTTCCAGTTCGAGAGCTGCGCATGACGGTACATCTCCCGAACCATGAACATCATCGTGAGCGACTTGCCGGAACCCTGGGTGTGCCAGATGATGCCGCTGCGCTCGCGGGGATTGCGGCCTTCGAGCAGCCGCTTCACCGCCAGCTTCACCGCGCGGAACTGTTGGTAGCGGCCGACGATCCTGATCGTCTGGCCCTTGTCATTCGTCGAGAACAGCGTGAAGGTCCGAATCAGGTCGAGCAAGTTGTCCCTGTCGAGCATGCCGGCGACGAGACGCTGCTGGTCGTTGGGGCTGCCTGAGCCATGGTCCAGCTCATCCACGGTTCGTGGATACGGGTCGGCCCAGCGGTAGAAGTACTTCTCCGTATGCGTGGTGATGGTGCCGAACTTGGCTTCCTGCCGGCAGGTCGCCACGACGAACTGGTTGTAGTAGAAGAGCGGCGCATTCCCCTCCCCCTTGGCCCCGCGTTGCTCGCTGTAGCGGAGAAGCTGATTAATTGCCTCGGGAATCGCGTCCTTGACCTTGGGCGATTTGCACTCGATCACCACCACTGGCAGGCCGTTGAGGAACAGCACGATGTCGGGAATGATGTGGTGCTCGGTCCCGAGGACGCGGACTTTGAACTGGCAGACCGCGATGAAGCGGTTGTTGTCGCGGTTTATAAAGTCCACGAAGCGGACGGTCGGACTCTTCTCGCCGCTCTGACGGTTCTCGCTGACACTGGTGTTCTCAAGCAGGAGTCGGACCAGGTGCTTGTTGTTCTCCAGCAATCCGGTGCTCGGGAAGCTCGCGGTGAGCTGCTTGGCGACCTCCTCGACCTGATCGTCTCCGAGCCAGGGGTTGATAACTTTGATCCGCTCGCGCAGTACCGGCAGCATCATGACTTCGGTGAAGCTCTCCCGATGGGTGGCGGCGGGTGTCTGCTTCTTGTCCGTCAGGTCGATGACCTCCCAGTCCAGGCCTTCAAGCTGGTCTAGCAGTGGCTTTTCGACGTGGTTGCGTTCGTCCAGCTTGGTGTGCTTCGGCGTTTTGTCTAGGGTGCTCATTCTAAAACTTCTCTATAGACGCTTCAGATAAACAACATCTCCTCCCGTGCCTGGTCATCCGGGAAACAGATGTCCCAGCGCCTCTCCATGAATTTTATCAACCGAATGCCTCGCTCGCGAATCTCTTCGGGCCCCCAATCTTCGCAACGGGAAACTTCGATTTCCGAGTGCGATCCGTCTGCATAACCATTACGGAGCTTACTGCCATCGCGGTTGTACTTGGGCTGCTTCTTTTCGGCGAAGGCGTCGTTCTGCAGCGAAGAGTTGATCGCGGAAGACAGAAGCAACAAGTTCCCGAGGCTATTGCGGTATGCCTCCCGCTCTTTCTTGCGGATACCTTTGAAGGCCGGTTTCCACGCCGCCGTCTCGGATTGCGGATAAATGTGCTCGATGGAGATTTTATCCTTCGGCGTCTTGAGCAAATCCGCCCAGTCAACCTTCTTGTGGCGACTCTTGGACAGCAACCCCAACTCGTACTCGTAGAGGAAATACCGCAGGCCTGACCAGCCGTAGTAGCCCTGGCCATTCTCAAATTTCTTCTGAAGCAGCAAATAGAAGTTGTCATTCGCAAAATAGTCCCCGTCCGTGAACGTGAAGCTCATCCAGTACCACAGTCGCTTCTTCAAGTCCGCCAAATCCATATCGCCACGGTTGATCGAGCGGACGGCGTTGCTAAACTCCGAACTGCCATAGTTCGAACGGGCTTGGGCCAATCGGAACACAACAAAGACAAACCGTTCGATCTCTTTGAATATGTCGATACGCTGGCTGGGATCATCGTATTTCTTGAGAATCGCCATCAGCAACGGGCGAAAATACGCCATACCCAGCCGATTCAGGCGTTGAATCCACTCAACTTCTTTCCGAGTCAAATCGTCAGACATCTCGGGGTTGAATGTTTGAAACCAGTGAACCGAAGACGCCCTGAGGCTCTTGACGTAGTCGCGAATCTCGCTCGGTCGCAACTCAGCTACCCTCCTCGGCACACTGCTGTCGATTTCGTCCAGCCCGTTCTCGTCGTCCGCTTCTAGGTCCGCGTCAGATGTCTGCTCGTCGGCTTCCTCCAGTTCAACCGACGGAACGATCTTATGATGGACACGCTGCGGTGTGAACTGCTCCTCCAGCAGAAACTTGATGTAGTCTCGCCCTGTCTGCCGCGAGAACTTGAAATACATCATCCAATGGGCCCGCAGAAAGTCGTCGTCATTCAACGGCCTCGACTTGTTGCGCCCCAACTGAAAGTAAACCTCCTTCCAAGCGTCGTTGATTTCGTGACGGAGATCTCTGCGCTCCGCAGGCTCCAATTCGGCATCGGTATAGAGGGTCGTCAGGTAGATCAAACGATTCTTGAGCAATTCCAAATCTGAGAGCGTCTTGCCGCGGTTGTTCATCGTCTCGAAGGCGACGAAAACGTCGAACTCGTCCTTAATAATGTACTCGTTGAACAGGAACCGTTTGGTCAGCGTGCGGTACATGCCTTGGAGCCCTGCGATCCCTTCTTTTTCGTGCCAGACTCGCAGTTGCTCTTTGAAGTAGCGCTTCCCATTGCTGAGGTTGAGCGTGTAGAACGTCTCAAACACCGTGCCACTACCCGTTTCGCCCAGAATCCGGTACCGCATGTACTCGTAGCTGGGGTTGTCAACTGTGTAGCCGAACTTGTAAGTGCGAAAGGCGTCCCCGGGCGGCTTCATCTCGAACAGAAACTTGCGTTCAACGTCTGCGATGCTGAGCGTGTCCGTCAGGTAGATTGCATCATCCGCCTGGTCCTCGTTTTCAGGCAAGCCGCGAAGCAATTCGATGAAGGCTTGCAGAAACAGTGTGAAGGTCGTCAGCCGCTGCTGTCCGTCGACGATGTGGTACAGTTTGTACGAATGGTCATCGACCAGCCAGAACTCCTTGTCATCCTGCTGAACGTCGGCGGACGGAATCTCTTTCAGAGTCAGCACGCCGGTATAGTGGGAGCGATCGTCGGGCAGGTTGATGATATCCTCCCAGAAGGCGTCCAACTGCTTGCGTCCCCAGGCGTAACCGCGCTGGTAGTCGGGAATTCGGAACAGCTTCTCCTTGAAGAGGCTATCGAGTGGTTTGGGTTCGTCCATCGCAATACTCGTTGATTATATTGGCTCGTCGTATTCAAACAGTGGAGTGACGCGCTACTCGCCGACGGGCTGCTCGATGTGCTGTGGCAGCGTGGCCTTCATGCTCTAATCCTGAAACAACATCGTTTTTCATCCGGTTCGGTTCTGGCAGCTATCACGTCGCCGCCCTAAAGCCCCAATCCACCCAGGTCTTTGAGTGCTTGTCGTAGTGCTCCTTCGGTAACCCGACAACAAGCAGGTGGCGAGCTCGCGTCATGGCCACATACGCGAGCCGTCGATCTTCCGTGTTGTCGCCACTTCGTACCGCTGCCATCACGGAGTTCCAGAATCTTGTACTGCCGATAACCAGTACTGCGTTGATACTCTCGCCTTTCACCTGGTGAATCGTGTCTTGTCGCACTTCCGGGAACTCATGGACCG
This sequence comes from Gammaproteobacteria bacterium, assembly GCA_026710545.1. Classification (GTDB taxonomy): domain Bacteria; phylum Pseudomonadota; class Gammaproteobacteria; order Eutrophobiales; family Eutrophobiaceae; genus JAAXHV01. The sequence continues at coordinate 38,168 of JAPOQU010000064.1, read as the reverse complement.
ATTCGAAAAGTGGCAGCGCCTTCTGGGCGGCGGAGAGTCCGGTCGCTTTGATGTGTTGCCCGAGCTTCGCACCACATTGTAACCCGATTTCCTCGATCAAGCTCGCCAACTGCGTTCGCATGGTGGGAATCCATGTGTCTCCAAGCTGAGATACCGGCGTTAGTCGGTCCGGGCTTTTGACGAATTTCCAGATTGCCAATGCCACAGCCGTGCGCTCGCGTGAATTCGGGTCGGTATCGATGCGCTCCCACAGAGGGTCATCACCTGTGAGTTCGCGAACGATACGTTCGACGGTCTGAGACGCAACACGGTAATCGTGCCGGGAATCACGAAGGAAAGCGGCCGTGGCCAACCCCTTTGCCTTGCCCGTGAGCTTGGCGTAGTTCGCTTTACCCCTTAATGATTCCAGTTGCTTATGCCCCCGACCGACAACAGCAGCAGAGTTGATGCTCACTCCGGCTTGGCCCGCTAGACGTTGGAATGCCGCTAGACCGTCAGAGAGTGTCGTCGACGTTTCTTTGACCACAAACGCCTGGCGCCATTCACTTGCTCCATCACCAGCTCCGGTGAAGTATGCGTTCCCGCCCACCTTACGGACAGCCGCAGCGATCTGGTTGTTGCAACGAAACGATTGACTCAGGGGCTTCTCTGGAATTGACCACTTAGCCTTCAGATTGAGCAACGAAGTTGCATCCGCCATACTGAACTCGTAGATGCACTGGTCCGGGTCACCGACGAGCGTGACCTGAGTGCCCTTCTCCCGTAGAAAGTTCAAGAGGACGAGCAGCCACGCATTTGAATCCTGTGCTTCATCAACGATCATCTCGGGGAATCGCTTAGCGAGAAGCTCTGCGATATGAGGTCTCTTGAACAGAAGCTTGCAGGCCCAGAACACGCGCTGGGCATGTGTATAGAAACCCAGCGATAGCAGTTTGTGGACAGCATGATCAGCAGCGGCGAGGGGCAGATCCTCTGAGGTGGGTGATGCTTTGAAGCGGAGCTTGGTGCCATCTGGATAGGGTATGACTTCCCATGCTCGAACGGGAATCTTCTGGCCTCCTCTGCCGTCCTTCCAGACTTTCAGTTGCGGATTGTTCCAATCACCTAGGCGTGGGCCTGGAAATAGCTTTGGCCGCTTGTCTGCGCCGGTGAGCAGATGGCCAAACGGTGCGAGAATATAACGTTCGACGAATGAGTCAAACGTACCGACGTAGTTCGGATCGGAGATGAGGTCTCTTCGCCCTACATTGATCGTGGCAGTCTTGAACTCGCGGATGGCAGCATTTGTAAACGACAGGAGGGCCAGTCCGCCGACAGGATGAGGCCAGTTGGCCGCTCTCCAGATAAAGCGTCGACATGATGTCCAGGTTTTTCCGCTTCCTGGAGCTGCGCGTAAGAGAAACTCCAACTCCTCAGCAAAGATGGCCTCCCTCTGCTGGTCTGTCGGGTTCTGCGCGAGGATCGCCTCCCGGAGTTGATCAGCCGTGGCCATCGTTTGCCTCCTCACTGAGAACGCCAAGATGCCTGAGCGCGTTGCGTATGTATTCGGGTACGGCGTTGGCCCCGAGATTACAATCCGCCAAGATCCCGGCGAGTTCCTGCGCAAACCGGCCTTTCGAGACCGACTTCTTAATGAAAACGTCCAAAAACTTCGTGGCCTTTTCCTCTACAGTCGCCAACGCCGCGAGCTCTGTTTCGAGCGTGACTCCAATGATGGGATGTAGCTCTTTGAGCGCAGACACCATGTGCGGAAGAAGCATTTCCGATCGAGCAAGCTCGTGCTCGAAGGTTATCTCCGACATCTCGACATTCAGGTTCGGAATACCGGTTGCCTGCCCCCTCAAGGCTGACGCAGTCGCCGACATCTCTCCACCGATCTCCTTCGCGTCACCGTCTGTGAGAATGACGACTGGCACACCAAGCCGTTCCACTCCAAACAGTGGAATGAACGCGTTGAAGTTGATCCCATCCGCGTTCAGCACAGTCACCGCCGACTCCTTCAGGTTGCCACCTGCGATCTTGGTTAGCACAGGCAGCAGCAGCGCCTCTGCGATTCCCTCCACCATCAAGATGCGGCGGGCGAAGAACAACTCCCCGCGGGTCGCATCAAGATACCGCTGGAGCTTCTTCTTGATTTTGTCATCAAACGCGATTGAGCAGACCGAGACGGTGCTGACCTTACCGCCTACCTCTTGAACAGATACGACCGAGTCGATCGGAGCCTGACTCGCCAGGATGGGAGAGTGGCTGCTTGCGATGACCTGTACTTCGTTGCATTCGTGATTGTTAGCGACATCAGCCAAATGTCTGAGAAGGAGCATCTGTAACTGTGGGTGCAGGTGTGCCTCGGGTTCCTCGACCAGGATTGAACGGAATGAGAACTGTGGACTCTGCCGCAGTGTACCCAAAGTCGCGGCTGTGAAGATCAAGTTGTTGTAACCAAGACCATTGAGGGCAAATGGAAGTCCTTCAATCTCAGGCCGAAGCCCTGCGATGATGCGACGGAAAGTTGGGTCGGCGAAGATTAGCTCCGTCTTCTGGGTCAGTTCACTACCTGCAATGGCTGCCATTTGTGCATTGATGTCGACCTTCGCGTCTTCGACTGGCTTCAGAACTCGAATCTTCTCATTCGCATCCCTAGCGATGGTTTCAAAGTCCGCACGTTGATCCTCTTTAGTCAGGCAGTCGATAAGGCGGGACACCTGGGAATGCTGGCCAGGTCGCAGGCCGCGTTCGGGATCACGTAGCGGCTGCAAGTAGATCGTCGCAAGTCGATCGTAATGGTTCGACGGAAGTGAGCCGCCTTCCGTCTCGCCACCCCACATCTTCACGTTACAGCGATTCGTCGTCTCGTTGAATTCAACACGGGCATTGACCTGCATCTCGAACTTGCCATAACCGATATCGACGAGGCACTCTTGAAAGTAGACTTCGTCCTCATCCTCAAGTCCAGTAAATCTGCAGCAAATCTCGATCGGTGCGTGTTCGGTTCCGGCTCGGAAGTCATCCTCCGTAAGCCGAAGGGAATCGAAATCCCGGCTTGAGAACAACATGAGACGTAGTGCATCGATAACCGTCGTCTTACCCGAGTTATTCTCCCCAATCAACACCGTGAGACCGCGCGGAAAAGTCACTGTGAGCGCATCGATCTTCCGGAAGTTGCGGATTTGTAGCTCACGGAGCCACATCTGCATGACCTCCGTTTCTTGTGCAGCCGCTCATGTCGTAACCCCTTCGCTTTCTTCGAGCAGCGCAGTCACTCGGCGGTTACCCGTGAGCAGGTCCTGCATGAGGCCGCGCTTGAGTGCCCGCAACTTTTGCAGGCTACAAGCGTGCTGGTCAGCGGTTCGGACGCAAGCATCGATTGCGGCTGCGATCCGATGCTGTTCATCAACATCACCAGGTCGCGGGAACAGCAGCGAGCGCACGGTCGGGAGGTTCAGGCCCGCCTTTGCTCCAGATTCATTGAGCCTGTCAAACTGAGCCATTCCCTCTCGGCTCGAAAGGAACCAACCGACAAAGCGTGCCGACACGTCTGCAGAAAAAAGTCGGGCAAGAGCAATGTGTTGGTTTACATACCCCTCCACGAAACCCTTCGGAATGACCCCAATGATGCCTAGATCGGCTGTCACAGAAATCAAGAGGTCGCCAGCCTGCACCGCGGTACGAAGCGCTTCGGCCGATCCGGGGGGCTGCACAAAGACCAAGTCGTCCAGTCGGAGATTGATGTGCTCTCGCGTGAGATTTCCGATTCGGATGAAAAGTGCCCCGTCCTCGCGGTAGTACTTCGCCCAGCCACGAGATCCGCTCGTCACAAACTCCGCAACTGATCCCAGCGACGCTATATCCCACTCCATCGGAATCCGGCCGAGCGGGGAGTCCTTGAACTTGTGGGTCTGTTCGGAGCGGAGGTTGCCGTGCTTGTCGATGCCGCGTGTGAGCAAGTCTTGCATCAGGCCGGTCTTGATGCGCTGCTGCTTGGCGATGAGCGCTTCGGTCTGCTCGATGGCTCGGTCAACAGTCGAGAGCACGCGTACAATCATCGATTGTTCACGGATGTCAGTGGGGAACTCGACAGTGATACCCTTTGTGAAACCGGCCTTGAGACCCGGCTGTGCCGAGCCCGAGATCTGCAAGCGGATCTGGGCCTGCCCCGAATCCGACAGAAGTGAGTAGTAGAGATATCCTTGCGTTATCCGGTCAGGCTCGCCGCGTAAGAGAAACACGTGTTCATTGATGCAGGCAACGAGATCGCGTCCGGTGTGATACCAGCCAACCTTTCCTGTCTGAGCGCCGTCCTTGTTTATCAGAACATCATCGCCACGCAGGTGCCCTTTGGTCATACGTTTGAAGAACGCGACCGGAACACGCTTCACGGCCTCCAGCGTGACCCCTCCAGATTGCAGGATATTCTCGCCTCCAATGCTGAAAACTTCGCCGCTATCAGTGGATGCTCCACCCGTCGGTCGAGAACCACTCTCCAGCGTGTCGATCAGGCGTTCTAGCGGTTCGTTCGACCAAGTCATAACGAAATCTCGTAGTAACCGAGTCCGATTAGATAGTCGTCAAGCGCCTTCAATGCCTTAGCGCGATTCGAGTCCAGCCCTCGAATGCTGACCGAGTATTTGTTCCACAGATTCTCAGCGGCTCGGAGCAACACCCACTTCTCCGCATTCAGGTAGCGGTCGAGTTCGGTGCGGACGATGTCGAAGATTTTCTTCAAGATCAGGCGGCGGGCATCGGCCTCGCTGATCTGGCCGCCGATCGCCTTGAACACGGCATCAGTCCTGGCGAGGCGGGCGTTCAGCGCTTCCTTGTCCTTATGGAGCGCAGTGATGCTCTTCTTGTCGGCTTTCTTCTTCGGATCCAATCCCGCAAGGCGGTCATCGGCCTGTGCGATCAGAGCCTGCGTCTCGGCCTTGAAATCGTCGGCGCCGACGCGCTTGAGTTCGAGCTTGAACTCCAACTCCGCAGCCTTCTCCTTGAGGGTCGCTTTGGCGTCCTTGATGCGCTTCTCGATCGCCTTGATGATCTTGTCCTGGTCTGTGAGATTATTGAGTTCCTTCCTGGCGGAGGCGCCAGCGCTGCCTTTCAGGTCGTCGATGAGCACCTTGAGAGCCTTCTTGATGACCGTAGCGGTGACCTTCTTGTCTTCGTCGGGCTCGTAGCCGCTGACCTCTTGGGCGGTCTCAACGGCCTGGGCCAGTTCGTCCTGGGCTTCGGCAATGGTCGCATCCAGCGACTCTATGGCGTCCGCCTCGGCCTGGAAGTACTCGGCGATGAGGTAGTCATCAGGGACGAGCGTGTGGTGCCACCCGGTGGACACGATGGTCTTGAGGTCGTAGCGAATCTGCTGCCACCAGTTGACGAAGACGCCGGCACTCTTGAACTCGTCGAGCACGCCCAGCGGCACGAGCTTGGCCTTGAGGGTGGTTAGCAGTTCGTGGCGGACCTCGGGCATCTTCTTGCCGCCGTTATCGGCATCCTGGAGTTGGGAGAAGTCGTCCCTGGCGACGGACCACCACGATTCAAGAGCATCATGGTGCCGAGTAAGGGTGCCGAGCAGGGCCGGATCGGCTTCGAGCGTGGACTTGATGGCGGGCCTGGCGTCGATGGACTCGCGAAAGGCGAGGTAGGAGGGACGCTCGGGCTCGAAGAGTGAATCCGGGTTAACGCCGAATTTGGCGAAATCGTCCGTAAGCGCAGCGACCTCCAACTCCGGGATTCCTCCGATGAGGTGCGCTTGGACGTCCTCCGGCTCGGGGTCAGGCGTGTTGTCCACGTAACGGCGAATGTTGAGGTTATAGTCGTGGGTGTGCACGATCTCGGTTTTGGGCACGAGGCGCGAGTACTTGGGCAACTCGCGCTTGTGGGTGAAGACGAAATCGATCTTCTCGATGTCTTCGGGGCGAAGCCGGTTCTGGTTCTTGCCTTCAGCGTATTCCCGGTCGGCGTTTATAAAGAGGATCTTGTCCCTGAGTACGTCGGGCTTGCTCTTGTTGCACACAAGCACACAGGCGGGGATGCCAGTGCCGTAGAAGAGGCCGGGTGGCAGGCTGACAATGGCCTCGATGCAGTCGTCGTTGATGAACAGTTCGCGGATGAGCTTTTCCTTACCACCCCGAAACAGGACACCGTGCGGCATGATTGTCGCCATCCGGCCGTTGGGTTTGAGGCTGGCGAGCATGTGCTGCACGAACATGAGGTCCGCCTTCTTGCCGGTTTCCGGGCACCACTCGCGGAAGCGACTGGTGAACTTCATGCCGGCGCGGCTATAGTTCTGCGAGAACGGCGGGTTGGCGAGCACCCGGTCGAACTTGCGGATCTGGCCGTTGTCGAGGATGAGCGGGTCCTCCAGCGTGTCACCGTTCTCGATGGTGGATCGGGTAATGTTGTGAAGGATCATGTTCATGATGCAGATCGACCAGACCGTGCCGTTGGAGTCCTGGCCGTAGAGTGCGAGGTCGTCGGCGTTCTGGCCCTGCTCTTCCACGTATTGGTGGGACTGAATGAGAAAGCCGCCGGAGCCGACCGCAGGGTCGTAGATGGTGTTGCCGGCCTCCGGTTGAGTGAGCTGGACGAGCAGGCGCACGACCTCGCCGGGGGTATAGAACTCGCCGCCCTTCTTGCCGGCGTTGTCGGCGAAGAACTTGATGAGGTACTCGTAGGCGGCGCCGAGCAGGTCGGGGAACTCAAAGTTGTCGTTGACGAGGACGAACCCAGGCTGGCTGAAGTGGTCGAGCAGGTCTTTCCACTTCTGGTCGGGTATCTTGGTTTTGCCCTTCACCGCGTTGAAGTCGATGTTGTTCTTCAGCACCCCGACCAGGGAGTCGTTCTCGTCCTCCACGGCGGCAATGGCCTTGTTGAGCATATTTCCGATGTCGTGCTTAAGGTCCTTCATGGCTGGCACGAGGTCGCCGCTCTCGTCTTGCCAAGGCTCGCGCCAACGGGCTCTGACGGGGACAAAGAAAGTCTCGCCGTAGGATGTCTTGTCCTCGAGCAACTCGGCGACGAGGTCCGGCTGGTCCTTGAGGTGCGCGAAGGTTCTATTGCGGAGCTGCTCGCGTTTGCGGTCGAACTCGTCGGAAAGCCGCTTCAGGAACAACATGCCGAAGATGAACTCCTTGAACTCCGATGCGTCCATCTTTCCGCGCAGGATATCCGCGGCCTTGAGGAGGAAGGACTCGAGTTGAGCGAGGGTGATCTTCTCCTGTTTCAACTTCCCACCTCTCTCACGCTTCCGCCTCCCCGTTTCCCATTTGCTTTTCGAACGCTTGCCGGACCAGACCCATCACATAAGGCAACTTCTCCGACTTACTAAAGTCCACCTCTACATCACCGTTTCCCCAACGACCAAGGCTGGTGACATCCCTAGCCAGACCTTTCGGGTCATGAAGCTCGTGAAACTGCATATTGAGCGACAGGCGGAGGCGGCTTTTCTGAGGCACTATGTCTACGAAGTTGGTCTCCGCCTTGTAGGCGACATAGAGCTTCAGAAACTCCTCCGAGACGCACGGGTCGAGCGCCAAAAGGTCCTTTCGAATCATCTCAAACAAGTTGCGCATGGGCGAACCGGTCGCTAGATGCGGATGGTCATCAATCGTATAGCCCACTACTTTTTCACCGCGTGGACGGTACGACTCGAGCACTTCGGCTGGCAATGAAGGCACTACCCAAACGACCGTGGCCACTGCGGCAAGGCGTTTAGCGCGGTTCTTGATAGCCGCTTCATCCCACTTATCAAGGCTGCTCAGACCCTCGTTGAGCCTTAGTGGGCTCTCTCGGAAGCCCCCTTTCATGTCACGCTTTTCCGGAAAGGGTCGGTCACTGTATTCGGCGTTATAGCCTGTGAGCGTAAGATTGCCGAGTGTGTGTAACCAGCTCTCCTGAACGCGATGCCACTCAGGCCCGAGTTCGTCCCGCCACTTCGCAGACAGATTCTCGTTTTGCGGAAGAATATGCTCAATGGTGTATTCATCGACTGGAACACGCTCCTTGCGGCCATGGTTTTCGAGTCGGCGCAGCCAGTAGCTTCGCCGGGGAAAGTTGTAGAGGTCACGCACGATAAACTCGCGCATGAACTCCTCGTCGCCGGGAAACCGGCGATATGACGGGAGCGTCAGCAGATGGGCGTGGACGCTCTCAAGGTACCTGTCTTTCCGTAACGCACGCCCGAAAGTGGCGAAAGTCTTGTTCAGTGAGTTAGTAGGAATTGCACACACCGCGCGGCGGAACACGTACGCCTCGACCACCCGGACGGCAGCTTCAAAGTCGGTATTATCGAGCCTTCCGTTGGCAAAATCGTCGTAGAGCTCAAGCAAGAACGGATAGGCGACATCCACCTTCAGTTCTCTCAGGTCACGAAAAGCCTCAGCGAGCTTGGTGTCAGCTTCTTTGCCCAATGCCATCGCGCAATAATAGCCCGCGAAGGCGTGAATATCCGCGACTAGCGCATCCACGCCAGCAGCGTCTATGTCCGGCGTTCGCGCATGAGACTTGAACGCTTCGTATACCGCTCGAACGTTCGGTATCTCTCCCGTCTTGAGCGTGAGGTAGTGCCGCATGAAGCTATCGAAATGTGAGCCGTACCCTTCCTGGCCAAAACCCACTTCCATCGGTCGCCAATGATCCTCGTACAGCCGAGTCTGGTGAGCGGGCTCCAGCCCCATCAGGATGAAATTGCGGATCAGGTCGGCCTGGCTCAGCGCGCGTCCGGTCGAGTTCATGCTCTCAAAGATGAGCTGTGGATTATCCTGGTCTCGACTGAGTGCGATGTCGACGACAACCAGCTTCGCAAGGCCGTGACACAGCACGGAAAGGTCGGTGCCAAGGTTCTTCACCTGCTCCTCAAAGAAGGAGAAGTTCTTGGTGACGCGCAGAGAGTGGTTGGTAGGTAGTGCCTTCTGTTGAACCAAGGCCAGCAGGCTCGTCTTGTCAGTCTGTGTGAGCAGCAGCTTGAATCCGCGTTCTCCCTCCTCCAACGGATTCAACAGGTAGTAACTGCGCAGTTTCTTGGCCGAGAAGCCATCAATGGGCTCGTTGTCTCCCAGTTGGCGCGCCAGGGCTTCGAGAATCAATGTGACCGTGGTCAGTCTCTGCTGGCCATCGATCACGAGGAGTGGTGACTGACTGGATACTTGGTACAGGCCCTTTTCGATGTAGACGATAGAACCGATAAAGTGGGCTGAGATAGCATCGTTGCTGCCGGTACGGACGATATCATCCCAAAGCTGGCGGCATTCACGCTCGGTCCATGAATACGTGCGCTGGTAGATCGGGATGACGAATTGTGGTGACTTCTTGAGGAAGTCCAGAAATTTGGCTTCTGTGGCTTTCATGGCGCCAGCCCTCGTCCAGTACCGCGGCTTAGCTTCGTGCGTGGTTCGGAACTGAGGGCATTCCACTCGGAATTTTTGAAGAGTGAAACGCTAGCCACGGCAGTCTCGACACAGCTTCCAATCCGTGGCAGACATGTGGTTACTTGATGCTCCGGGTTCATCCACGCTGCCCTTTACTGACTCGCCATGACTCGTCGCCTGAAGCTCCGCCGCCCCGCATTCAGTCATCAACCTTCGAAAGCCTGAACTTCCACAGTTGTCCAACCTTCTCGCACTGAACCAACAAGTCGGGGCCATTGCCACCGTCCCGCGTTTTGGCCAGTTCCGCTAGAATCTCACTCCAAATCGGCAACGCGGTATCTCCAGCCCCGTACCGGTTATGGGGAATTCGATGAATTTGTTGTGGTAATTCGTTCGGGAATTTTCGCCGCTGCTCTGTAGTTGTTCAAACCCCGATCCTTCTCCCACCCGTTGTCGTAGACGTTCATCACCTCGCGAACACCGGGACGGGCAAGTGCGCGTTCGAACAGTTCCGTGTGTTCCCGCTCACGTCTTGACGACGAGCGCCTCTTTGGTGTCTGTTTGTTCATGTGGCCCTCCCCGAGGTCATGTGAAGTTTGGGTGGTTCGCACTCGGGCGTGGAAGGTTTCCTTTCGAGCCGACGAGTGACACCACAGTCACGGCGGCGACTATACTCTACTCGGATGGTCTTATCAAGGCACACCGACAACAGGTAATGGCCTGCCAACCACTGAAACTCGTGAAAGACCCGCCGACACGCATGCCGCCTGCCGCACGTGGCTTCAAGCTTGTTGCACACCCGGCTTAACCAGGTGGCGGACTGTCTGGATAGCCAGGCTGCGGAGACGAACCTGGGCAACACCTTGACCTCACTCTTGCGGCATTATTTGCGTCGACGTGTATAGAGATTATCTACCGGCTTTACGCAACGGCTGAAATCTGATTAAGTACCGTACCCATTTTTTTGTTAGCTTCTTCCAGATCATAATCATCCTGTAATCCCAACCAGAACTTTTCACTACTGCCAAAATAGCGAGCAAGACGTAAAGCCGTGTCCGCGGTAATCGCCCGCTTGCCAAGAACGATTTCATTTATTCGTCTCGGCGGCACAGAAATATCTCTGGCCAGTTTATTCCGGCTGATGCCCATCGGCTCCAGAAATTCATGGAGAAGAATATCGCCGGGATGGATATTTTTCAGTTTCGCCACCTGTTTCACCTAATGATAATCAACGATTTCAACTTGATATGCATTGCCTTGCCGCCAAATAAAACAAATCCGGTACTGATCACTGATACGTAATACTATGTTGGCCGGACCTGTCGCCACGTAATGCCGGAAGGCGAATTACATTTTTTTAATATTTTGTAAGTACTCTACAAGCTCATGGACAAGGGTTGATGGAATGTCAGTTCCAGCTTGATCTGCCGCTTTCAGAGCATTTATAGCATTGACCTTAGCCATTTCGAGTTTGTCATACAGTTTGGTAAATAGACCGGGAGCGGATTTATCGTAGTCCGGGCAGTATTTCTTTAATTTACGAATCACCTGATCTGCTGCGCTTAACTGTCCCGTTGCCGGGAAAGGTTCGGTAGTGTAAATAAAGTGCAGTAATAACCAGTATTCGAAACATGGAACTGAATTAATTGCGAAAAAGGTGTTTTTACGTCTGCGTCTGTAGCGTTTAATTGCATCCAGAGCTTGTGGGTAGGTAAGGTGAGTGTCTTTGTCAAAGACAAAATAAACGCGATCGAACGCATCGCCTCCGCTTCTCTCATCTTCATAGAGTTTCTTGCCATATTTAATTACACTTTCCGGGCTTGAATCACCGCTGCCGTCTATCTTGATATTTGCGCTGTGTATTCTGTAATACTTCTTCAGGTCGTTGAAATATTCGGGCTCCGTTTTTTTCCCTTCGGTAACAATCAACACTTTATCGTAAGGCGCTCGTTTGTGTTTTCTGCGCTTAAGTTCCCGTGCCCCTTTTGCTTTTCGCTTATGAAAAAGGTTATCCGTTCCCATATGACAATCCTAGCGAAGTTCGGCAATATTCAGATAAGGCAATGCCCCATATCTTCCTGATAAATAGCCAGCTTCAAGATTTTCGCGGCCTTTGCGCGGGCTGAAATCAGTCAAAGGATAAAGTCTGGTTGCCTGTTCCTTGTCTTTTTCACAGAACCATATCTGGTCGCGCCTGAATACGTCCTGACTCAGGATAGAGGTTTCATGAGAGGTAAAGATCAACTGGGCATTATTGGGATTGGTTTTTTCATCATGGAATAAATCCACCAGAAACCGCACCATTTTCGGGTGGAGGCTACCATGTAATTCATCAATGAAAAGAACATAACCGTTTTCCAAGGTATCAATAACAGGGCCCGCCAGAGCGAAGAATTTCAGTGTTCCTTCTGACTCCAGGCTAAAGTTGAATAATACGGTACGGCCTTGATTTGTCTTATGTACGGAGTGGATATCAAATACATCAGTATCGATCTCGTTTTCCAGAAAATAGGTCTTCGCTTCTTCCGGCATATCATCAGGCAGGTGTTTTGCTGTAATTCTTTCCGATTTGACTGATATGTCGTTTATCCCAAGGTCGGCCACTTTAAGAAACTCTACTACTCTTTTACGTTCATTCTCATCCTTGCATCGAGATGCAGTAACTTCGAGTTCCTTGAAAAATCCCTTGAGGGATATGAACTTCAAGTTATTATTAAACCAGTCAAATACGGGCTGTAACTGAACGCTATTAAGTTGTACCGCTGTGGACAGGAACAGTGCATTGTAGCGGGTTGCGTTCTGCCAGAGTTGTTTCTGGCCGGTGAACGAGTTGCCCATTGCCCATTCGTATGCATTTATTTCCTCGTTCCAAATGCGGGTAAACCAGCGTTGCGGTTTGGCTTTAGGAAACGCCAGCAGCCATTCTTCGTGTACTCTTTCCGAAGTTGCGGCGAAACCATACTGGTAGCGAACTCCGTCAGCAACAAAGACTATCTCAAATTCTGAAGGTGATACAGCAGACATCTCATCCAGACGGAAAGGGGTTACAGGCAATTCTTTACCCCGTTGCGATTCAGTGGCGGAACCCGTAACCATGCCTTTCATAGTCCCTAGAGCGGCAAGAAAATTGGATTTTCCACTTGCATTGGGACCATAGATAACCGCGGCTTTAAGTAGTCTGGCATGGGGGGATAAATCGGAGTTAAACGTATTGGAAGCAACTAATTCCCCACCTTTTGCCATGGTCAGGCTGAAGGTCTGCTCGTCCTTGAAGGAAAGATAATTTTTAACGCTGAACTGGATAAGCATAATATAAATCAAATCATAGTCTATATTTTGACAAAAATAACCTAATATAAGACTATAATCAATACTTACTTCTAAAATAAGTTCAATTTTTGGAATCAGATAACCTTAATCTCCCCGCTTTTCATATACCAAAACATGGTTTTTAGGAATATTACGTCTTATGCAGGCAGGCCCGACGCATCAGGAAAGTAATGCAGTCAAATAGGCATAAAGCACGCTACCACGCCCGCCTGCCGGAGAACTTTCATCGTGGAAAATCCGCATATTGTGCGGATTTTCTCGAATGATTTTTCCGGCACTAAAAATCCATGTTGAAAAATCCGTATTTTAAGCGGATAATAAAGCATGATTCACGAAAAGCGTTCAACACTGTCATCCTATGCTTCCCGCTTGCTGTCAGAGGGGCGATTAGTCTTCTCGGCAGGCGAGGCCGAGAGGGCACTGGGAATCAGTCGGGGCGCGTTTCTGGACGCCGCCGAGCGACTCCAGCGCCGCAAGCACCTCGTCAAACCAAGACGCGGCTTCTATGTCGTGGTTCCGCCCCAGTACGCGTCCTGGGGCGCCCCGCCTCCGAGTTGGTATATTGATGACCTCATGCTGCATGAAGGGCGGCCGTATTATGTTGGCCTCCTCAAGGCGGCCGAGTTGAGTGGCGCTACGCATCAGGCCGTCATGGAGTTCCAGGTTGTCACGGACAAACGGCTGCCGAAAATCCACGTTGGCAGGACTCTGATCGCTTTCTATTATCGCAAAGACCTGAAAACTGTCCTGAATGGCATAGAGGGCCGCAAAACCGACACTGGCAAAATGAATGTGTCGTCCGTAGAACTCACAGCGCTCGACCTTCTGCGCTACCCCCATGCCGCCGGCGGTATGGACAACATCGTTACCATCCTGACAGATCTCGGGCCGAAACTCAGACCGCAAGAACTGGCAGAGCTTTCATCGGCAGTGGAGCGCCCGGTCATTCAGCGACTCGGCTACCTGCTGGACCGCCTCGGACACGAGGGTGGTACCGGCTCGTTGTTCAATACGCTGTCTGGCAGCGGCGCTTTTCCGTGGGTCGAACTTGACAGCAAGGAAACCCGCCATCCTGAGTTCACTCTGCCGCCACTGGAGCGTGACGAACGATGGCGCGTCATAGTTCGCCGCCCGCCGGAGATTGATGAATGATCCCCGTGATGAACATCATTGCCTGGGGAAATGTCGTCCCTTGGGTGGAGCAACGACAGGTTGATCATTTCACGCGCCATGGCGCAGCAGCGAATGTTTGCCAAGCTCGCAAATCCCGCTTTTCTTACGGATATGCGACCGCTGGTTCCGGCCGACCATGCCGAAACCCTGAACGAGGAGACTACGAAGGACGCATTCAGGCGGGTCCTGTCGGAACTAATCGACCTCATCCCGGGTGAGGATTGGAAGGAGACTCCAGACATGATTGAGCGCTTTACGCTTTAAATCCGGGGATGCTGTATTTGCTGTCCTGTGTCTGGAGGGACAGAGTGCACTGATGGAAGGGGCCAGACGATGAGATTAAATTGATTACCCATCTACGGCGAGAACATCAGCGCATAACAGTTGGCAGAAATTTGTAATATACCGTCTGATATATACCAGCAACCGAACTATACTGGTACATCCCTGAACCACTTATTTTTATTTGAGGTGTAACATGGCGGGAAAAGTATTTGTCGGCGTTGCCAAACTGTTCATGAATGGTCACAGTCAGGCTGTGAGGTTGCCGGCTGAATGCAGATTCGATGCAGATGAAGTCACGATCCGGAAACTTGGCGATACTGTGATCCTCAGCCCGAAGACAAATCGCTGGGATGAATTTTTTGCAAGAGAGGCACTGCCAGAAGACGAACGAATTCCGGATATCGAGGAGATGGAATATGAGAAACGGAAAATCTTTAACTGAATGATATGCCGATCGCGCCCCATGCCCGCAGTATCGGAGTAACATTAGTAACAAATAATATCCAGGAGTTTAACCGGGTAGAGAGTTTGCAGGTAGAGAGCTGGATCTGAAAATTTGCGGTCCGATAATCGTTATCTCCGTTGTTAAGATATAACCGGAAGCGGCCTCTGAAGGGTCAGACCAATTCAGACTTATCTACTATTTTTTACGAGACGGCTGAAATCCGGTTGAGTGTCTTACCCAATTTTTTACTGGCTTCTTCCAGATCATAATCACCCTGTAATCCCAACCAGAATTTTTCACTACAACCAAAATAACGAGCAAGACGTAACGCCGTGTCCGCGGTAATCGCCCGCTTGCCAAGAACGATTTCATATATCCGTCTCGGCGGAACAGAAATATCTCTTGCCAGTTTATTCCGGCTGATGCCCATCGGCTGCAAAAATTCATGGAGGAGAATATCGCGGGGATGGATATTTTTTAGTTTCGCCATTTGTTTCACCTGATGATAATCAACGACTTTAACTTGAGATGTATTGCCTTGCCGCCAGATAAAACAAATTCGGGACTAATGACTGATACGTATATTATAAAGCAAGTAGCAGATGAGAAAGTAACAGCGATGGGGTGACCCAAAATGGAACTGATAAGATAAGAAATATGGTGCCGATGGCCGGAGTCGAATAAGTAATATAACTTATTGTTTTTATTAGAACATGATGCTGTTCTCGGTATCTATTGCAACATTTTTCCTAACATTATTTTGAGACTGTATTCATGACGATTCTCTGTTTTTTTCCATCTTCTAGCAACATGGCAATGACTTTTTGCAGGTTTTTGCTGAGTTCATCCAGGGTTTTTCCTTGAGAATGAGCGCCCGTAAAACCTGGCACATAGCCTACATATAGCCCCGTTTCCTTGCAGTGATCGACAACTGTCGTAAAGTTCATGTTAACACCTCATCACTCTCAGAAAGAGCTAGACAATAATTAGACGCCATATATAGGATAGACAATCCGGATATACACATTAAAGGGTATGACGCTAGTGTGTGTGTATACTGATAATGGCGTGGTCTTATGCCACATAGTGATTGCGACTTGGCGAGTCCATTACAATCATCTGCGACAACATACCTCATTGGGCAATATGCTAACTGCTGTGTTCGCTCAACTAGCAGCATGATATGATCTTTTTTTCCTAAACTGATATGGATCTGAGCCTGGGGAAAGACAATGCAAATAAAGAGAACTACAGACTATCGATCCATAAATCGATCAACCCAATAAAAGAATTGTGTCTAGATGGTTTGCCTACCAATATTCAAAAGCATTGACATTTACGAATACGGGCTGTTCCCCGGAGCAAATGGAAACGGCCACACGTATTGGAATTTTGATCCAGGTGTAAGCTTAATTGTAGGTGTCAATGGACTAGGGAAAACTACACTCGTCACGATGCTCTTGCGCTCTCTTACCGGCCCTTATGACATAACTGGATCAGGAATTCCGGAAAGAATGGAATCAATTTTGCCACCAGAACCAATAGCTCTAAATCGGCGCGCAACAAATTTCTTCGCTCAAAGAGTTGCTGACAGAGCTGAGCGCGCCAAAATGTCGGTCATCGTTCAATTTGCCAAAAACAAAGTGAAAATTAACCGGCGCCTAAATGATCTCTATTTGGAAAGCCTAACAATCGATGAAGACGAAATTGAACTTCCAGAATTAAAAAGTCATCGGGAAGCCTTATTTCAAGAGAAATTGTGCGTTTTTTTCAATCTATCGTCATTTGTCGACGTTCTGTTAGTGCTGCATCATATCGTTTTTTTCACTGAACGTAGAGCCGGTGCATTGTGGGATGAGAATGCTCAACGCCAAATCCTTCGTGCTCTATTTTTAGAAAAAGACTTTGCGGCTGAGATCGCTGATTTCGAACGTGAAGTTAATAAGCTTGACGGACGCTTTCGGCGTACACGCGACGAGACAAATAGAACTGAACGTGAACTGAAGAATGCTAGGCGCGAAGAGGCTAATTCTCCACAGGTTAGGGCTGAACTCGAAGCCACCCAAAGCATTTTGAGTGCCGATCTAGAGCGGCTATCCGAGCTAGAGAAGACGCTTAGCGAATTGGATGAGGCTCGAAAAGAACACCGTTTAATTTATGAGAAGGCTAAGCTTCAAAGAGATGAAGCAGAGGCTGCGTTGGATCGACAAAAATATATGCGCATACTAAGGATGTTTCCCAAGATGGAAGATGCAGCACGTTTGTCAATTATCCGTGTAATGACGAAAGATGAATGTCTCGTTTGTGGCTCGGATGCTAGAGAAAAACGAACGGAACTCGAGGCTCTACTTTCGCAGGGATACTGTCCCGCATGCGGGGCAGACCCACAACGACAACCAAGTACAGTATCAGTATTAGAATTAGATGAAGTTCGTTTAGATAAACTTTTGAAGCGGGTCAATCTTGCCACTGAAGAATCAGCGCATGCTGAGAAATCTATGGACAAAATTTCCTCAGAACATGGTCAGGTATTGAGCGAAATCATACACGTAGGTAAAGTGATTGAAGAAAAGAAAAGGACTGAAAGAATTTTGATCGCAAAACTCCCAGAAGATTCCGAAACGGTTATGTCCCTCGAAAAGACTGTAGAACTTCTTCGTCGTCGTCAGTACAAAGAGAGTGCCGAAAGTGCCCAAGTGCAATCAGACTATAGAGTTGCGCTCGGGCAGGCTCAATTAGCAATAGTTCAATATGCTGAAAAACTTTCGAAATCATTTGCCAAATTTATCCCAATGCTAATTGCTGAAGATGCTGAATTGGTTCATTCACTCGCAAGAGCGAGAATCACTCAAAGTAGTGAACCTTTTGAAGTGCCGGCGTTTGTTCCTCAAATGACAGCAGCTGATCGTCCAGGCAAAGCCCGAAGAGATGATCCAATGGATGTCTCTGAGTCGCAACGTGAGTTAATAGACTTAGCGTTTCGGTTGTCGCTCATGCAAGTGGCCGCAGAGGGAAATCCAGGTATGTTACTGATGGAAACGCCGGAGGCAAGTCTTGACGGAATCGCGATGGAGCGAGTCGGACTTGCACTTAATAGCTTCGCTCAAAGCAATGGAAATCGTCTGGTAGCCACTAGCAACCTCACAAACGCCGGGATGATCGCAGCATTATTTGGCGGTCCAACGGAGATTGACAACGAGATCGAAACTCGAAAGCAAAGTGTCTTGAATTTAATGGACATTGCGGCCCCAAATCGTGCGATAGAACAAGACCGAGAGGCTTATGACAAACTGTTGTCCGCATCCCTCAGGGGATTTGTCTCGTGATGACGTCCGCGCACACTGCAGCACGCAATTCCAACGATAATTTACTAGTTATCGCAAAACAACGCTGTCGCATTTTGCTGCTTCTTGATGCTACAGAACGAGCTGGCGTGGCTCCCCTTACTGGCGCAAAGTTGCATGGTTTTACCTACCTTACTGATGTTCTTAGCCCAGTGTGGGGCCTTCAAACATTCGATGGGAAAGTTTTGAAGATCGGTGACGGACCTTATTATCCAGACATTCAGCGTGAAGTAGATTGCTTGGTCGCCCTTGGCTTAGTAAATGTTCAAAATTTTCATTACATAGAGCGTCCGGATGAGGGAGCCCGGATAGATGGGCTCTACGGGCTCCGATTCAATTCGGAGCAACTATTTCCTATCTTAAATTCCTTAGGTGCAGGTTCTGAAATAGATGCATTTGATCCGCGAGATAAGAAAACGCATCGCTTTCTTGTGGAGCTTGCGGGTGCGCTTGCGACCCTGCCTGATGATGAAATAGACGTTGCGTCCACAGTTGATGCAACCTATGCGAATGAATTAATCGGTGAATCTAATATCATCGACTTCGAAAGCTCGTTGAAAGAGACATCAAGTGCAAATCGGAGTCTAGCTGTCACAGAACGATTCGGTCATTTTTTACCTCAAGGAGCGAGTTTGACTTCCGGTGAGAGGTTATATCTCTACGCCGCATATCTTGGGAAGCAAATCCATGGTTAGCAACAAATATGGCCCAATTTCGGGTATAAATGATGAAGATATTGGTGTGGCGGTGCAAAAACTGCCAAGTATCCCTGCCTTAATAGCTAGTGATCCTGATCGATTTGTAATTGAAATTCGCAATCTCATTGAAGAGCGTGCTCAGTCAGGTTGGCCAGGCGAAAGCGATGCAAATGTCGCTGCCTTTGTAATGGTGCCGTACCCGAGGCAGGAAAAAGAACGTTATCAGATTGAACGAGTGCTGGATCTACGAGCTAATCTTAAACCTGTTCTCGGGAAACTCTTATTTCTATCGAACGATGGAACACATGGCTGCATTATGCCGATGCCAACCAATGATGCCGACATCCTAGACTGGCTCGAAATTGAAGGTTTTGCGAATTCCCCGATTGTTTTAGTCTACCGCGGTTCATTGAAAATGGTGTCGCGCACATCGGGGGCAACTGGAAATGCACGCTATGATCAAATTAGAGAAACGATACCTGAAGCGACTTTAGACGAGCTTCTCGGTGCTCTTGAGCATTTTCACATAGAGAATCTATTAACGCCTTCCATTTGCTCTAAGGGAGTATGGGAGTCTGAGTTAGCAATGAACTATGTACCCGGCAAGCGCCCCGAGAAAGCGATACAATACGATTTAAGGATTGCCCTAAGGTCGTGGTTTCAAGGAGTACTTCGCGTTGAATTGGAAGACAAAATACCGACAGGCCGGATAGATGTTCGAATACTGCGCAAGAACCAAGACGATAGATCGCATAGTTACTGGGCGGTCATTGAGTTAAAGATAATGCGGTCCAAACGTAACGCTCCCAAGGGTAAGAGAGCATCTACCGTCTCAATGTCAAAAAATGTTTCAGAAGTTGTCGAAGGCTTGAAGCAGGTCAATTCCTTCCGGCGAGATAGAAATGCTGTTGAGGGCTTGTTAGAAGTCTTTGACATGAGGAAAAATAAGGGTATAGATGTCAAAGGTGAGGCGGCAGTAATAGACCAATGTAAAATAATCGATAAAGATATCGCCTTTAATGTGCGGCCTTTATTTGGTACAGCAAAAGATGCTCGAGATGCCGGCTTTCCATGAAGCTATGCCCGTTCGAAGATAATTAGGTTCTCTGACAACTTTTTAGAGCCACCCTGCTGGGGGGATACTCTCATAGATCTAAACTTCTCAACCTCTAGAGTATTCAGGCCTAAACCATCTGCTAGCTCGAAAAGTATCTGCGCAGTTGGTACTAAAACACCAGCATACAGACTATCTCCGACGACAGCGTAAATACGGCCGCGTTGAGAGAGACCTTCTCTTATATATGATAAGATTTCGGTCATGTCTTGAAAATAAGCGGCTACCATGTCAGGAATATGCCGATTCCATAAATCTGTACGAACTAGTTCCAGTTCATTAAGAGTTTCTACCAGAGTTACAGATCCGTCGATGTGAGAAGATAAATCTCGAAAAATTTGTACGTGACTCCGAAGAGTTTTCTCGCGTAGGTCACGGTTATCTTTTGATGACTTAAGATAGCCTAATGCCCAAAGTTCTACATTGTATACGTCTGTGTAATCAAACGAGTTTGGATACGGTGGTGAGAAAACTGCGAGATCAATAGGTTCCATTTCCTGTAATAGCTGCCGGGCGTCTCCTCTCAAAACTTTGTAATCTAAACAGGCTCGATCTTGATACCGACGAATATCGTGCAAAGCACCTAGCACCCCATCTTGGAATAGACAATCAACACTGCTGGGACTAATCGGACTGGTACGCCAGTGCCGACGGTACCGTCGTCCTTTTCCACTCACTGTGACGTTGCTTACAGGGATTAATGTGGATCCCAGCAAGACTCTCAGCAGGCGCCTGATCGACTCATTATCTATAACCTCTATCGCCTTGCGGTACAAAGCGATCTGCTGAGCAACTGTCTTCGAGAAGATGAAATTGTTCGAAACACCTGGTTCAATGAACGTTGCCGGCGCGCCATCGAAATCAAATGACGTGGGAGCTGTATCTTCCCAGACTCGCGCAACTACTTTTGTAAATTCATTAGCAACCGCATCCACATCATATGTAGTTAGCTTCGCTTCAATTAGATCTGCTAGATATGGATTTACTTCGATAGTTAACGGCTTTGCTCCGAGAAATTGAGCCGCAAGTGCCGTAGTTCCTGAACCACCAAACGGATCAAGGACATTCTCTACACGTCTAGGTGTTTCCTGTATGGCACGTTCGACAATCTCTGGGGCGAATGCCTCTTTAAAGTTCCGCCAGGATTGAAAGGGAAGTTTACCCGAGCCAACGTTGCTACTAACATCTGCAACTCTGCGCGACCCGACCCAAGTGTCGAAGGTTACGTACGCGGATGTAGGTAGACGCAGGTTGGGTAGGGGCATGGGAGTAAATTGTTAATTGTCAGCTGTACTACTCATAAGAATATACAATTTAGTGAGAATGCGCGAATCCAAATGATAACCAAATTTTGGCTGAAATCTCTCGTATGCTCATGACTTCCCCCTGCAACCAATCCATCCGGGGCTTAGCAGTTAATCCCATAAAACCACTTATCCGGGACAAGGCATCCCCCATGAAGTGGTAAAGAACCTGGGGGTGTCAATCCTGACATTTTCCCTCTGGATGCCAGCATCACTGGGACCGTAGGTGTTCACATAGTATCTAGTAGGCTATAGTGAGAATTATGAATAATTATAAATCACTTGTGTGCAGGTTTTTGCTAATAGGCTTGACGCTTTTTGTCTATTTGGTATACGCAGCAGAAGAATTGGAGCCAACAAAAAAGGATTCTGCTCAGGAAGACTTTGTGTCACCGATAATAGTGCGTTTATATGATGCCCTATTTGACATGAAAGCAGGTGTGCCTGTGGATGATGCTGAGGCTGCAAATGGATATCACAGAGCTGCAGAACAAGGAGAAGCTAAGGCACAATTAATTTTAGGACGCATGTATGCAATAGGTGAAGGAGCTCCTAAAGATGATGTTGCGGCAGTACATTGGTTCACTAAATCTGCTGGGCAAGGAAACGTAGACGCGCAGTACACACTCGGGCGTATGTATGAACTCGGCATATTGGTAGTCAAAAAAGATGATGCTGAAGCCGTGCGTTGGTATCGCATGGCCGCCGAGCAGGGACACGCCTCGGCGCAGTTCAATCTCGGTTTCATGTATGCTACTGGTGAAGGAGTGGCCGAGGATGACGCTGAGGCCGTGCGCTGGTATCACATGGCCGCTGAGCAGGGACACGACGATGCGCAGTACTATCTCGGTACGAAATATGATTTAGGTGGAGGAGTGACCGAGGATGACGCCGAAGCCGTACGCTGGTATCGCATGGCCGCCGAGCAGGGACATGCCTCGGCGCAATTCAATCTCGGTACGATGTATGGTAATGGTGAAGGAGTGCCCGAAGATGACGCTGAGGCCGTGCGCTGGCATCGCATGGCCGCCGAGCAGGGACACGACGATGCGCAGTACTATCTCGGTGTCATAAATGATTTTGGTCAAAGAGTGCCCGAAGATAACGCCGAGGCTGCGCATTGGTATCGCATGGCCGCCGAGCAGGGACATGCCAGGGCGCAGTTCAATCTCGGTGTTTTGTATATTACTGGTGAAGGAGTGGCCGAGGATGACGCTGAGGCCGTGCGCTGGCATCGCATGGCCGCCGAGCAGGGACACGCCGGGGCGCAGTTCAATCTCGGTGTCAGATATGATTCTAGTGAAGGCATGCCCGAAGACGACGCTGAGGCTGTGCGCTGGTATCGCATGGCCGCGGAGCAGGGACACGTCGGGGCGCAGTTCAATCTCGGTGTCTTGTATGATTCTGGTGAAGGAGTGCCCGAGGATGACGCCGAGGCCGTGCGCTGGTATCGCATGGCCGCGGAGCAGGGACACGTCGGGGCGCAGTTCAATCTCGGTGTCTTGTATGATTCTGGTGAAGGAGTGCCCGAAGATGACGCTGAGGCTGTGCGCTGGTATCGCATGGCCGCCGAGCAGGGACACGTCGGGGCACAGAATAATCTCGGTACCTCGTATGGAAATGGTGATGGAGTACCCGAAGATCACGTGCAAGCCTATGCCTGGTTAAGCATCGCCGCTGCACAAGGTGATGAGTTAGCCAAAGAGAACAAAGAAATAATCACCAAAGATATGACACGCACTCAGATTGCCGAAGCGCAAAAAATATCACAAAAATACTGGGAAGTTTATGGCCCACCCCGGGAAAACAACCGGTAAGCATGCAACACAGCGGCCTGCATGTTGCTACCGAAACTTCTACAAGTAATTCTCTAAATTAGATCAACGGCGATCCCATGCTAAGAACATCTGATTTTAGGAGGTAACCTCAGTCATTATTAATTTCTGGTCTCTAAAATATTTCGATAGAGCTTGACTGAAATTTTCCATCGGTTGCAGTTCAATTACTTTCGATAATTCAATAGCGGACAAAGTCATGGCGACACCATGTACCTTAATGTCCTTTTTTTGACCGTGTTGAACATCCCGAATCAGCATCCATCGACGGTCTTGAAAGTTGAACGTCATCGGAAGTCGATCAAACTGCGGTTCATCATTAGAATTGATACTTAAAACAGTATAATCTAACCATGAATTGTAATCGGGTATGATCAGTCCGCTTTCGTTTAGACGATTGAGTGCACTGAAGTCTAGATCGTAAGACTTCAGCGTATTGCTTGCTGCATTGCCGCCGAGTGAAGGAACTCTGGCATCCAAGATATGATTTGCATCTAAGGTGCAAAACATACAGACAGAGCAGAATTTCCTGAATAGTTGGGCAGTGTTTCTATCAAGGTTCTTCAAAATCCCTAATGTCCGAATGGATGTGCTCCCCGGACGTTGGACTTCACCAGCGAGAACTTTTGCCCATAAGGATTGCATTTCTTCTGACGACACATCTTGAACTTCATTGAAAAAACGGGCCGTCCAGTCGTGATCCGGTTCGCTGTCTGTGACTTCTTTATCACCAAGCTGATCTGCTGCCTGCTGTACTACTGATTTGATATTGATTTGTCTTTTCTGCTCCTGAAATTGAATCCTTTGTTCAACCGCGCTTGCAATAGTTAACTCCCCTGTAACGTTTGTGTCTTGGGAAATCAGCATATCCCGTGCTTGGGCTTGGGCTTTAGCTTGGAGAGTCAGGATATTTGCGTCACCTTCTGCCGCTATCAACTTTGATTTGGCCTCCTGTCTAGCCTTCCAAGGGGCCAGGTAAGGTCCGGCGATACTACCTATCCCGCTAGCGGCATAGTCCAACAGTTTTTCAATAGCTGGAATGCTCAAGTTTATTTCCATGTCAATTACGCAAAATTATTTTTCCGAGATAGATATCGGCTGACTATATCAACAAATCCCGCTCTAAAAAAAAGTTGTTTTAGAAACTGCTTTCAATTGGATTTTCCATACAATTTTCTGATGAGTACTCAATCGAATGGTCGACGGAAGAAAATTAATTGAAGTGCGAATAAATTCGTGAACTGGAAATTTTGAATTAACGAGTCTCTAGACTCACCGTATAAGTAATTACTGTTTTGTTGTTAATTTCGTTGGGTAAGCCCAGCGAATTTGTCAGAAACTTAAATAATATCAGTATATTGGATAGATGATTCTACTCCCCCTCCGGAACATCTGAATAATGTCGACCTCGTAATACCGAAGCAATCGACTTTAAAAACTAGACTGGGTCAGACCTGCCTTGCCATTGGTGACCTTCCCCTTGGTCTGACACGCTGCTCAGTATGTAATTAAAGCTCCCGCAACAACTCATTCAAACTAACCTTCCCCCGCGTCTTCTCATCCACCTGCTTAACAATAACCGCACAATACAAACTATATTTCCCATCCTTCGACGGCAGGTTCCCCGATACCACCACCGAGCCGGGAGGCACCCTGCCATAACTGATCTCCCCAGTATCCCGGTTATAAATCCGGGTACTCTGCCCGATGTACACACCCATGGAAATCACCGACCCTTCACCGACCACGACGCCTTCAACAACTTCAGAACGCGCCCCGATAAAACAATTGTCTTCTATGATGGTCGGGTTGGCCTGCAACGGTTCCAGCACCCCGCCCAGGCCGACGCCGCCGGAAAGGTGTACGTTTTTGCCTACCTGGGCGCAGGAACCTACGGTGGCCCAGGTGTCCACCATGGCGCCCGAGTCCACGTAGGCGCCGATATTGACGTAGCTGGGCATGAGCACGACGTTGGGGGCCACGTAGCTGCCGTAACGCGCCATGGCCGGCGGGACCACGCGCATGCCACCAGCAGTAAAATCGTCCTGGCCGTAACCCGCGAACTTGGGTTCCACCTTGTCGTAATAGTTGGTCCAGCCCCCTTCCATCACGCGGTTATCGTTCAATGCAAAAGACAGGAGCACGGCCTTTTTCAGCCACTGGTTGACCACCCATTCGCCGTTTTGTTTCTCCGCCACCCGCAATTCGCCGCGGTCCAGCCCGGCTATTGCCTCGTTAACGGCATCTTTGAGTGGATCACCGGCGTTGCCGGCACTGATACTGCCGCGTTGTTCGAAAGCTGCGTTAATTATGTCTGCAAGACTGCTCATTGACCGTCGGCTCCTGTCGTTTTGTTTATTTTGTACTTAAAATCAGCAACCCAACATTATGATACAATTCGCATATTTACTACAACAACGGCAGGCAAAAAAACTGGAGATGGGTCAAAACGTATTGATAATGGCAGGTGACGGAATCGGCCCGGAGATAATGGCGGAGGCGGAGAAGGTACTGGCTTGCCTGTGCCGGGATTACGGTCTGGATATTACCCTGGACCGAGCCCTGGTCGGCGGCGCGGCCTACGATGATTGCGGGACCCCGTTGCCGGAGCAAACGCTGCGCATGGCGCGCGCGAGCGATGCCGTCCTGTTCGGCGCCGTCGGCGGCCCGAAGTGGGATGGGCTGGCGCGCGAGTTACGGCCCGAACGCGGCGCGCTGCTGCCCTTGCGCGCGGAACTTGCCCTGTTTGCCAACCTGAGGCCGGCGCTCACCTACCCGCAACTGGTGGCTGCCTCGTCGCTCAAACCGGAACTGGTCAGCGGACTGGATATCATGATCGTGCGCGAACTGACCGGGGGCATTTATTTCGCCGAACCCAGGGGTATCAGCACCGCAGAATCAGGCGAACGCGTGGGGATCAACACGCTGCGCTACACGGAGACGGAGATCCGCCGTATCGCCCACGCGGCTTTCAGGGTCGCCATGCAGCGGGATAAGCGGCTGTGTTCGGTGGACAAGGAGAATGTGCTGGAGGCGACCGTGCTCTGGCGCGAGGTGGTGATGGAAGTTGCCGCCGGGTATCCTGAGGTCGAATTGCAGCATTTGCTGGTGGATAATGCCGCCATGCAACTGGTGCGCATGCCGAAGCAGTTTGACGTGATCGTCACCACCAACATGTTCGGTGACATCCTGTCCGATCTCGCCTCCATGCTCAGCGGTTCCATCGGCATGTTGCCCTCTGCCTCACTTGACGAAAACGGCAAGGGGCTGTACGAACCGATCCATGGGTCTGCGCCGGATATCACCGGCCGCGGCCTTGCCAACCCGCTGGCCATGATATTGTCCACGGCAATGATGCTGCGCTATTCCCTGGCCTTGCCGGAACAGGCGGACCGGGTGGAAAATGCAGTAAAATCAGTTTTGTCACAGGGCCTCAGGACCGCAGATATCCACACGCAGGACACTGAAAAGGTTTCCACGTCACAGATGGGTGACGCAGTAGTTAATGCGCTTCACTAGTTGTTGGCAGCCAGTCAAATGAGTAATAGAGTCAATGTTGCAGTGGTAGGCGCGACCGGCGAGGTCGGCGGGACCATGTTGTCGATCCTGGCGCAACGGGATTTTCCGGTTGCGCAGGTACATGCCGTGGCCAGCAGCCGCTCAGCGGGGAGCTGTGTCGAGTTCGGGGATGAGGAACTGGTGGTCAGGGACCTGGCGTCGTACGATTTTTCCGGTATCGACATTGCCTTGTTCTCCCCCGGCGCGTCCGTTTCCGCGGTGCACGCGCCCCGGGCTACGGCCGCAGGCGCGATCGTCATCGATAACACGTCGCAGTTCCGTTATGACGACGACATCCCCCTGGTTGTGCCCGAGGTGAACCCGGACGCCATAGGGCAACACGTGAACCGGGGCATAATCGCGAACCCTAACTGTTCGACCATCCAGATGGTCATGGCCCTGAAACCCGTTTACGACGCCGCCGGCATAGAGCGCGTCAATGTTGCCACCTACCAGGCGGTATCCGGCAAGGGGAAAAAAGCGATTGAGGAACTGGAACAGCAGACCATCGCCCTGTTCAACAGCAAACCCGCTTTGCCGACGGAGCATCCCAGGCAGATGGCGTTCAACGTCCTGCCGCAGATAGATGCGTTCCAGGACAACGGTTATACCAGGGAAGAGATGAAGATGGTCTGGGAGACGCAGAAGATACTGGGCGACGATGGGATCCGGGTGAACCCCACCTGTGTGCGCGTGCCCGTGTTTTACGGCCATTCGGAGGCCGTACACATCGAGACGAAAGAGAAGATCTCCGCCGGCGAGGTCAGATCCTTGCTGGATGGTTTTCCCGGAGTCGTTGTCATAGACGAGCAGGAGGACGGCGGATATCCCACTGCGGTAACGGAGGCGTCGGGCCATGACCCGGTGTACGTCGGTCGAATCCGGGAGGATATCTCCCATCCCAGGGGCATTAATTTCTGGGTGGTTTCCGACAATATAAGGAAGGGAGCCGCATTGAACAGTGTTCAAATTGCTGAATATTTGCTAAAAGACTAATTTTGACTGCCGTACGGGTTGACCCAGGGGGAAACCGGAATGAAGCAGAATAAATCAACACATCAGATAGTATCCGGCTGCCTGCTGGCGCTGCTGATGCCTGCATGGGCGTATGCCTTGAACCTGGGGGATATCAACCTGAAATCGGAGCCGGGTGAACCGCTGGAAGCGGAAATACTGCTGTCCGACGTAAAGGCCGACGAGCAGGACAGCCTCAGCGTGGGACTGGCCGATGTTGCAGGGTTCCGCTGGGCCGGTATAGAGTGGTCCCCGGCGCTGAGCCAGTTGCAATTTGAACTGCAGCGCGGCGCGGACGGCAGGGATTATATCAGCATCCGGAGCGATGAAGCGGTCCGGGCAGCCTCACTGCACTTCCTGTTGAAAGTGGCCTGGTCCAAGGGACGCCTGTTCAGGGAATATACCGTGGAACTGGGCACGCAGGCACCTGGCCCGGATGAGCAAGCGGAAGACGTGACGGCAGAACCCGCGGCCGTACCCGCTGTCGGGCGCAACCGGGGTGAGGTCAGGGCAACGGTCGGTGATACCCGCAATTACCAGGTCGTCCGCAATGACACGTTATGGGCACTGGCCCGGGAACTTCGTCCGGACAGCTCCGTCTCTATCCAGCAGATGATGCTGGCCCTGTTGCGCACAAATCCGGACGCCTTCAGCTACGGCAACATCAACTGGTTGAAAGCCGGCGAGGTCCTGTGGATGCCGAGTGATTTCGAAATGCAGGCGCTTACGCAGGCGCAGGCTTTTGCCGAAGTGCTGGCACAAAACAACGTCTGGCGTGCGCAACGCGGCTACGCCACCATCGAATCCGGTGCTCCCGGCACGGTTGCGGTCGATGGGGGATTGCGCCTGGTTGCGGTCGATGAGGACGATCTGGAAGGAGATGGGGTGACGGCTACCGACCCGGACGGCATTGCGCAAGGGGAGGCCCTGGTGCTGGCCAACGAACAGGTCGAAGAGTTGTCGCTGGAGAATATTGAACTTGGGGACAAGCTGACCGAGGCTGAGACTATTATCGAGGACCTGAGGCGCCTGGTTGAACTCAAGGATGATGAACTGGCCGCCCTGCAGACGCAGGAGTTGCAAGAACAGGCGGAACCGGGACCCGGACTGCCGGCACGGTTGGGTTCACTTTACGACTCAACGGTTGAGACGTTGTCCGGACCGAAAGTTCAATCGACGTTTGAGGCTGCAACCAACCTGGCAAGGAATTACTGGTTGATTGCGCTTGCGTCCCTTGCGCTGCTCGTGGCCGGGTGGTTGCTGATGCGCAGAAAATTCGCTTCCGGCCCGAAGGGATTTACCGTCCCCGCCGCTTCAGTGCGGCCTGATTTTGCCAGGGTGGTCAGTGGTGCGAAAACGGTTCCTCCCGCCGGAGCTGATGCAGCTAAGGAAGGTGCAGGCGCCGAAGAGGATTTACCGGAGGAAACGGACGCCGGGGAAGCGGACTCTGTGGATGAGGCGGAGGCCGGGGAGCAGGAAGAGGGGAGTGACGCAGACCGGGATGATACGGAAAGGCAGGAATCCAGCGATGAAGAACAGGACTACGCAGAGCGCGAAGATGAAGACCTGGTGCAGAATAAACTCGATCTGGCCAGGGCCTACCTGGAACTGGGCGATGCGGAGAATGTCCGTTCCATCCTGAATGAGGTCCTGACGGAAGGTAATGCGGCGCAGAGAGAGGAAGCCCGGCAATTACTGGAACAAGCAGATTCAGGGTAATGTTTAGTCATGAAGATTGCCGCCATTGTTGAATATGACGGATCAAACTATTCCGGATGGCAGCGACAAAAACATTCCGTGTCCGTGCAGGAACACGTGGAAGCCGCCTTGTCAGCAGTTGCCGACCATCCGCTTGCGGTGACCTGTGCCGGCAGAACGGATGCCGGCGTACATGCGCTGAACCAGGTTATTCATTTTGAAACAGACGCGACCCGGGACGCGCACTCCTGGGTCCTGGGCGCCAACAGCGGGTTACCCGGCGATATCAGCCTGACATGGGCAAAACCCGTTCATGATGATTTTCATGCCCGTTATTCGGCAACGAGCCGGATTTACAAGTACGTCATCCTGAACCGTCCGGCGCGCCCCGGCGTGGGCCGGGGCCATGTCACCTGGGAATGCCGCCGCCTGGATTGTGACAGGATGTCCCGGGCGGCTTTGTCGTTGATAGGCGAGCATGACTTCACTTCTTACCGGGCAACAGCCTGCCAGGCAAAGAACCCGGTGAGGACTGTATTGAACCTCGCGGTCGAACGGAAAAATGAATATGTCATCATCATGGTAGAAGCCAATGCCTTTCTCCACCACATGGTGCGCAATATCGCAGGCGTGCTGATGGGGATAGGAATGGGCAAGCACGAGGTCGGCTGGGAGCTTGACGTGCTTAACGCCAGGAGCAGGGATTGCGGGGGCGTAACCGCGGCGGCAGACGGCCTCTACCTGACCGGGGTGAATTACCCTGAAGAGTATGGCATCCCGCGGCAACATACAAACCATCACCAGGACTACTTTTTATGACCGGGGGGTACGCCCGGCTTAGTGCGCCGGGCGCGGGAACACATGAGGTGGAGTAAATGACTGTCGAACGCCGGGTAAGAACAAAGATCTGCGGCATCACCCGCGCCGAGGATGCCCGGGCGGCAATCGAGGCAGGCGCGGACGCATTGGGATTCGTGTTCTACCAGGCCAGCCCCCGCTATGTCGCGCCGCACTCGGCACAGGAGATCATCAGCCGGATTGCGCCGTTCCCGGCGAAGGTGGGTCTGTTCGTCGACCCTGACAGGGAGTTTGTCGACGCGGTCCTGGCACAGGTCGCGCTGGATGTTCTCCAGTTTCACGGGGATGAGGACCCCGCTTTCTGCAGCAGTTTCGGCAAACCCTATATCAAGGCGGTGAGGATGAAACCCGGTATCGACCTGCACACGGTTTGCCGGCGCCATGCCGGCGCCGCGGCCCTGCTGCTGGACAGCTACTCCGACACCGGCCACGGCGGCACCGGTACCGTGTTTGACTGGAACAATATCCCCGCTGATTTGACCAGGCCTGTCATTCTCGCCGGCGGGCTGACAACTGCAAACGTAAGCAGGGCCATCGCCGCATGCAAACCGTATGCGGTCGACGTGAGCAGCGGCGTCGAACTGGACAAGGGGGTCAAGGACAAGGATGCGATAACTGCTTTCATACGCGAGGTAACACATGCCTGACAAGCTACCCGATGCTTCCGGCCATTTCGGTATTTATGGCGGCCGGTTTGTTGCAGAGACCCTGATAGAACCGCTGGAAGAACTGACCAGGGCCTACAGGAAGTACATCGATGACGAGGAATTCCTGGCGGAATTCGACCGTGACCTGAAGACATTCGTGGGCAGGCCGTCGCCCCTGTACCACGCCCGCAGGTGGGGCGGGCAATTTACCGATGCCCGGGTCTACCTCAAGCGTGAGGACCTGAACCATACCGGCGCGCACAAGGTCAATAATACGGTCGGCCAGGCCCTGTTGGCGCAGCGAATGGGAAAAACCCGCATCATCGCGGAAACCGGAGCCGGCCAGCACGGTGTGGCCACGGCTACCGTTGCCGCGCGCATGGGCCTGGAGTGCGTTGTGTACATGGGCGCCGAGGACATACGGCGCCAGGCTGTGAACGTGTTCCGTATGAAGTTGCTGGGGGCTGAAGTCGTGGAAGTCACCTCCGGTTCTAAGACCCTGAAAGACGCCATGAACGAAGCCATGCGGGACTGGGTGAGCAACGTCGATGATACGTTCTACATTATCGGAACCGTGGCGGGACCGCACCCGTACCCGGTACTGGTCAGGGACCTGCAGTCCGTCATCGGCAGGGAAGCCAGGCAACAATGCCTCGAAACGACGGGCAAACTGCCTGATGTCCTCGTCGCCTGTGTCGGCGGGGGTTCCAATGCGATAGGGTTGTTTCACCCGTTTCTGCAGGATTCATCCGTCAGGTTAATCGGTGTGGAAGCCGGCGGGCATGGACTGCAGACCGGCCGGCATGCGGCCCCGTTAAGCGACGGCAGGCCCGGTGTGCTGCACGGCAACCGGACCTACCTGATGGAAGATGAGCACGGGCAGATCAATCCCACACATTCCATTTCCGCGGGACTTGATTATCCCGGCGTGGGTCCGGAGCATGCCTGGTTAAAAGACAGCGGCAGGGTCGAGTATGTTTCGGCAAATGACGCGGAGGCCGTTGACGCGTTTCATGACCTGACCCGGATGGAAGGGATCATGCCCGCGCTGGAATCCAGCCATGCCCTCGCGCACGCCAGGAAAATTGCCGCAGATATGGATAGCGACGCGGTACTTATCATCAACCTCTCGGGTCGTGGTGATAAGGATATTGAGACGATTGCGACTATGGAAGGGATCACGTTGTAGCAGAATTGGGAACAGGTTTGCATAGGCTTTTGATGCGCGCCAGGGAAGGTGCACATCAAAAGCCTATGCAAACCTGTAATAGCCGCGTCCTGTTATCTTCGTGTTCACAATGGGTTAAAAAATAAACCTGTCCCATTTTCCTAGATTATTGTAACCTGTTACCATTATATACTTTCGATCTCCGTCAGCAGATGAGCCGTATTTCATCCACATACCAGTCCCTTAAACAGCACAACAGGACGGCACTGATCCCGTTTATCACGGCCGGGGACCCGAGTCCGCAAAATACGCTCGAAATCATGCAGGCCCTGGTACGGCACGGGGCTGACATCATTGAACTCGGGGTGCCGTTTTCGGACCCGATGGCGGACGGTCCGGTGATTCAGCGGGCCAATGAACGTGCACTGGAGCAGGGGATTTCACTGTCCGGAGTTTTGGATATGGTGGAGCAATTCCGCCGGTCCGATACTCGCACCCCGGTAATACTGATGGGTTATCTGAACCCCATTGAAATCTTCGGTTACGAAGAGTTTGCCTTGCGCGCTGAAGCTGCCGGGATTGACGGGGTCATCATCGTGGATCTGCCGCCGGAAGAAGCGGCGCCGCTTAACCGGCATTTGCGCGACAGGCAAATCGACCAGATTTTCCTGGTTACTCCCACAACCACGGAACGGCGTATCGAGAGCATAGCCGGAATAGCTTCCGGGTTCCTCTATTACGTCTCGGTAAAAGGGACTACCGGCGGGAAAGGCGCCGACCCGGCCGGGATCAAGGACAGGCTGCGCCTGGTGAGACAAAAAACAGACCTGCCCGTGGCAGTCGGTTTCGGCATAAGAGACGCAGGTACGGCTGCGCGGGTTGCGGATTATTGCGATGCCGTTGTCATAGGCAGTGCGCTGGTTGAGGCGATCCATGCCGCGGTTACGGCAGGAGACGATATAGCGGCGCAGGTCGGGTCATTTCTTGCGCCGGTCCGGCATACGCTGGATAAGGCGGCATAACGGTGTGTCATGAGCTGGCTGGATAAGTTACTTCCCTCGAGGATCAAGACCAACAGCACCAGTCGCCGGTCTGTGCCCGAGGGGGTATGGACGAAATGCGACAATTGTAATGCAACGCTGTATCGTGCGGAGCTGGCGCGCAACCTGGAAGTCTGCCCGAAATGCGGGCACCACATGCGTATCGGCGCCAGGGACAGGCTGGACGGGTTTCTCGATGCGGATGGCCGGGTCGAAATCGGTCCTGGTATCAAGCCGGTAGACAAGCTGAGGTTTCGCGACAGCAGGAAATACAAGGAGAGGCTGTCCAGCGCCTTGAAGGAAACCGGGGAAAGTGATGCCCTGGTAGTCATCAGGGGCAAGGTCAAGACAATATCCCTGGTTGCCGCCGCCTTTGAATTTGATTTTATGGGCGGTTCCATGGGCTCTGTGGTAGGTGAACGGTTTGTGCGCGCAGTGGATGCCGGCATCGAACATAAGGTCCCGCTGGTATGTTTTTCGGCAAGCGGCGGGGCGCGCATGCAGGAGGCCCTGATATCCCTGTTCCAGATGGCAAAAACAAGTTCGGCCC
The DNA here is from genome assembly GCA_026710545.1 of Gammaproteobacteria bacterium. Taxonomy (GTDB): domain Bacteria; phylum Pseudomonadota; class Gammaproteobacteria; order Eutrophobiales; family Eutrophobiaceae; genus JAAXHV01. Next base: position 4,748 of record JAPOQU010000064.1, on the reverse strand, counting down.
TGGCTAAACTGCGCAAGGCGGGACTGCCCTATATCTCGGTTCTGACAAACCCCACCATGGGCGGCGTGTCGGCGAGCCTGGGCAGCCTGGGCGATATAAACATTGCAGAGCCGGGCGCCTTGATCGGGTTTGCGGGTCCCCGCGTCATTGAACAAACGGTGCGCGAGACCCTGCCCGAAGAATTTCAAAAGAGTGAATTCCTGCTGGAACACGGAAATATTGATATGATTTCGGACAGGCGTGAAATGCGCAATAAAATAGCATCGTTGTTATCCATTCTTTGCCATAAACGGAGTACTGCTTAACGGGTCGATGAGTTCGCTCCCAGACATATTGCACGGGCGGCAACAGGAACCGGCAGCCAGGTTTTCACGCCTGGCTGACTGGCTGGCGTGGCAGGAAAGCCTGCATTTCACTGCCATTGAACTGGGCCTGGACCGCTGCAACAAGGTGGCGGAAAGGATGGGCCTGCTGAAACCGGCGAGCAAGGTAATCAGTATATCCGGCACCAATGGCAAGGGTTCCAGCGCGGCAATGCTGGATGCGATACTAAGGCGCTCAGGCTATAAGGTGGGGACCTACACTTCGCCGCATTTAACCCGGTACAACGAGCGTATCTGTATTGACGGCAAACAGGTAACGGATTACCAGCTCAGCCAGTCATTTGACCGTATCGACCGGGCGCGCGCCGACATTTCCCTGACCTATTTCGAATTCGGCACACTGGCTGCCCTGGATATATTCCGCAACGCTGAGCCGGACATCATTATCCTGGAGGTGGGGCTGGGCGGCCGGCTGGACGCCGTCAACATCCTCGATGCGGATATCGCCCTGGTGGTGACGATCGACCTGGACCACGAGAAGTGGCTGGGTTATACCCGGGAGAGCATAGGCAGGGAGAAAGCCGGGATTTTCAGGCGCGGACGTCCGGCGGTATGCTCGGATACACGGGCGCCGGCATCCATAGCGGCCTGTGCCGGGGAAACAGGCGCGCTGCTGTACCAGGCCGGCCGGGAATTCAGCTATACGATCGGCAAGGACACCTGGGACTGGAACTATGCCGGAAAAGTTTACCAAGGGCTGCCCCAGCCCAGTATCAACAATAACAGGCAGGTGGAAAATGCCGCCGGCGTGCTGATGGTTCTGCAAGCCATGGCCGATGAATTTCCGGTCAGCCGGGAAACGGTCAAGGTCTGCCTGCGGGATTTTCGGCTTGCCGGCCGGTTCCAGGTCATCCCCGGTGAGATCCCCTGCATCCTGGACGTTGCCCATAACCGCCAGGCCATCTCGGCGCTGGTTGAAAACGTGAAGAAAATCCCGTGTGTCGGAGAGACACATGTCGTGATAGGCATGCTGAAGGACAAGAATCATGCCGCTGTTTTCGAAACGTTGGCGCAAATTGCAGATCACTGGTACGTGGCCGAATTGCAAGCGGACCGCGCGGCAAGTCCGGCCGAGTTGGCGGGTGTGTTGGGACAGTTTGAAAACCCCGGCAACGTCAGACAGTTTCAGACAGTCCATGAGGCGCTGGCGGATGCCGAAGCCCGTACCCTGGTTGGCGACAGGATCATCGTTACCGGATCGTTCGTCACCGTCGGTTCGGCAATTGATTACCTGAAGTGAAATTGGGGACGGAATTAATTCCGTCCCCTGTAGAACTGGAAATGGAACAAAAGTCAAAAGAGAGACTGACCGGAGCAGTGGTATTGATCCTGCTGGCGGTAATCGTCATTCCCCTGCTGCTGGATGATACCCGGCGGCCGGATACCGGGATATCGGCGACCAACATCCCGGAAAAACCGGAAGAGAGGTTCACAACGCGGCTGATTCCCATCCTTGAGCAGGATGAAGTTCTCCCCGCGGGGGAGGCTACGGAAGATGTCCCGGCGCCGGTTGAAGCGGAAGTTGCAGACGCAGCAGAGCCGGCAACCGCGGGTGAACCGGCAGGCGCCGCGCCTGGTACGGAAACGGAGGTTGAGAACAAGGGTCTGACCGGATGGGTTGTACAGGTCGGCAGTTTTTCACGGGGGAATGCCGATAAACTTAATGATAAATTGCGGGAAGCCGGCTATCGATCCTACGTCGTTGATGAACCGGTAAAGGCGGGGGACGGTTCCCTGTTATACCGGGTGAGAATAGGACCGGAGGTGCTGCGTTCGGAAGCCCTGAAGCTGAAGGCGGAATTAAAAAAGCGGATGAAACTGGATGGTTTTGTATTGAATTATCCGTAATGCCCGGGTCTTGCCTAGAAACCTGTTTGATTATGACCGGTCAGGTCGGGTAATCCGGACCGGGGCCTGACTGTGGAAGGCGTAGATATAGGTATCCTGGCCGTTTTGTTCCTGCCGGCTATCATGGGAATGCTGTATGGATTACTGAATGTCCTGTTTTCAATGGCCGCATGGATAATGGCTGCTATCACTGCAACCAAACTCAGCGGTTATTTTTCTCCCTTGCTGGATGACTACCTGGAGCCGGTACTCAGGGAAATCGTCGCGTTTGCCGGCGTGTTTATCATCAGCCTGGTGATCTTCACCGGGCTGGGATATTTCATCGTGAAACTGCTTGGCAGGACCGGTTTGACCGCCGCCGACAGGATCCTGGGTTTTTTCTTTGGAATCGGGCTGGGTGGCGCGATAATTACCATCCTGGTTTTTATCGCTGGTTTTACCGCGATATCAAAACACGAATGGTGGCATGAAGCCGTTCTGATTGAGCCGTTCCAGCGTGTCTGTGTCTGGGGCCAACGCTTTCTGTCGGAGGATATCGCCGTGTACCACCGCTATGAAGCCGTCCCGGGAAGTGAATAGTGAGAGCAGGGGACATAAGACAACAGGGGACAGATTTAAGTCTGTCCCCGTAAAAGTGGATAGAGAGAGCAGGGGACAGATTTGAAATCTGTCCCCGTAAACTTAGACAACTGATGAGTAACTGCGGATAAACAGGATATATGTGCGGCATTATCGGAATCGTTGCCAGGTCAAACGTCAACCAGGCGCTGTTTGACGGCCTGACAATCATTCAGCACAGGGGGCAGGACGCGGCAGGTATCGTTACCTGCGACGATGCCCGGCTTTATCTCTGCAAGAACAACGGTCTGGTTCGGGATGTCTTTAACTCACGCCAGATGCTCAACCTCAGGGGGAACATGGGCATCGGCCATATCAGGTATCCCACGGCAGGAAACTCATCCTCGTCTGAGGCACAACCGTTTTATGTCAACTCCCCCTACGGGATTGCCCTTGCCCATAACGGCAATCTCACGAACAGTGACGAACTCAAGCGGGATCTCATCATGGATGAGTTGAGGCACATCAATACGGAATCGGATTCCGAGGTATTGCTGAATATCCTGGCGTTCGAACTGCAGCGTATCGGCAAAATGAAAAAAGACCTGACGCCCCAGGATATTTTTTCAGCCGTGCACCGGTTGCACAAGCGCTGCCGCGGCGGTTATTCAGCTGTTGCATTGATTTCCGGCGTCGGTGTTGTTGCCTTCCGCGACCAGTTCGGCATTCGTCCGATGGTCTTCGGTGAGCGCACCACTGACAGGGGCAAGGAATTCGTCGTTGCCTCCGAAAGCGTGGCGATTGATGCCCTGGATTTCAGCGTTGTGCGTGACGTCGGGCCGGGAGAGGCGGTCTTCATAAGCGAACAGGGCGAGCTGTTTTCAGACCAGTGCGCGGAACATCCGCAGCAAACGCCCTGTATCTTTGAATACGTGTACCTGGCCAGGCCGGATTCCGTTATCGACAACATTTCCGTGTACAAGACCCGTCTGCGCATGGGGGAGGCGCTGGCCGCGAAGATACTGAGGCTGCGCCCGCAACATGACATCGACGTGGTGATCCCGATCCCGGATACCGGGCGTACCGCGGCGCTGCCCCTGGCCTATGAACTGGGCGTAAAATACCGTGAAGGATTTATCAAGAACAGGTACATCCCCCGCACGTTCATCATGCCCGGGCAGAGTGTCAGGAAAAAATCCGTGCGCCAGAAACTGAACGCAATCGAACTGGAATTCCGGGGAAAGAACGTACTGCTGGTGGATGATTCAATCGTGCGCGGCACCACTTCCAGGGAGATCGTACAAATGGCCCGCGATGCGGGCGCGGCGAAAGTGTATTTTGCCTCTGCCGCCCCGCCGGTCCTGTATCCCAACGTTTACGGTATCGATATACCGACCCCCGACGAACTGGTTGCCCACGGCAGGACTGAAGAAGAAGTCTGCGCGTCCATCGGCGCTGACTGGCTGATCTACCAGGAAGTGGACGACCTGGTGGAAGCGGCGCGGGAAGGGAACCCGCACATCAAGCGGTTTGAGATGTCGGTCTTTACCGGTGAATACGTTACCGGTGACGTCAGCGATGACTACCTGGCAAACCTGTCGCTGCAGCGCAGCGATTCGGCCAAACAGTCACGCGCCCTGGTGGATGACGTCCTCAACGACCTGTCAAATATGGCTTAGCCCGCATATCTAGTACTCTTTCAAGCTGATATTGCCATGTTCAGAGCCACACAGCGGCGTCAAGACAAGGCGCAGCCGCGCGCCCTTGTCAAGGGCTGTAACGCCGTATTGGCGCCGCTGTGTGGCTCCCTGCGGGTGGGCCGGGAAGCGGTCGCCCGCGGCGTTACGCCGCTTGGCAAGGACGCGCCATTCCCGGCGCGGCGTGCCTTGCGCGCAACCGCTTCCCGACCCACTGAACATGGCAATATCAGTTTGAAAGAGTACTAGTGTCCGATGTCTT
>JAPOQU010000063.1 GCA_026710545.1 Gammaproteobacteria bacterium | reverse complement strand
GAGGTGACGGGATTCATGGCGGTAACTGTCCGACACACAGTATAATACATACTGGAGACAGGCTATCCGGAGACTGCAGCCACAGCCATGAATACCGGGGGTAATACAGGATGATAGACATCAACTTCATACCGCATCCGTTGCAGGGTATGCCTTACGGATTGGCGCTGGACCTGACCGTCATCCTGGCAATCGTATGCTGGATATTATCGGTGGTTACCAGGGAATATTCGTGGGTCGACCGTATCTGGCCCATTTGCCCCGGAGTTTATTGCCTGCTGGTGGCGCTGGATACGGATTTCGGTTCGCCCCGGATCAACATCATGACGATCCTGGTACTGGCATGGGGCGCTCGCCTCACTTTCAATTTCGCGCGTAAAGGCGGTTTCTTGCCCGGAAATGAGGACTACCGCTGGAAGGTCATGCGGGAACGTCTGGGGCCGGTCAGCTTTCAGTTGTTGAATTTCGCATTTATCGCACCGGGGCAACTGTTGATCGTATGGTTGTTCAGTTCTCCAATCCACCAGGCCTGGTCGGGCCAGGACCAGCCGCTTAATTTACTGGATGCGCTTGCCGTTACGCTGTTTGCCGTATTTTTCATTTTTGAAGCTGTTGCCGATGAGCAGATGTGGAGGTTTCAACAGGACAAGAAACGCAGAATCGGGGCCGGGGAACCCGTGGAACAGCCGTTTATTACCAACGGGTTATTCAGATACTGCCGGCACCCCGCTTATACCTGCGAAATGGGCATGTGGTACGTGTTTTACCTGTTCGCGGTTGCGGCAACGGGACAGTGGGTCAACTGGACCGGTCTGGGTTTCATCGCGCTTACCCTGATATTTTTCGGTTCAACCCGGCTCGCCGAATCCATTTCCCTGTCCCGCTACCCGGCTTACCGGGATTACCAGGCATCCACCCCGCGCTTAATCCCGTTTTCCCGTATCGGTTGTATCGGGTAAGACGACCAAAAGCAGAATCCGCTTATGTCATAAGCAGTTATGTCAATCATTAGTTACGCGCTACGACTGACTATTTTTGCCAGTGAACGGACAATGGTTTTAGTGACTTTAGAAAACAGACCGGGAGGCAAAACACCATAGCTGTATGTTTTATTGCCTTGGCTGGTAATCGGGCTTATATCCGGACCAGGCCAGACAAACCGGTTCACTTCCGTGCAGATAATCCAGGAAGCTTCACTGTCCAGGTTCAGATATTCTTTTACTTTGGCAGGTATCTCTACCGCCATCTCGGGAATCTCCGGTTCGCTATGGGTTATCGGCGCAACGGTGACCACCGTATCATTCCCTTTCGTGTTCCTGGACAGAACTACTGCGCACGGCCTGTCTTTGGCGCCTTCCTCCTGCCCCGCAAGGTAATCTTGACGCCAGAGATAGGAATAGCTGATAACAAGACCCGGAAACGGCGCTGGGAACTGTGTCATGCGGAGTTTTTTTATTCGGTTATTCTTCGTTGAGCAACTCGTTCAGGTATGCGTATTCTTCAGGCACGTTTGCCGCAGCTATGTCACGGACATCGTCCTCACTCAAGTCCTCAACACCCAGGACCTGCCTGTCCCGGCGTTTCAGGCGCCGGTATTCCTCGGCCGATAGCAGGATATATTTTTCCCGGCCATTTCGGGTTATACAGACGGGTTCCTTTAAAGCCAGCTCCTGAATATCGCCAATATGGCGTTGTAGTTGAGTAATTGTTACGTTTGTCATAAGAAATCCTGTTGTATACGTATAATACATATTATATGTATAATATATAAAATAACAAGACTGAGGTAATTATCCAAACTGAAAAAAGTGAGCTATCAACCATGAACAAAACATACAATATCCTGATTATATTCATGATGTTTATCGGCAGTATGGCAACGCCGCTATCGGCTGATGACGCAGCTTCTGCAGAGTATCTCAATTCCGGCAAGGTTTTCCCCGCTGGTCTCCCCCTGTCCGAAGCAGTTCGCGTGGGCGACACACTATACCTGTCCGGCCAGGTCGGCATAGTACCCGGCACCATGAATCTCGCGCCCGGGGGGCTGGAAGGCGAGACCCGGCAGACAATGGAAAATATAAAGACGACTCTGGAAGCGCACGGCTATTCCATGAACGACCTCGTCAAGTGCCTGGTCATGCTGGCGGATATATCCCAATGGGCAACGTTCAACGAGGTCTACAAAACCTGGTTTGATGAGCGCTACCCGGCCAGAAGCGCGTTCGGCGCCAACGGACTCGCTATCGGCGCACAGGTGGAAGTTGAATGTATCGCCGTTCGAAGTTGAGGCATTAACCAACACTCTCTAACCACTTTCCGAGAGGCAAAGTCTTAATCCCGTACTTTTCCCGGGCGCGGTCGAGTTGTAATACAAGCTGTATGGATTCTTTCGGCTTCAGCCTGTCTGTGTAGTACCTGAGACTGTTGCTGATACTGTCATCCGATGTTTTAACCTCAATAAGCCAATACACCCGCCGGTTGAGCGTGACGACGAAATCCACTTCCCGTTTTTCCTTGTCCCGTAAATAGAATAAATCCCAGTTTTCCCCGGTGGTGTCTTTTCTGAACTGGATGTGCTTCAACAGGCAGCAGGCAACCAGGTTTTCCAGTTGTGCGCCTTGCGTCTCATCATAAGCTGCGGCGCAATCGAAAAAGAACACCCGTTTTTCCTTGCGAATACTGCGGGAAAGACGGCTTGAATATGGCGGCAGCAAAAAAACGATATAAAGTTTTTCCAGCAGTTCAATCCAACTTCTGACCGTAGGAGGAGAAATCCTTAAATCCCGGGCAAGACTGTCGTACTTTACCGGTTTCCCCACGCATTCGCGCAGCAATTCCACCAGGTCGGCAGCGCCGCGCCAGGAACTGATACGGGACAGGTCGCGGCTATCTTCCTTGACCACCAGTTCCAGCCGGTCATTAAGTAACCGGGAAGCTTCACCCGGGTTGAGAAAGGCCTCGGGGAATCCTCCGGTTTGCAGCAATCGCTGTATGCGCTCAGCGAGATCAAGCTTGGGCAGGAAGCGTTTCGATTCGGCGACGTCGATGGGGTGCAGCCGGTAAAAGTAATGCCTGCCGGTCAAAGCGTCACCGGTTCTGCGGAAGCTGTCAAGACGGGCGCTGCCGGTGACAAGCACGGGTGGTTTGTTGCCGAATTCGTCCGCCACGCCTTTCAGCAGGTTTTTCCACTTGGGGGCCTTGTGCAATTCATCCAGCACCACCAGGGAGGCATTCTTGGGCCATGCAATGTCCCGGATAATCCTGCGGTCTTTAACGACGTCCCAGTTGAGGTATTCACCGTCTTTATCCAACAACGACCTGGCCAGGGTCGTTTTGCCGCACTGGCGCGGGCCGGCCAGGATGACCATTTTCTTTTTCAGGTCTTTTTGCAGCTTGGGCAGCAAGTATCGCATTCGACTATTATAAATAAGATTTTATTTTGGTCAAGACTATTCTAAAATAACATTTATTTTAGTCAGCAGCGGTGTGCATATTTGAAAGCCTTACGCGAGATTGTCGGGGGCGATTCAGTTTACAGTTTATACCGGAACCATTGTCGCTGATTGAATTCTGTGAGTAAAATGGCACGTATTCTCTACCACTGCAGGTGAAGCATGAGAAAGCCTCAGCAGGACACCTTTTTGCGGTCCCTATTGTATTCTGAACATTTATTACCGAGGAAATCGAAATGATAATATTGAAGCCCAATTATCCTGCCGGACTTTTCATGTTTTTCGCGGCACTCGTTGTTTCCCCCGCCTTCGCAGATGAGGATCCGATGTCGCCGATGTACGACATGGAGCGGTCGGAGCCGAGAGTGGATTTATCGTCCCGACCATTGGCCGGTAAAGTCATGCGGTACGGTTATCACACCTTCTGGGAGGTAAACAAGGACAAAGGCGTGCAGGGCGCGCCGGCGGCAATGGTGCACGACCTGTTTTTTTACGAAGACGGCGAGTGCGAATGGTTTGCGCACGATATTTTCGCCGGCGAGCATGCGCGGCAACCTTGCGGTACGGTCAGGATTGCCGAGAACATATACCAGGTCAGTTGGCTCGAGCCTGGGACCAGACAGGTCGTCACCCAGGTTATCAACCTGAATACCTGGACAATAAACTCCAGTTTTCATTTCAACAGCGGCAAAGGTCTGGCGCTTTGGCAAGGAGAGATATTCCTGTTCGGTGACATCCCGGATGATCCGCCTTTGACCGTACCGGTGGAATAGCTTTACCTGGCTTTATTTAAACCTTTTCCTGTCAATTCCGAGCTGGTTCAGGAATTACCCCAATCATGCTATAAGACAGCAAATTTAAACAATATGTTACATAGATTTTACAATGTTGACTTTTTAAAAGGCTGGAAACAATGAATACAAATACGCTCCTCGAAAAACTGCAGGATGACATCGTCATCTGCGCCGAAGGCTATGTGTTCGAACTGGAACGGCGGGGCTATGTAAAATCAGGCCCGTATGTACCTGAGGTGGTGCTCGATTATCCCGATGCCGTGAAGGAATTGCACCGGGAATTCGTGCGCGCCGGTTCGGACGTGGTGCTGGCGCTGACGTACTATGCGCACCGGGACAAGATGAAGGTAGTGGGACGCGAACTCGATGCCGAAAGGTTAAACCGCCAGGCCGTCAGGCTGGCCGGAGAGGTGGCCCGCGAGTCGGGCAAGCTGGTCGCCGCCAACATCTGCAATACCTGGGTTTATGACCCCGGCAATCCGGAGGAAACAGGCAAGGAAGTACGCGCCATGTACGAGGAGCAACTCTCCTGGGCGGTGGATGAGGGTGTGGACTACGTCGTGGCGGAAACCTTTGACTGGTTTGCGGAAGCGGACATCGCACTCGACGTGATCAAGGGCTTCAACCTGCCCGCCGTGATTACCTTCACGGCCGTCACCTCCACGACGGCGGACGGCTATGCATTTGACGACGCCTGCCGGATCTTGAGCGATAAGGGCGCCGACGTGGTGGGATTGAATTGCGGACGGGGACCGTCCACCTTGCTGCCGGTGTTGGCAAAGGTCGTCGAAAGCGTTCAGTGTCCCGTTGCGGCGCTGCCTGTTGCCTACCGGACTGATGCGGATCACCTGAGTTTTATCGACCTGAAACAGGAGGGCAGGGAAGCAGGATTCCCGGCGGAACTGGACCCGTTTGTATTGACCCGCTCGGAGATGGCCGAGTTTGCCCTGGCCGCCAGAGACCTGGGCGTGCGCTATATCGGCGTCTGCTGCGGCGGCGCCCCGCACCATGTCCGGGCCATGGCCGAGGCGCTGGGCAAGGAAGTCCCGGCAAGCCGGTACTCGCCGGATATTGCAAAGCATGCGGTCCTGGGGGCTGAGGATGTGGTCAAGGATTACCGCACCAGGTTTCTCAAGGAGCACCACGAAACGCTTTTCTGGATAATTGGGGTCAGAGCAATTGCTCTGACCCCAATTATCAAGCAAGGAACATCATTAGTCCGGTCCTTACCATGACGGCAGCCAATCAGCGTATCCCGATAAAGCTCCTGCTCGCCATCAGCTTCGGCATGTTCCTGGGCGTGCTGAGCGCCAATTCCATACCGGTTATTATCAGCGCCCTGATCGATGGCCTGGCAATTACCGAAGCGGAAGTCGGGGTATTGGGAACGGTTGAATTGCTTGCCGTGGCTATTGCGGCCCTGGCCGCTGCGCCGCTGGCCGGGAAAGTATCCAACAGGAAACTGGCTGTATTCGGTTGCCTGCTCGCGGTGGCGGCGCAGTTTCTCAGCGCGGCCGCCGGCAGTTTATACCTGCTGGTTGGTTTGAGGGCCATCGCCGGCGCCGGCCTTGGGCTGGCCTACGCGGCTGCAGCCATGGCCGCTGCGGCAACCGCGAACCCTGACCGGGTGCTGGGTTACGGGGTTACCGCCGGTTTGCTGGCGTTAGTCGTCCTCCTGCCCTGTTTTACCATGGTGGTTACGGCCACCGGTTATAAAGGCGCGTATATTGCCCTGGGTGTGCTGGTCATCATGCTGATTCCCGTAATGAGATGGCTGGGGCAGGGGCAAACGCAGGCAGCGGATGCGGGCAAGGCGCCGGGTTTGCCGCTGCAATCCCTGGCCGGCCTGTTGTTATGCATTGGCTTTTTCAATATCGGTTCCGGCGCCATCTGGAGCTTTTCCGTGCGCTTCGGTCTGCAGGCGGGTTTTTCCGTCGAGGAAGCGGGCTTTATCATCGCAACCGGCGCTGTCAGCGGTGTGACAGGCGCGCTGTTTGCCGGGTGGCTGGGTGACAGGTGGGGCCGCAGGCGGCCCGTAATACTCGCCCTGGTCCTGGCGAGCCTGGGGTATATGATTTTGGGGGGCGCTACGGACAACACGAGCTATATCACCGGTGTCAACCTTTACTGGATGACGTATATGTTCCTGTTGCCCCTGATGATCGGCACCGGCGCGGCCATGGACCCGAGTGGCCGCGCCGCCCCCCTGGCCGCCGGTGCCATATCGCTTACCTTTGCAATCGGACCCGCTTGCGGCGGTTATATTGCAACCTGGTTCTCTTACGCAGCCATCGGCTGGTTTTCCTGTGGCTTGTGCCTGCTGGCGGCACTGGCGTTCGTCCCGGTCAGGCCGACGCCCTGATCGCCGTTCCCCTGCTGCCGCAGGCAATTACCGTACGCATGAATCCGGCCAGGAAAACCTGGACTGAAAACCGGAAACATTGCCACTCATTGAAAGCTGTGCGTAAAATGGTGGATACATTTGACCATTAAAAGCAAATCATGAAAAAACACCACACGGCCAGACCTGTTGTCTTCTACTTCCTGCTTGTTCTCTTCTGCGGTAATCCTGTTGCAGATGAAGCGGGACAGCCGGTTCCTCTCGAACAGCAGGTCAGGGGACTCTGGTTCTATACCGGTTTGATTACCTCGAGCGGTGAAGACCTGCCGCTGGATGGGATCTTCCTGTTCGGGGATGACCTTTTCCTGCAGTACGCCCAGTACAAAGGCGAGCCGGCCCGGGACCAGGGGGCGATGGCCCATGCAGGCCCTTACTCGGCAGGTGAGGGTTTTATCGGGATGGTGGCGGAGCAGACCATCAGTACGGCGCCGTCCAATGATCCTCCGCTCAACTACCGGGGCCTCACGGAACACGAGGTTGATGTCATGCTCGTGGATAATGAAATGACTTTAACCTTCATGCGCTCCGGGACGGTACAAATATTTGAGCGGGCCGGACCGGGCGAAGGTGATGTGTACAGGCTGGAAAACGGCGCGCTGGCCTTCGTTGACGGCTATTTGATCCTTGTCAGCGGCGATGAAAATGGCGTCGAGACCGGCTATGGCAGGTATGAGGCGGACAATGGCGCCCTCAGTCTCGACATAACCTATTGGACATCGGCAGATCAGTCTTCGGCTTCCAATACCAACCATACCGCAGTGAACGCCACGTTTGACGGTCAGGTACTAACCCTGGAAGGCGGCCGACGCTTTCAGGTCCTCAGATAAATCAATCGAGTCTGACCCCATTGATTTCCCAGGCTACGATTATCCTGTTCACCAACTTCCGGCTGCTGGATAATGCCGGTGCGAGGCTGCAATGATCTATAAGACAACCGTGGCAGTGGTTTTCATGCTGCTTTTGACACCAATGGCGCCGGCAACCCAGTACGAACTGGAAAAAAAGACGTGGAGGGAAGTCGAGACAGCCCTCGGGCAGGGAATTGATACGGCTATCATTACTATCGGAGCGACTGAACAGCACGGACCGCAACTGGCCCTGGCAGCCGACTCGGCTTCCGGTGACTGCCTGGCGCGCGCGGTTGCGGAACAGGTGGGGCGGGCGCTTATCACACCCAACATCAGGGTCGGCATCTCTCCCCATCACATGCACTTCCCCGGGACTATCACCGTTCGGAAACAGATACTCAAAGCCCTGGTCTACGAATACGTCCACAGTCTCGCCTGGCACGGGTTCCGCCACATCGCCATTATCCCGACCCACGGCACCAACTTTCCCATGGCCGGTGAACTGGGGGAAGAACTGCGCGTACTCTATCCGCACGTGAACATTTTTTCCTATTCCGATGCCGATGCCTACCTTGGGTCGGCGGCTGTTATTTCGGAACGCCTGGGAATCGACCCTGCAACGGCAGGCACTCACGCCGGTTTGTCGGAAACGGCATTCATACTGGCCTGCCAGCCTGAACTGGTTGACCTGGAGAGCGCTGAACAGGGCTTTATGGGTGATGCCATGGCAATGGGTGAAAAGCTCAACCGCGACGGCACCCATAGCATCTCGCCGATAGGCGTCCTGGGGGATCCGCGCGGCGCGACTGTTGAAGCCGGTCAGGAATACCTGGACAGCCGGGCCAAGCTGCTGTCCGACTATGTCATGGCAGCGCGGGAGGGATGGGCGCCGGAAATTCCGGGCGACCTGCCCTACGGCGGCCTGCCGGCGCCCGAAGGCGAGCTGGCGGACGCCGTCACGGCGCGCCGGAACGGAGACTTCGACACGGCCCGGCAACTGTTGCAGGAGAAACTGCAGGCACAACCCGGCGACCCCATGATAGTCCTGGAACTTGCCAGGATAGATACTCTCGAGGACAGGATTGACACGGCCAGGGAACGCCTTAAGGCGTTACTTGCTGACACAACCGATAATGAGATACTGGAGAAAATTCACGACGAGCTGGCGCTGATTTCCGCCTACCAGGGCAGGTTTGCCGAGGCCGCGGAACACAAGCTGAAGGCTAAACGTCTCCGGGGCCTGCGTAACGATCCGGCGGGTGAAGGACTCAAGCTGTTCTACATCGCTTATTTCCAGGCGGAGACCGGCCGCGTCGATGAAGCGATAGAGAGCTATGGGCAGGCGCTGGAACTGGCGCGGGACCCGAGTGACATAAATCTTGATATCGAGCACCTGGTCGGCCTGGCCCTGGTCAAGAAAGGCCGGCTGCTCGATGCCGCCCAGCGCCTGCGGGTGATCGGCGATTCTGTGAACGATCCCGAATTCCGCTCCCATATTCGCCGCTTCTATCACCTGAACGGTGAAATTCTCCTGGCGCGCAACCGGCCGGAAGACGCTGCAATAAACTTCCAGGCTACCTTGAAGATATATGACCATCCGCTATACCGCGAGAGTATGGCCCGGGCCAGGTGGCAGGCAGGAGACCTGGAGGGCGCTATCGCAGAACTGGAAAGACTGGTTGCCCTTACCGACGCCAGGCTGGACATTCCCATCCATTATGTAAAAGCGCATTACCAACTGGGACAGTTGCATGAGCTACAGGGTGACCAGGACCGCGCCCTGGATTGGTACCGCCGCTTCCTGCAGTTCTGGGAGGAGAGCGACCTGGATCTCGAGGAAATCCAGGCGGCGCGAAAAAAACTCGCAGGATAATTTGCCAATTACCGGTCTGAATTGCGGGAGAAACCGCGGCGTGGCTAGTTACCGCGCGTCACCAGGGTGAAGGCCTTGATGCTGATGAACGCAAACACCTGCATTAGACATCACGTATTGTTTTGATGCCCGGGACGCCGTTCGTATGGGTTCGGGATTGCCTGGCATCCGGTTTTGGTGTCCCCTGTAATCCTCCACCGTGGCATTTACGTTACCTGAATAAGTTCCGCCGTAGCTGAAAGCTAACGGATACTGTTCAAATACCAGCGGATAAAAGCCGCAACCTTTACCTCATGCGTGGAATAGGGGCCCGGCCGGTAACGGCTGGATTGCACCCCTGCATTATTGTCTTCGGTAATTTTCTTGTCCTGCTTTGTCGTCTCATCCCAGACCCAGATGAGATTATCCGCATCATAGTCAACGCCTTCCGCCGCATTCTTGTGTACCAGCCAACTGAACTGCACATCGGTATTGACGGCGTCACGGGGGGGGAAGCGCACCATCAGCGCAAAATCATTGAAGGCCAGGATGTAATTGGTCGGGTTGAAAACGAAAGCGGTCTCGCCATGGTCGTATTCCCTGAATTTCCCCATCAGTTTTTTGCAGCCGGGGCTGCCGTCCCTGGTCTCCGAGGCAAAATTCCGGTCATTAATGGGCAATCTTGATAACTGGGCAAAATCGATGGAATATTCATCCCGCTCAAATTCAGGTACGGGATGGCCCATGGCCAGTGTTTTTTCCATCCATTCGTCCAGTATCGGCTGATATTTTGCCATGGCTTCCTCAGGCCCGGAACCGGGACCGGCTCCAAGCGCCAGCAACTGGTCCGGGGGATGTACGCTGCAATATTCCGGGTGCGCCGGGGCGCAGTGGTAGCATTCGAGAAAGTTTTCCACAACGAGCTTCCAGTTGCAGCGGTTCGGGTAATCACGCTTTACCGCAATCTTCGCGTCCTTGAAGCCATGGAAGCCCAGCATTTCATCGAAAGGTGCGTATTCCTCGGCAAAATCAGGCGGGGCATCCTCAGACAAACATACAAAAATCAAGCCGTGGAAGACGGTCACGTGGCATTTATGCAGGTTGTGTTGCGACCTGTCAAAACCGGCCGGCATCAACTGCGGCGGTCGCAATTCTCCCTTCAGGTCGTAGGTCCAGGCGTGATAGGGGCAGGTGAGCAACCGTTTATTGCCCTGTTGTTCCAGGCATACCCGCGAGCCGCGGTGCCGGCAAACGTTGAAAAAAGCATTAACCCTGTTTTCGGACTCACGAATAATAATGATGGACTCATTCGCTATGTCAAACAGGAAGTAGTCGCCCTTGCTGGGTATGCGTGATTCATGGTCGACCAGGAGCCATCTACGGAAAAGCAGGCGTTCCATGTCCTGGGCGAAGATGTCCGGCGACAGGTAAAACGGCTGTTCCAGGGAATAACCGTCGCGGTAGCCGGCAATCAGTCGGTCGATATCGGTCTTGATAACTGCGCTCATGTTCATCCAACCTCAAAACGTGTCGATTAAGGATAAATTTTTACCAGGGAACATTGTATTGTCAATCCGGGCCCGTGTCTGTATTCTTTGGGTCAAGAGCTACCTTTTTATTGCTTGTTTCTGGTTAAATAGTCCGATGGATGATATTGCGAAGCCGGTTGTCGGCAATGAATTGAACCTGGAACCGTACTGGTTACCATATACCGCGAACCGCGCCTTCAAGAATGCCCCCCGTATCATCGAGTCAGCGCAGGGGTTTTATTACAAGACCCGGGATGGACAGACCATCCTGGACTCTTTCTCCGGCCTGTGGAGCACCGGCCTGGGACACTGTCATCCCAGGATCGTCAAGGCCGTGCAGGACCAGGTTGCAAAACTGGATTACGCCGCGGCTTTCCAGGTGGGACATACCGGGGCGTTCGAACTGGCGGAGAAGGTCATCGATTTCGCCCCTGACGGGTTCGACCACGTGTTCTTCACCAATTCCGGTTCGGAGTCCGTCGATACCGCATTGAAGATAGCGTTGGGCTGGCACCGGGTGCGGGGAGAGGGAACGCGGATCAAGCTGATCGGCCGCGAAAGGGGTTATCATGGCGTCAACTTCGGCGGGATGTCGGTGGGCGGTATTCCCGGAAACCGGAAGATGTTCGGCAATGCCATGCTGCCAAACGTGGACCACCTGCCGCACGTCCTTAACCTGGAACATAACGCCTTCAGCAAAGGGCAACCCGCGTGGGGCCGGCACCTGGCCGATGAACTGGAACGCATTGTCGCGTTGCATGACGCGCAGAATATCGCTGCAGTGATCGTTGAACCGGTATCCGGGTCTGCCGGCGTGCTGGTTCCTCCCCTGGGTTACCTGGAACGCCTGCGGGAAATCTGCACCCGGCACGGCATCCTGTTGATCTTCGATGAGGTGATTACCGCGTTTCACCGCATCGGCATGCCGTTCGGCTGCCAGCGTTTCGGCGTAATGCCGGATATCATCACCACGGCCAAGGGGATCACCAACGGTGTCATTCCCATGGGTGCGGTGCTGGTCAGCCGGGAGATTTACCAGAGTTTCATGAACGGCCCCGATTACGCTATCGAGTTTTTCCACGGCTATACCTATTCAGGCCATCCGGTCGCCGCCGCTGCAGGCCTGGCCGCGCTTGATATTTATGTCGAGGAAGACATCGGCGCCAGAGTTAAAGAACTTGAGCCGGTGTTTGAGACTGCGCTGCATAGCTTGCGGGACGCTCCCAACGTCATAGATATCCGCAATTTCGGCCTGATGGGCGCCATCGAACTGGCCCCGCGCCCCGGCGCGCCCGGCGCCCGGGGAATGGAGGCCCACGTCAAATGTTTTGAACAGGGACTGATGGTGCGCCACGGCATGGATACGCTGGCGTTCTCACCGTTTTTGACGTTCACGCCGGACCTGTTGGAGCAGACCTTCGATACCGTGCGCAAGGTGATAAATACAATTAGGAATTCCTAATTCCTAATTAACTACGTCATATCCAGAGCCTGGCTGGCTGCGCGTGAGCCTTCCTCTGCGGCCGTGCCCCAGAGCTGGGCGCCGGTCAGTTCGGAATGACCGAAGCTAATGCGGCCGTGCGGTTCGCGGATAACGTCGCTGGCTGAGGGTTCGCCGTGTTTGCCGTAGTAAAACCCGGGTGGTGACACCACGTAGGCATGCCCCCAGCGGTTCGAGACGATACCGGCGATATCGCGTTTGGCGTCAAATCCGTAAGGCGAGAACATCTTAGTGAACTGTTCGCGCACCCCGCGTTCGACATCTGCATAAGGCAGGCCGAACAATTGCATGCGGGCCGTGGTCGCCTGCTGCGGCATGGGGATGCCCGGGTTGCAGAACGAGTTGTACATGGTGAGCACGGTCGGCTTGGACGGGTCCAGGGGCATGGGTTCCTTGCCGTCGATGATCATCTGCCGGCGCAGGCTGAAGAACCAGCCGTATCCCTCGAACCAGCGTACTGCAGTCGCCCCCAGTTTTTCCAGGAACTTCCAGTTGCGCAGCGCCACGTTGACGGTGTGCATGGGCGCATGGTGGAACGTGGCCATGGCGTCCTGGTATTCTGGCGGCAGGTCCTTGCAGACGAGCCGGTTCACCCACTGGCCGCTGGCCATGACGACGTTTTTCGCCTTGACCTTGTGGAGTTTGCCGTCCCGGTAATAGATCACCGATACGCTCTTGGCGGAATTTGGCGAACCATCGTGCATCACGCCGGCCACGGTAGCCGACAGGCGCATGCGCGTCGGCTGGCCGGCCCGGTCCAGTTCCTGCCAGTTGATATTGTTGAACAGCACTGCCGACAGGGAGTTATCCCCCTCGATGGCAGCCGGGATCATGGCCTTGACGAAATGGCGGGCGATACCCGTGTTGCCGCCGGGGAAGCTGGCCAGGTAAACGTAGTCGGACGGGTCTTCCAAACCGGCATGGCGCTTGTAGGTAATCACGCCCGGTTGGACAAACTCGTAGGCCGAATACGCGGAAATGACGTCCGCGCCCAGTCCGCAGCCCATGGCCGCGGTCTGCGGGTTGAGATAAGGCGTCACGTCTTTTGAAACACCGACGTGCCGGGTCAGGAACTCCTCGTAGGTCAGGGTGTCCAGCCAGTGGTGCCAGTCCTCCTTCCGGTACGGCACATCCTTGTAAAGCTCCATCTGCAACATCTCGCGCTTCAGGTTGTCGCTCATGGGCGCATCCCTGAAACCGGTGTTCCAGGGGTTCATCACCATGCCGTGGTTGTCGTAGTAGTGGGCCAGGTCCGCATGTTCCCAGGCGATGTGCATGGGGCTGTACACGTCCCTGGGGATTTTCAGGTCCTTTTCCAGGCCTGTCGCAGCCTGGTATTTGAAATCCTGCGGCAAGCCCAGCTTGTCCCAGTAATCATGATGCCAGCCGATCGGCTTGGTGCGGTTCGGCGGGAATACGCTGCCGTTGGAACCCTGCGGGGCCCATAGATGGACCCCGTCCACTTCGAATTCGTTCTGCTTGGCCTCGCCGCCGAACATGGCATGGTTGTCCAGGATCAAGACCGGCGCGTCCGGTCTGTCCTCGTGGTAGCGGTAGGCGGCAGCGAGGCCGGAAAAGCCGCCGCCGACCACGACCAGGTCATAGACTTCGCCTGAATCAACCGCATCCTTGAAGGCTTTTTCGTAAGCGCCGTTGCGGATGCCGTGGCCGTCGTTCATTACCTGGTGGGTATTGCCGTTGGCATCCTTGTAATCGCCGATACCGCCCGGGCCGGTCCAGTCGGGACCTACGCCGGTCAAGGGAACAGGCAGCGTCTGGGCGCTTGCATTGCGCATCAGGCCGGGCGCATTGGCGTATAACAAACCGGCGCCGGCGCCGATCAAGGTGCTGCCGATAAAATCCCGGCGTGTGATGTCTGAATCAAAACCCAGTAACTTGTCTTCGCTGGCACTGCTCTTCTGTTTTGTCACGTCATTACCCTCGGAAACCGGAATTGGTTGCTGTCACCAGGTGAATTAGAAACGGTACGAAATAAAACCTCCCGCCCAGCGCGGCGGACCATAGACCTGTTCAATAATACCGTCGCCGGTGGGGGGCACATCCGGCGGAACGAACAAGTCACCCGCAGCGAGGTCCAGCAAGTATAAACGGTGCTTGGTGTCCGTGAAGTTCCTGACGAACGCACCCAACTCCCATTTATCATCCCCTGTGATGTAGGTAAGGCGGAGATTGCCGATGAAATACGCTTCTTCCCTGGAAGCTGCCGAATTGAATACGTCCAGGTATTGATCATCATTGTAGTTGCCGTCAATCTGGAACGCCAGTTCGCCGCCCGCGAACGGCCAGGTATGACGCGCCAGGAAGTTGATGCTGAACGACGGTGCGTTGGGCAGTTCGTTATTCTCTATGTGTTGCAACGGCAGCACGATCCCGAAGAAATCCTGCACCGTGGGGACCTCGTCAATCTCCGAGTCGATGAACGAGATACCCGCCACCAGGTCAAGCCGTTCGGCCGGGGACCAGGCCAGTTCTATTTCGCCTCCATAGGCTTCGGCATCGGTGTTGCGGATTTCCGGGAACGCGGCAATCAGGCCGAATGCCTGGTAATTCTTGTAATCGTAATAAAAGCCTGTCGCATTCAAACGCATTGCCTGTTCCGGAAAGGTCCGCTTGAAACCGGCTTCGTAGGAATACAAAACTTCCTCTTTGTGCTGTAAATTTTCAGGAGCGCTGAAAAAAGTCGTGAAGTTACCGCCCTTGATGCCCCGGTTGAACGCGGCATAAACCAGCAAGTCGTCGTTGGGCCGCCAGTCCAGTTGCGCCCGTGCGGCCCAGTCATTGTAATCAATCTCGGTAAATTCCGGCGGAAGCCAGGCACTATCGAAAAATACTTCTCCCGGCGGAATATAGGTGACCGGGTCGAGAAAGGCGCCTTCGCCCGCGGCGCTGTTCACCAGTGAGTATTGCTTGTCGTCCATGGAGTAACGCACGCCGCCGATCAGGGTGACCTGCTCACTCAGGTCCACTTCGACCTGTCCGAAAACAGACCAGTTTTCCGAGTCCAGGTTCCAGTCCGCATCGAGACGTCCTTCAGGCAAAAAGCTGACAAACTCGCCGCTGACGAAGTCCATGCCGGTGATTTCCAGGTCCATATAATAGCCGCCCAGTTGCCAGCGGAACCGGTCATAGTCTCCGCTGAGGCGCAGCTCCTGGGTAATCTGCTCTGTTTCCGCAACGGGATTGTAGGGGAAATTCGGAATATAGCCGCCGCCCGCGTCTTCGTAATAATTCTTGTAGATGTCCATGTAGTTGGTGATGGAGACCACCTGGAGATGCTCATTCAGGTCCCAGGTAATCTGGCCGGTAACCGAGGTGACCTCCCGGTCCAGGCTGCCCTCGATACCGTTGGCGTGCTTGTGGACGTCACCGGTAATGGGGGAGGCCTCCGGGGTGGCGCTGTAACCGGTTTCCCGGTCCGCCTTGGAGGCGTAAGCGACATAGCCGCCGGTGGGGGCATCGTTGTCCTCCGAGTAATAGACCTTGAGGTCCACCATCAGGTCCTCAGTAACGTCCATCTGCAGGGCGCCCCGCAGCGCGAAACCGTCCTTGCCGTTGGTGTCGCGTACCCCCGGCGTGACCGATTCCGTGTAACCGTCTGCCTGTTCCCAGCGGCCCGCAAAACGGCCGCGCAGGTTGGGCGCCAGGGCGCCCCCCACGGCGCCTTCGACAAAGAAGTTCTCGTATTCAGCCGCGCCGGCCTTGATATAACCGTTGGCTTCTTCTTCATCCGGCGCGTTGGTGAAATATTGAATTACGCCACCCGTTGCATTGCGTCCGAACAGGGTCCCCTGGGGGCCGCGCAATACTTCCACCCGGTCCATGTCAAACATCTGCTGGCCGATGCCGTTCATCGAGGCTACGTAGGCATTATCAAAGTTCACGGCCACGGGTGCTTCCAGCGTGTCAATGAAGTTGTTTTGTGACACGCCGCGGATATTGAAGACAATAATGGAAGGCGTGTACGTGAACAATTGCACGGCAGGTGATTGCTGCGTGATATCCGTGGTATTGGTAGCCCCCAGGTTGTCCAGTTGCTGGCCACTGAATGCGGTGACCGAAATACCCACGTCCTGCAGGTTCTGTTCGCGCTTTTGCGCGGTCACAATAATTTCTTCCAGCACCGCCGCATTCACTGAACCGGAAAATATAAGGCTCAAACTGACTAACGGTGTGAATATCGCTGCATACAGGTATCTCAAGAATCGCATAATTTTCATTGCCCCATCGTTGAAGAAAAGAGTTACTCGTACCATTTTACAGTACAAATACCGGGATTGAAACGGAGATGCGAAAACAGATTATCCGGATTGCAATGGAAAGGGTACTAGGGTCTGGCCCGATCCTCGTTCATCTTTTCGCGGAACGCGCTGGGGGACATGGCGTATTGCTGCTTGAAGCGCTTGTTGAAATGCGCGGTGTCCTGAAAGCCCCAGTAGAAGGCGATGTCGGAAATCTTTCTGTTTCTCATGTGCGGGTTCGACAGGTCGCGCGCACACAGGTCCAGGCGCTGGCGGAAAATATATTGCTTGACCGTGTCGTCGTCGGCATCGGCATTGAACAACCAGTGCAGGTAGCGGGAGGACATCCCACCCGCTTTTGCGATCATGGCCGGGGACAGGTCCGGGTTGCGGATATTGGCATTGATGTATTCCTTGATGTGCCGTAACTGGGTGACCCGCAGAGGTTTTGGATCATCGGCGGTGCCCGGGTCCAGCGCATTGACCAGCACGCCGATGGTCGCATCAATCAATGCGTATGTGTCCTTGCAGCCTCCGTCGAATACCGACTGGCGCAATGATTTCACGTGGTCGGTCAACAACTGGCCGCTGTTTGACTGCCCATCCAGGGAATGCCGGATCGAGAACCAGGATCGGGGCAGCCAGGATTGAAAACGCGGCAACGGCATCATGACGGAAATCTTGTGCAAGCGGTCCTGAACTTCAAAAGTCATGGGTCTGGTGCTGTCCCAGACCAGGAGATCGCCCGGTTTCAACAGGATATCCTCGCCGTTGAAGTTGATATATTCACGGCCTTCGAGAACGGCCTGTATGGTCAGGGTCTCAAGGCCGTCGGCCCGGATACTGGCGCGGGTGCGGGTTGCGCCGCAGGGGTCACAGGTGCATTCGATGACCTTCAGCATGCTGTCGTCATAATGCTTGACGCTGCTGAAGAAGTCAGGCGTGACCGGTTTATCCATTTCCCAGCGGCCGTAAGCCTGGTTCAGCATGCTTGACCAGGCATCGTAACGGTCGCTCATTGCCAGTTCATTTGTCGTCCAGGTACTGACGAACGATGGTGCAGTATTATCGTTCATTACCCCCTCAAGCTGCCTGTCTTACCAACGCATGCCATGGTTGTCTCTCTCTGTCAGGACTGCAATGTGTGTTTTCAGCAACACCTGCCTGGAAATGTAAACAAAATAATAGCTCTATGCCGTAGCGCCAAGCTTACCTGTGACCTTAAAGTGTAGCGCGTTTTCACTTAAAACCAAGTTGATTTGCACTGATGGCAAGGCTTCAGCCGGTAATTTTCTTCAAAACCTGTCTCTTCCTTACCACTTGCACATACAGACAGGCACAGTTTCCCCAGGAAACAAGTTACTTTGAGTGATATCCGGTAGATTCTCATAGCTTAAATACAACAAGGATATTTGGGGTCAGAGTAAAAATACAGGCAAACAAGCAGGTGAAGCCGATTTACTGTCCGGTATTTTTACTCTGACCCCAAAATATCCGCAAAGGGGGACAGCAGATGAACAGATTCTTTTCAGACGAACGGCAATTGACCGCAGCAATCTCAGGATGGGCGACTCGCTGCAGGATAAGCGTGATTACAGGTTCAACTGTCGGAACGGCAATGCTTGCATTGGCATTGCTGACCGCACCGGTAACCGCCCTGTTGACGAGCCCGGCCGTCATGGCGCAAGGGGATACCCTGTTGGAGGAGATCATCGTCACCGCGCGTAAGCGCGAGGAGAGCGTGCTGGAGATCCCGGAGTCCCTCACCACCTTCACAGGGGACATGGTGGAGAGCGCCAATATCAACGGCCTGGAAGATATAGGGCTGCTGGTGCCAAATCTCTGGATGAGCCGGCGCCTGGACGGTTACCCCAACGTCTCCATTCGCAGTCTGGGGGGATTCGGCAATACCCAGGGAGCCGGGTTTTACCTTGATGACGTGCAGTTGTTCGGGGATGCTTCGTCCCGCTTCGGCAATTTCGAACGGATCGAGGTGTTGAAAGGGCCGCAGGGCATCCTCTATGGCGGCGCCAACATCGGCGGCGCGATCAAATTTGTTACCAGGCGGCCGGACCCCGAAGCCTTTTCGGGCCGGGTTAAAGCGCAGGCCGGTGAAGATAATTACTATGACGGCGAGATCCAGTTGAATGTGCCGTTGGGCAATGATTGGGCACTGGCGCTGTATGGGTTTGCCATGACCGATGATTCGTACCTGGTCAACCCCAACACCCCGCGCCTGAACGGCGGTGTTCCGGACGTTGATCCCGACGTGGGGCACACGGAGAAATACGGCGTGCGCGCGGCCCTGGCCGGCAGTATCAGCGAACAGCTTTCGCTCTACGCTACCCTGCGTTACAACGAGTACGACGGGCCCAACAACATCTGGAACCGGGAGATGAGCGGTGATCTCACCCACACCAACATCATCGACACCAGCTACAATGCGGGCCACGAGCGGGAAACCGTCGCGGGCAGCATAGAGCTGACCTATGATTTCGGCAACTTCGACGCCACATATCTTACCTCGTATACGGATACGGATTCGTACCGGGAGACCGATCTTGACATCGACCAGGAGTTCGTGCTCGACCTGACCCGGTCATGGCCGGTCGAGGTATGGACCCAGGAATTGCGCTTTACCTCCACGGATGACAGTCCTTTGCAATGGCAGGCCGGCGCCTACTACCTGGACTGGAAGAGGCACAAGTTCGGGGAACTTCCGGTTCCCTACGGTTACTGCTTCTTCCTGGCTAACTGTGATGATGATGCGGCCCCGCCGCCCTATCCCCAGGACTCCGGTCCACCACCGATTGCCGGCAATCCGGCCACTGGCGAACCGGCAGAGTTTGAGGTAGTCGTGGTAGTTCCTTTCGAGAATCTCCGCGAAAAACGCGAACAGGTGGCGGGTTTTGCCAATTTCAGTTATCGCATGAATAACGTGGAGATTGGCGGCGGTGTGCGCGTGGATCACTGGGAATTCGACGCGAACAACCTGGACAGCGGCACTACCGGAAGTCAGTCCAATACCGAGGTATTGGGCCGCGCGTCCGTCTCCATGTTCTTTGATGATGACCGGTCCATGGTGTACGCGACCTTCTCCCAGGGTTTTGAACCGGGGAGTTTCAATGCGTTCAACCTGGAGGGAGAGAACGCCCTGTTCGATATCGAGCCGGAAGAGGCAACGCAGGTTGAAATCGGCTACAAGGGGAGGTTGCTGGATGACCGCCTGGTATTGACCCTGGCGGGTTTCTATATCGATTACGAGGGCCGGCAGTTCGAACTTCAGACGAAGAACCCTCAAACCGGTACTGTACTTGAGGGTATCTTCAATATCGGCGATTCAGAGCAATGGGGACTGGAAGGCGATATGGCCTTGTCCATGCATGAGAACTGGACCCTGTCCGCCGGGTTTGGCTATGTGGACGCGGAATGGGTCGGCGGCACTGAATTCGTGACCCCAAGCGATTATCTCGCTGACCTCTCGGGAAGGAGACCGCCCAACACCGTAAAGTGGAGCGCCACCGCGGCCCTGGATTACGACCAGCAGTTGAACGATGACATGCGCCTGTTCGGACGCCTGCAACTGCGCTACAAGGGGGAGGCTTCCACCAATGCCCAACTCTGGGATTCCCCCGGGGATGATTTTCCGTTCTGGACGAACCCTGATTTTACCGTCGTGGACCTGGGCGCCGGGGTGGAGTGGAACAACTGGGAGTTCGGCGTTCATATAGAGAACCTGTTCGACGAGGACTACTACATCGACGTGCAGGAATTCCCGAACTTTGCGGGTAGCAAACTGCCGGGCGCTCCAGGCTATATCATTATCGGCACCCTGGAACAGCCGCGCCGCGTAGTCGGTTCGGTACAGTACCACTTCTGAAGGATACGGATCCTGTAAACGCACTCACGGGTTAACGCTATGGCTCTACCACAAGACATCAGTCCCGTTAACAGCGAACTGATGGATTCGCTGTGTAAAACCGGTGACATGGACTGGATCCCCATGGAAGCGGACCCCGAGCGGGGGTTCATGAAAGTCCTGTGGACGGGGCCGGAGACCGGCGCCTGGGCCGCGCTGTTCCGCTGGTATAAAGGCTACGTGGCGCCGCCCCATAAACACCTGAGTCCGGCCCATGTGTATGTCCTGTCGGGTAAGTTGCAGGTGCGCGACGGGATACTCGAAGCAGGCGACTACGTGTACGAACCGAACGGCATGGTCCACGGCGCCACAACGGCCCTGGAGGACACCGACTACCTGTTTATCTGTAACGGGCCGGTGCTGTTCTTCGACGATGACAACTTCACCAGCTACCTGGGTTGGGAAGAACTGCAGCGTATCCAGGATGAATATACAAGAAAGGGGGAGAATTCCGGCGAAACAAGCGCCAGCATGTG
Source organism: Gammaproteobacteria bacterium (assembly GCA_026710545.1). Lineage (GTDB taxonomy): Bacteria > Pseudomonadota > Gammaproteobacteria > Eutrophobiales > Eutrophobiaceae > JAAXHV01. The sequence continues at coordinate 43,580 of JAPOQU010000063.1, read as the reverse complement.
ATTCGGGAGCAATCCACCCCGGCACGCAGTAAGCCGGGGTCCGGAATTCAATTGATTAAATCATTCAGGATATGATAAAGATAAAATAAACCAAAAAAAGGTATTTATGCAATGAGCGGAACAGTACAGGAGGGGAGAGTTACACAGTCTAACGAAACGGAAGGGTTCGTATTTAACCAGACCATGTTGCGGATCAAGGATCCGGAACGCTCTCTCGCATTTTACCAGGATGTGCTGGGGATGACCCTGCTCAAGAAACTGGACTTCCCCGAAATGGAATTTTCGCTGTTCTTCATGGGTTACGTGCGCCCGGACGATGATCCGATACCACAGAACCCACTGGACAGGACTGCATATACTTTCGAGCAGAAAGCGTTGCTGGAACTGACCCATAACTGGGGCACGGAAAATGACGAATCATTTGATGGTTACCATAACGGTAACAATGACCCGCGTGGTTACGGCCATATAGGACTGTCCGTTCCCGATGTTTATCAAGCTTGTAGCCGCTTCGAGGAGTTAGGGGTAGAATTCGTCAAGCGGCCGGATGACGGCAAGATGAAAGGTATCGCTTTCATTAAAGATCCGGACGGATACTGGATTGAAATATTGGAAGCAGGAATATCGGCGGCTTTATGTAACCAGTAACCAGTAAAAAAACCTGACACATGAGGAGGTAATAGCATGAATCCACAAAAGTATGATCCAGTCCCCGGCCGTTCGGTGCAAATTGATGAAGTCGATTGGGTAGATTTTCCGGGACCGTTGAGCCAGGGCGGTATTCGCTGGAAACTGCTGAACGTGGCGCCCGAACTGGGTTCCTGGGCAGCCATTTACGATTGCCCGAAAGGCTCGTCTTTTGCCAGCCACGTACATATCGGTCCCGGCGAATATTTCCTGACGAAAGGCCACATGGAAGTCCGGGGCGGCGAGGATGAAGGCGGCGTCAGTGTAAAAGCCCCCGCCTACGGCTATGAGGCATGCCAGGCCTTTCATGGGTTGACAAACTTTCTTGAAGACAGCGAGTTCTACATGACGTTTCTCGGCCCCCTGAATTTTGTTGACGATGATGGCAATACCGTTGCCCTGGTGACCTGGCAGACTGTCCAGGAAGCCTGGGACGCGGCGCAGGCAGCAAAACAAGGCTGAGGCAGGACTAAGGGGGACGGATTTGAAATCCGTCCCCGGAGAGTCCCTCCGTTAGTCATTAAAACAAGTACCACCTGTCAGATCGCCTGTATTTTTACTCTGACCCCAAATATCTTCCCAATGGCGTATTTTGACTAATCCCGGTCGTTCCTGGGATAATGGCTCGTGTCTTCGGCCGCTTAAGATGCGTGTTTGATTGCCATCTCCCATCAATAGTAGAAAACCATGAAAACACACGCCCGGGTAGTGGTTATAGGCGGCGGTGTTGTCGGTGTCAGCACCCTGTATCACCTGGCCCGGAAAGGCTGGGGGGAAGACGTCGTGCTGGTGGAAAAAGCGGAACTGACCTCGGGTTCCACCTGGCATGCGGCCGGCCTGCTGCCGCTGTTCAACATGAGTTACAGCGTCGGCCAGATCCACAAGTACTCGGTGAGCCTGTACCAGGAACTGGAAGCTGAAACCGGGCAGCAGGTAGGGTTCAAACAGGTCGGGAACCTGCGCCTGGCCATGAACCGGGAGCGCATGGATGAGTATTACCAGTACGCGGCCACGGCCCGCACCATCGGCGTCAACATTGAATTCCTGACACCGGGACAAATAGGAGAGATCTGGCCCCTGTGCAATACGGACGGACTGGTGGGGGCGCTGTTCCATCCGGAAGACGGCTATATCCAGCCCGCCGACCTGACCCAGGCCCTGGCAAAGGGCGCCCGGGCGCGGGGTGCGCTAATTTACCGCAATACCATGGTCGAAGGCATTGATCGCAGCGCTTCGGGTGAGTGGCAGGTCAGGACCAGCAAGGGTGATATCACCTGTGAACATATTGTCTCTGCGACCGGCAACTATGCCCGCCGCACCGGCGCCATGGTCGGTCTGGATATCCCGGTGATGCCGGTGGAGCATCAATACATAGTCACGGAGTCCCACCCCGACCTGGTCGCCCGGGCCGGGCAGGGCCTGCCTGAGATGGCTGTCCTGCGCGAGTCAGACGGCTCCTGGTACCTGCGCGAGGAAAACCAGGGTTTTATCCTGGGCCCGTATGAAAAAGGCGCGCCCTGCTGTTACCTGGACGGCCCCGACGAGACCGCCGAGTATGAACTCTTCCAGGAAGATATCGATCGCCTGGAACCCCATATCGAGACGGCCATGAACCGGGTGCCGGCCTTTGCCGATTGCGGCATCAAGCAGGTCTATAACGGCGCCATCGCCTACACCCCGGACGGCAACCCCATCGTCGGTCCGGCCTGGGGCCTGAAGAACTTCTGGCTCAACGAAGGCCACAGCTTCGGCATCACCGCCGCGGGCGGCGCCGGTTGGCAACTGGCGGAATGGATTGTTGAGGGTGAACCGGGAATCGACATGCTGGGGGTCGAGCCGCGCCGTTTCGGCGATTACGTCAGCAAGGATTACCTGGTCAAAAAGAATGAGGAAGCCTACTCCCATGTGTTCATCATCCATTACCCGGATGAGGAGCGGCCGGCGGCACGTCCACTTAAGACCGCCCCCTGCTATGGGCGTCTCAAGGAGATGGGCGCCGTGTTCGGCCAGAAGTTCGGCTGGGAGCGGGCCAACTGGTTCGCTACCGACGGCATGGCGCAGGAGGATCACTGGTCGTTTCGCCGTTCGCGCTGGTTTGCAGGCATCAGGAAGGAGGCGTTGCACCTGAATCGCGCAGTGGGGTTGCTGGACTTGACGGCCTTTGCCAAATGCCGGATATCCGGGCCGGGCGCGGAAGCGTTCCTGGACTACATGGTTGCAAACCGGCTGCCGTCAAAAGCAGGGCGTATACGGCTTTGTCACGCGCTGAACCGGCGCGGCGGCATTCATTCGGAATTCACCATTACCCGCGCCGCGGACGATTCGTTCTACCTGGTCTCGGCCGGCGCATGGCAGAGACTGGACCACGATTACCTCGGCAGGTTCATGCCTGCTGACGGCTCGGTGAACTATGAACACATTACCGACGATATCGGCGTATTCGTCGTTGCCGGGCCCCGTTCACGCACGCTGTTGCAACGCTTGTCGAGTGATGATTTTTCCAACGAAGGCTTCCCGTTTCTGAGCGCCAGGCAGGTAGCTATGGGCGGCATACCAGTGCATGCCATGCGGGTCAATTACGTAGGTGAACTGGGCTGGGAACTGCACCACCCCATCGAGCGGCAGAACGAGTTGTTCGATGCCTTGTTTGCAGCCGGTGAGGACATCGAACTACGGCCTTTCGGCATACGGGCAATGGATTCGTTACGGCTGGAGAAATCGTACCGCATGGTGGGCACGGAATTATCCATCGAGTATTCCGCCTGGGAATCGGCGATGGACCGTTTCGTTTACCCGGACAAGGGAGACTTCCTCGGCCGGGAAGCGCTGCTGGCGGGCCGGGAACGCGGCCCCGGACACAGACTCGTCACGCTGGAAGTCCGGGATACCGATGACGCCGATGCGCTGGGCAACAATGCCCTGACCCGGGACGGTGAACTGATCGGGCGCGCCACCAGCGGCGGCTTCGGCTTCCGCGTCGGCAAATCCCTGGCGCTGGGCATGGTCAGGCCGGAATACGCGGCAGAAGGTACGGAAATGGACATCGATATCCTCAACAGGAACTACCGCGCCATTGTGATCCCTGAAAGTCCGTTCGACCCCGGCAACGAGCGGTTGCTGGACATCAATGACGCAAATAACTAATGTTAGCCCGCAGCGCTTGATGAGTTAAACGGACCGGAATGACCAGGCAGAAATATTCCATATTCTCCTTACTGCGCAATGCCGTCTCTCATAATGAGAACTGGCGGCAGGCCTGGCGCAGTCCGGCGCCACGGAAGAAGTATGACGCGCTCATAATCGGCGGCGGCGGCCATGGCCTGGCAACCGCTTATTACCTGGCAAAAGAACACGGGATACGCAACGTCGCCGTGCTGGAGAAGGGCTGGATCGGCGGTGGCAATACGGGGCGGAACACGACCATAGTACGTTCAAATTACCTGTGGACCGAGGCCGCGCTGTTCTACGAGAAGTCGTTGAAACTCTGGGAAGGGTTGAGCCGGGACCTGAATTACAACGTCATGTTCAGCCAGCGCGGCGTCTATAATATGGGTCACAGCCTGCAGGACATGCGGGATATCGAACGGCGGGTCGGCGCCAACCGCCTGGACGGGATCGATGCCGAGGTGGTCATGCCGGCCCGGATCAAGGCAGCCATTCCCATGATCGATATCTCTCCCGGGGCGCGTTATCCCATCCTTGGGGCTTCATTGCAACGCCGGGCCGGGGTTGCCCGCCACGATGCCGTGGCCTGGGGGTTTGCCCGCGCCGCCGACGCCCTGGGCGTCGATATCATTCAACAATGTGAAGTCACCGGTATCTGCCGTAACGGTTCCAGGGTGACCGGCGTCGAGAGCAGTCGCGGACGCATCGAGGCAGACCGGATCGGCGTTGTGGTCGCCGGCCATGCCAGCGTCCTGGCGCAGATGGCGGGTTTACGCCTGCCCCTGGAGAGCCACCCGTTGCAGGCCTACGTGTCGGAACCCCTGAAACCGGTCCTGGATACCGTGGTCATGTCGAACGCCGTGCATGGCTATATCAGCCAGTCGGACAAGGGCGAACTGGTCGTCGGCGCAGGCATCGATGCCTACACCGGTTACGGCCAGCGCGGCAGTTTCCACACCATAGAGCATGCCATGCAGGCCATTATTGAACTGTTCCCCGCCTTCAGCCGGGTGCGCATGCTGCGCCAATGGGGCGGCATCGTCGATGTGGCGCCGGACGCCTGCCCGATTATCGGCAAGACTCCCTTGCAGGGTCTCTATTTCAACTGCGGCTGGGGCACCGGGGGCTTCAAGGCCACGCCCGGCTCCGGCTGGGCGTTTGCCCATACCATAGCCCGGGACCGGCCCCACGAACTGAATGCCCCGTTCGGCCTGGAACGATTCACCACGGGCGCGCTGATAGACGAGCACGGCGCCGCTGCAGTGGCGCACTGATGGAATTACGAATTACGAATTAGGAATTAGGAATTAGGAATTAGGAATTAGGAATTAGGAATTGGGAATTGGGAATTGGGAATTGAAGTAAATAGGTTACATGTAGTAACTTGTCAGCTTTCCGGTTCCTGCAAAAATGACAATTACGGCATCCTGACATCCAGAAGGCACCCATTCCTAATTCCTAATTCTTAATTTTTAATTATTAATAAAGTGTTGCTGATTAAATGCCCCTGGTGCGGCCCGCGCGACGAGAGCGAATTCAGTTACGGCGGCGAGGCCGATATTGTCCGGCCGGCAGAACCGGACGCCCTGACCGATGAAGAATGGGCGGATTACCTGTTCATGCGCAGTAATACCAGGGGCCTGCACCGGGAACAATGGGTGCATGAGCACGGCTGCCGCCGCTGGTTCGTACTGGAAAGGGATACCGTGACTTATCAATTTACGGAAAATGCAACCTGATCGAGGGTTTGGGGACGGATTTAAATCCGTCCCCGGAGAGTCACAAGGAGGGTTTGGGGACGGATTAAATCCGTCCCCGGAGAGTCACAAGGAGGGTTTGGGGACGGATTTAAATCCGTCCCCGGAGAGTCCGTCCCCGGAGAGTCACAGGGATGAAGCAGGTTAATCGACTTCCAGAAGGCGGACGTATCGACCGCGCGCGACCCCTTACGTTCAGTTTTAACGGCCGTACCTGCCGGGGCTATGCCGGTGATACCCTGGCCTCCGCGTTACTGGCCAACGGCATCCGGATGGTCGGCCGCAGCTTCAAGTACCATCGTCCGCGGGGCATCATGGGCATAGGCGTGGAAGAACCCAACGCCATAGTGCAGACAGGCGCCGGCGCCGATACCATACCCGGACTGCGCGCCACCGAAGTGGAGTTATACGACGGCCTGGCCGCAGCTACGACCAGGGGTTGGCCTTGTGTCAATTTTGACCTGCTCGCGGTCAACGATTTCTGCGCCCGTTTGCTGGGCGCGGGATTTTACTACAAGACCTTCATGGCGCCGCGCTTCCTGTGGCGCTGGTATGAGCATTACCTGCGCCGCGCCTCCGGCCTGGGTACCTCGCCGCAAATGCCCGACCCGGACAGTTATGAACACGTCAATGCACATTGTGATGTCCTGGTGGCAGGAGGCGGGCCGGCAGGACTGATGGCGGCGTTGGCGGCGGCCAAATGCGGCGCCAGGGTCATCATAGCGGATGAACAGGGCGAGTTCGGCGGCAGCCTGTTATACGACACGGCCAGGCTGAACGGCAACCCTGCTGCGGAATGGTTGCGCAAGGTGTTGCAGGAGCTCGCGCGCTGTCCCGAAGTCACTCTTTTGTCCCGCAGCACGGTATTCGGATATTACGACCATAATTTCCTGACCATACTGGAACGCTACGGCGATAACCCGGGGGCACAGGACGCAGGCGGGGTCCGGCAACGCGAATGGCGGGTTCGGGCCGGGCGCGTCATCCTGGCCCAGGGCAGCCACGAGCGACCCCTGGTATTTCCGAACAATGATCGTCCGGGGGTGATGCTCGCTTCAGCAGTATCGGGCTATATTCACCGTTACGCTGTATGTCCGGGCCGGCGCGGCGTGATCTTCACCAACAACGACGGGGCATACCGGACGGCCCTGGACCTGGTATCGGCAGGGGCGAGCGTCGCGGCGATTATTGATTGCCGCGTGGAGGGCGCCGGCGCCATTGCCGAACCCCTGCGCCGGTCCGGGGTTGAAATATACCAGGGCTGTGTCATCGCCGATGTAACCGGCAGAAAATCGGTTCGTTCCGTGGAAGTTGTGCCGCTGTCGGCAGACGCTGGTACCCCGGCCGGGACGGCAATAAACCTTGACTGTGACCTGGTCGCCATGTCCGGGGGCTGGAATCCGGCCGTCCACCTGCATTCGCAGGCCGGTGGCGGAAATCTCTGGGACGAAGCCCGCAATTGCTTTGTGCCCGGCGCAACCCGGCAGGAGCATGTGTCAGTGGGGGCGTGCAACGGTTCCTTTTCCCTGGATGCCTGTCTGCAGGAGGGAAACCAGGCAGGACTGGATGCCGCCCGTGCGTGCGGGTTTGAGGCGTCGCCGTTTTCCACACCCGGGATCAACCAGGACCTGACCGGAGACGCCCGTCCTCTGCAACCATTATGGCGGGTTCCCTTGCCGCGATCCCCGCATCGTTACCCGAAACAGTTTGTCGATTACCAGAACGATACGACCGTGGCGGACCTGCACCAGGCGGTAAGTGAAGGATTCCGGAACGTGGAGCATGTCAAACGGTATACCGCGCTGGGGTTCGGTACCGACCAGGGCAAGCTGGGAAATATCAACGGCATGGCATTATTGGCGGAGTGTCTGGGCAAACCCATTGCAGATGTCGGCACGACCACCTTCAGGCCGCCTTACACGGCCGTAACATTCGGCGCCTGTGCCGGCGCCGACGTGGGTACGCTCTACGAACCGGTACGCAAGACTGCGCTGCACGACTGGCACGAAGCTGCCGGCGCTGAGTTTGAGGTGGTGGGTCAATGGTTGCGTCCCTGGTATTATCCCGGGCCAGGGGAGGACATGCGCAGCGCGGTCAACCGGGAGTGTCTCGCCGCGCGCGGGTCACTGGCGATCATGGATGCCTCGACCCTGGGCAAGATAGAAGTGCAGGGGCCGGACGCACCGGCCTTCCTGGAGCGTATCTATACCCATAATGTCGCCGGGATGAAGCCCGGACGCTGTGCCTATGGCGTCATGCTGGGCGAAGACGGCATGGTCATGGATGACGGGGTCATGGCGCGCCTGGGTGAGCAGCATTTTTACCTGACCACCACTACCGGCGGCGCGGCGCGGGTACTGGGCTGGCTGGAGCAGTGGTTGCAGACGGAATGGCCGGATTTACAGGTATACCTGACTTCCGTAACGGAACGCTGGTCCACCATTGTCCTGGCCGGTCCGGACAGCAGGAAGCTGTTGCAGGGTATGGATGGCGATGTTGACTTCAGCCAGGCCGGTTTTCCCTTCATGGCGGTGCGCTCCGGCTCCCTGGCAGGCTTCACCGTTCGGGTATTCCGCGTCAGTTTCAGCGGTGAACTGGCCTTCGAAATCAACGTGGAAAGCGATTTTGCCCCGTCCCTGTGGCAGACCCTGACGGAGGCCGGTGAACGCTACGGCATTACCCCTTACGGTACCGAAACCATGCATGTGCTGCGCGCCGAGAAAGGGTTTGTCATCGTCGGCCAGGATACCGACGGCTCCGTATCTCCGCTGGACCTGGGGATGCACTGGCTGCTGTCCAAAGACAAGGATTTCCTGGGCAAACGGTCCCTGGCGCGGCCCGACTGCCAACGCCCGGATCGGAAACAACTGGTCGGCCTGTTAATTGAAGATGGCAGGGAGGTATCCCCCCGCCCGTCGTTCCGGCGAAAGCCGGAATCCAGTCATAACAAACACCTTACGGAGATATTGCCTGAAGGCGCGCAGCTGGTAGAACAACCGGGCGGCGTCCCACCCATCCCCAAACTGGGCCACGTCAGCTCCAGTTATTACAGTGCCTGCCTCGGCCGGCCCATAGCCCTGGCGCTGGTCAGCAACGGGCGCGCCCGCAAGGGCGATGTCATACATGCGGCGTTGCGCGACGGGCGCTACATCAGGGTCAGGATCGTCTCTCCCGTATTCTACGACCCGAAAGCGGAGCGGCAGCATGCCTCATAGACCGCAAAGACGGCACGCACTGGCCTCTTTCCTGAATGGGAGGATTGCTCCTGGTCCGGATCACCCGGGCATGCAACTGGAAATACATCCCGACCACGGTTACCTGAACCTGCGCGGCGACCCCGGGGATGAACAGTTTCTGCAGGCGGTGCAGGCAACGCTCGGACAGCCCCTGCCCACCATTGCCAATACATTTACGGCATCCACACAACGGGGACGGATTTCAAATCCGTCCCCTTCACCCACGTCGTCTCATACAATATTCTGGCTGGGTCCCGATGAGTGGTTGCTGGTCACCGGGCCAGGCAAGGAAAACGGCAAAGCGGAACAACTGGGGAAAAGCCTGTCCGGGCAATGCCACTCCCTGGTCGATGTGACGGGTGGACAGATTTTACTCCGCCTGCGCGGCAGCCAGGCACGGAAGGTACTGGCGAAAGGCTGTACCCTGGACCTTCACCCGCGCGCGTTCAAAGTGGGCCAATGCGCACAGACCACCCTGGCAAAAACGTCCATGCTGATAGCCCAGGTCGATAACACTCCAACCTTCGATATCATCGTCCGCCGCAGTTTCGCCGAATACGCGGCCCTGTGGCTGCACTACAGTGGCGCCGGGGCAATGTAACAATGAGTAGAGTTTTGTATTCACTACTGGCGGCAGTTTTATTGTCCAGCACTGTATTTGCCCAGGACAGGTTAAGGTTGGCCACGACCACCAGCACGGAAAACTCGGGCCTGCTGTCCCTGCTGCACCCGCCTTTTGAAGAGCAGTACAACGTCACGGTGGACGTGATCGCCGTCGGCACCGGCAAGGCCTTGCGCCTGGCTGAGAACGGCGACGTGGACCTGGTCATGGTCCATGCCCCGGCAGCGGAACAGGAGTTCATGGAGAGCGGCTATGGCGTAGAACGTCTGCCTGTCATGCACAACGATTTTGTGCTGGTCGGCCCGGCCGCGGATCCGGCTGGCGTGGCCGCGGCGAATTCCCCGGCAGATGCCATGACCCGGATTACACAATCCGCTGCCGGTTTTATTTCAAGAGGGGATGATTCAGGAACCCACAAGAAGGAAATGGCTCTCTGGCAGGCGGCCCGGATCAGGCCGGAAGGGGAATGGTACCTGTCTGTCGGCCAGGGAATGGGCGCCGTTTTGAAGATCGCCGATGACAGGCAGGCGTACACGCTGACCGACAGGGGCACGTACCTGGCATTTAAAGGCAAGACAGACCTGGATATCGTCCATCAAGGCGCGGCGGAACTACGCAATTCGTACCACGTTATCCTCATTAATCCCGAAAAACATCCCCATGTCCAAACGGCGCTGGCGCAGAAATACGCGGACTTCATCCGGGGAGAGCAGGGGCAGCGTATTATTCGTGAATTCAGGATATCAGGCGAGCAACTCTTCATACCCGATGTTATAAGGATACGGGGACGGAATTGAATTCCGTCCTCCCCCCGCGTCAGGCGCCTTGCTCCTGTTCCGGCGCCAGCGGGTCGCCCAGGTCCGTTTCATCCATCGCCTCGGCCACGATGACCTGTGAGGTCTGCAACATGACCGCCATGCCGTGGGATTGCTCCTCGGCGGTAATCGGCGCGCGCACCGACATCCGGTACAGGGTGAACAGCGCCATGAACAGGTAAACCAGGGCCACGAAGTAATACAGGCTGCCCGGACCGAAGAACTTCATCACCTGGGTACTGAGTATGGGGCCTGACAACCCGCCGATCCCGTTGATAAAAATAATGCTGCCGCTGGCCGACAGGATTTGTTCGTTGCGTACGTGGTCGTTGATATGGGACAGGGACACCGAATAAAAACACAGGACCACACCGCCCACCAGGAACAACAGGACGGCCAGCAGCCACAGGTTGCCCATGCGTGCGGCAAACGGCACGAGCAGGCTTGCGCCGGCAGCCAGGACTGACAATAACAGCAGGGTATGACGGCGTTCCTGGCGGTCCGACAAGCCGCCGACCGGCAGCAACAGCGCCAATCCCCCGAACATCAGGGTGCCTACCAGCAAGGCGCTTTCGGCAACGGAAAAACCGCTCTGCTTGCCGAATACCGCGGTCAACCACATCACTGCGCCGAAGCTAAGACCCTGGACAAAGACGCCCATGGCTCCCAGGGGAGTCAGCCTGATCAACCTCCCCAGTTCCAGGTGTTCCGCGTAGGCGATTGCAGGGGCGGAAATATTACTCAGCAATAAGGGTACGATTGCAATGGACAGGATGACTGAGGCAAGGATAAACAACTCGAAACCCAGCGGGGAAGCCAGGTTTATCAGGAATTGTCCGCCGGTGAACCCCAATGTGATGGTGAACATGTAGGCGGCCAGCAGACGGCCGCGATTGTCATTGCCGGTGATCGCGTTCAGCCAGCTTTCCGAGACCATGAACAGGCCGGACAGGCAAAAGCCGGTCAACGCGCGGAACCCGAACCACATCGCCGGGTCAACGATGGCAGAGTGCAGCAGGATGACTACGGATGCGATTGACCCCAGCGCGGCAAAGACGCGGATATGTCCCACCTGTCTTACCCACTTGGGCACAACGCGGGCGCCCAGGAGAAAACCCAGGTAATAGGCGGACATGATCAGTCCGATTGTATCCACCGCAAAGTCTTCCAGGGAGGCCCGCAGCCCCAGCAATGTACCCTGCATGCCGCTGCAGACGGAAATCAAGGCCACGCCGAACAGCAGGCTCCAGACGGGTAAAATCTGTGGTGTTTTCATGTTCTGATCCGGTTACTTCAAGCGTGTGAACAGGTGATCGATGTCTGAGCCTCGTAATTTCAGGGATAGCCTGGTTACCAGCAGGTGGCGCGATTGTCCGCTAATTTTACAGATAGTCAAGTGCAATTGATGCATAGCTTTGCCTGCTCTTCCGGGTTATAGTGTGATAGCAGAAAAACTTTGCTCAATCAGATATATAGTGCAATCCAGCAATCACTACCAGAGCTCGTACAGGGTCGGCCGGGACAACGTCCGCATCCTCAGGATGGAACTGCACAATCCGGTATTTTTCATCACCGCATTTCTCACCGTGGCTTTTGTTATCGGGGTACTGGCGTTTCCGCAGGACGCGAATGTCATTCTTGACCGGGCAAAGAACTGGTCCATCGATAACTTCCACTGGCTGGTAATGATTTCCGGCAATTTCTTTGTTTTATTCTGCCTGCTGCTGATCGTGCTGCCGTTCGGGAAAGTGCGCCTTGGCGGTCCCGATGCGGAACCGGAGTTTTCCAGGCTGTCCTGGTTTTCCATGCTGTTTGCGGCCGGGATGGGTATCGGCCTGATGTTCTGGTGCGTGGCCGAACCGGTTGCTTACTATACGAACTGGTCGGGAACGCCGTTGAACGTAGCGCCCCATTCGCCCGAAGCCGCGGCCGCGGCAATGGGAGCGGCGTTATATCACTGGGGGCTGCATCCCTGGGCCATCTTTGCCGTGGTGGCATTGTCCCTTGCCTTCTTTTCATTCAATAAGGGCCTGCCGCTGGCGACCCGGTCCATCTTCTACCCGTTGTTCGGCGAGCAATGCTGGCGCTGGCCGGGCCATATCATAGACGTTGTGGCTGTGTTCGCAACCATATTCGGCCTGGCAACCTCTCTCGGCCTGGGTGCGAAACAGGCCACTGGGGGACTGCATTCCGTGTTTGGTGTGGACAACGGCTTGACGACCCAGTTATTGCTTATCGCGGTGATCACGGCAATCGCCATCGTTTCGGTCGTACGCGGGCTGGACCGCGGCGTCAGGGTACTGAGTAACTTCAATATCCTGGCTGCCCTGCTGCTCCTGGTTTTCGTTATATGCGCCGGCCCCACCCTGGCGACCGTGTTCGGCATCGGCGAGAACCTTTCATACTACCTGGCGCACTTCCTCCCCCTGAGTGATTGGGTGGGCCGTGATGATGAGGCGTGGTACAAGAGCTGGACCGTGTTTTACTGGGCCTGGTGGATATCCTGGTCGCCTTTTGTCGGCGTATTTATCGCGCGCATTTCCAGGGGGCGCAGCGTTAGGGAATTTGTAACGGCCGTGTTGCTGTTGCCGACACTGGTCAGCGCCATCTGGATGTCAGTCTTTGGCGGCATTGCCCTGGACCAGGCGCAACAGGGCATCGGCGCACTGGCAGGCGGTCTCACCGACCCTTCCCTGGCATTGTTCCATATGTTGGAAAACCTGCCGTTTACCATCCTTGCATCATTGCTGGCCGTGGTCCTGGTGTTGACTTTTTTTATTACCTCAGCCGATTCCGGCTCCCTGGTCATAGACATAATCACTGCCGGCGGCAAACTGGACACTCCCCGTTACCAGCGCGCGTTCTGGGCCGTCCTGCTGGGATTTATCGCGGCAGCCTTGCTCATCGGCGGCGGCAGCGATGCCCTGAGCGCGTTGCAGGCCGGCACCATCACCATGGCCGTACCGTTCACCCTGGTACTGCTCCTGTCCTGCCTGTGCCTGATCCTGGGTCTGTTGTCCGAAGCGAACTAATGATATGCTCTGACAGGCTTAATTTCCGGATATCAAGTGAACATGGACTCACCATCCCCACAGCCGTCCCTGGATAAAAAGGTTTTCCTGCCGACCTTTTTCCTGGTTATGCTCATCGGTGTATTGCTGGTCCTGAAGCCCGACTATGCCAGGTTGCTACTCGGCGATGCCTTGCAGGTAGTGACCGGCTATTTCGGCTGGTTGTATCTCCTGGTGGGTTTCAGCGCCATCGCGGTACTTGTCTGGCTGGCGTTCAGCCGTTACGGACGGGTGCTCCTGGGCGCTCCCGGCGAGCCCCCCGAGTTTTCGACACCAAGCTGGATCGCCATGATGTTTACCGTGGGGATAGGCATTGGCCTGACCAACTGGGCATTTATCGAACCGATCTTTTATCTGCAATCGCCCCCGTTCGGAGTCGAGGCGGGTACGCCGGAGGCAGCCGAGTGGGCGCACATGTACGGCCAGTACCACTGGTCGATAGTTCCCTGGGCGATCTACGCGCTGCCGGCGTTGCCGATTGCCTATTCCATGTACGTCCGGAAACAGCCTTTCTGCAGGATCAGTACCGCAAGCGCCGGATTGCTCGGCAGGCAGAGTGCCGGCTGGCTCGGTACCGGAGTCGATGTGATTGTGATAATTGCCATCATCGGCGGTGCCGGCACCAGCCTGGGGCTGGGTCTTCCCCTGGTCTCCGCGCTTGTCGCCGATAGTTTTTCCCTGCAGGATACGCCCATGCTGCAATTCGGCGTCCTGGTGGTGTGGACGGCAGTCTTTGCGACAAGCGTATACCTGGGGCTGGAGAAGGGTATCCGTATACTCGCCGACACAAACGCAGTGTTCGCTATCCTTTTCCTTGTCTTCGTGCTGGTTGCCGGTCCGACCGTATTCATCCTGAGCATGTCCGTGAACAGTTTCGGCCTGATGCTGGACAACCTGTTCCGCATGAGTTTCTGGATGGACCCGGTTGTAAAAAGCGGCTTCCCGGAGGATTGGACGGTATTCTACTGGGGCTGGTGGATTGCCTATGCGCCGATGGTCGGGCTGTTCGTGGCGCGCATCTCCAGGGGACGCACCATCAGGGAGGTCATCATCGGCCAGGTAATATGGGGGAGCATCGGTTGCATGGCCTTTTTTGCGATTGCCGGCGGCTATTCCCTGGATATGGAGATGAGTGGAACTCTGGACATATCCTCGGTGCTGAACGATTCAGGTATCCCTGCTGCTGTCGTTACCATCGTCAGCAGCCTTCCGGGAGGGGGGATTACGGTGTTCATATTTACCCTCCTGTGCATTATTTTCCTTGCCACGACGCTGGACTCTGCCGCTTACGTACTGTCCAGCATGAGTACCAGGAACCTGACCGGCGAGGGACAACCGGCTCGCTGGAACCGCTTTGCCTGGGCCTTTGCCCTTGCCATTATAGCGGTCGGGCTGATCGCGGCCGGCGGCTTGAAGACCGTACAGACGTCAACGGTGATTGCCGCATTGCCGTTGATCCCGGTTCTGGTGATCCTTCAGGTATCCTTATTCAAATGGCTGCGCAAGGATTTTGGTAAAATACTCCGACCGGCGAATTACGCGCTTGAACAAGGGCCGGACGGCAGTACGGAGGTGCGCGAGGTTTAACCCGGAGGTAGGGCGATAGCTACTAAACAACCACTGCATTACGGCTTCCTGCTGGTGCCGAATTTTACCCTGATAGCGTTTTCCTCGGCGGTCGAGACGCTACGCATGGCAAATTTAACCTCCGAGCAGGAGTTGTATCGCTGGTCCGTCCTGACTTTTGACGATGCTCCGGTGTCCTCAAGCGCCGCCCTGGAAATCCATCCCACCCTGCCGTTTGAGCAGGCAAGAAAACTTGACATGTTATTCGTTTGCGCAGGAGTGCATGTCAAGGACTCCTGGAATCCGCCGCTGGGCAGGGCATTGCAGCGGCTGGCCGGCGGCAAGCCTCTGGGCGCCTTGTGTACCGGGGCATACCTGCTGGCAAAATCCGGCATACTGAACGATCATCGCTGCACAATTCACTGGGAAAACATAGGCAGTCTGCGCGAGGAATTTCCCCAACTGAAAGTGACCGACGAACTGTTCGAGATTGACCGGCACCGTTATACCTGTGCCGGCGGCACCGCACCGCTGGACATGATGCTGTTCCTGGTGCGCAGGGATTACAACCGTGAGGTGGCCTCCGCGATCTCCGAACAGTTCACTATCGACCGCATCAGGGAACTCGGTGAACCCCAGTATATATCGGTGCGCAGCCAGGCCCCGGGCGCACCTGATTACCTGAACGAGGCCGTACTGCTCATGCGCAATAATATTTCAGAGCCGTTGTTCGTAGAGGAGATAGCCAAATATCTCAATGTATCGACCCGGCAACTGGAGCGTGTGTTTCAGCAGTATTTTCATTATTCCCCAAGCCAGTATTACCTGAGGCTGCGGCTGATTGCCGCGCGCAATCTCCTGCGCCATACCGGCACGACCGTACGCGGGATAGCTATAGAAACCGGGTTCAAATCCCTGCAGCACTTCAGTAAGTGTTACCACGAGCACTTCAAGCTCCGGCCTACCCAGGAGCGCGCCAGGTATTCAGAAACATAAGCACCTGATTGCGAAAACAGGTAAATCCATGTCGTTTTTTCTCCGGTTTCCGCAGACCTGCCATGCTTCAATAACCTGCGTGACCACTGTATCCGGAGGGTTGATGAATGAATTTTGAAGTAGTTATCACCTGTGCCGTGACCGGCGCCGGCGATACGGTCGGGAAACATCCCGCGCTTCCGGTTACCCCGGAACAGATAGCCGCGGCAGCCATCGATGCGGCCAGGGCCGGAGCGGCCATAGTCCACTGCCATGTACGCGACCCCGAAACTGGAAAGGGGGCGCGGGATGTCGCTCTTTACCGTGAAACGGTCGATCGTATTCGCTCTGCCGACACCGACGTGGTGATCAACCTTACCGCGGGAATGGGTGGAGACCTCATTATCGGGCCGGATGATGCGCCGACGAAATTCGGAGAAGACACCGACCTGGTCGGCGCAATGGACCGCCTGCCTCACGTGGAGGAACTGTTGCCGGAAATCTGCTCCCTGGATTGCGGTTCACTCAACTTCGATGACGGTAGCCTGGTCTACGTATCCACGCCCGGCATGTTGCGCCGTGGCGCAAATCGCATCAGGGAACTGGGCGTGAAGCCGGAACTGGAAATTTTCGATACGGGCAACCTGAGTTTTGCGCTGCAGATGCTTAAGGAAGACTTGCTGGACCCCCCGCCGTTGTTTCAATTGTGTCACGGCATACCCTGGGGCGCGCCGGCGGATGTTGGCGTCCTTAAATCATCGGTCGACCAGTTACCGCCGGACGCCAACTGGACTGCCTTCGCCCTGGGACGCTACCAGATGGCGTTTGCGGCACAGGCAGTAATTCTCGGCGGTAACGTGCGCGTGGGCCTGGAAGATAATCTATACCTGGAAAAAGGCGTGTTCGCCAGTAACGCGCAACTGGTAGAGCGGGCGCGTAATATCATCGAACTGATGGGCGCCCATATACTGGGTCCCGAGGAGACGCGCGCGAAATTCGGCCTGGTCAGACGTGGCTGACAGGGTACCGGCTAACCATGCCGCGTTCAGCTTTATTCAGGGGGAGCGGTGCCCGTTGCAGCCTGGCTGAGGCCCGATGGCGCAGGATATTAAAACCGTAGCCGTAATCGGTACCGGGGTTATCGGCGCGGGTTGGACCGCACGCATACTGGCGCGCGGTCTCAACGTGGTTGCCTGGGACCCCGCACCGGGCTGGCAGAACAGGTTGGGGGCCGCGTTGGAGAACGCCTGGCCGGCATTATGCAAACTTGGTCTCTACCCTGGCGCAAGCATAGAACGGCTGCGTCATGCCGAATCGATGGAGGCGGCCTGCACGGTTGCCGAGTTTATCCAGGAAAGCGCACCGGAACAACTGCAATTGAAGCGCGACCTGATCGCCGCGATAGATGCCTGCGCCGGCGCGGACGTTGTCATTGCTTCCAGTACTTCCGGATTGTTGCCGTCCGATCTCCAGGCCGGTTGCAACCGGCCCGAACGGGTCGTCGTCGGTCACCCGTTCAATCCGGTGTACCTGCTGCCGCTGGTGGAGGTGCTGGGTGGAAGGAAAACCGCGCCTGAGGCCGTTGACCGCGCCGTGGCATTCTACACGGACCTGGGTATGCGCCCGTTGCGGGTGCGCAGCGAAATAGCAGGGTTCCTGTCCGACCGCCTGCAGGAGGCGCTGTGGCGGGGAATCCTGCACCTGGTCAACGAGGATGTGGCCGGCACCGGGGAACTTGATGCAGCCATCACCTACGGTCCGGGCCTGCGCTGGGCCTTCATGGGTACCTGCCTGTCTTTCCACATGGCTGGCGGCGACGGCGGCATGCGTGATTTTATGAAACAGTTCGGCCCGGCATTGAAGCTGCCCTGGACAAAACTGGAAGCGCCTGAACTGACCGATGAATTGATAGACAAGCTGACTGACGGAACCCGGCAACAGGCCGCGGGGCGGACGGTGAAGGAACTGGAGCAGTTACGCGACGACTGCCTGATTGCCATCATGCGAGCCCTGCAACAATTCGAGGTCGGCGCCGGCAACGTGCTTGCCCGGGAAGATGCGCGCCGTAGCCGGAGAACCTAATTTGGGACACCCATAAATTAATAAATATTGTAAATTTATGGGTGTCCCAAATTGGTCACCGGCCCTTCCACACCGGCTTGCGCTTTTCGGCGAAGGCGCGGGTGCCTTCCTGCAGGTCTTCGCTGGCATACAGGGCGTTAACGGAAGGCACTCCCTTATTGTTCACCAGTTGCAACGCTTCCTGTTCGCTCAGGTTTTCGGTCATGCGGATGGTTTCCTTGGTGGCGGCGAAGACCAGCGGCGGGCCTTCAGCCAGCAGTAGCGCGATTTCCCGCACCCGGTTCATCAGTACTTCCGCAGGCAGCACTTCGTTGACAAGTCCCCAGCGTGCGGCTTCTTCCGCTTCCATCCAGCGTCCCGTCAGCAACATGTCCATGGCAACATGGTGGGGAATACGGCGCGGCAGTTTGATGCTGGCGGCATCGGCAAGCACGCCGACATTGATCTCGGGTAACGCGAACCGGGCGTGTTCGGCGGCATAGATCAGGTCGCAGGATAGCGCCAGTTCAAAGCCGCCGCCGACGGCCATGCCGTTGACCGCGGCGATGACCGGTTTGTTGAGGCCGGGGAGTTCCTGCAGGCCGCCGAATCCCCCTACGCCGTAGTCCGTGTCCGGCGGTTCGCCCTCGGCTGCAACCTTCAGATCCCATCCGGCCGAGAAAAAACGCTCGCCTGCCGCGCTCAGGATCGCCACGCGCAATTCAGGATCATCGCGAAATCCGGCAAATACATCGCCCATGAGCTTGCTCGTGGGGCCGTCTATGGCATTAGCCTTGGGCCGGTCCAGGGTGACTTCCAGGATGGCGCCGTTGCGGCTGGTGTGAATGGGATTATCGGTCGTATTCGTCATTATTCAAGCCCCCAGCGGCCGCAGCAGGTCGCGGGCGATGATGTGGCGCTGGATTTCACTGGTGCCGTCCCAGATACGCTCAACCCGGGCATCACGCCAGAAGCGTTCTATTGGCAGGTCGTCCATCAGGCCCATACCGCCGAATATCTGCACAGCCTCATCCGTCACCCGTCCCAGCATCTCCGAGGCGTAGAGTTTTGCCTGTGCGATCTGGCGGTTGGCGTCCAGTCCCTGATCCAGGCGCCATGCCGCTACAAGTGTCAACCAGTCTGCCGCATCGATCCAGGTAAGCATGTCGGCGAGTTTGAAGGAGATGCCCTGGAACCTGCCGATAGGCTGGCCGAACTGGCGGCGGTTGGCGGCCCAGTCCACACAGAGATCGAAACAGCGGCGCGCCCGGCCGACGCACATGGCGGCTACGGTGAGCCGGGTGGCGGCAAGCCAGGAGTTGGCCAGGTCAAAACCGGCGCCTTCCTCGCCGAGTACCCGGGAGGCCGGCACGCGGCAGTCGTCGAAGGTCAGGGTGGTATTGTGATAACCGCGGTGGGAGACGGAATTATAGCCCGGACGTATCTCGAATCCCGGAGTATCACGGTCAACCAGGAAACAGGTGATGCGTTTTTTGAAACCTGCTTCCGTTTCGTCTTCTCCCGTTGCCGCAAACGTGATTACGAAATCGGCAACGTCTCCGTGACTGATGAAATGCTTTGTGCCGTTTATCACGTAGTCATCGCCGTCGCGGCGGGCAAAGGTCTTCATCCCGCGCAGGTCGGAGCCTGCGTCGGGTTCACTCATCGCCAGGGCGTCGATCTTCTCGCCGCGCACGCAGGGGTCCAGGTAGTGTGCGCGTTGCCCGGCATTGCCTGCGCAGAGGATGTTGGACGGTCTGCCCCAGAATACCGACAGCGCCATGGAGGCGCGCCCGAGTTCCCGTTCAAGCAGGGTGAAGGTCAGGGTATCGAGGCCGCCCCCGCCGAATTGATCCGGGATGTTCGGGGCGTAGAAACCGAGTTCAAGGACCTTGTCCTGGATCTCCCGTCCCAGTGCCCTGGGTACCTGCCCGGTTCGCTCGACCTCGTCTTCGAGCGGGTAAAACTCCTGCTCGACGAAGTCCCGCACGGTGTCCACCACCAGTTGCTGTTCATGTGTCAAACCGAATTCCATTGCATCCTCGTAAAGTTGTTTCAGGTCCATCCGGATACCGCTGGAAGCTGCGTTAGTCGCAGCGAACCTGTCATTCAGCGTAATCGTCACCTTCAAGGTCCAGGATTTTTTTCAGGTCGCTGAAGTGACGCTCTGCCTGGTTCGGATAATCCTCCAGTTCCTGTGCGGTTTTCCCGGCTGTTTCAGGAGGTATCACCCTTAACTCCTGGCCGGTCTGCAACGCCTTGATATAGGTCTCGGCAGCCTGTTCGAAGTAATAGAGCCGGTTGAATGTATCGGCAACGCCGTCTCCGATGACCAGGATTCCGTGGTTGCCCATGATCATGACTTTCTTGTTCGGGTCCTGGAGCAGCGCGGCACAGCGTTTCCCTTCCTCTTCGAAGGCCAGACCGCCGAAACCATCGTCAATCACGTAACGGTTGTAGAACGTCGCACTGTTCTGGTCGATTGGCGGCAACGTGCTGTCGGCAAGGCTGCTCAGCACGGTCCCGTAGATGGAGTGCGTATGCATGATGCAGCGGGCATGGGCACAGTAGCGATGGATTGGTCCATGCAGTCCCCAGGCGGTCGGGTCCGGGGCGCCGGGGCGGTCAAGGACGCCGGGATCATCCGCGTCCAGCAGTAACAGGTCGCTCGCCTTGATGAGGGAAAAATGGCGCTGGCTGGGATTGATCAGGAAGCGTTTTCCGGAACTGTCCACGGCCAGTGAGAAATGGTTGGCAACGGCTTCATGCATATTCAGTCTCACCGCCCAGCGGAATGCCGCGGCCAGGTCGGTGCGTTCCTGCCGGAACAGCAGTTCCGGCAAGGTTGTCAATGTCTCGGTCCGGGTAACCATCTTTGCACCATTGTCGTACTATTCTATGCTTTTCAGAAATGTAATATAGAAGAATCAACAGCAACTGTTCAGGCGGATTTGCAGAACAAACGACGCGACTTTACGCGCAGGCGACACGTTAAAATCCAGACTGATCGAACATGGGCGAATAATGTTTAAAATCCGCGCAGGCCGTGGGTTATGGGCACAGCCGCCGGACATTTCTCCGATTATCATCCTTGACAGGAGGGTGAGATGCAAGATAAACAAGACTGGTTCAAATGTGATATTGACCGGAAGACGCTGAAGGCCTTGTCCAGGCGAACTGACGGCCCCGGCATCCTGCACTTCGGCGCCTACTTTACTATCCTGATTGGCCTGGCTGCGATGCTGGTTTACACCTGGGGTACCTGGTGGGCAGTCGCAGTGATGCTGTTGTACAGCGCTGTGTGGTCGTTTGCCAATGCGGCAGGACACGAGGCCTGCCACGGCACGCCGTTCAGGAACCATACGTTAAACCGGACTTTGCTTTATATTTGCAGCTGGATGCTGAGTTGGGAACCGGTATCGCTGAAGTGGGTACACGCGCGGCATCACTCCTATACCTCCGACGTCGGAAATGATGCGGAATACCTGTTGCCCAACCCGGTCCGCTGGGCGGATATCCTGAGCCTGGCCGGCGGCTGGAACCAGGTATGGCACTACAATAGAGAACTGGTGCAATTGACCTTCGGGTATGCGAATTATTTCATCAGGGAGTCCGTACCTGCCTCCGAACTACCGGCTGTTTTCCGTAATGCCCGGCTTTTTCTGCTGAGCTATATCGCCATTATCGGTCTTTCCGTCTGGATGCAGACGTGGTTGCCGGTGTGCCTGCTGTTGCTGCCCCGGGCGGTCGGCGCGCCGGTGCACGGGATATTGCGCATCACCCAGCATGGGGCTCTGGCGACCGGCGTCAAGGATCACCGCCTCACCACCCGGACCATGTACCTGAATCCGCTGCTGCGGTTTTTCTATTGCAATATGAACTATCATATTGAACATCATATGTTCCCCATGGTGCCGTTCCATGCCCTGAAGGCACTGCATGAGCGCGTCAGGGACCAGATGCCCGTGCCGAGCAAAGGGGTTAGCGGCGCCATGGCAGAGGTTCTGGAAACAATGACCAGGCAGAAAACAGACACCAGTTATGTCCATCAACCGGTTATTCAAAAATCGGGGTCAGGGTAATAATGCAGAAAAACACGTTCGTCATTCCCGCTCCGGCCGGGCAGTGGCGCAGGGATGTCCCGTTTACGGACCTAAGTACGGAAATCAAGTAAAATCAGCAGGCGCCGGAGCCGACACATTATCCAGGTGGAAACGTGATGACCGAACAATGGGCGCCCGTATGTGCTTTCGATGATATTGATGCAGAGGACGTCGTGCGTTTTGACCACGGCGGCAAGACTTATGCCGTCTACAGGACAGCGGACGACAAGACATACGCCACTGACGGGCTATGCACCCATGAACAGCAGCACCTTGCGGAAGGGTTTGTCATCGACGACATCATCGAATGCCCGTTGCACCAGGGACGTTTCCACATCCCTACCGGCAAGGCCAGGGGCGCACCGGTATGTATCGACCTGAAAACCTACCCGACCCGGGTGATTGACGGGATGGTCTGTATTCGGATCAGTGATCATCTCTCATAAACACCGGTTTATTTTCTTTGCCGTTCCCAGGACGGCAACCCATGCAGTGCGCCAGGCCCTCAGGGCGCACCTGGGAAAAGACGACTGGGAACAGCAGGCGCTGTTTGGCGAACAGAGCATACCGGTTCCCGAAATCGCCGCCCTCAGGCACGGCCATGTCTCTTTCCAACAGGCAAGGGCATATCTGCCGGCTGAGACCGTATCGTCTTATTTCAAGTTCGGCTTTGTCAGGAACCCCTACGACCGTTTTGTTTCCACCTGTTTTTTTCTGAACCGCCGCAATCCCGGATTCGCCGGCAACGAGGTCGGGTTCATGCGCCAGGCCCTCGGCAACACGCGCTTTCGGCAACGCGTCCTGGTAAGGCCCCAACACCACCTGCTTACGGATGATGACGGTACGCTTATGATGGACTACGTTGGGCGTTATGAGACCCTGCAGGAATCATTTGATGATATCTGCCGTCACATCGGCCTTGCCCCGTCGAAATTGACAAGGAAGAATGCCTCCCGTCACCGGAGTTACGAATGCTATTATGACGCTACCCTGAAGCAAGCGGTTGCAGGATACTACCGGAAGGATTTCGAGCTTTTCGGCTATGATATGGAAAGGATTGTTACCGGTCCCTGAAGATGCCGCGAAATCAGACTTAACGAGCCATGAAACTTGCCAGACCCTTCATCCGCCTTCCGCTGTCCTTTGACGCAAGCATGCTGGCACAGGAAGCCGCGCAACTGGAACCGGCCGCCTGGCGGCCGCACCCGTTGGGATTGAAGGGGAATTCGGCCGTTGCGCTCATATCCCGGGGCGGTGGGGACAACGATGAATTCGGCGGACGCATGGCGGCTACCCCCAATCTTGCCCGGTGCCCCTACCACCGGCAGGTGATGGCGGGTTTCGGCGAGGTGCTGGCGCGTTCCCGCCTGATGAAACTGGGTCCGGGCTGCGAGGTGCAGTACCACGTCGATTTCAATTACCACTGGTATACCCGGACACGCATACACATACCGATCACGACCAACCCCGCAGTCATGTTTTATTGCGGCGATGAAAAAGTCCACATGCAGTCGGGCGAATGCTGGATATTCGATAACTGGCGCCGGCACAACGTCATCAATGCAGGCGCACAGGAGCGTATTCACCTGGTCATAGACCTGGCCGGTTCCTCGCGTTTCTGGCAGATGGTCAGGCGCTCAGTGCAGACCGGTCCGGCGGGCTACGGCACGGATGACAAACAGGTTGAATTCGTACCGTTCGAGCCGGGCAGGCGGGCTGAGATCCAGACCGAGAATTACAATATCACGCCGGTCATGGCGCCGGGGGAAATCGATGCGCTGGTGGACGGACTGGTGCGTGAATTTGAGGATCATCCCCGTAATGATCCTGACCTGGTCGAACGTTACAAATGCACGTTGCACGACTTCGCCAGCGACTGGCGCGCGACCTGGCACCGCTACGGCATGGGCAAACAGGGATTACCCCGTTACCGGCGCCTGATAGACCGGGTAAAAAGCGAACTACACCCTGACCGGCGCGCCCTGCTAATCTCCGCAAACGATATCGGCGTGAACCCGGTAATCATGCAGCGCATACTGCGCGCCGCCCTCGCGCCTGATGTCTACGATCAATTTTTGGGGTCAGAGCAAAAGCTCTGACCCCAAATATCGATAGCTGAATGAGACAGTAACGATGAGTAAAGTAAATTTCACCGCTATGGATCACGGTACCCGTGAAGACTACGACCTGGTTTTCGCCCACGACGCAGAAAATGCGGCGGGCCAGGCGCAGCGGGTGATTGGCTGGCTACAAGCCATGGACGGGGATTCCCCGTATCAGATCAGCCGCCTTGAGCATTGCCTGCAGACCGCTACGCGGGCGGAGCGGGACGGCGCTGATGAGGAAACCGTGGTATGCGCGCTGTTACACGACCTCGGCGACGTGCTCGGTCCCTGTAATCACTCGCAAATCGCCGCAGCCGTGTTGCGGCCCTATGTCAGCGAAAAGAACTACTGGGTAGTGAAACACCACGGGTTGTTCCAGGGCTATTACTGGATGGAGCATTACGAGCAGGACAGGAATGCCCGTGACCGCTACAAGGACCATCCCTGGTACCAGGACTGTGTCGACTTCTGCGCCAGGTGGGATCAATGCTCGTTCGATCCCGCCTACCCGTCGAAACCGCTGGAATACTTCATCCCCATGGTCGAACGGCTGTTTGCGCGCAAGCCGAATACTTTTGTTTAACCCCGGGTCCGCCATTCCCGCGCCCCCTGTTCGTCGTGCCGGGCTTGACCCGGCATCCGGATTGCGCCCCCTGCTTTCGTCATGCCGGGGCAGGATCCGGCAACCCGTTTGAATTCTGCCCGGTTTATCCGTATAATTACTTAAAACAGTATTACTATTTACAGCAATGAAGACCATTACACTAAAAGCCGATGATACGTTTGACGCCTTGCTCACAGGCCTGGCAAGAAACCTGAACACGACAAAGAGCGGGGTCATGCGCAGCGCGGTGTTGAATTACAAAAAACACGTGGAGCGAGCTGCCCTGGGGCGCCAGGTCCGGGAAGCGTCACTAAAGGTTCGAGAGGAAGCCCTGGAGTATGCATCCGAATTCGAAGCGGCCGACGCAGATGGCCTGTAGACGCGGCGAGATACGTCTTGCAAACTTCAATCCAGCAAAGGGCACGGAACCCGGTAAGATTCGACCTTGCCTGATCATCCAGAGCGACCTCCTTAACGGCGCCGACCACCCAAGCACAACAGTTATCCCGCTCACCAGCAGGCTGGTCGGCAATGCGGCGCCGTTACGGTATCGGCTCAGCGCCAGGGATCAACTGCAATCAGATTCCGAGGCTATGCTTGACCAGGTAAGAACCATAGATAACAGGCGGGTATCTGGAAAGGTACTGACAGTATTGACCAGAGCGCAACTGGTAGAAATAGAGGAATACCTGAAGATAGTTCTGGGGTTCAATCTATCCGACGATGGCTGAGTAAAAATACTTAACGACGGGCGGACGCTGCTACCAGGTTAGACGTATTTTTACTCTGACCCCAAAATTTTGAGGTATATCCGGGGACGGACTTGAAGTCCGTCCCTGTTCTCATTATTGATATTCAAAGTAACGTATCCAAGGTTCAAGCACCGGCAGCACCGACTGCATCTCAGCGCGGTAGCGCTGCCAGCGTTCCCGGGCTTCGGTATATAAGGGACGGGTTACCTGGTTATAGCTTGCAGTGCCGATGAGAGGCCTGTCCCCGGCGGTTCGTTCGTGCTCCAGGATGCCCGGATGCCAGGGCATTTCCAGAAAGTCCGTTATCCGGCGGCAGGTTGATTCGACGTCTGCGATCAGGTCTTCGTATTTCACCTGGAGGATGTTCAATTGCAGGGTGTCGGTGTATTGCCGCCACAGGCCGAATACCTGGTCGTACAGGTGGGCGCTGTCTTCCAGGGTGAAAAAACTGGCGTTTGCCGAGGTTTCGTAGAAGGTCTGCATGAAGCAACTCAATACGCAATCCGCGGGGTGGCGTAACAGCAGGATAAACCTGGCCTGCGGGAACAGGCGAACTATTTCGCCGGTATAAATGATGTTGAGGGCAAACCGGTCGATCAGTATGGCGCTATCATTCTCCGGTTTTACGTGCCGCGCCAGCGTGTCGAGATAAGTTCGTCTGCAACTCTCACCGTCGCTGTCCGAAAGGGTTGCCAGCGCGTCCAGACGTTCATCCGCATCCCCCGAAAGCCGGTTGACCATCCTGGGTACGGCATCGATTTCCTCCGCCACTTCGATTGACGGGTGTCCCCGCAGCAGCGTGTCGAGCAACGTGGTGCCGGAGCGGGGGAAGCCGATGATGAATACGGGTTCATTGCCGCGTCCCGGGACGGATTTATCACCTGGGCGGGGACGGACTTGAAGTCCGTCCCCGGGGGCGTAGTCCGGCCACTGCTTGATGTTTTCGGAAACGAAATAAGTTCGCCGGTGTTCCACGAATTGCAGGAAACTTGCCTTGTCGATTCCCTTGCCGTCGCTTATTTCCTGTGACAGGCCGTTGGCTCTCAGTGCAAATTGGAATGCCGCAGTGGTGTCGTTCAGCCTGTCGCAGATGTGTGCCAGTCGGGCCAGTCGCGTTCGCTCGCCATATCTTGTCCAGGCGTCTGTCGGCTCGATGGTGATATCTTCCAGTAACGTCTTTGCCTCTTCATGCTTGCCGTTAATGTCGGTCAATATACCTTCGTAGAGCCTGACCACGACGTGTGGACCAAGGGCCTTGCGGGCGCGGGAAACTGCATCATGCAGCTTCTCATGCTGGTTGCTTTGCTCAAGGAAGTGCAACAGGCCCAGGTGCGCCGGCAGGTAGGCTTTTTCAACGGCCAGCGCTTTTTCATAGAATTCAGCCACCTGCTCAGTAATGCGTAATTCCCACAGCACCTTGGCCAGTGAACTGAAGGCCTGGTAATAAACGGGGTTTAGCTGTGTAGCCGTTTTGAAGTAACCCGCGGCTTCAGGCAACCGGCGCCGGTTCTCGTAAACAATACCCAGGTTGAACCACGCCTGGGCGAATTGAGAATCGTGTTTGACCGCGTTGTGGAAACTTCCTGCGGCTTGTTCAAGTTGCCCCGTTCGCAGATACGCGATACCCAGGCTGTTATGCAGTTTGGCGAAATCCGGTTTAATTGCCAGCGCCTTTTGATAACTGTTGATTGCCGATTCAAAATCTTCCAGTTCCAGGTATGCCGAGCCTGACAGGCTGTGGAGCGCCAGTTCACCTGGGTGGGCTGCAAGCAGGGAGCGCGTCTGTTCCAGCAGTGCCCGGTAATCACCGGCCCGATACAACTTGAACAGGGATTTGATTATTGATGAGTCCGGCGAAGTCATTTGCCAAGTATCTCCGGTCCCAGCGCCTCTTTCAGCGGGTCCAGCCAGGGCTCAAAGTTACGCCATTGTTCCAGGCCGCTACGGTAGATGGGTTGCCTCACCTGTTCGGAACTGGGCGTCCTGATATTGCGTTCGGTTTCGTGGAAGTTAACACACGCATCCTCGAAGGGCAGGCCGCAGAAATCCAGGATGCGCCGCACCTGGGTTTCCAAGTCTTCCACCACGTCCTCGTGCATGACGCGCAGGACAAAGCCGGGCAACACCCGGTCCCAGTGGTCCATGAGCGATACGTAGGCGCGGTAATAGCGGCCTACCTCTTGCAAACCGTAGGTAAACTCCTGTCCTTCCCCGAATAACTGTTTGAAGCAACTGAAGCAGCAGGCCATCGGGTCGCGCCGGGCATCGATTACCCTGGCATTCGGCAGGATCAGGCGAATCAGGCCGATGTGCAGGAAATTGTTCGGCATCTTGTCGATGAACAAAGGCGCTTCGGCCCGGTAAACCCGGGTATCCTTGATGTACTGTTCCCCGAAGCGGCGGAAATAGTCCTCATCCAGTTCATGGAGTATCCCGGGATACCTGGATGTTTCCTCGGTCTCACGACCGCGTAATCTTTGCGCCAGGGCCAGTATGTTATGCAGTTCCATGGTGCCGTCCACCATGCTGTGTGAGGCCAGGATCTGTTCCAGCAGGGTGGAACCGGAGCGGGGCAGGCCGACTATGAAGATCGGGTCCCGGCAATCAAGTCCGGCGCCTTGCCGGTTTTCAAACAACTCGTGTGTGCAGGAATCAGTCTGTGCCTGGACGCGCGCTTCCATTTTTTCAATCCTGTAACCGGTCTGCCGTAGCTTGAGGGCATTGCCTTTTTCATAATATTCAAATGATGCAGCATAGTCCTCCCGGTCTTCCAGCGCCTTGCCGCCGGCAAAACACAGGTGGACCCGGTCATTGCCGGCAACGCCGGCAGAGTCTGCGTAGCGCCTGATGAGATCAAGCTCTTCGTCCTTGAACCGGTAGGTCTTGGTGTTGGCAAGGCTCCAGTAGGCATCGCCGAAATCCGGCCTGTGCCTGTATGCTTCCCGGTAGGATTCCACGGCAGGGTCCAGCAACCCCGTTGTTTTTTGCGCGTGACCCAGTTGCAGGTGCAATTCGTGCCTGCCGGGTTGCTCATCCAGTACCTGTTTATACAGGTCAATTCCTTCGTCAAACCTGCCGAGACCGACGAGGGTGGTTGCCAGCGTGCTTTGAAACCCCGGGTTACCGGGTTCCAGTTCCAGCAGGCGCCGGGCCTGTTCATGGGCTTTTTCAAAACGGGTTTTCCTGATCAGGATATTGACGTAATCAATGCGGGCCTGTACGTATTCCGGCGCGAATTCCACGCAGCTTTCCAAAAGAAATTCGGCATCGTCGTAGATGCCCAGGCGGATCCCTATTTCGGCCAGGAGACGCATGGCTTCGATGTGGTGCTTATGTCCCTGCAGGTAATCCCGGCACAGCCGTTCAGCCTTGTACAGTTTGTTCTCGTGGATGAGGTCGAGGACGTTGACCAGTTCCGGCGGCAGTCGATTGAGAAAATCCAGCCGCTCCCGGGCCGGTTGCGCCTGTTGTTGCCTGCCGGCGCGTTGTTCCAGGTTGACAAGCGCTTTCAGGCTGGCATGCAGTGCAGGGTTTAACTCGACTGCGCTTGCGTAAGCATGGGTAGCGTCTTCGCTCCGGTTGAGGGCTAAATAGAGATGGCCCTGTTCCTGGTGGGCGCGGGCGTATTCAGGGTTTTCACCGAGCAGGGTATCAAGCGTTGCCAGTGCCATGACGGGTTGCTTGGCGTAGCGTTGCGCGACGGCCAGCATGTACAGCGCTTCTACCCGATCGTCATCTTCCGGTTCGGTGGCAAGCAGTTGTTTCAGCGAAAAGATTGCATCACCAAACCTGGCTGTCCGGATCAGTTCTTTTGCTTGGGTGAGATTTTCAGATGTGCCGGTTTGCCCCGGTTTCACAGCAGTTTGACCAGCGCGGCGACCACCCCGACTGCCACCACCATCATGGAACCGAGGCGCAACGTCAAGTCGTGTTTCAACCGCAGCTCCAGTTCTCTCAGTTCCCGTTGCAAATCCTGTTTTGTAGCAAGCTTCTCGTTAATCAGCGTTGCCTGGGTCCGCGCCAGAACTTCGGCCTGCGGTTCGGGCATACCGGCCTCGATCAATTCTTTTACGAAAGCGTGGGTATCAAACATGATTGCAGCCATGAGCATATCTCCTTATATTCCGAAAAGTTCCGTTGAACTATAACATTAAAATATATGGGGTCATAGTAAAAATTGTTTGGCAGGGGCGCCCTGGAAACCAAACCCGCCCCCGTTACCGGGGGAGATGCGTCCGGGGACGGATTTGCAGCATTTGGGGACGGATTTCAAATCCGTCCCCTGATAACATCAATCAGTTATAGTCGTAGGAGAAACGCACGCCGAAGGTACGCGGCCGGTTGGTTACCACTTTGGGCACGTACTGCAAGGTGTCGACATGCAGTTCGGCCCGTTCGTCGGTCACGTTGTTGACGAACAGTTCCGCGCCCCAGGTATCACTCCTGAAACCGACCGCCATGTCCAGCAGGACATAGTCATCCTGCACGTACCTGCCGTTCGGGCAGGCGACGGGCGCATCGTAGGCGCCGCAGTTGCCGGCAGCAAAATTGCCGCCCTCATTGGCAATCTTGAGTCCCGAACCGCGACCGCCGTGGGTGCGCCTGAGCGTGTCTTCAACGGCAAAAGCGCTGCCGGCAATGCCCGACTTGCTCTCGCCGGTGTAGCTGAGGCCGCCGGATATGTAGGCGCTGGACCCGCCCAGGGCAGGCAGGTCAAATTCATAGCGCGCCCGCAGGTTGCCGGAAAAATCCGGGGTAAACGGCAGTTCGCTGCCGACCGGTACGGAAATGCCGTCCAACTGCGGGTTGATTCGGGTAATTTCACTGTCCACGATGCTCAAGGCTCCGGCGATGGTCAGGTTGGCCGTTGGCGCCCAGGTGAAGTCACCATCCATGCCTAATATCTCTGCGTCGCCCACGTTCTCGATGAACACCAGGAAGGCCACGTTGGCGGGGTCGAACCGCGATACCTGCAAATCGTCTATCTCGGAATAGTAGCCGGTAGCGTTCACGCGCAGGGTGCGGTCGAAGAAATCAGCCTTGATGCCCAACTCGTAGTTGTCCATCTCGTCCGTCACGGCGACTGCCGGCACACGGTAACCTTCATACGGGCCGGTTTGCCTGTTCGAACGTTTGCCTGCGTTCCGGTTCGTCACCGGCGGGCGGAAGCCCTGGCCGAAGGTGGCGAACAACAGGATGTCGTCGGTCGCCTTCCAGTCCAGCGAGGCCCGGAAGATGACGTCGGATTCGTTCAGGACTCCGTCGCTGCCAAGGTTTGACACGTTCAGGGAACCGTTCTGGATGTCTGCGAGCACATCCTCTGCACTGGAACTGAACGTATCCCCGGTACCGCCGCGACACCTGGCGGCGTCAGGCCGGCAGGCGTCGGCATTGACGGTCGCGAGCGCCTCCAGCGTACCCGCGCCCAAGGCTGCAAGCCGAGCCGTCACGTTGTTGCCGGAGGTGGGACTGGCGGCGTCGAAGCCGCCCCTTCCAAAACTGGAGTCACATGGAACATCATCGCCGTTTACCACACCGTCAAAGTCTTTACATCCGAATGAAAAACTGCTGGCGCCCTTGAAATCAAAATCGATATCGTACCAGCGGGCGCCGAAACTGGCGGTGACTGTCGGCATAATGTCAAAATCCAGCTGGCCGAACAGCGCCATCTGCTCGGTCTTGCGGGTGTAGTCGTTGACGAAACTGACCCTGGGATTGAACGGCACGTTGGGGTCGGCGTTCGTGCCGGGCACCTGGTCGCCTATCATGCCCAGGGGCAGCCAGGAACCGTCGCCGTCGTCCTGCGTGGCCGCATCCTCGAAGGATGAAGTTCCATTGGTCGTCTGCTCGTCAAAGAACGCACCGGCCGTGACCCGCATACGGTAGTCGTCCGGCATGGAAACGCGAAACTCCTGGGTGACGCGTTTGCTGTCATTGTTGTCGATGTACTGCGCCTCCGGGTCCCAACATTCGCTCACGCCCACCGTGCCGCCATAGCCCACAAATCCGTTGCCGCCCCAGTCCCTGACCGGGGCGCACAGGTAGTACACCTGGTAGCCGCCGCCGGCGGTGTAGTCCGTGTAGTCTATGTAAGCCTCCATTTCCCGGTCCAGGTAACCGACCGTGTAGATCATGTCCAGCATGCCGATGCGGCCGTTAAGGGTCAGGGTGGTCAGGCCGAAATCGTCCTCGCTGGTGTCTTGGGTGAAGCGGGTCGTGCTGCTCTCGCCGTCCAGGTTGGGGTCGTAGGCGAACACGCCATCCGTCTCCAGGGATTGCTGGGTATGTTGCACCAGCAGGCCGAAGTTGTCTGTCGGTTCATAGGCCAGACTGAAGCGCCCGCCGATGTAGGTGGCATCATTGAAGTCGTCTTCGACCAGCGCGCTGTTTTCCGCCGCTTCGACAGGGCTGTCAGGATGGATGAAGCCCGCCGAAACATTGGCGGTGTTTCGATTAAGTACGGTGACAAGGCCGCCGTCGTTGGTTTCGAAACCGCCGGGGATTACGTTACCGCTGCCGTCCAGGTTGCTGATGTTGTCGATCCAGCCGGCCTGCTCGTCGTGGTAGGCGGCGATGCGCACGGCCAGGTCGTCTCTCAGGGACACGTTGAGATAGGCCTCCTGGGAATTGCTGACATCCCCGCCCCTGGTGGTGGATACATCGACGCTGGCGCCGGCCTGGAATTCGCCTACGACAGGTTTATTGGTAATCAGGCGCACCGTGCCGGACTGGGAACTGGCGCCGAACAGGGTGCCCTGGGGTCCAGGCAGCACCTCGATACGGTTGAGGTCGGTTGCATACACGTCCAGGTTGCGTCCGCCGAACGCGACCGGCATCTCGTCCACGTACAGTGCCACTGCCGGCGCCGATCCCTGGATCGCCGAGATGGTATTTTTCGATTGCTCGGTGGCGGCGCCGCGGATATAGAGTTCGCTCTGTCCGGGACCGGTGCCCATGCTCACCACGTTGGGCAGGTACCTGACGTAATCATCGAAGGTGCTGATGCGCAGTTCCTGGAGGTCCTCGCCCTGTAAGGCTGAGACCGATACGGGAATATCCTGGGTGGATTCCGCGCGTTTGGTCGCGGTGACGATGATTTCTTCTATCTGGGCACTGGCAGGAGTGCTGACTGCAGTTGCGGTGAGGGCTGACAGGATTGCACAACTCAGTTTATTGCGTTTGAAGCCGGCTTTATTGGACATACTCTATACCCCTTGTTTTTGCCTCAAAACCAATTATAGGAAAGAGGCATTTTACCACAATTCCTGAACCGACATTTTTTATATTCCATGCGACATTGTTGGAATTTTGAGACTCTTCTCACGTGTGACGAAAATCCCGGCCTTTTCTGCGTAATACTTCCAGGCGGCTGTTAACCGGCAATTTTATATGCACCGCCGGGGTCGGCAATCCGGCTTGTGCTTATATGGTTGCGTATGTCGCATAGGGATGCAGGAATGTCGTGCTGCCGTACACATCAAATCGCGGTCTAATCCAGACTTCCGCGAAAGTTCAACTTCATGAAAAGAGGTAAGTTTCAGTTCTATCTTCTTAATGTCACTTATGAGGCAAAACAGCGATGAATCAGGCAGCGACAGCAGAAAACTGGGTTGAAGGACAGGACGATGAGCTTATCCTGTCGGAACTGGACGATTCCGAGCTGGTCGAGCAAATGCACGACGACCTGTATGACGGCCTCAGGGACGAGATTATAGAAGGCACACAAATCCTGCTTGAGCGGGGCTGGGCCGCGGACAAGGTACTGAACGAAGCCCTGGTCGGCGGCATGCAGATTGTCGGGATCGATTTTCGCGACGGTATATTATTCGTCCCCGAGGTATTGCTGGCGGCCAACTCCATGAAGGGCGGGATGGAAGTCTTGCGCCCGCTGCTGGCGGAAACAGGGGCTAAACCCATCGGTAAAATGGTCATCGGCACCGTCAAGGGCGACATCCATGATATCGGCAAGAACCTGGTAGGCATGATGATGGAAGGGGCAGGGTTCGATGTGATCAACCTCGGCATCAACAACAGCGTGGAAGACTATTTTGCCGCCATGGAACAGCATCGACCGGATATTCTCGGCATGTCCGCCCTGCTTACCACCACCATGCCCTATATGAAAGTCGTGATCGACGAGATGGTGTCGCAAAACATTCGCAATGATTATATCGTCATGGTCGGCGGCGCGCCGCTGAACGAAGAGTTCGGCCGGGTGATAGGCGCCGATGCTTATTGCCGCGACGCGGCGGAAGCGGCGGATACCGGTACTCGCCTCGTTAGTACGCGGACTGCTGTCGCCGCCTGATAATCATCGGGGACGGATTTCAAATCCGTCCCCATACCCGGATTAATTGTCCTCGCTGCCGCGCCTGAAATTAAACTGCGCGCCTGCCTGGATAGCGGCCGGCCAGCGCGTGGTGACAGTCTTCATCCTCGTGTAAAACCTGACACCTTCCGGGCCGTGGATATAGTGGTCGCCGAATAACGAATTCTTCCAGCCGCCGAAACTGTGGTAGGCCGCGGGTACCGGAATCGGTACGTTGATGCCGACCATCCCGGTTTTGACCCGTGCTGCAAAATCCTGGGCGCAACCGCCGTCCCGGGTAAAGATGGCCGCGCCGTTTCCATACTCGTGCCCGCTTACCAGCCTGAGCGCTTCGCCGTAGCTGCCAACCCGCACCAGGCAGAGCACCGGCCCGAAGATCTCGTCGCGATAGATTTTCATATCAGGCGTTACGTGGTCGAACAGGCAACCGCCCAGGAATGCGCCTTGCTCATATCCCGCCAGGGACAGGCTCCGGCCGTCCACAACGAGGTCCGCCCCTTCTTCAACGCCGAGATCAACGTAGGACTTCACCTTACTGTAGTGATCCGGGGTTACCAGCGGCCCCATCTCTACGTTCTCGTCCGTACCGGGGCCGATGGTCAAGTCCCTGACACGCGGTGCCAGCCGGGCCGTTAACTCGTCTGCCGTCTCGTCACCGACTGCCACGACAACCGAAACGGCCATACAGCGCTCACCGGCAGAACCATAACCCGCACCGATCGCGGCATCCACAGCCTGGTCCAGGTCCGCATCAGGCATGACAACCATGTGGTTCTTTGCGCCGCACAGCGCCTGCACGCGTTTTCCATGCTTGCATCCTGTCCGGTAAATGTATTCTCCCACCGCGCTCGAACCGACGAAACTGATCGCGGCCACGTGCGGGTGGACCAGCAGGGCGTCAACCGCTTCCCTGTCGCCGATCACCACGTTCAGGACGCCATCAGGCAGTCCGGCCTGTTTCATCAGTTCCGCCATCAGCAGCGAACATGACGGGTCCTTCTCGGACGGTTTCAGGATGAACGTGTTGCCGCAGGCAATGGCGACCGGAAACATCCACAGGGGCACCATCGCGGGAAAATTAAACGGGGTGATTCCCGCGCACACACCTACCGGTTGGCGTATCGAGTAACTTCCCACGCCCCTGGCAACCTGTTCGGACATTTCACCCTTCAGCAACTGGGGAATACCGCAGGCAAATTCCACGACTTCCAGTCCCCGGCTGATCGAACCCTTCGCATCCGCCAGGGTTTTCCCGTGCTCGGCCGATATCACTTCGGCCAGTTCGTCCATCCTGTTGCGGACCTTGTCACGGAACGAAAACAGGACCTGAACCCTGCTTCCCGGCGGGGTTGCAGCCCAGTCCGGAAGTGCTGCCGCGGCCGCGTTCACTGCAACGTCAACCTCCTGCGCACCGGCGTAAGGGGCCTGTTTGACCACCGTGCCGAACGCGGGATTGTAGATGTCACCGAAGCGGCCGCTCGCCCCCTCTACCCGTTCGCCATTGATATAATGATACAGCGTTTCTTTAACTTCCACGTCCATCACAACACCTGTTTTACGGTTTTAATCTGATCATCTTCGAATTTTACGCTACATATTAATTCCTACAATAAGAATCTCCGGGTGCAGGGAAAAATACAGGCGCCGGCGGACGCCCTGCGGGTACCTTGCTGCGTATTTTTACGCTTAACCAATAAGCTCATCCTGAATACAGTAATTTAACGGGATTATTTTTCTTGCTTCAATCATTTCCATGTGCCAGAATTTTGCCGGTTTTACTGCTATCCGGAGGATAAAACGATGGCGAGACAATCCGGTGGAAGAAAGGCGCGCAGGGCGTTGCGCAGTGCGCCGTTGGCTGATGCGCTCAAACCCGTTCATCCGGGCGAAGCAGGCGGGCAATTCCGGCCCCTGAAGGCAGCGGATGTCGAGGCCATTAACGCCAACGTGTTCAGGATTCTGGAACAAGTCGGCTTCGGCGACGCGACACCCCACTGCATAGAGACCTGTACCTCTGCCGGCGCCGTGCTCGGCGATGACGGCCGGCTGAGAATGCCGCGAGCGGTGGTCGAAAACACCATGAAACTTGCCCGGCACAACCTGGTGCTGCACGGCCAGGACCCCGCACACGACCTGGATCTCAGCGGCAGCAAGGTGCACTTTGCCACGGCGGGCGCCGCGGTCATGGTTGCCGACCCTGAAAACAACCTGTACCGCGAATCGACGGCCCAGGACCTCTACGATATGGCGCGCATCACCGACACCTGCGATCACATACACATGTTCCAGCGCACCTGCGTGTTGCGGGACATTACCGATAATTACGAAATGGATCTCAATACCACGTATTGCGCAGTCATGGGCACCAGCAAGCACGTTGGCTCAAGTTGGACAGAGGCCGTCCACGTCGAAAAGACCCTGGAAATGTTGTATTTAATCGCCGGAGGTGAAGCCGCCTGGCGCGCGCGGCCGTTCGTGAGCCAGTCCAACTGCTTTGTGGTGCCGCCCATGAAGTTCGCACAGGAGTCACTGGAATGTTTGCGGGTCGCAGTCGAGGGCGGCATGCCGGTGCTGCTCCTTTCCGCCGGACAGGCAGGCGCGACGACCCCTGCCTGCCTGGCCGCTGCCGTTTCCCAGGCCTGGGCGGAATGTCTCGGCGGCCTGGTCTACGTGAATGCCATCGAGCCCGGCGCGCCGGCGATTCTCGGCGCCTGGCCGTTCGTGTCCGACCTGCGCACCGGCGCAATGAGCGGTGGTTCACCCGAGCAAGGCCTGTTGTCTGCGGCCTGTGCACAGATGGGCAACGTCTACGACCTGCCGTTCGGCACCGCGTGCGGTATGACGGATTCGAAATTCCCGGATTTTCAGGCCGGCGCGGAGCGCGCCGCGACAACCCTGGCAGCGGCGTTGTCGGGCGCCAACATCGTATACGAATCGGCGGGCATGTACGCAAGCCTGCTGGGCGCCTGCCCCGAGAGCCTGCTGCTGGACAATGACGTACTCGGCGCTGCCCTGCGGGTAACGCGCGGCATCGAGGTGAATGCCGAAACCCTGAGTTTTGACGAAATCGAACAGGTCTGCACCAGTGGTGAAGGTCATTACCTGGGCTCTGACAAAACCTTGAAGGTCATGCAGAGCGAATACATTTACCCGGATTTCGGCGACCGGAGCAGCCCGAACGTGTGGGAGGAAAGCGGCAAACCAATTATGTTGCAGAAAGCCATAGAGAAAAAGCGCTCAATCCTTGCCGGCCATTTCCCGAACCACGTCAGCGACAGTACCGATTACGAGGTAAGGGCGAAGTTTCCGATATTCCTGTCCCGCGAGGCAATCGGCAGGAATTAAGGTTCAATTCCTAATTCCTAATCCTCCCCCCATCCGGATCGTACATGGGACGCAGGGATGCCTCGGCCGGTACGCGGATGCCCGCAACCTCGATTTCGAACGTATCTCCCGGCAGTTCCGAAACATCGGCAACGTCTGAAGTATCGATGTATCCGAGACCGATACTGGCGCCCAGGGTGTGGCCGTAACTGCCGGATGTCACGTGGCCGATAATCCTGTCTTCATGCCAGATCGGTTCGTTGTGGTAAAGCAGGGGTTCAGGGTCCAGCAGCCTGAACTGCAGCAGGCGTCTGTTCAGACCCTGTTCCTGCTGTTTCAGCAACGCCTCGCGGCCGATGAACCCGCCAGGTTTGTCGAACTTGACCGTGAAGCCAAGTCCCGCTTCGAGTGGTGTATCCTCGTCGGTAATATCGTGACTCCAGTGCCGGTAGGCCTTTTCGATGCGCAGGGAGTCCAGGGCATGATAGCCGGCATGGACCAGGCCCACCGACTCTCCGGCAGCCGTGATAGCGTCATATACGTCGAGTACGAACTCAGTCGGAATATAAAGTTCCCAGCCCAACTCGCCGACATAGGTGATGCGCGATGCGCGCACCAGTGCGTAACCCAGTTCTATCTCCCGGCTGGTTGCAAAGCCGAACGCCTCGTTTGACAGGTCGGCCGGCGTTAGTGGCTGCAACAGCTTGCGCGCATTCGGACCCATCACGGAGATGACGCCCATGGCCGAGGTTATGTTGGTCAGCACGCAATGCGCAGCGGCGGGGATGTGCTGTTTAAGCCAGTGAAAATCGCGCACTTCCGTCGCCGCGGCAGTCACGATCAGGAAGCTGTCCTCCGAGAGGCGTGTGACCGTCAGGTCCGCCTCGATGCCTCCTTTCCCGTTCAGCCATTGTGTATAGACGATGCGGCCGGGACGGACGTCAATGTCGTTGGCGCAGACTTGGTTCAGCACACGCGCCGCGTCCCTGCCTTCCAGGCGGTACTTGGCGAAGGACGACTGGTCGAACAGGCCGACGTTCTCTCGCACCGCCCGGTGTTCGGCCGCCGAGTACTCGAACCAGTTCTGGCGCCCGTAGCTGTATTCGTACACGGGTTCCACCCCCGCGGGCGCATACCAGTTCGGCCGCTCCCATCCTGCAGTCTCGCCGTGGCAGGCGCCGATTGCCTTGAGCCGGTCGTAAAGCGGTGACTTGCGCACGCCGCGGGAGGTCTCGTACTGGCGGAAGGGATAGTGCCTGGCATACAGGAGCCCCAGGCTTTCGGACACGCGTTCCTGCAGGTATTTGCGGTTGCCCTGGAACGGCATGTTGCGGCGCACGTCCACCTCCCAGAGATCGGCCGGTGGCTGTCCGTCGCGAATCCATTCCGCCATGACTTTCCCGATTCCGCCTGCCGATTGCAGGCCGATTGAATTCAGGCCCGCGGCGACAAAGCAGTTCCCGAACGCCGGCGCCCGGCCGAGATGGTAACGAACGTCCGGGGTAAAGCTTTCCGGGCCGCAGAAGAACTTCTGGATGCCGGCCGCTTCCAGAGCCGGCACGCGCGCCATGGCGTCCTGCAGGATCGGCTCGAAGTGGTCGAAATTACCGGCGATCTCGTCAAAACAGAAGTCCTCGGGGATGCCGTCCATACCCCAGGGCCGGGCGTTGGGTTCGAACGCACCCACCAGTAACTTGCCGGCGTCGTGCTTGTAATAGGTGCAGGCGTCGTAGTCGCGTATGACCGGCAGGTCTTCTTCCAGTCCGGCAACGGATTCAAACAAAACGTAGTAGTGCTCGCAGGCGTGCAGCGGTACGTTGACCCCGATGGTCGCGGCCAGGTCCCGCGTCCACATGCCGGCGCAAAGCACCACGTGGTCGGCGTCCAAGTCGCCGTAGCCGGTGCTCACGCCGGTGACCCGGCCGGCGCCGGTACGGATTGCCGTTACCGGCACGTTCTGAAAAATCTGCGCGCCGCCGGCGCGTGCGCCCTTCGCCAGCGCCTGGGTTATGTCGACCGCGTTGCCGTAGCCGTCGGAAGGTATATGGATGCCACCGAGGACGTCGCCGGTATGCAGCAGTGGCGCCCGCTCCCTGATGGCCCCGGGTGTGACGACGTCGACCTGTAGTCCGAAAACCTTTGCCATCGACGCGTTGCGTTTCAGTTCCTCGAAGCGTTCTGCGCTGGTGGCGATTGATATGGAGCCGCATTGCCGGTAGCCCGTCGCCTGCCCCGTCTCCGCTTCCAGCCCGTCGTAAAGTTCCCTGGTGTAACGGGCGAGCCTGGTCATGTTGATGGAGCCGCGCAACTGCCCGATCAGTCCGGCCGCGTGCCAGGTGGTCCCCGATGTAATCTGCCGGCGTTCCAGTAATACCACGTCCAGGGACTGAAATCCGGCCAGGTGGTAGGCAATTGAACAACCGATCACGCCACCGCCTACGATGATGACGTCGGCGCGTCCAGGGAGATTAACCTGTGTATCGGTCACCACCGGTTCACCGGCAAGATTGTCATTGCACACCCCCCGTAGTCGTCCTGAAAGTTATCAGGTTACTATATTTTCAGCCGTTCGTTGGCAGGGTCATAAGCCGGGTCCTTCAGGACCCTTGCCGGACAGCGTTCTCCGAGGAGGCCAATACTGAGTTCCGTGCCGGGTCTGGCCAGTTCCGGGGTTACGTAGCCGAAGCCCAGGCTTTTTTGGACGTAATGGCCATAGCCGCCTGACGTTGTCACTCCGACACATTCATCGCCCCTGTACATGGGTTCACTACCCCGAATATCCGAATCGGTTACATCGACCTCGAAATATACGAGTTGCATGATCCGATCCTTTTGAGCCAGGGTGGCTTGCCTGCCGACGAAGTCTTCCTTGTCCAACCGCATAAAACGCGCCATGTCGGCATCGATCATGGTGACCTCGTTGGTCAACTCCGCGCCCCAGCCACGGTACGCCTTCTCCATGCGCAGGCTGTTGACGGCGTACAGCCCGAAATTGGCCAGGCCGAAGGACGCGCCGGCCTCCCACAGGGCATCGTATAACTCCTCCATGTGTTCCATCGGCGGGTGCAACTCCCAGCCCAGTTCGCCGACGTAGTTAACCCGCAACGCCCGCACGCGTCTTCCTGCAACGGTAATTTCCCGGCCGCTCAACCAGCGGAAAGCGCCGCTGTCCAGGGGCGAGTCCGTCAACCGGGCAAGAACATCTCTCGAATGCGGACCGGCAAGCACCAGTACCCCCCGTTCATCGGTGACGTTGGCGACCTGCACTTGCTCACCTGCGCGCCTGCTCCGGGTCAAATGATCCAGGTCACGCAGTTCGGCGCCGGCTGCGGACAACACGTAGAAATGCTCGTCCGCAAGATGCGTTATTGTCATCTCAGCGCCGATACGGCCGCGTTCGGACAATACGTGCGCAAGGACAATGCCGTTCGTTTTCGGCATCCTGTTGGCGCAAATACGGTTCAGGAACGCCCGCGCGCCGGCGCCGGTCACGTCGTACTTGGCGAAACCCGATAAATCCAGGATGCCGACCCGTTCGCGCACTGCCAGGCATTCGGCGCGCACCACTCCGAAAACGTTGTTGCGGCGATAACTGTAATCCTCCTCGCGTCCATCCGGAGAGAACCACTTGGGCCGCTCCCAACCGAATGTCTCGGTGTACACGCAACCCTGCGCGCGCAGCTTTTCATACAGCGGGCTGACGCGAAGCGGACGGGCGGCGGGCAACTCTTCACCGGGAAGGGGGGTGAAGTAGGTCATGCTGTAATCCTGGCG
This sequence comes from Gammaproteobacteria bacterium, assembly GCA_026710545.1. GTDB lineage: Bacteria > Pseudomonadota > Gammaproteobacteria > Eutrophobiales > Eutrophobiaceae > JAAXHV01. Next base: position 2,634 of record JAPOQU010000063.1, on the reverse strand, counting down.
ACCCCTGGCTTTCATGTAGCTCTCATCGGCGAAACCACCGAAGCGGCGCGGGTCGAAACCGGTCATGTTGATTTCCGCATCGCCATGGAGCATCCACTGCGCCAGGTACTTGCCGCACCCCGCGCCCTGGGCAATGCCGAACGAGGAACCGCAGCAGAGCCAGAAGTTCTTCAGCCCGGCCACGGGTCCCAGCAGGGGCGGGCCGTCCGCGGAATGGGGAATGGCGCCGTTGACGATACGCTTGAGACCGGCGTTTTCGATGATCGGCATGCGCTCCATCGCCCGCTCCAGCCATGGCATCAGGCGGTCGAGGTCTTCGTCAAACAATTCGCTCTCTGACTCCCACTCCGGCAGCCCCTGCGGTGGCCAGGCCTCGGCCAGGCCGGCGTGCTCGTAAATGCCGATCAGGCCGGACTTCTGCTCCTGGCGCAGGTAGGCCGAGGCATACGGGTCGCGCATGACAGGGATCTCCTCCTCCCGGTCGATAAACTCCTGGATCGGCCCGGAGACGAGGTAGTGGTGCTGAATATTGCAGATCGGCAGGTCCGTTCCGACCATTTGCGCCACCTGTCTCGCATAACAACCTGCTGCGTTGACGACGGTTTCTGCAATGACGACGCCATTCTCGGTCACCACCTGCCACTCGCCGGAGGGCAGCAGTTTAATATCGGTGACCCGGTTGTGCCGGACAATCGTGGCGCCCATGTCGCGCGCGCCGCGCGCCATCGCGTTGGTGAGTCCTGCCGGGTCCGCATGACCGTCGTCACGCGTCCACGCTCCGGCCAGGACGCCGTCGGTGGATATGAACGGATTGAGTTTCCTGATCTCGTCGACGCCGATGATTTCCATGTGGAAACCGACATTGTCCGCGATTCCCTGCACGTACCTGAACCAGTCAAGGTCGCGCTCGGTCAGCGCGAAACGAACACTGCCCGAGGTGTGCCAGCTTACGGACTGGCCGGTGATTTCCTCCAACCTCTTATAAAGGGAGATGCTGTATTCGTGGATCTTGGCGAGGTTGTAGTTGCCGACAAAGTTCGGGCACTGGCCGGCCGCATGCCAGGTCGAACCCGAAGTGAGTTCGCCTTTCTCAATCAGGAGAACGTCGCTGCAACCTTCCTCAGCCAGGTGGTAGAGCAGCCCGGCTCCCATGATGCCGCCGCCAACGATGACGATTTGCGCATGATTTTTCATACTGTTCTATATTGCAAGTCGGGCAATCCGGGTTGCCGGGAATCGGGAACCTGCTATGCGACAATGATAGCCGACGATATTAGATATATCACCTGTGCGGGGTCGGCTTTGCGACAGGATTAATCGGTTATACGACATGAAGCGGGGGCCAGCCCCTGGCCCCTAATCCCCGGCCCCTGTAAACTGGCATTATGGTGAACTCACTTACCCCCTTCCTGGAGCGCCTGTTCAGGCTGTCGGAACACGGCACCAGGGTCCGTACCGAGGTGCTGGCGGGGCTTACCACCTTCGTCACCATGGCTTACATTATCTTCGTCAATCCGCAGATGATGGCCGCGGCCGGTATGGACCCGGGCGCCAGTTTCGTCGCCACCTGCCTGGCCTCGGCGCTGGCCTGCCTGTTCATGGGCCTGTATGCGAACTGGCCGGTCGGGCTGGCGCCGGGTATGGGCATGAACGCATTCTTTACCTACACGGTGGTCGGGAACATGGGCTACAGTTGGCAGGTCGGCCTGGGAGCGGTCTTTCTCTCCGGCGTGTTGTTCGTGATCATCAGTGTTACCCGTTTGCGCGGCTGGATGCTGAACAGCATTCCCATGAACCTGCGTTTTGCCATGGGCTGCGGGGTGGGCCTGTTCATCGGCTTTATCGGTTTGCAGAACGGCGGTCTCGTCGTTGCCAATCCCGCAACGATCCTTAGCCTCGGCGACCTGACCCGGCCCGAACCCCTGCTGGCCGGCATCGGGTTCTTGCTGATCGCCGGCCTGGGCGTGAGGGGGGTTCCCGGCGCCATCATGCTGGGCATCCTCGCGGTAACGGCCGCCGGTATGCTCACCGGGCTGGTATCCTGGCGCGGACTGGTGTCCGCACCGCCGGATATGGCCTCGACCTTCCTGCAACTGGACATTGCCGGTGCGCTTGACGTGGGTATGGTGAGCGTGGTGGCGGCCTTTCTGTTCGTCAACCTGTTCGATACTACCGGCACCCTGATGGGTGTTGCCTACCGGGCCGGCCTGGTTGACGACCAGGACAATATCCGTAACCTGGACCGGGCGCTGAAGGCTGACAGCTCATCAAGTGTGGTTGGAGCCTGCCTCGGCTGTACCCCGGTAACCAGCTACGTGGAGAGTGTAGCGGGCATTGCCAGTGGCGGCCGCACCGGGTTGAGCGCGGTGACGGTGGGAGTCCTGTTCCTGCTGGCGGTATTCTTTGCTCCGCTGGCGCAGATGGTGCCTGAATTCGCCACATCGGGAGCGTTGCTGTTCGTAGCCATGCTGATGCTGGGCGGGATGCGCGCATTGGACTGGGAAGATGCCACCGAACTGGTCCCTGCGTTGCTCACGATTGTCGCCATACCGTTGACTTTTTCCATAGCAGACGGCATCGCCGTGGGTTTCATCACCTACGTGAGCGTCAAACTGGCAAGCGGTAGATACAGGG
>JAPOQU010000062.1 GCA_026710545.1 Gammaproteobacteria bacterium | reverse complement strand
TAATCCGGGCCACCGGCGACAGCGCCAGTATTGTCAATGCCAGGGACTTCAAGCCCGCCGTGTTTGCCTGAAGCAACCCGGGGGCGGAATGACGAAAAGCGGGCATCCTGCCTGGTTCCGGCTCGACCAGGTTGGGAACAGGGTGAGTAGTTACAAGTAATCTTCATTTGCCCCATCGCATCTTCTGTCTTAAAATGGAATTATTATGAGTACAATGATTTCTGAAGTTTATGATGCATTCCGCGCCGCAGGCGTACCGGATGACAAGGCGCGGGCCGCAGCGGAAGCCTTATCCTCAGAGAACCTGGCGACCAAGGCCGATATTAACGAACTCAAGGCTACCCAAAGCCTGCATGGCTGGATGATTGGTTTTAACCTGGCCTTTACCATGACCATTCTCTGGAAAGTTTTCAACTGAACAGCATCACTGCTTCTTTTCAATCCGGTTGACCGGGAATCCCCATTCCCTTCCGGTTGGCTGATCATCGCAAACGTACTTGTGGCGTACCTGAAGGCGGACAGCACGGTGACAACGTATGCGGCGCGGCAGGGCCTGTTTGTCATCCGGGCCACCGGCGACAGCGCCCGCATTGTCAATGCCAGGGACTTCAAGCCCGCCGTGTTTGCCTGAGCGCCCGACGTCGTTGAAGGAACCCGGCGCCGGCCCGCGCCAGGCACAGCCTTGCCAGGGACACGCGTCATTTCAGTGCTGAATAACGATTTCTTTGAACCTCCAGGTTTCTCAGAAAGGTTACTTTTGCGATCTCAACATCCTCTTCCTTTGGTTTAATCTTTGTCCTGGAGTTGTTGATCAGCCAGTCTGCTACTTCATAGAAATGCCAGAGAGGGACGCTTCCGGAAACAGTGGGTTGGGGGAAATTTAAACTGCCTTTCGTAGCCAGTTTCCGAATGTTCTGACGCGAACAACCAAGTAATCCGGCTATATCGGAGATGCCGACCAGATCGGGCTTTAATTCTAACAATTCCGCATCGGGAATTGCCTTGCGGACGTCACGTACTGCCTGCTGAATTGCATCTTCTGCTGATTTTGCGCCACGTGAAAAATTCAATGCAATAGAACCCGGCATTCCGGTTCCAACTATTGCGTCATCACAACCCGCTTCGAACAGCGCATCCAGGTAATTCTCCGGATTGGAACCGTATCTCGAGAGTGTAAATGTCAATGTAAAGTCAAAAGTCTTCGTCATCTTGATTATTCCTGCTCATCAACGTTCCCATAGATACAACCGTCGATCTTTTGTCTCAACCTTCCGGCAAAGTTGCCGGGATTTTTCGGAGTGCGCCAGACCGACATCCGACAAAACTGTCCACATCGGCAATCAACGCTGTTCTGCGGGCATATCAAAATGCCCCAGGCATGACCACCGGCTTTTTTTACAGTCCATCCCCTTGATTTCGCGTAGCGAATGACAGCATTAATCTCCTTATAGGGGTGTTGCATCTACTTCCTCTAATGGTTGTAGTTTGAATGTAACTATAGCACTTTGGTTGTCATATGACAATTACAATTATATAGAATATCTGGGAAGACTAGTATTTTTCCTGAAAAAATTGTCGTTAAATATTTATGCAACCTATTGAAAATAAAATTCTTTCAAGGATATATGGCCGGGGGAGGGGTTGGGCGTTTACCAAGACCGATTTTGTGGCTGAATTCGGTGAGGTAAATATCCACCGGGCTCTCTCCAGCCTGACCACGGACGGCAAGATACGACGTGTCTGTCAAGGTGTCTATGACTATCCCCGCTATAGCGAACTCCTGGATAGTCAATTAAGTCCGGATATCAATCAGGTTGCCCATGCATTGGCTCGTAAATTCAATTGGCGCATTCAACCCTCCGGTGATGCGGCGCTGAATTTGCTGGGTCTCTCCACCCAGGTGCCGGGACGTTGGGTTTATCTATCAGATGGCCCTGACCGTGAATACAAAGCAGGATCTCATGTACTTGCATTTAAACATTCAGCTTTAAAAGAAGCAGGAACAATTGAACAAAGATATCAATGAACGGGCGCAACAGTATATTGCTGAGAACCTGCTAAGGCAGGTCAAGGAGGCGCTTGATGGGTTATGTGGCTGTCGCGTAAGCAAAGTAAACGGCAGTCCAGCATCACACCAGGCAGGCACTCTGATTTTCAAGTCTCTAAGTACAAATCGCTCTCTATACGTCTCTAACTCCAGACTACCTTCTTCCACTTCATCACCATATTCAAGTATGGTCCCCACTCGCTCGTCGGTTCCAACAGACAGGTTGTAATTATCCAGTTGGCTGACAATCCATAAAACAAATTTCTCTCTGAACTCCTTATTTGCTGCATCTCCCAAGAGCCAAGCTAATACGCTCGAGTGACTACGCTCACGATAAGTTATGCCCATCACCTCGAACGGGTCGAATGGTGGTTTATATGTTGCAAGCTCTTGATAATGTGATGATCGCGTTAATCTGGATATAGCTTGCTGTAAATTACTCATCTTTTGATAATCCCGGTACGGATATTACAACAGTGGCCGCAAAAAATGGTGATGGGGGATTACGGCGGCGGACCGTACCCTGTGTTGCCGTCATCTTCGGCCCGGAGCCTGTCGAACAGGTCGATTGCCGTGCTCGCACACGTCGCCTTAACGCTTTCCCAGTCGTGCCAGCGCCGGTCAAGCTGCTTGTACTCCTGCAATTCAACCTCATCCAGATCATAGGGCACCGGGTTAGCCAGCTGGATCTGTAACTGTTGTAGTGCCGACTCCCCGCTCTCCTGTGGATACAGGCTATCGAATGAGCGGAGTGCCTCAGCGGTTGCCTGCACACCCAGATGTTCGCTGAGCGCCGCAAAATCCAGGTAGTCTCTGGTTGCGTTCCTGCGGAGAATCAGGAGACCCTTGATGCGCAGTGTTTCCGCGGCAGTGGGCACGGTCAACAGGACCCCCTGGTGATCAAGCGCGGCAGTCTCCAGAGGCGCCTGCCGTATCAGTTGCCTCACGCCGGTTTCTATGCCGTCAAGGCTACCCAGAATCAATACCGGGCGTTGCGCTCGCGCCGTTTTCCATCCGGCGACGGATTCGAGTTGTGCCAGCACCTCATCGAAATGCTCGCGCAGGTCGGTGAGCACATGATCGGCGTCCTGTGAGAACCGGTGTCCGGCATGGACTGCCGCGGCCGTCCCGCCGACCAGGACGGCGTCAGGCAGTATGGTTTGAAGCTGTGTTGCGGCTGATAAAACCTGCTCCCAGTCAGGCAGCGGCTTTGGCGCCCTGGTGTCTCGCGGCATAGTTGGACCAGAAATGGTGACGCTGTGCGTACGGATCAGCAATATGCTGGCGGCAGACCTGTACCACTTTGTCAAACAGGGCCGGGTTGTCGAGTAACGCGCTCCGCAGGTCATCCCAGTCCTGACGCCGCCCGCGCGCGATGATGTCGTCAATCGACGCAAGCGTATAGCCCTGGTGGTTAAGGTGACGGTGTAACATGACTCCAATTATACCAGAAAATCCCCTGCCTCCGGGCTGGTCGTGAGGCCCGCCAGCAGGGCGGTCCCGCCGTACAGGGTGTCGTCCCCTGCCCGTCCGTCCAACCCGGCTCCAGACCGGCTCACCGAAGTAGGCAGCATCAAGGATTTCATTCATGGATAATGCTCCCTGAAATAAGACCTCATTTCAAACTGAATTACAGAGGAATTTCATTATACGGAAATTCAACAGGTAGTCAGGTCCGGATGATTCCCACCTGCCAATATTATTCCTCATGGCCTTATAATGACCTGACAAATTCACGAAATTCAGTTCTTTAAGTTATGAATGAAATTTCCGGAAAGGTCTATGTCAATAAATTGTTTGCCGCACAACGTCAACTGCGCGAGGCCATCTGGATGTTTTTCGCACAACGCGATGATCTGGCAATTCATACGGTGGCATCCGCAGCCTACAGGATACTGAAGGATTTGAAAGAGAAGCGGGGGCGTAATGAAGCAGCAGACGCTCAGTTTACCGGCATATTTTATTTTGTAAGGGATTACCGCCGCGGCACACTTCCCGTTGAGGTTCAGGATGATCCTGAAATCATGAAATTTATCAAGGAATCGGCTGACCAACCAATTGGAATTTCAATCGTTTGGTCGCCGCCGGGTACGCGACCGGGGTTAGCCGTTGGCGGGGTCGAGCACGTTGAACCGGTTGGAGTTGGGGACGCCTGAGCAGGCGCCTGGTCATCGATACCAGAAGATAGTGGCCGACCCGGCGGGGCTGGACCGGTTGCTGGTGGACGTGTTCCCCTGGAGGCGCATTCACACCCGCCGCCGGTAATGTAAGTCAAGAAGCATACTATGCTATTCCGTACATGAGTCCAAAGATGTACATCGAAACCTGTGTACATCGAAACCACGGTCGTTAGTTGCCTGACAGCGCAGTATGTCTGTGACACTTACGCTGACCCCATCAATCCGGGAAAAAAATCAAGCGTCGCATCCCCGTAATTCCCCCGTAATTCTGTCAGAGCGGCCCTTGGAGCGGACTCTTCTATGAGTTTTTCTCACACTTTGTCCGAAAAACTCACAATAAATCGCTTTCACATAACATATACTTATCCAAACTTTCATGATCATGGTTCCGCACACCCCGATAAAATGTAACTCCGGCCGGGGACAGACTTAAGTCTGTCCCCTGAATTTACAACTAAATCAATATCACCCATGGCGAACGACACACAGTACCGGGCAAGCTCTCAGGCCCCCATCCTGTCGTGACGCAAAAGTGACACCGGACTGGTTGAGGAGATAAGACGATGCAGACACAGCACCCCTGGACACACCCGGCGCACTCGCCCGATGCGCACCTGCCGCACTTGACAACCGGGCGATTTCCTGATTGTACCATTGATATAATTGGCCCAGCGGCCCAGCGGCCCAGCGGCCCAGCGGCCCAGCGGCCCAGCGGCCCAGCGGCCCAGC
>JAPOQU010000061.1 GCA_026710545.1 Gammaproteobacteria bacterium | reverse complement strand
TCATTTTCCGTCGGCTCTGCGTTGTTCTGCAGCAGGTCGAGCGCACTCATGATCATGCCGGGCGTGCAGAACCCGCACTGCAAGCCGTGCTCTTCGCGAAATGCGGCCTGCATGGGATGCAGCGTATCGCCGTCGGCCAGTCCCTCGATAGTCGTGACCTGCGCGCCCTCAGCCTGTACTGCGAGCAGGGTGCAACTCTTGACCGAGCGGCCGTCCACGTGAACGACGCAGGCGCCGCACTGGCTGGTGTCACAGCCCACGTGCGTGCCGGTCAGACCAAGCTCGTAACGGAGAAAGTCAACCAGCAGGGTACGGGGTTCCACATCACCGCCGACCTCTGTGCCGTTGACTGAAAACGAGACTTTCATTGTTGTTCCTCCCCCGGCCTAAGGCCCTGCATTCTTGCGAGTATTGGTACCAAATTGGATTAAATATTACCTGTTTATAAGCAGTATGCAAGGCTTTTCGTCCGGCGGCAACCCGAAGAAACAAATTCAGCGCCGGGAACTGCACAGGGGCTTAAGAGACCTCCGGGGATTAATCCCCCCTGAGGTCTCCTGGTTTATATGGGCAACGGCGAGAGCATATCCAGTTGCCGGGTCTTCAGCATTACCCGGCGGTTGCCCAGTTTCCAGGTATCTGCAGCTTTTTCCCAGCGATCGTCATACCGGCCCACCGCGTAACAAGAGGTCAGGCCTTCCTGGCCGGTATGGTATAGCGCAAAACTGCTGGACGTGTCCGCCGTTGCGCCGTTAACCTCGACGATATCAACGGAAACGATACGGGTCTGTTCCACCCCGGCAATCTCCCATTCGTGCTCGGACATGGCGGAAATACGTTCCTGTAATTCAGCGCGCGAGCGCTGCATCCATATCATGGGCTCGGGCAATTCCGGCGCTTTAGTCACAATCGAATAAACACCCTCCTCCCGGTACAGGTCCAGGTACGCATGGAACTCATGGTCGTCCAGGTAGCGGGCGGAAGCATGTATCAGGCGCTTCAATGCTGACTGTTCAGCCATCTCCACAGCCATCTCCGGTTCCGTTGTCACGTTATCCAGCATTATCCGGGGACGGATTTAAATCCGTCCCCCGTGTTGCCGCGTCCCCAGTGTTGCCGTCCCCCGTATCGCCGGTGCGCCCGGAGTTGAGATCGTGCGGCCTGCAACCGGTCAGGCGACTCCACTCCGCGTAGAAATTCCGCAGGGAAGAATCATCCATGGGCCCCTCTTCCTCCCGTGCGATAACGCTGTAACGGCTGCTGCCGTTTTCCATGTTGCGCATCTGTGCCTGGACCGCCCACATGTCTTCGGCCAGGTTGATGCCGGTCGGACCCCAGACCTGGTTATGGTGGCGCACGCGCATGGCGCGCACCGTACCGGTGTCACCGGCCAGGCCCAGGCCCCGGCATTCCAGCAAGGTGCGCGTGGGCGACAGGGGCATCAGGGAATCAATACGGGCAACCGTTGAACGGCAGTTCAGCAACATGTCGGGGAAAAGGTTGATGACCACGTGCCCGTTCGGCTTCATCCCCGGCATCATGTTGGCTTCGCGTTGTTCGTAGTTCAGGTTACCGTAACTGATCCTGGCGTGGTCAAAGCTGACGTGACCCCGTTTATGGTTCGTCCATTGCCGCGCCTGGTATTCCTGCTGGGCGACGCCGGTGGTCCTGTTCAATAAATGCAATAACTCGTGGTATCCCTCGTAGTTCGTTTCGACGAACAGTTTCCAGTTGGCCTTGATTTCCGTGCGGTGCAGGTGGAATACTTCGAGGTCGGCTATGCCGAAGGGCGTGCGCATGGCTTCAATGACGGCCTCTCCGAGAAATTCACGCAGGGAGACCGCCGCTTCATCCAGGCATACGAAGACCAGGCCGAACATCGTTTCGACGCGCACCGGTTTCAGCCCGGTAGCGTCCTTGCGTACTGCTGATTCACGGTAACCTGACGGCCGCGAGATGCCGGTACAGCGCCCCTTGTCATCATAGCTCCACAGGTGGTAGAAACAGGTCATACGCCCCTGTTCCAGCCTGCCCGCCGCAGTTCTGACGACCCGTGCGCCGCGATGGGCGCAACTGTTGTAAAGAGCCCGGATCTCCCCGTCTTTTCCCCTGACCAGGACCAGTTCATGACCTGCAACCGTAACCAGGCGATAATCGAACGGCTCCGGAATCTCGGAAGCATGGCAGACAAAACGCCAGGTTCCGGCAAGAATGGACTCCTTTTCCGTTTCGAACACGTCAGGATCGGTATAAATACGGTTATCCAGGTAATGGGTAGGAGGCAACTGCGGCCTGGTGCGGCCGTCCAGCCTTGCAGGGAGATTCATTACGGTAGTTCCATGGGCGCGTCTATTTAATCTGCGTATGTTATATTGAACAATATCGTATGTTTCCCGGCCATCTTATCAAATCGATACTGTTATGTTCCATCCTGGCGCTGGCCGGGTGCAGCCAGCAATCGGATATTGAAATCATCCGCGCCATCAGCATGCTGCCGAGACAGACCGATTACACCCGTGATTTTGAACAGTGGGTCAAGCAGGTCAACGAACTGGGCGAGGGTAAATTCAGGATTATATTCGTCGGCGGCCCCGAGGCGATACCGACGTTTGAACAGGCCGATGCGGTGCGCACCGGCGTGGTGCACATGGTGTTCGGACCGGCCACCTATTACATCGGATTACTGCCCGAGGTCGAAGCGCTGTTTTCCAGCAATCTTACTCCCCGGGAAACGCGGGCTAACGGCGGCATCGAGTTGATGGACAGGATACACCGGCAAAAACTGGATGTGCGCTACCTGGCCCGCGCCATGTTCATCGAATTTCATGTGTTCACCCGTGAAAAACCGCCCCTGGATGCCAGCGGCATACCGGACCTGCGTTCCACCCTGATCCGCGGCGGCCCGGTGTGGCGCAGCTTCATCAACAGTCTCGGCGCCCGCTTCGTCAATGTCGCCGCGCCGGACATCTACATGGCCCTGGAACGCAACATGATCCAGGGCGTGGGCTGGCCCATAGTCGGCCTGGAAGATTCATCGTGGCACCAGCATCTGAAGTACCGCATAGACCCGGGCGTATTTTCCAGCGACGTAGGCATCATTTTTAACCAGGACAGGTGGGAACAGCTTCCCGCATCCGTGCGCGACATACTGCATAAGGCCGTCCTCGATTATGAAACAGACAGTTATGACCGCTTCCGGAAACGGACCCGGGAACTGGATGAGCGCATGCGCCAGCTCGGCATGGAGGCTGTGTCGCTGGACGGGAATGGAGAGAGGAAATACCGCCAGCTTGCCCATGACGTCATCTGGCAGCGGTTACGGGAGCGTTCACCGGAATATTACCCGGAACTGCTCGACAAGTTTTACCGCGCCGACGAGGTGCGGCAGGAATGACCGACAGACCGGCAGGCGGGTACGAGAGGTTGTTATTCTGCCTGTTCTCGTCAGGGGCAGGGATCCTTGCCCTGGTTACCCTGTTCATACTCTATGACGTTATCGCCAGGAATACCGGTTTCCCGCCGTTCACCCACACCCTGGCGCTGACGGAATACGGCCTGTACTACGTTACCCTGCTCGGCGCGCCCTGGCTGGTCAGGAAAAAACACCATGTCTACATGCAACTGGTTACGGCGCTTGCGCCTGCTGCGCTGCGGCCGCTTATCTGCAAACTCAGCTACCTGCTGTGTGCAATCGCCTGCGGGCTAATCTGTTACTACGCCGGCCTGGTGACCGTCGAGGCATGGATCCGGGGCGACCAGGAGGTGCGCTCGTTCGATATGCCGCGCTGGCTGATATTCGCCGTCATGCCAGTCTCGTTCTCCCTGCTGACGATCGAGTTCAGCCGGTACCTGGCAGGCTTCGACAGCATGTACGACGGAGAAATCGGCATCCATGAGTAACATGATAGCGCGTCGTTCCATAAGGACTGAATAATGTACCTCGCCTGGTTTGCAGCATTTGCCCTGATGCTCGGCATCACGATTTTCCTGATTGCCCTGGGCCTGCCGGTTGCGTTTGCTTTCCTCGGGGCCGACGTCATCGGGGTCATCATGTTCATGGGAGGCGAGGCGGGCCTGGCGCAACTGGTCAGGAATGCGGCCAATGCGCTCACCCGCTTCTCCCTGGTCCCCGTCCCCCTGTTCCTGATCATGGGCGAACTGTTTTTCCATTCCGGACTGGGGTTCCGCGCATTCAATGCGCTGGATAAACTGTTCGGGCGACTGCCCGGACGCCTGTCGTTCGTTACCGTGGGCGGCGGCACCATGTTTGCCGCGTTGTCCGGTTCCAGCATGGCGTCCACCGCGTTGCTGGGGACGCTGATGGTGCCGGAGATGTCAAAACGCGGCTACAAAAACCGTTTGTCCATCGGGCCGATACTGGGCGTAGGCGGCCTGGCCATCCTCATCCCGCCGTCCGCGCTTGCCGTATTGCTGGGCAGCCTGGCCTATATCGATATCGGCAAGTTGCTGATTGCCGGGATCGTGCCGGGACTGGTGCTGGCGACATTGTACGGGCTCTACATCGTCATCAGTATCCGCCTGGACCCGGATTCGGCCCCTGTTTACGACGTGGTTGAAATATCAGTGAAGGAAAAAATCATGCTGGTCGTCAGGGACGTGCTGCCGATGAGTTTTATCGTCTTCCTGGTAGTCGGCATGATCATACTGGGCTGGGCAACCCCTACCGAGTCGGCAGCCTGCGGTGTCGCCGGTGTGGTCATTCTCGCGGCCTGTTACCGCTGCCTGGCAATGGAGGTCATAGTCAAATCACTGCTCGGCGCCACCCGGGTCACCGTGATGATGTTCATGATTATCCTGGGCGCCTCGACCTTCAGCAAGGTGCTTGCCTTCTCAGGCGCTACTACCGGACTGGTGGAATGGGTCGGCACCCTCACCCTTGCGCCCCTGGCGGCCCTGCTCATCATGTTCGTCATCATGCTCATGCTCGGCGCGTTCATGGAACAGTTGTCCATGATGATGCTGACACTGCCGATATTCATCCCGCTGGCGCATTACTACGGTTTCGATTTGATCTGGTTCGGCGTAATCGTGTTGCTGGCAATGGAAATGAGCCTGACCATGCCGCCCATGGGACTGCTGCTGTTCGTGATGAAAGGCGTAGCCCCGCCTGGCACCCGCATACAGGACATCTGGCTCGCAGCCATACCCTTCATGGCCTGCTCCGCAATCCTGCTGGTGCTGTTGATCTTCTACCCGGAAATCGCCCTGTGGCTACCGCACTTAAGCCAAGCCCGGTAATGTCATGGGATGCGGGGACGGACTTGAAGTCCGTCCCCGTACAAATTACTCCATTAACTGCGCCACCTTATCGGTCTTCTGCTCGGCCCCTATCGCCGTATAACCGCAATCAACCGCAAGGTCGGCGCCGCTGATCCCGGACGCGGCATCGGAACATAAAAATACCACGCTCCTGGCAACCTCCTCCGGGTCGACCGTGCGCCCGGACAGGTGGAAGTCTCCGGCAACCCGGTCAGCTTTTGCCCGGTCGTTGCCGCTCATGTCCCGTATGACGTTTGACCATACCCAGCCGGGGGACACGCAGTTTACCCGTATATTGTCCTCCGCCAGCAGCAACGCCTCGTTGCGCGTGGCGCCGATTATCGCAGCCTTGGACGCGGCGTAGAGCAGCCGTCCCGGTTGCGCCCGTTTTCCGCTTATGCTGGCAAAGTTCACAACGGCGCCCCCGCCTCTTTGGCGCATGTAAGGCGCCACTTTCTGCACGAAAACGGCGCCGCTAACCAGGTTTACATCCAGGGCCTGGCGCCATTCCTCACGGGACGAGGCTATGCCGTTGTCCAGGTAGGTGCAGGCGACATTCACCAGGCAGTCAATCCCGCCCCAGGCGGCAAGTGTTTGTTCTATCACTGCGTCGATTTGTGCATCGTCCGTGATGTCGGCGTGGATAAATTTCAGCCCGTCTCCCGCTTCCTGCTCCAGTTCATGCCCGCCGGCTTCGTCTATATCGCAGACCGTTACCCTGGCCCCTGCCCTTAAAAACTCATGGGCAACCTTTCTGCCAATCATGGTGGCGCCGCCCGGGATAATCGCAACTTTACCCTCAAGGTTTATCATAGTTTCTTTACCTCCTCCGCAATGATTTTGATACCTTCCCGCACCACGTCGTCGTTCATCGAATAAGTCATGCGTATACATTCCTGCTTGTGTTGCCACGGGTCGTCGTCCAGTCCGGGGAAAAAATACTGCCCCGGAATGATCAGAACGCCCCGCTGCTTCAACCGGCGGTAAAGTTCCTGGCTGGAGACAGGCAGGCCGGGAAACCACAGCCAGAGGAAAATAGCGCCCTCCGCCTTGTGTATGAAATAATCCACCCCGGCCAGTTCCTGGTGCAGCAACGCGATCGCCCGTTTCGCTTTCTCCTGGTAATACGGCCGTATCAGGGTCCTGCTGGTTTCCGTCACTTCACCGGACTTGATCAGGTCATACGCCAGCGCCGGGCCCACGCTCTCCGGCGCCAGGTTCAGGATGCCGTTGATATTGCTGAGGGTCCTGATGATATCCTCACGGGCAACGATAATTCCCGTGCGCGTGCCGGGCAGGCCCAGTTTCGACAGGCTCATGCACAGAATGATGTTGTCGTTCCAAACCAGTTCCGCTTCCGTGAAAATAATATTGGGGAACGGCATGCCGTAGGCGTTGTCGATGATCAGGGGTATGGCGTTGTCTGCAGCAATATCGATAAGCTTGGCCACTTCCGTGTCCGTCAGTACGTTCCCCGTCGGGTTGGTCGGGCGCGAAACGCAGACAGCGCCTATCGAGTCATCCACGCTTAACCGGTCGAAATCGACGTGGTATTTGAAGGTGCGGTTCGGCAGCTTTTCGATGGCCGGCCTGTGCGCCTGGAAAATGCCGTCCGTCAACCCGACGTCGCCGTAGCCGATATATTCCGGCGCCATGGGCAACAGGATTTTCCTCTTCCGGTTACCGTCAAATTCACCGGCAAGTATGTTGAACAGCATGAAAAAAGCCGATTGACTCCCCGGCGTGAGCGCGAGGTTCTGCGCGCCAAGCCCCCAGCCGTACTCACGGTTCAACAGGTCTGCAAGCGCCGACAGGAATGCCTTGTTCCCCTGGGGCGGGTCATAATCGCCGATGACGCGGGCAAACTCCGCCGGACTGTCCAGCAGGCGCTGCATCCTGTCCCGGAACAGCGCCTGCATTTCGGGGATATGCGCGGGATTGCCCCCGCCCAGCATCAATACATCCTTATCACCCGCCATGGCCTCTCCCAGGTCATCCATCAGCAGGATAATGCCGGAATGCTCGGAAAAGCGCTGTGCAAATTTTGAAAGTTTCATGGATTTATCCGCAGATTTACGCAGATGAGCGCAGATAAAATAAAATTTGTTGCCGGTTTGTTTTTCTTGTATTGAGCAGCCAGCAAGATAATCTGTTTTGACACGGAATCAAAGAATTAATATCAATAATCTGCGTTAATCTGCGTCATCTGTGGATAAATCAACCTGCATCATCTGCGGATTTTTTTTCATTGACTGGCCGATTTTTATCAGCCGGATGGCCCGCTCCGCCGCGTTGGCGATATATTCCCCCGAGTTCGCCAGCGCCTCGTCCAGGGGCATGTCCCTGGCAATGGCCGCTTCCAGGCCGTTGATCCCGTGGTTGAAGGCTGCTCCGGCATCGTCAGCCAGACCGCCGCCGATCGCGATCACAGGCACGCCGTATTCCCCGGCAAGCCTGGCGATGCCCGCCGGCGTCTTGCCGAACGCGGTCTGAAAGTCCACCCTGCCCTCACCGGTGAAAACCAGGTCTGCCGTGCGCAGGTGCGTTTCAATGGCGGTTGCCTTGCTGATGATCTCGATCCCGCTCTTGAGCTCCGCGCCGGCAAATACCAGCAGTCCGGCGCCCAGTCCGCCTGCTGCGCCCGCCCCCGGCGCCTTGTCCACGTCAACACCCAGTTCACGCTTGATGACCCCGGCCAGGTGTTTCAGGTTTTTATCCAGAATCTTCACCATGGCGGCATCTGCGCCTTTCTGCGGGGCAAACACGTGGGCGGCCCCGTTTTTTCCGGACAGCGGATTGTCGACATCACAAGCGACCAGGACCCTGGTATTGCGCAATCCCGGGTGCAAGCCCTGCAGGTCCACAGACTCTATATCCTGCAGCATCCCCCCGGCGCCGTTCCGGCGGATAACGCGGCCGCCACCGTCGCGGAATACCGCCCCCAGGGCCTGGGCCATGCCTACGCCGGCGTCATTGGTGGCCGAACCGCCTATGCCCAGGATGATGGTCTCCACGCCCCGGTCAAGGGCGTGGCACATCAATTCTCCCGTACCGAAGGTAGTGGTCTTCAACGGGTTCCTGCTGCTGCCGCTGACCAGGGACAGGCCGGAGGCCGCGGCCATTTCGATGACCGCAGTCCTGTTGTCAGCCAGTATCCCGTAGCCGGCGTTAACCCTGCGGCCGGCAGGTCCTTTCACCGTACAACTGATCAACTCTCCGCCTGCCGCATCGAGCAGGGACCGCACCGTTCCCTCCCCGCCGTCGGCCATGGGTATGATTATGCACTCAGCGCCAGGGATTACCCTTTTGATCCCGGTTTCCATGGCCGCGGCAACGTCCATGGAAGCCAAGCTTCCCTTGAATGAATCGGGTGCAAGAATAATTTTCATAGTGTTGTTATCCGCAGATGACGCAGATGACGCAGATGAATAGTGATTGTTATTCATTTTTTCCTGAATTCAGTCGGCAGCAATATAATCAGCCAGGATACGAAACTACAGAATAAACAAAAAATAATCTGCGTTAATCTGCGTCACCTGCGGATAAATTTTTACTGCGTTAATCAACCTGGTAGGTGACCCGGTCCCCGACGGCGATTTCCCGTTGCCGCACCTGCCCGGCGTTCAACTCCAGGACGGCCTTTACTTTGCCCTCAGAGGGCATCACAGCCGTGGATTCCGGCTGTGCATTCTCAACGATCTTGACGATATGCCCGTCCGTATCGATATAGATTATATCAAGCGGGATAAAGGTATTCTTCATCCACACGTTCAGCGCCTGCGGTTTTTCATTCAGCAACAACATTCCCCGGCCCGCAGGCAGGGAAGACCGGTACATCAGGCCGATACTCTTCAGGCGCCTGGTATCGGCAACCTCAACACGGTAGATCAGGTCTTCAAATTTCGTGTTGATGGTCAGCGAACCCGACTTGAAAGAGGCCTGGCCGATACAGCTCGCGCTGATGAACAGCAGGAATACAAGGCAACAGCCTCGACGACACTCTATTATCATTGATCAATTACGAATTAGGAATTAGGAATTAGGAATTGCGAATTACGAATTGGGTTTTTAAGATTTTAATTCCTAATTCCTAATTCCTAATTCCTAATTAATTTTCTTGTTGTCTTCCTCGGTTTTCGTGTCCTTACTGTATCCGCTGTCCTGCCGGTTCAGGTTCACTGCGTGTTTCTGGCGATAAATATCGTACACTCTTTCCGGCGTCAGGCCTGAGCATATCATTGCGGAAACCAGGAAATGCAATATGTCGATTAATTCAACCCGGATATTCTGGATATTGATCTCATCCTTGCTCCACCATTTCCACAACAACTCCTCATCAAGTTCCGTTATCTCCTCGCGCATTGCCCTTGAGTAGTTTGACAACCAGGTATTCGGCAAGTCATTCACCTTGAGTGCGCCGCTGTTGACATCTGCGTAAATGGTTTCCATGGTCAGGGAATTTCCCGAGATATCCTTGAGGTCATTCTTTTTGAAAACGTAATCGTTCAGTTCCGTCTGCATCCTGAAGATGCGTGTCAGCATGTCGTGCTCAGCCGGGTTTTCGTTAACCATGGTATATGTCCCGATAAATCAGTGGTAAATGTCTGGAATCGTGCGTGATCAGGCCAATCAAACAAAATGATTTGATTATTATGCAATCTTCGTACACACTATACACTTAGTTTGCATATTTTCTCTGGTCATCAGTAATTCCGGTTGGTATTTCCTGCATTACCTTTAGAATTTGCAACACATTACGATGTTAGGGATTATTTAATTTATTTTAGAGGTGATATATGGCAAATGGTACTGTTAAATGGTTTAACGAAACCAAGGGGTACGGATTTATTACTCCTGATGATGGAAGCGCTGATGTCTTCGTACATTTCTCCGCAATTCAGGCTGACGGATTCAGAACCTTGAGCGAAGGCCAGACAGTTTCGTTTGAGAAACAGGCGAGTGATAAAGGCGATCAGGCCGTTAACGTTCAGTTAACCTGACGCCTGTTCTCAGGCGCCCCCGTTGTTAGCGGGGAAAATAACTTTTCTCAACAATCCGGGTCTCCGGAGAGGACATTGTCTTGAAAAGAATGTTTGTTGGAAGTCTGCCGCAGGACACGAATGAAGCTACCCTGACCGAACTCTTCTCGGAATTTGGGAGAGTCAGGGGCATCCAGCTTGCAACCGATGTTTTTTCCGGCAAGTGCAAGGGGTTTGGCTTCGTCGACATGGAAGGGCACGAGGCCAGGGCGGCGATTGAAGGATTGAACGGCAAGCTCTACCAGGGCAACTACCTGCGCGTCAACTTCCAGGAACCCAGGGGAAAGAGAGGAAAAAAACGCCGCTGATTTACGCGGTTGGTCGCTACCGCCGTTCGGGACATGGAAATTGAACTGATCAGTTTTGACCTGTGTCCGTACGTACAACGCTCGGTCATAACCCTGCTGGAAAAGGAAATTCCGTTTAAACGGACAAATATCGACCTTGCGAACAAACCTGAGTGGTTTTTAGACATCTCGCCCCTTGGGAAGGTGCCCGTCCTGAGAATTAACGGCAACATCCTGTTTGAATCGGCCGTCATCAACGAATACCTGGATGAAATCACGCCCCCGTCGATGCATCCGCAAGACCCGTTGCAGAAAGCAGTGAACCGGGCCTGGATTGAATACGGCTCGGAATTATCCAACCTGTCTTTCAGGATGCTGATTACGGATGACGAAAACGTCGTGGAGCAATCCGTGCAGGGACTGAGGGATAAATTCGAGTTTCTGGAAAAGAACCTGGCGGCCGAACCATTTTTCAACGGTGCGGCTTTCTCGCTGATCGACGCGGCCTATGCGCCTGTATTCATCCGCATGGAATACCTGCTGAAACAAGCGGTTGATAACCTGGTTCCGCCGGGTTGCGAGCGGGTGCTGGCCTGGAGTGACGCCATCCTGTCACGGCCTTCGGTGCAGGGCAGCATTATCGACCGGTTCACGGAACTTGCCACGGAACGATTCAGGAAACGCGGCGGCATCCTGCTGCAGAACCTGTGACAGATTATTTATCCGCAGATTATGCAGATTAGCGCAGATAATTCAGGTAATACAAATTATTTTATGATTGAATGACTTGATAGTTAACTCCGTTAAGGACATGGAGTACGGAGTTAATATTTGTCATCTGCGTTAATCTGCGTAATCTGCGGATAATCTTTTACACGCGATCTACGCTGGCACAGCAGTCTTTTGCAACACCAGGCGGTAGCACTGCAGGCGGTTACGCAGGAAGCAGTTGGCCGCTCCCCACAGGTAGAGCCGGAAGCGCCGGTAATCTGCTCCACCGAAATGCTCTATGATGAAATCCCGGTTGGCATCGAACCGTTTAGCCCAGTGGACAAACGTCAGGTAATAACTGTGCCGGTCATCCCATACTCCCTTCAGCTCAAACGGCATCGAGGCAAGCGATTTAAGGAAATCGTGCAGCACGAAGAAGGAATGGTTGCCCGGGTATATGTGCTGCGTAATAAAAGATGACAGTTCGTATTTCCGGGGGATGGCGCTCGCATCGAGAAAAACGTGACCGCCCGGTTTGAGCAACCGGTCGAAACACTTCAGAACCTCGTCATAGTTCGGCAGGTGCTCCATGACGCCCAGTATGGCAATGGCATCGAACTGCTTTTGGGGTTTGTACTCCAGCACATCCGTCAAGCTGGTGGTGATCGGCAGGTCCTTCTCGGTGGTCAACTGCTGCATGAAGCTGAGCGACTGCCTGGCGATGGTAAGACCGGTTACCTTGATACCTTTGCGCGCCGCGTGCTCCGCAAACGAACCCCAGCCTACGCCGACATCCAGCACTTCGTCGCCGGGCTTCATCTTGCAGCGTTCCAGGATAAAGTCCATTTTCCGGCGTATCGCAACCGAGAGGGGTTCGTCATCCGACTCGAAAATACCTTGGGTGTAACAGCGGAATTCCTCGTCAAGAAACGAAAGGTAAAATGAATGGTCGCGCTCGTAATGGCGGCTGATGGCGGACTTGTTGACCCTGACCTGCCCCAGCAGCACCGGCGCGATGAAGCGCCATAGCCACCTGAACAGGTGCCGGTCCTGCACTTTGTCGCGCAAGTCGAACATTTCAATGATATCGCCCTCGACCTCGTACCAGCCGTCTATATAGGCATTGGCGATTACTCCTTCATCAAAAGACGCAATGGCCCGCAGACCTCTGGGGTGGGTCATACGTAGTTTGAAACCCGGGGAGCCGGTACCGATCCGGTGTTCACTCCCGTCCTGAAGGATCACGTCAAAACTGACCGCGCCCCCCCGGAAACCCCTGGAGATAATCTCCAGCAAACGGGCTTCATTACGTTGCAACGGCATTATTTCATTCCCTGCTTCCATCTGCACAGTTTCCATAACTTCTTGTGGCCTGTCGGCACGATCATCTAGAATAGACGCCATAGTTCATCACACCTCAGTTGCTCTGTAGTAAATTAGCACTTATTCGGTAAACGCGCAAAGTAATCTAAAACGGGATTATTAATTATCTTATAGCCATGATCAACCACCAGGAAAACATCAACCAGGACGAGGTTGACAAGTTCAACCGACTGGCCAATGACTGGTGGGACAGCAACGGTCCGCTCAGGACCTTGCACGATATTAACCCGGCCAGGCTGAACTACATCACCGGCAAAGTGGCGCTCAAGGGCAGGCGCGTACTTGACGTCGGCTGCGGAGGCGGTGTTCTGACCGAGGCCCTGGCGCGCGGGGGCGCACGGGTTCAGGGTCTGGACGCCAGCGATGACGTGGTCCGGGTCGCCAGGCAGCATGCACGGGAAAACAGCCTGGAAATAGACTATATCGCCGGGAAACTTGAAGATTTCGCCTCAGAAAACCCGGACTGTTTTGATGTGCTCACCTGCATGGAACTGCTCGAACACGTACCGGACCCCGGAGCATTGCTGCAAACCTGCGCCCGGTTGTTGAGACCCGGGGGCGATTTAATCCTGTCCACAATCAACCGCAACCTCAAGTCCTATCTCAGCACCATTATCGGCGCTGAAAGGGTATTCGGCCTGCTGCCTGAAGGAACCCATGACTACGGCGCCTTCATCCGTCCCTCAGAACTGGACCGCTGGCTGCGTACGGCGCACTTCAACGTAATGGATATCAGGGGAATGCTGTACCTCCCGGGCCTCAGGTACTGCGCCCTGACCAACGATCCCGGTGTAAATTACCTGGTCCATGCGCGACTCGACTCCTAATCCTTACAGCCTGGACAACTGAAACCTCAATGACAACTGCTCAACCTGATAACGGCATCAGTTGTGTGCTGTTTGACCTGGACGGCACCCTTGTCGATACCGCCCCCGACATGGCCAATGCCCTGAACCGGACCCTGGTCAACCACGGCAGGCAGCCGCTGGCGTTTGAGACAATCCGCCCCAGTGTTTCCCTGGGTGGCGTTGCGCTGGTGAAACTGGCGTTCGAACTGGATGAAGCCGATCCGGAACTGGACCGGTTGCGCAAAGAATTCCTGGCAATTTACCGGGACAACCTGTCCCGCGAGAGTTGCCTTTTCCCGGGGATGGAACTGGTGCTGGCCGGGCTGGAAGAGATCAGTGCTTCCTGGGGTATCGTTACCAACAAACCTGCCTGGCTGACCAATCCGCTCATGCAGGACCTGCAACTGGATGCGCGTACCGGTTGCATCGTCTCCGGGGACACCCTGGAACAGCGCAAACCGCATCCCGCACCCTTGCTCCATGCCTGCGAACTGCTGCAGTGCAACCCTGGAGAAACCGTGTACGTGGGAGACGCCCGGCGCGACATCGAGGCAGGCGCCAGCGCCGGGATGACAACCCTGGTTGCCGCCTACGGATACATCGACAAGGCAGACAACCCGGACGACTGGGGGGCCGACGGACTGGTAGACAGCCCGGAAGAAATCCTGTCATGGGTTCGGGTTAACGGTACATGACACCGGAGGAATATTGCCGCGATAAAGCCGCCCCCGCCGGTTCCAACCTGTATTACTCGACCCTGTACCACGACCCGCAAGTCAGGCGGAAACTGCATGCCCTGTTTGCGTTTTACCATGAACTCAGCGAGGTCCTGTGCGAGTCATCGGACCCCGGTGCGGCAAGGGTTACGCTGTACTGGTGGTTTGAGGAGATCGGCAGGCTGTTTTCCGGCGAGGCAAGACACCCCATCACCCGGGAACTGTCACAAGTCGACAGCGCAAACTATCTTTCCCAACCGGAACTGATGGGCTGTGTTGCGGCAATGGCGCAGGTCCTCGATACACCGGAGACCGGCGCCTACCGCGACTGGCTGGAACGGCACAGCGCCGCGTCCGGAACCATCTGGAAGGCGGCGGGACAGGCCTGCGGTTGCACGGACCCCGGCAAACTGGCCGTACTGGCGCACGCCGGTTGCTGTTACGGCGCCTTTGAACTGCTGCACCACCTCCGGCACTTCGCCAGGCTCGGCCTTAACATACTCCCGTCAGAACTGTTGACCGGCCACAATCTCTTCCTCGAGACAGTCATCCAGCCTGATTACGGCGAAGCCGCGCAGAGGTTTTTCGCCGACCTGTTTGAACGGCTTCACACCGACATGGAAACCTGTCTTGCCGGATTGCAGGGTGAAGACGCCGGCAATCTCCTGTTCTCCCGGGTCATGCTCAAAATACAGGTTGCCCTGTGCCGGGAATACCAATCCGATCCCGTGCAAATCACGGACTCCCGCATTTCCCTGACCCCGCTCAGGAAACTCTGGATCGCCTGGCGGACGGCCCGCAAGTCCGTCGTTCCGGCGAAAGCCGGAACCCGGTAGATACCTGCCCGTGCAGGAAGGAGAAGAAATCCAGTTACCAGTTATCGGTAAGCATCAACAGACCCGGGATCCAGCCGGTAAGGATTCCGGTGGCAATGGTTGCATAGGACAGCAGCTTGCCCAAGTTTTTGCCTGGTACCCAGGACAGGTAAAACAGGTACCACAACCCGCCCCAGATCAACCACATCGCACCCAGACGATAATCATCACCCTGGTAGCTGAGTACGGCATAATGGATAGTCGTCAGCGCAACAAAGAAGCAGTACCACCCCACGCCGCGCATATCGAGATCAAACCAGAGACTCACGGCAATATAGAGGTAGGTGAAAGCGAACAACAGTATTGCAACCACTCCATGAAAGTCCTGGGCGGTTTCAGCACGGACCAGACTCAAAAGCGCCGCGAACAGGAACAGGGAACCCACCATGAGATTGAATACTGCCATTGAGCGGTCATCGATGCGCTTGAGCCCGCCCATACCGTTGATTAAAAGTACCGCCCCGACAAACGTCAGCGTAAATCCAAGCATCCCCATCGTATTTGACCTCCAACTGGTATCTTCTCCCGGGATTCTACACCATGAAATGCGAACGATTGATTCTATATTTTTCTTTGACTCCAGCCCGGTTTAATGAGGCCAGCGCAGCCTGACCCGCAACCGCCTCAGGGTCTGCCTGTCCAGGTTGTCATGGGTCAGCACGCAGTAACGGGTCCTGCCGGACGGTTCCTTGAAGCACAGGGCTATGATTTTCGGGTGAACCAGCGCGCCGGGCAGCAATCTCAGGTCCACGGCTTCATGGTTGCCCAGCAACAACTGCCACCGGTCGTGTCTGTCCAGTCTGAAGCAGGCGCCGTCCGTAAACAGAAACCGCTTCAGGTAGAATCCGTAATTTGTCAGGACCGCGGTTGCGACAAGCACCGTTGCAGCAGCGGGAATGTCGGACAGAAACAGGCAGAAAATCGCCCCGGCATGCACCAGGGTATTGAATATGCCGATTCGCTTCGAGGGCCGGTAGTGGATGAAGATCGGCAGTTCCAGCGGAGCTTCCATTCTGTCGTGGTTCACAATCCTTGCACTTGCATTCCGTTTTGATCGTTTACATACTGTAGCTGATCCCACCCTGAAAACAAGCAGCAGTGTGGAACCTTCAAACCATCAGGACGCTGAAGATTTCGTTAACCCGGCCAATGGCAAAAAAAGAAACAGCCAAACAGCAAATCCGGCCCAGACGCGTACGGCCCGCTGAAAGCAGCAAACAGAAAGAAACCGGTGAACTCGGCGGTCCCAAGGGACCTGAGCCCACCCGTTACGGCGACTGGGAAAGAAAAGGCCGTTGTGTCGATTTTTGAGGTCTGTCCGGCGAGGATAATCAGCGCACTATGGCTGACACTGGCAGCGTTCTCCGGTATCGCCGCCGACCGGGACCTTACCCTGGTTGCCTGGAATATCGAACACCTCGCTGCTGCTGACGGAACAGGCTGCAGGCCGCGGGACTCTGCCGACTATACAGCCATCAGAACATACCTGGACAAAGCAGGGGCAGACGTGATCGCATTCCAGGAAGTGGAAAACCTGCGCGCCGCGAGCAGGATATTCCCTGCTTCAGAGTATGTAGTGCATGTTTCGGAACGTCCTGCGCGGCAATTCCCCGAATGTTACGACATTTCCAATCCCAGGCTGATGCAGCGTACCGGCATTGCCGTGCGCAAGGATATCAGCGCGCGGCTGGGGTTGCGTGCGGTGCGGCAAGCGGATGTCAGTGAGTTGCAGGGCGGGCACGATGCCGGCCGCTGGGGCGTCTACCTGATCCTGGAGCATGCCGTCCCGGACAGGGCCGGTTCAATCCCCCCACACCCTCCCCTGCACCTGCTTTCCCTGCACCTGAAATCCAGGTGCACGTACCAGGCGCTGACAGGCATGAAAACCAGGCCGGACTGCGCCATCCTCCATGGGCAGGTAAATGCGCTGTCCGGCTGGATCAACTCCCGTAACCTCCTGAAGCAGGATTTCATCATAGCCGGCGACTTCAACCGGCAGCTTGACCAGTTGAGCGACGAGGTATGGTTGCGACTGGAATCAGGCGGCATGTCCGGAACTCATGCCGACCTGGAAAAAGTGCTGCACGGCACGGCGCACCCACAGCCCTACAACCCGAAATTTCCCTACGCCATCGACCACATCATCTACAACCAGGCCCTGGATGCCCTGGTTGTAGAGGAAAAAACGTATTTTGATACCGGGGCGGAGAAATACTCGGATCACCTGCCCCTTTTTGCCACGTTCGACCTGTCCGGCCACGGCGAAGCCTGTCCCTGCGAAAGCAGGGAGTAGCTAGTACCCTTTCCAGTTAATATTGACATGTTCAGCGGGTCGGGAAGCGGTTGAGCGCAAGGCACGCCGCGCCGGGATTGGCGCGTCCTTGCCAAGCGGCGTAACGCCGCGGGCGACCGCTTCCCGGCCCGCCCGCAGGGACAGGCTTGTGCGGGAATGGTATGGTTTCGGTATAATACGCTCTTTTTCGACCGGGAACCGAATGACAAACTCGCATACGCCGCTGTCGCCATTCATGCAGTACAGGCCGCAGCTGACCTCGGTGCTTTCCATCCTGCATCGCATTACCGGTGTCATTCTGAGCGCCGGTGCGATCCTGTTAAGCTGCTGGCTGGTGTCAATCGCAGCGGGTGAGGAGACCTACGCCCTGGTCAGCCGGCACCTTTCTGCCTGGTACGGACAGGCCTTTATTATCGGGTTCGTATTCACGCTTTATTTCCATCTCTGCAACGGTGTGCGCCACCTGTTGTGGGATTTGGGAGTCGGACTGGAGATCTCGACGACATACCGCAGCGGTTACGCGGTGGTGATTGCCGCGATCTTACTCACGGTCATTACCGTCTGTGCAGGGGGCATGGCGTGATCAGGCAACTCCTGTTTGCGCAGCCGGGAAGCGCCGCTGAAAGTATCCGTAGCTGGTGGTACCTGCGGCTTTCCGCCGCGGCCCTCTTGCCTCTTGTGTTGTGGTTTATTTACGATCTGTCCACGCTGGACTCACTGGAATACGAGGTCGTTCGTGATTGGCTTGCGACTCCCTCTACCGCCATCCTGTTCATCCTGCTGATCCCGGTTCTGTTCTACCATTCCCAGTCCGGCATGACGGAAGTCATCGAAGACTACCTTGCCGACGGGAAGCAGAAGACGGCGGCCATCATCCTGGTCAGGTTCCTGGCCGCGTTGTGCGCATTCGCTTCCATCCTTGCCGTCATGCTGGTCTGCCTCGGCCTGTAATTGATGAGCGCCGCCTACCCACTTATCCAGCATGAATACGACGTAGTCGTAGTGGGCGCCGGCGGCGCCGGGCTGCGCGCCACTTTCGGCATGGCTGAGAAAGGGCTGAAAACGGCCTGCGTCACCAAGGTATTCCCCACCCGCAGCCATACGGTGGCAGCCCAGGGGGGCATGAGCGCGGCGCTGGGCAACATGGGGGAAGATGACTGGCGCTGGCACATGTACGACACCGTCAAGGGGTCGGACTGGCTCGGCGACCAGGATGCCATTGAGTACATGTGCAAGGAAGCCGCCACCGCGGTGATTGAACTGGAACACTACGGCGTCCCCTTCTCGCGCACCACCGACGGCAAGATCTACCAGCGCCCCTTCGGCGGCATGACGACGAACTTCGGAGAAGGCACCGCACAGCGTACCTGCGCCGCCGCGGACCGTACCGGGCACGCCATCCTGCATACCCTGTACCAGCAATCGCTGAAACACGATGCCGAGTTCTTCATCGAGTATTTCGCCATCGACCTGATCATGGACGAGGAAGGCGTGTGCCGGGGCGTACTGGCCTGGGACCTGGAAAAAGGCGACCTGCACTGCTTTCGCGCCCATACCGTGGTCCTGGCGACCGGGGGTTACGGTCGCGCCTATTTTTCCTGTACCTCGGCCCATACCTGCACCGGCGACGGCAACGCCATGATCCTGCGCGCCGGGTTGCCCCTGCAGGACATGGAATTCATTCAATTCCACCCCACCGGCATCTACGGCGCCGGGGTGTTGATCACGGAAGGGGTGCGCGGTGAAGGCGGCTACCTGACCAACTCGGAAGGCGAGAGGTTCATGGAACGTTACGCCCCGAACGCCAAGGACCTGGCTTCCCGGGACGTTGTCAGCCGCTCCATGACCATCGAAATCAGGGAAGGACGCGGGATCGGACCGGAGCGGGACCACCTCTTCCTGCACCTGGAACACCTGGGACCGGACGTGGTCAACGAACGCCTGCCCGGTATTGCCGAGTCGGCCCGCATTTTCGCCGGGGTGGACGTGACCAGGGCGCCTATACCCGTGCTGCCAACGGTGCACTACAACATGGGCGGAATCCCGACCAATTACCACGGGCAGATGGTCACCTTGAAGGACGGCAACCCCGACAGCATCGTTCCCGGTCTCATGGCTATCGGTGAGGCGGCCTGCGTCTCCGTGCATGGCGCCAATCGCCTCGGATCGAACAGCCTGCTGGATCTCATCGTGTTCGGCCGCGCCGCGGCCCTGTGCGCAGCCCGGGAGATCAGCCCCGGTGCTCCCCACAAACCGCTGGGCGCTACGGCGGCGGAGCAGTCGCTGGAACGGTTTGACCGCCTGCGCCATGCCGATAGCGATTTGCGCACTGCCGGGATCAGGAACAACATGCAGCGCACCATGCAGACCGATGCCGCGGTCTTCCGCAGCGGGGAAATACTGGCGCAAGGCGTCGAGAAGATGGATACTATTTACCGGTCATTCGAACAGGTGAACACCACGGACCGCTCCCTGGTATGGAATACCGACCTGGTCGAGACCCTGGAACTGGAGAACCTGCTGCAATGCGCACAGGTGAGCATCCGCTGCGCGGCAAACCGCAAGGAGAGCCGGGGCGCCCATGCCCGGGAGGATTACCCGGAACGGGACGATGAAAACTGGATGAAGCACACCCTGTCGTGGCTGGAACCCGAATCCGGCAAGGTGGCGTTTGATTACCGGCCGGTACACCTTAACACCCTGACGGACGAGGTGGAGGCAATCCCCCCGAAAAAGCGGGTATATTAATCCGTAAATGATAATCCGCAGATGACGCAGATGCACGCAGATGAAAAGAAATGAATCAAAATACAATCTGCGTTAATCTGCGTAATCTGCGGATAAAATAATATTTGTGTAATCTCAGGACAAGTAAAGAGACCCGGTATGGCGCAATTCACACTACCGAAAAACTCGAAGGTGCAGCAGGGACAAACGTTTCCTCTGAACGGCGAGGTAAAACGAAAAAAAACCCTGCAGGTGTACCGCTGGGACCCGGATAGCGGCGCTAACCCCAGGGTGGACTCCTACGAAGTCGACCTCGACAAGTGCGGCCAGATGGTGCTGGATGCGCTGATCCATATCAAGAATGAAATCGACTCGACCCTGACCTTCCGCCGCTCCTGCCGGGAGGGCATCTGCGGTTCCTGCGCCATGAATATCGACGGCGTCAACACGCTGGCCTGCACCAGGGTCATCAGTGATATCAGGTCTGACATCAAGGTCTATCCCCTGCCCCACACCCAGGTCGTCAAGGACCTGGTCCCTGATCTGAGCCACTTTTATGCGCAGTACGCCGCCATCAAGCCCTGGATGCAAACCGGTTCCACTCCCCCGGAAGACAGTGAACGCGTGCAGTCCAAGGTAGACCGGGAAAAACTCGACGGCCTGTACGAATGCATCCTCTGTGCCTGCTGCTCCACCTCCTGCCCGAGTTACTGGTGGAACAGCGATCGTTACCTGGGCCCGGCAATATTATTGCAGGCCTACCGCTGGATCATCGACAGCCGGGACGAAAATACGGAGACGCGGCTGGATGAATTACAAGACCCGTTCAGCCTGTATCGCTGCCACACGATCATGAATTGCACGAATACCTGTCCGAAGGGCCTGAACCCTGCCAAAGCCATAGCAGAAACCAAGAAGCTGCTGGCAAAAAAAATGCTGTGATGGAGTCCGCGGACAACAGCCTTGCCCAATTACGCTGGCGCTGCCGGCGCGGCACCCGGGAGATGGACCTGCTGCTGCTGCGTTTCCTGGAACAGGGTTATCCCCGGCTAAGCGCCGGGGACCAGTCACTGTTCGGAGACCTGCTGGATGAGGCCGATCCCGATCTGTATGCCTGGATCACCGGCCAGGCGCAACCGGCCAATCCCGATTACCTGTCTCTCGTAGAAAAAATCAGCGGGATGAACCAGTGAACCCCGGTGCAATCGACTTCCTTGCCCCGCTCAGGATCACCGGGGCCGACGCTGCCGGCTTCCTCCACGGACAATTCACTACCGACGTGACCGGGCTTGCCTCCGGACAAACCGGCTTCAGTGCCTGGTGCGACCCCAAAGGCAGGGTGCTCGCCACCTTCATCCTGGCGCGCCTTGAAGAGACTTTCTGGTTGCTGCTGCCCCAGACGCTGAAAGAGACATTCATGACGCGCATGAAAATGTACGTGATGCGCGCAGACGTAAACATTGTCGACGCCGGCGCCGCGGAGGAAATAATTCCTGAATTACCCACTTATGTAGCCCCAATGGATGACTGCGACTGGGAGACGACATTCATCAGGCATGGAATACCCTGGATCACCCCGGCAACCAGCGGACGTTTCCTGCCCCAGGAACTCAAGCTGGATCACCTGGACGCCCTGTCATACACGAAAGGTTGTTACCCGGGGCAGGAGATCATCGCTCGCCTGCGCTTTCGCGGCCAGGTTAAACGGAGTTTATGCCATGCCGTGACGGACAACAGCACCCTCTTGGCGCCTGGGGCCGGACTGGCACCGCGCGGAGAAGAGAAAAATATCGGCGCCGTGGTGAACTCGGCAATCACCGATAAGGGCCAGGAACTATTGATCGTCCTGGAGCGCCCGTTTATCGAATCCGGAAAGGTGGTTGCCAGAGATATCCCCGATTGCCCACTACATGTGGCGACGCTCTAAAGCGATAAATCCGCAGAAGACGCCTCAATCGGTTTTATTTTTTCCAGTTCGCCGCTCAGTCACTTTCTCGCTCTAATACGTTCGTGATGACTTGTTTCAAACAATCAGGCTCATTCAGGAAATAAACCCCATCTTCTCTCCACTCGGTTACAGAGCGAGTGCCGCCATCAATTTTGTCGGCTGGTGTAACTGACAGGACGTATGCGTTCAAATGCAGGTCAGGGTCGGTATTCCGAACCTGTTTTTCAATATCACGAATCTTTTGATGTAGCTGTATCTTTTTTTGTTCCTTGATCCCGTACCGACCCAGTCCTTTAGGATCAAGAAACACAACGTGCTGACAATCGTCATCTTTCAACCAGACAATGAAATCCGGGTAATAACCGAAATCATCGAAAAATGACACGCCCCGGCCGCGTGATAGATTTCGTATCAGGTACAATTCCTTATTCTGTAAACATACTTCGCTGTTTTCAACTAATTCCTTTAACTTCTCTACCACCTTTTTTTCATCCACATTCAAAACATCCGGTTTAACTGTAATCTCACGGTCTGATCCGGCGTATAGCAATGGCTGATAAGCATGGATGCCGGCCATAATGACGCCAAGTTTCAAATTATGGAAATAACCTTCACGAATGTTCTCCTTCAATTCGTAAATATCCTTGATTAACTGTTTCCGTGTCGCTTCTACCGATAACTCATAAGTCTCAACGTTGTTACGATCAACATTATTAAGGGTGACCACTTCTATATTCTCGCTCTCCCACCGCCGGCGTTGTTCGCGCCAGAATTGATCGGCATACTCGATGATAAGGTCAACCGTAATTTGTTCAAGCTCTCTCAGATTTTGAAAATTATTCAAATTCAACCGTTCTCTCGGCATGTACAGCGCGTACCAGTCGTTATTCTGCAGGAGATGCTCGATAGTCTCACGCCTGATCACCAGATTGTTCCAGTTGTTCTGCTGTTTACGTCTGAGAATCCTGTCGTAGATCCGCGTGGTATCAAAAAAAGATGTATGAGATGCTCCCAGCTTGACTGAATCTGTATTATATTTGGGATCTGAAACCATGTTGCCGGATGCCATCGACTGCAGCCGAGAATACAAATCCAGAGTTATAAAAGGCCTGTCAGGATCATCAGGGTCCGGCAGGACCGGTCTCTTGTCGGAAAACTCGAACTTCTGGTTGCCCTTGATACGGATCAACTTCAGGTTAAGTTTCTTGCCGAAATTCCAGGTAACAGGCAAGTTAATGGTTTCCTGATCCACACGCATGCCTTCTTTTTCCAACAGGTTCCGGAAGGTCTGCATATAATTCGCACGTAATCCGAAGACATACAAGGTCTCAAGATGAGTGAGATCAACGCTGTTTTCCGGGAGTTCCGCGCCGCTCTGTTGGTGACGTTTCAGACTCATGTTCCAGCCTTTAAGGCGCACGCCGCGCCCGAACATCTGGATAATTTCAGGCCCTTCGCCGACACCGACATGCATCAGGCCCATGGTGCTTACCCGCCAGGAATTCCACCCGGCAATGAAACGGCGGGCGCCGATAACGATGTTTACCGGCGAATTTGGTTTATCCACGTCCGCAAACAGTCTCTCCACGAAACCCGCTTCCCGCTCAATGGATGTATCCGGATTGCCTTCATTCACCAATAGGTTGTAGAGCGCCGTTGAATCACCGATATTAACCACTCCGAACACGGGATTGTCCGCGCTGCGCAGGTGCAACTCACCCTCTCCCGCGGTCAGGTATACAACTCGTAGCTTTCCCAATCCATTGAACAGTAGTTCACAAATATCGGAATACAGGTCATCTCTAGCATTCCTGCTGAGATAGCCAAACCATCCTGCAAAGTAATCACGGCCCTGGTCGTCAGGCAGGCCGGATTGACCCTTGAGCAGGCTGACCAGCATACGCCGTACTTGATCATCGTTTGCCAGCACCCAGGCCAGGAAATTCAGAATGCGAATAACATCCGACTTCGTCTCCTGGTCCGCCTTGCTGGAACCGGTCACGGTCTTGCCGAGAAATACCCATAGCGGTTTTGTTACGTTAAATGGCGTCCATTGCCCGCCTTTGTCCATCCAGATTCGGTACTGTTGGTAGAAAGTCAATAGACACCCGAGCAGGTACATGTTGCTGTTTGCGTCGTCCATTCCTCCAGGCAGGTTGGATATCGCATAGTCCTTGCCGTATCCATCTTCGTGAAACTGGCGATAGGTGTAGTCAAACAACAAACATTTACCGTAGGCATCCAGCAATTCCGCGTCCTTTTTACTCACTACCTGATTGAAGGTAGCGGAATATTCAAACGTGAAACCGCCGCGGGACAGTTCTTTGCGGCGCTCACGCCAAACCTTGCCGGACGCCCCAAGGTGCCCTTCATCAACCAATACCAGGTTGTTGTCACCAAAGTCCTGCACCGCTACCCGTTTAATTCCCTGTTTTTCCGCAAGTTTGTTCAGGTCGATGATCTCAATAGGTGAGAATATGTCAGCGCCTGATTCTGCTGAGAACAGTCGCGCCCGCAGTCCGCTCGCATGCAACTCACGTTCATGCTGTACCGACAACTGCTCGTTAGGTGTTAACAGGACGGTATTATTAAGCTGCCCACCGGATCTGCCCCGGTAATGCTGATATTGAAGAATGTGTGCATGCATAAGAAGCGTTTTACCGGAGCCGGTTGCACTTTGAAAAGCAATGGTTCGCAGGTCTTCAGGTACGTAATCCGGCATCATCGCTGCATGATGGTCACCTGCTTTTGCTATGTTTAAATCGGCACATAGTTTTTCTGAATCACTGAAGTATCGACTGAGATAGTGCTCGGTAAATAACAAAGCAAGATACTGGTACGATTTCCAACCTCGCCCGTCTTCTTCGGTCATGAGCAGCTTGCGGCTATGATTCACTATGTTTGAGTCGTAATGGGATAGCTGTTCAGAGGAGACATTGGTCAGGTTGGGATTTAAATACAACGCTTGAGCATATTCGCTTTCGCCATTAGGGGTAAATCCTGCCGGCACCCCATCGAGACTGTCCAACATGTCGCGCAGGTCTTTGTAGCCAAATTCCTGACAGATGAAACGATGCAGGATGATCCGGCTTTGCAGGGGTGTCATTGAGTGCGGAGTACTTTAGATCAACAGGATAGCATCAAGATAATACTTCCAGTCCCCGGTCATCGATGATGTTCAATAGCTTAAGCGAGGCGCCGGTGGGTTTTTTCTGTCCGGTTTCCCATTTTTGTACGGTGGATGCACTGATATTCAAATAACGAGCGAATACCCCCTGGCTGGCCCGGGCTTTGGTTCGAATGCGCTTTATGTCTTGAGCGGAGTATTCCCTTATTCCAGGCAAACACAACGACTCGATTTCACGCAGTGTTGCCTTATCAAGCCCTCCGGCCCGGTGCAGGCCTTGCGCGGTTTCATACATAACACTTTTCAGATCACTCATAACTCACTACCTCGATCAGTTCACCGGCAACCACCATACGCTGCAAATCATCTGCTTTATATTCCAACAGCTTTACTGCAAGAACTCGCAATATTTTCAATTCATCATCAGCAACATTGGCTTGCTTGTTTTTCGCAAAGCCGTATATGAAAAAAGCCTTACCAAATCCTTTGAAAGCAATCAACGTCCGCAGGCCGCCACTCTTTCCCCGGCCTTGCAAGGGTATTCTTTGTTTGTACACGTAGCCACCCAGGTTGACATCAACAAGACCCCGCATCATATCTTCAACGGCATTTTTTAAAGCTTTGTCAGTAAGCTGTTCACGTCTTGCCCATCGATGGAACCATTTTGTTTTAAATATCCTCATAAGCTTTCCCTGCTATGTCATAGATTATAGCACTGAGTGCAATATTATAAAATGAGGATGACCTCTGTTTACTTTTTCAAAGATACCGGCATGAAGAAAAGATAACCATCTCACTACGCGCCCGCCTTGAACATTAACTCGCGAAAAACCGGTTCGATAGTTCTGGCGCTCCAACTTTCAGTTGGCTGCCTCAAGGCGTTCAGGGTATGGTCACCATTGGCATAAATGACGTCCGGTTCTCCGAAGCTCCCCCGGTTTCGGGTAAACCAAGCGTCCAGTACGGGATTGTCCGTTCCATCCAAGTTGCGCCACAGGATCAAACAGTGTCGTCCTTCAGCGTCAGTTCCGGTTATGGCAAGCACGTCTTCTACCTTCCGTCGGGACGCACTTCGCAGGCCGATGAGAAAATTGAAGGTTTCAGGCAGGTCAACGGGTACATCACCTCGGACACCGTCGCGCACAGATGACAACTTGTAAGCAAAAGGATCAGTGAAATATTTTCCCAGCAGGCAGGCGCTGCCGGCTGTTTCCTCACCTAGTGCATAACGCAGTCGGTAATCTTCTTCCAAAGCGGGATTCTGTGCAAGCAAATCCTGTTGTGCTGAGTCTGGCGGTACCAGTTCCAAGCTATCCAGCGTGTCTTCGTAGGATTCGAGACGGATGTATTTGAAGAACTGAGTTGAGCCGTTGCGCGAAACCGGCTTGCCCTCTTTCCAATCCGGCGAATAGACAACTTTTTTGATACGTGGCAACAGCACTGTATCAAAATATTCACCAATTTCTACGAGAATATACTTGCGTTCACCTTCATCTTCGCGGTTGAGATTAATGACTGCGTGGCTGGTAGTGCCAGAACCGGCGAAGTAATCAATAATTTGAGCATTTCGCTCACCTCCGCCTGAAGCGCGAATGCAATCCTCCACTAACGCGACGGATTTGGGAAAATCAAAAGGATTATCCACAAAAAGGTTTTTGAGAATCTTAGCCCCATGGTTGGATGATGCATATTTGCTATCGCCCCACCATGTCTTTGGGGCGGAGGAAACATCCATACGCTGGATAAAATGGATGCTTATTTCCTGTTCATCAGAAACGTTGCCGTTTCTCTGTACGCGGTATTCAGCAGCCTCGCAGGATACCCGTCCCCAACCCCGTTCCCAGTTCTTTTCAACTCTCTTTCCCTCCTGCAATTTAACCGGCCACACGGCAACCTCATTTTTTTGGGGCTCTTCCAGAATTTGATATTCTGTTCTTTCCTCATCCCATTCCATTTTGGGGACACGTAAAGCATCATCGTCACCAACATAAATCGGATAATATAATTTTGGACGATCAGCACGCTTGTCGTTGGTTCCTGTACGTATAAGATTACGCCACGCATACCGTCCGTTCTCATCAGAAAAAGGGTACCTCTGTTTTTCTTTCTCCGTTTTAATTAAAGGCCCTGGGGCGGTGTCTTCTCCACCATAAAACAAAGCGTATTCGTGCGTTGGTGACAATTTGCCACGAGAGGTCCGGCCAATAGGGGTCGAACGAACCGGAGCAACCCCTATTTCTTTTTCAAACATATTCTGCATCAATGAACGTGAGCGCCATGCTTCTTCGTCATCAATCGCGCAACATAAAATTCCATTCTTGCTTAAAAGTGTCTTGGCAAGCGACAAACGATTTTCCATCAGCGCTAACCAGGAAGAATCCTTATAATCGTTCTTGTACAAAATCGCCGAAGAATCAGTATTATAAGGTGGGTCCATGTATACACAGTTCACCTGCCCGCTATACCTGGTCTGCAACAAGTTCAACCCTTGAAAATTCTCCCCATGCACCAGCAAACCATCCAACTGCTCATCCAGCGGCACGGCATCCGATAAAGCCGCCAACAGCTTGTCAGTAAAGTCACAGTCAAAATGGCGCGTATCCAGCACGAGGTACGGATTAGCCTTGAGAAACTCTACAGTCAGGGGATTCGTATAGCCCGTGTTGCCATTGGCAAGATCGCCTTCAATCTCGTCAATGGCAGACAGCTTCAGCCACTCATCATGCTGCGCCTTGTTGGCCGCAATCTCCGGGTAGAGCGTTTCCGGCACCCGCTCCAGCGTGACGCAATACTGCGTTTCCAGCACGAATTTCTTCTTGAGCCAAAGCTGTTTTTGAAAATCCTCAAGCTGCGCCAGGAAAGTGATGATCTTTTCCGCCACGTGCCGGACTGCCCGCGTTCTCGCTAACGCGCGTTGCAGACGCAGAGTATCCCCAGCCGCGAGGTCGTCCAGGTTCAGCACGTCTGTTTTCAGGTACAAGTCCAGTTCGCGATGCAGGAAGCCACCCAGATCCTTATGAATGAAGTAATCGAAGCTGTTCTTGGCCGTGTACGCGGCCAGGTGTTTGTCCAGCACCGTGCGTTCGGGATTGTTTTCCGTGGGGGCGGCTACGGCCAGTAACACCTGCCAGGCAGGTTCTAACCTGCTCAGGATGCGTTGCGCCGCCGCCTGGTTGATCAACTCCTGCTGTTTGTTGCCGTTGCCCTTCCAGAGTTTCTTTTCGCTCTCCGTCAGGGGCCGGTGTGCGAACCTGACGACAAGATCACTATCGATGATTTCAATCGTTTCCTCGTCACAGCCTTCCTCCAGCAGGAAACGGCGTTGCTTGTTGCCGACTTCCTTGACGTTGTCCTTTTCGTTGTCCGCTTTGGCTATCTCGAACCTTACGCGCCGTTTTTCATCCCCTGGCCCCACGCTGAATACGTAGGAAGCATAGTTTTCCGTTGACTTGATGTAGTACTGGTCGGCATTCGCCCAATGCAATTTTACTTCTTCGCCGTCGTAGGGAATCAGGTAGCTCGATTGCCCGCCACCGGAATAACGACGCAATGACATGAAGTCACCTTCGTCATAGTAGCGCGCAAAGAAATTGGCGAGATGGTTGTAGACGTCAGCCTCTGCCGCCACGTCAGCCTTGACTTCGGCAAGTTGCTGTTGCAGTTCCTTGAACCCTGGCGTCGTTTCAGGGTCGATACGCAGTTTTCTGGCGCTTATACGAGCTTCAGCCAGTTCTTTTTCCAATTCGGCCTGCCTGCCGGCAACATTTCCTGTTAATGCAGTCTGCACCTGCGGTAACAAATCATTCTCAAGAAACTCCTCTATTTCCCTGGCCTTCAGATTCATAATCCGATACAGGCCGAAGTCCAAATCGCCACGGTCGAGTTGAAACATCGTCCGCAGGAGTTCTTTCAATCGGTCGAATTTTTCCATTAATAAATCTCCTGGATTATCCCTGTAATTTTAACGGGCTACGGAAAGCTTGATGTCAAGAGCATCCAGCACCCGAAACAGCGTCTCAATCCGCGGGTTACCTCCCCTCGACAGCGAACGGTACAGGTTTTGCCTGCCCAGACCTGAGGATCTGGCAACTTTCATCATACCCTTGGAGCGGGCGACATCCCCGACAGCCTTAACGAAGAATTCGGAATTACCTTCTTCAAGCGCTGTATTGAGGTATTCAATTATTGCCTCATCATTATCCAGGAAGTCCACTACGTCAAATTTCTTGATTTTCATAAATACTCCTGAATCTCATTCAGCATTCGATGTGTGCGATACTTGACTTCGTATTCCACAGGATGTGTCCCGTATAAAGGACACTATATCAGAAATAAAAACAGGCACAACTTTCGAAGCTCCGTCATATAATAGCCGCCCATGAAGCACGGAAAGATTGTCCAAAGCCGGTTCAAACCTGCATGGTGGCTGCCGGGCGCCAATTTACAGACCCTGTGGCCGTATTTCTTTCGCCGCAAGACGCAGGTGGACCTGGCTCGCGAGCGTCTGGAATTGCCGGACGGTGATTTTGTCGACCTGTGTTTGACCGCAAATGCCGGCGCGCCTGTCGTAGCGGTTTTTCACGGCCTTGAAGGCTGCGTTGACTCCCATTACGTCAGGCCGTTGCTGGCGGCCATTGAAAAACGTGGCTGGCATGGGGTGTTCATGCATTTTCGCGGCTGCAGCGGCGAATATAACCGTCTGGAGCGCAGTTATCACTCGGGAGATACCGGCGACATCGGCTTCCTGGTAGAGCATTTACGCAACCTGTATCCCGGCACCCCCATCGCGGCCGTGGGTTATTCGCTGGGCGGCAATGCCCTGTTGAAATACCTGGGAGAAGCGGACCGCGGGGGACAGGTTCATGCCGCGGCCGCCGTTTCCGTCCCCTATTCCCTGGCCGAAGGAGCGAAACAGCTCAAAACCGGGTTCTCCAGGGTATACCAACGCCGCCTGCTCGGCCTGTTGAAGCGGAAAATCACCGGCAAGTTCAGTGCGCGGAACTGCCCTTTTGACCTCGACGAGGTCTCGCAACTGAATGATTTTTTCCGCTTTGACGACAGGATTACCGCTCCCCTGCACGGTTTCGCCGGGGTTATGGACTATTACAACCGCAGCAGTTCGCTGCCGTTTTTAAAGTCCATTACCGTACCATCCCTGCTGCTACACGCCAGGGATGACCCATTCATGACCGAACACGTCATCCCTGAGGATGATGAACTGTCGGAATACGTACGACTGGAGCTTGCTGAGACCGGCGGACACATCGGATTTGTCAGCGGCAGGGTGCCGGGGTATGCTTCGTACTGGCTCGAACGAAGGATTATTGAGTTTTTTGATGGGTATTTATAAGGAATGGTTTTACTGGATTCCTGCATCCGCAGGAATGACGGGTATTCTTTCGGAATGATGAATAAAGGTTTTACTGAGCGACAATTTTTTCTGTTTATGGCCGTGGTTTGCCTGTTACTGCTGGGCTTCGGCTATTTCCTGCAATTCGTCCGGGGTCTGGACCCCTGCCCGCTGTGCATCCTGCAACGGGTCGCTTACCTGGGTGTCGGGGCCGTCTGCCTGGCGGGCTTTATTCACGGTTCTGCAAGCCGTATCTACAGTGCCCTGGCGCTGCTCTGTGCGCTGGCCGGCGCTGCTGTTGCGGCCCGGCAGGTATGGCTGCAACACCTGCCGCCGGACCTGGTGCCCGAATGCGGGCCGGGGCTTGATTTCATCATGCAGGCCTTTCCCTTGCTCGATGCGCTCAAGCTGATTTTTACGGGTTCCGGGGAGTGTGCCGAAACAGTATGGACCTTCCTGTCCCTGAGTATTGCCGAGTGGAGCCTGTTCTGGTTTGCCGCCTTTTCAGTTTTGTTGCTGTATCACTCTTTGAACGTCATTCCTGCGCAAGAATGACGGGTTAGCGGCCGAAGCCGCGGGGCATATTGCTCTCCAGCGTGCGCATCATATTCTCCATGCCGCCTTTCTTGCTCAGTTTTTTCATCATTTTCTGCATCCGGCTGAACTGTTTGAGCAGGCGGTTGACGTCCTGTATCTGCGTGCCTGAACCGGAGGCGATGCGTTTTTTCCTCGAACCGTTGATGACGGCCGGGAAGCGCCGCTCCCCGGGTGTCATGGAGTTGATGACCGCCACCATTTTGCCCATTTCCCGCTCCTGTCCGGCGAGGTTCGCGGGCATCTGCTGCATCCCCGGCATCTTGTCGAGGAGACCGCCCAGTCCGCCCATGCGCTGCATCTGCCGGACCTGGTCGCGATAATCATCCAGGTCGAATCCTCTCCCCTTTTTCAGCTTCCTGGCGATCTTTTTGGCCTTCTCCTGGTCCGTTTTCGACTCTACTTCCTCAATCAGGCTCAAGACGTCTCCCATCCCCAGTATCCGGGAGGCAATCCGGTCGGGATGGAACAGTGACAGTTCCGAGGTTTTCTCACCGGTGCCCAGGAACACGATGGGTTTCCCGGTCACGTGCCGGACCGACAGCGCCGCCCCGCCCCGCGCATCGCCGTCCACTTTCGTCAGTATGATCCCGGTCAGGTCCAGGGCATCGTTGAACGCCCGCGCCGCGTTTACCGCGTCCTGTCCCATCATGCTGTCTACCAGGAACAAGGTGTCGGACGGCTCCAGTGCGCCGTGGATGTGTTGAATCTCCGCCATCATTTCCTCGTCGATATGTAACCTGCCGGCGCTATCGACGATCAGGACGTCGGCAAACCGGGCCCTGGCGTGTTTCAGCGCCGCTTTCGCAATATCCACGGGTTTCTGCCGGCTGTCGGCCGGGAAATATTCCAGCCCGTTATCTTCGGCCAGCACCCGCAACTGTTCCAGCGCCGCAGGCCGGTAGATATCGCAACTGGCCACCACCACGGACTTGCCGTGCTGGTCCCGGCACCAGTT
This sequence comes from Gammaproteobacteria bacterium, assembly GCA_026710545.1. Classification (GTDB taxonomy): domain Bacteria; phylum Pseudomonadota; class Gammaproteobacteria; order Eutrophobiales; family Eutrophobiaceae; genus JAAXHV01. Next base: position 52,338 of record JAPOQU010000061.1, on the reverse strand, counting down.
GCCCAGCTTCGCAACCGTGGTGGTCTTGCCCGCGCCCTGCAAGCCCGCCATCAGGATTACCGCCGGCGGCGCCACGCTCAAGTTCAGCGACGCCTGCTCATCCCCCATCAGGTGGATCAATTCGTCCTGCACGATTTTGACTACGGCCTGTCCGGGGCTGAGACTGGTTGCCACTTCGCGGCCCAGCGCCTTGCTTTCCACCCGCTCGATAAACGCCTTGACGACCGGCAAGGCCACGTCTGCCTCCAGCAAGGCCCTGCGCACGTCACGCATGGCGTCCGCGACGTTGTCTTCCGTGAGGCGCGCATGCCCTCTCAGTTGCCGGATGATACGGCTGAACCGTCCTGTTAGATTTTCAAACATGTTGTCCCCTATTGTTTATATCCGCAGATGACGCAGATTATATGTGATTAAATGGTATCGGTGGAAATACAGCAGGCAACCTGACATCAGTTTACAATTCGAGTAAACTCGTTTTATTAAAACCGTAAAGCGATGATGCGTATTACTATTATTAATTTTAAATCATCACCTGCGTGCATCTGCGACATCTGCGGATAAAATATATGGAAACAGGTCTTATCATCAGTATCGGCACAATCCTGCTCTATTTGCTGAGCGCCGGCTGGCTGGGCAACAGGATATTCCGGCTGCGCCTGACTACGGATGCATTTAACCATTCTATTGCCGCGCTCGCGGGCCTGGCGCTGTCGGGCCACGGCCTGGTCCTCTACCGGGAGATCCTGGTCCAGGCAGGTTTTAACCTGGGTTTTTACCATGCCCTCTCCCTTGTATGCTGGGTAATTGCCCTGCTTGCCGTGCTGACGGGTCTGTTCAGCGCCATGAGCAACCTGGTTGTCATTTTCTTCCCGGTTGCCGCGCTTGCGCTGTTACTGGAAATTGCCCTGCCAGTCGAAAATATCATCCCCGGCGGCATCGCCGCCGGCCTGAAGATACATATCCTGCTGTCGGTAGCCGCCTACAGCCTGCTTACGCTGGGCGCACTGCAGGCGCTGATCCTGGCTTTTGAGGAAACCCGGCTGCGCACGAAGCAACCCGTAAAAATCATGAATATCCTGCCTCCCATGCAAACCCTGGAAGAGTTGCTGGTGCAGGTATTGACTATCGGTTTTTTTCTCCTCAGCCTGAGTCTGGCCACGGGCCTGATGTTCATGCACGACATGCTGGGCCAGCATTTGTCCCATAAAGTAGTTCTATCCGTCCTGGCCTGGTTCATTTTTGCGGTTGTCCTCTGGGGCAGATGGGCCCGCGGCTGGCGCGGGCGCAAACTGATCCACTGGACCCTCGGCGGCTTTGCCTCCCTGCTGCTGGCGTATTTCGGGTCGAAACTGGTACTGGAACTTATTCTGCAGCGGGTTTGACGGATATTTGGGGTCAGAGTAAAAATAAATACTCAGGCAATGAAACTGGTAGACACCTGAATATTTTTACTCTGACCCCAAATATCCACCCCAACTCTCATGATCAGATCTCTGCACACCCCGACAGCATGTAACTCAGCTTGCTGGGGACAGAATTAATTCTGTCCCCGAATTTACACAGCAAATATCCCGCAGGAATGAACTTGCACGTAGCCACATAATAAGTAGACAATATCCGTCCACTTCAAACTGAGGCTCTACCCGTGGACGATGTTTCACTATACCTGTTGTCCGGCTTTCTTGTCCTGCTGATCTGCATAGCTGCGTTTTTTTCCGGTTCGGAAACCAGCATGATGGCGGTAAACCGCTACCGCCTGCGCCACCTGGCCAATGACGGGCACAAGGGCGCTGTCCTCACTTCCACCCTGCTGGAACATCCGGATCGCCTGCTGGGTCTGATCCTGTTCTGCAATAATATCGTCAACTTTTACGCGGCGTCCCTGGGTGTCGTCATCGCGGTCAGGCTGATGGGAGATATCGGTTACGCGCTCGGTCCGGTGATACTCACTTTTCTGTTCCTGGTTTTTGCCGAAGCGGCCCCCAAGACCGTGGCTGCCTTCCACCCGGAGCGGTACGCGTTCCCCGCGTCATACGTCCTGAAACCGCTGTCATTCATCTGCCACCCTTTCGTCTGGACGATCAACCGGCTGTCGAATAATCTGCTGGCATTGTTCAACTTCAAAATCGACGGCGTGGAGAATACCAGCCTGTCCCGTGATGAACTGAGGACCGCACTCACGGAAGCGGGCAAGTTACTCCCCGCCAGGCACCTGGATATGCTGATCGGCATTCTCGACCTGGAACAGGTGACGGTGGAAGACATCATGGTGCCCCGTGCGGAAATCACGGGACTGGATATCAACGATGACCTGACGGAAAACCTGAATTACGTCAGCCAGGGCTCCCATACCCGCCTGCCGCTGTTCCGCGACAACCTGGATGACATTATCGGCATCATTCACGTACGCAGCGTCATACGCCTGCTGAAGGACAGCAGCGAAATCACCCTGGAAGACCTGGAGGAGATCGCTGAAGAACCGCACTTCGTGCCGCTCAGCACGTCGCTGAACGTACAGTTGCTGAATTTTCAGCGGACCAAAAAGCGCCTGGGGTTCGTGGTTGACGAATACGGGACGATCCAGGGACTGGTCACCCTGGCCGACATCCTCGAAGAGATAGTCGGCGAGTTCACAACGGACCTGCAGACCTACAGTGCCGACATCACCAGGCAGGACGACGGTTCGTTCATCATCGACGGCAGCGCCACCCTGCGTGAGATTAACCGTGAACTGAAATGGGATTTGCCGGCCAGCGGGCCAAAAACCCTGAACGGTCTGATCCTGGAACAACTTGAGACCATGCCCGAGCCGGGGACGACCCTGAAGCTCGGCAATTTCACCCTGGAGATCACCCAGGTAACCGATAATGCGGTGAAATCAGTCAGGGTAAAGCTGATCGGCCGGTGACGCCGGGGACGGAATTTAATTCCGTCCCCCGCCGGCGCTTATGCCTTGACGCGCACAGTGACGATATCCGCATCGCTGTATTGCTGGTGGCGCACCGACGAGGCAAAGTGGCGCAGCAGGCGCAGTGAAATCTCGTGCTCGACCGCATCCTCGGAAGCCTGCCTGCCGAGCAGGGCGATACGGTCCTCGATATTACCCGTATCCGACGCAGCGATAAATTCCAGTTCCGCCATGCCGCTGTCTTCCCAGGCCACCAGCAGCAGGCGGCGCTTTTTCTCCGGCCCGGTTTTATCATCCAGTTGTGACAGTATCAGCAGTGTCTCCTCTGCAACCAGGGACAGGCGGTCGAGCGCGTCCGCGCTCCAGCCCTTGCCTTTGACGAATCCACTGAGAAATTCCCGGACCCTGTCCAGTGCACTCATATCCAGTTCCGTCTCTATCCGCCGCCGCTTCGGTCCCGTCAGGTTGATAAATACCGTCAGCAGGATCGCCGTCAGGCCGCCGGCCGTCATGCCGTTGCCAAGCATGTCTCTTAACCAGTCGTTCAGGTAGTCCGCGAACAACACGCCGTTCTGGAACCCCGCACCCACCCAGAAAGATACGCCCACCAGGACAGCCTTGCGGTAACCGACCCCATCCTGTATGACCACCTGCATACCCAGTACGAACAGAACCCCCAGGATCACCAGCAGGTAAGCAGCGATAACAGGGTCGGGTATTGCCAGAAACAGGCTGATCAGCTTGGGCAGAAACGCCATTACCAAAAACAGCAGGCCGACGCAGGCCCCGACACGCCGCGCCGCAACCCCGGTTATTTCCGTCAGCGCGATACTGGAAGAATAGGTGGTATTGGGCACGGTGCCTGCCAGCCCCGACAACAGGTTGCCCAGGCCGTCGGCGGCGACTGCCCCCTGCACCGTGCGGAAGTCGGTGGCGCGCGGCTTGCGCCACGCCACTTTCTGGATGGCGACCGCATCACCGATAGTCTCGATGGCGCCCACCAGCGTGACGAAGACGAAAGCGGGCAACAGCGTCCAGAAGACGGCATCAAACTCCAGGTGGAAACCCGGCCAACTGGCCGCATCGGGCAGACCGATCCAGGATGCCTCCAGCACCCGGTTAATGTCGTAGAGACCGAAGCCGGCGGCGACAAAACAGCCGATTAAAACCCCGATCATCGGCGCCCACAGACGCCACACCCCCGTGGCGCAAAATATCATTCCCAGGGTAATAACAAACGTTGTGATCGCGCTGGCAGGCGCGGCCACGGCCGGTATCCCTGCCGGCACCTGGGTCAGCATATCAAAGGCAATCGGCATGATGGTGACCGAGATCAGCATAATCACGGTACCGGCAACGGCCGGCGTGATAAGCCGCCGGAACAGGGCAAGGCGCTCCGAGAGGGCGAACTGAAACAGTGACGAGAGCACCACCAGGGTCGCGAGCAGCGCGGGACCGCCTTCCGCCAACGCTGTCACGGACACTGCGATAAACGCGCCGGACGTACCCATGAGCAAGGGGTATCCCGCGCCGATGCGGCCAACCCGGACCGCCTGTATCACCGTGGTGAACCCGCTCACCGCGAGTGCGGTGAAAACGGCCCACGTCAGGTAAGCCTCACTCTCGCCGGCAGCCCGGACGATGATGGCCGGGGTCAGTACGATGCCGCCGATAATGAGCGCAGCGTACTGGAATCCGAGGCCGAAAGTCAGGGTATGCGAGAGGCGTTCATCAGGCTCATAGCGGATATTCTGGTTGACCGGGGCTGTTTCAGTTTGCATTATGCAGATTCCGTATTTGTAATTTTGCCGGGAGTATGACAGTGTTGCCGCTACTGCAAAGACTGTGAAAGTTTAACACCTGGCGCTGGATTACAACAGCCGGAACAGCCTATGAATAAAACCAAGATCACCTTATTTACCGTTATCATCCTGTTGGTGGCCCTGTTTTTTGTCTTTGACCTGGGCCAGTATTTCAATTTGGAATACCTGAAGGAGAAGCAGGCCGCCATGGACGCCTATTATGAACGGGAACCGGTAACGACAACAGTCTCCTACTTTCTCCTGTACGTCATTATTACCGGCCTGTCCCTGCCCGGGGCGGCGATCCTTACCCTGGCTGCCGGCGCTATATTCGGTGTACTCTGGGGCACCATAGTCGTGTCGTTTGCTTCAACCATAGGGGCAACACTCGCATTCCTGTTCTCCCGCTACCTGTTCCGGGAAGCCATACAGGGACGTTTTGCCGACAAGCTGACTGCCATTAACAGGGGGATGGAAGAGGAAGGCGCGTTCTACCTGTTCACCCTGCGCCTGGTGCCGATATTCCCGTTCTTCATCATCAACCTGGTGATGGGCCTGACGACTATCAGGGTGTTGACCTTCTTCCTTGTCAGCCAGGTCGGGATGCTCGCCGGGACCATCGTCTACGTGAACGCCGGTACCCAGATCGCAAAAATTGAGCAACTCAAGGATATCCTGTCGCTCGAACTGATCCTGTCCTTTGCGTTACTCGGGATATTCCCGCTGCTCGCGAAGAAGACGGTGGATTACCTGAAAAAGCGCAGACTCCGCAAATAGTACAGATAAATTCATATGTATCCGCAGATTTACGCAGATGATCGCAGATAAAATAAATCATCTGCGGTAATCTGCGTCATCTGCGGATAAATCCTTACCTGTGTGACCTGAAAAATATGGCTGAATTTGATTATGACCTTTTTGTCATCGGCGCCGGCTCCGGCGGTGTGCGCGCGGCGCGCATGGCGGGCGGGTTCGGCGCGAAAGTCGCCATTGCCGAGGACCGCTATATGGGCGGCACCTGCGTCAATGTCGGTTGTATCCCGAAAAAGTTGTTTGTTTACGCATCGCATTTCGCCGAAGATTTTCATGATGCGGCGGGGTACGGCTGGCACGTCCCCGAACCTGTTTTTAAATGGGATGAACTCCTGAAGAATAAAAATAAAGAAATCAACAGATTAAATGGTATATATAAGAATTTACTGGAACGTAACGGAGTACGCGTGTTTGACGGCAGGGCCGAACTTGGCGGGCCGAATTCGGTTCTTATCAACGGTGAGAGCATCAGCGCGCAGCGGATACTGGTGGCAACAGGTGGCTGGCCGCATATTCCGGACATCCCCGGCAACCAACACATCATTTCATCCAACGAGGCCTTTTTCCTCGAAGCCCTGCCGAAAAGCGCGGTAATCGTCGGCGGCGGTTACATTGCAGTCGAATTTGCCGGTATATTTCTCGGTCTCGGCGTGGACACTACCCTGGTATATCGCGGCGACCTGTTCCTGCGGGGCTTCGATGGGGAAATGCGCGGGTTTCTTGCAGAACAGATGCGTCAGAAAGGGATCAACCTGCTGTTCAACACCCGGATAGACAGCATAGACAGGCAAAACGGCCGCTACCTGGTGAACTCCCCCGATACCGGGACTATAACAACCGACCTGGTCATGTATGCCACCGGCCGGCGGCCCAACACGAACGGCCTGGGGCTGGAAACGGCCGGGGTGGAACTCAACGGCAAAGGCGCCATCGTGGTCGATGCCAAATACCGCAGTTCAAACCCTTCCATCTACGCCATCGGCGACGTCACCGACCGGATGAACCTGACCCCCGTCGCCACCGCGGAGGGAACGGCACTGGCCAACAACCTCTATAACAACCAGTCAAGACGCGTCGATTACCGCGACATCCCCACCTGCATATTCAGCCAGCCCAACCTGGGCACCGTGGGCCTCACCGAGGAACAGGCCCGGCAGGAATATACAAACGTGGAAATCTACAAGTCCAGGTTCACCAACCTGAAGCACACCCTGACCGGCAACAGCGAGAAAACCCTCATGAAAATGATCGTTGACAGGGACACCGACCGGGTGCTGGGCGTCCACATGGCAGGCGCCGACGCCGGCGAGATTATCCAGGGCATCGGCATCGCCCTCAAGGCCGGAGCGACCAAGGCCGTCTTCGACGCCACCATCGGCATTCATCCGACCGCTGCAGAGGAATTTGTTACGATGCGGGAGCCGACTGAATAATATATCCGCAGATGACGCAGGTTAGCGCAGATGAAAAGTGTATATTCTGTACATCTCTTGAACTGTTATCAGAGACTTAATGATATGTACCGAGATGAAATTATTGAAAAAGTTTGGAAAAGCAGAGAGGCTTATACTGCCAGCCATAATCATGCTCTCACAAACTCTGAAAGCCTGCCGGTTCATTAGTACCCGGCTTCTTTCTGATGTCGGACTGCAAGGATAGTGGCTGTTTCACCGTCGAAGTGATACAAGGCGATATAGCCGCTGTTTCCAAAATCGATCAACCATTCCCGAAATGTCGGGGCCATATCTTCGAGCGGACGGCCAACTTGCGGTTGATGAGCCAGGATTTTTACACTACTCCGTATGGTCTTGATAGCACGGCGAGCAGCAGTTTTATCCTTCTGGGCCAAGAAACGATAAAGCCTCTGCACATCGGCCAGAGCAGACGGTGACCATATCAGACGTGGCACCTGGGAAATTCCGTGTCATCACCCTCTTCCAGTTTTGCCAACCAAGCATCAGCTTCCGCTTGGGTCAGATGCAGTTTATTCTCTTGGTACGCTTCCCAAGCGTGTAACGCATCCTGCGTAAAAGCTTCCCGCTTTTCCTCACGTTCAACGTAATCACGAATCGCTTCGCGCATAATCCAGTGCGCTGAACGATGTCTTACGCCAGCCAAGCGTCGAACACGGCATTTCAAATCTTCGTCAAGTTCTACGGATATCGCCATTTTGCCACCTATGATATTGAAAGATACTTTATCACAAATTATGTGTTGACAACACTTTAGTGCCGAAATATCAAGGTTTTTTGGAACCATAATCAGAATGTTCTATGACGACCATAATCCTCCTCATTTTTATGCTGAATATTCAGGTAATAATGCCGTATTTGATTTCCAGGATAATGTGCTCAAAGGCAGCCTTTCATCAAGAACGGGACCAAGCTTGTGCGCGAGTGGACTGATTTACATCTATCTGAATTGGAAGAAGACTGGAAACTGGCCAGGGAAAGTAAGAAAATCAAGAAAATTGAACCACTAAAGTAAGGGTAATGCCATGTGGAACATGAACGATGTTGTAAATATTACCTATAAGAGAGATTACGTATTTAATATTGAATTTGATGATGGCGTGGTCGGCGACGTCGATTTCCACGATTACCTCCATAAAGGGCCGATTTTTCTACCATTGAAGACAAAGGAATTTTTCAATAAGGCTTTTATAGAAGGTGGAACGATAACCTGGCCTAACGGGGCAGACGTAGCTCCTGAAACGCTGTATGAAATAATTGTTTCATCCCAGACTGCGGATCGCGATTAGGATACTCGCGGTCAGCTCACGGATTGATTTTTCAGGTAAAGATAATCTGTGCATTGTGAGGATTGCGTCCACGATCAATAAACAGATCAAGCAGGGTAGTAAGCATGTCCGGATGCAAGTCAGATTCCATGTATGCTTTATGCGAGGGTGCGTCTCACTGGATTTCCGCCCCTGCTTCCGCCGTATTACGGCATACTCGGCTGAATAATCAGATTGCCGCGATGGTTTGTACTTCTACCAGAAAGTCTTCATGAACCAACCGGTCAACTATCAACAAGGTATTGGGAGGGTAAACACGGTTCGGGAATAATTTTGGAAACTCTCTGAGTCTGAACTCCATGAATTCGGGAATCCACCGGGGATGCACCAGGTAGGTAGTAAACTGCACAACATTTGAAAAATCAGCTCCCGCAGAGTTCAACGCTGCTTCAATATTTGCAAACACCTGGGCACACTGCGCATCGAAGTCCAGCTTCCCGGTTATCTCTCCTTCCTTCTTTGCCGACAACATGCCCGCAATAAATAAAAATTCATTCGCTTTCACCCGCGTGACATGTGTGTATTGCCCGAGAGGTGCGCCGAGAGTATCCGGGTTATAGATTCTGATATCGGATGACATAATATCTATCTCCTGCGCGATTGGATTGATACCGTATCTGCGGATTAATTATTCTTTCTCAAAAAACGGGGAGTAGTCCCGGAAGAACTGCCGCAACGTGGCCGGCGCCCTGCCCGTGACCCGGGTATAGTTATCGGTGAGCAATGCGCCGCGGCCTTGTGCGGTCAGTTCGAACATCTCCGAGACGGTCTCCACGTACCAGTCGTCGGGGACCCAGTGCGCCAGCGATTGCTTGAATTCCTCTGCCGGAACGTCAACATAACTGATCTCCCTGCCCATCACTTCGGATAGCTGCAGCGCAATGTCGTGGAACGAGACCAGTTCGGGCCCCGTGATCTCGTAGGTTTCACCATCGTGACCTGAACCGGTCAATACATCCAGGATAAAGCGCGCCGCGTCCCGCACGTCGATAATGCCCACCTGCCCGTCACGCATCGGCATGTAGAACTTGTCCTCCGCCACGATAGTGCCGGTAATGTGCAGCATGTTCTGCATGAAGAAATTCGGACGTACCAGGGTATAGCCCAGGCCGGATTCCCGTATATATTGCTCGGCATCGCCGTGGTAACGCTTCAGCAGTGATGTTGAATTCGAATTCGCCCCGTTAGCCGACATTTTCACCAGGTGGTTGACTCCGGCTGCCCGCGCCGCGTCCACAAAGCCTTTTTCCAGGTCCAGTTGCTCCCTGGCGTTCGCCATCAGCAAGAATGCCTTGTCACAGCCCTGCAGTGCGTCCTCGACGGTAGCGGGGTTTCCCAGATCACCACAGACCACTTCAACGCCGGCGTTTTCCAGTGCGCCCGCCTTGGCGGGATCCCTGATCAATCCCCTGGCCTGAATGTCATATTCAGGAAGAAGTTTCAGTATTTCCGTACCGACTGCGCCGGTGAGTCCCGTGAATAAAATCATAACTCTGTGCTCTCTGTGTCCTCTGTGACAATATAAAAATCCGCGCTAATCTGCTTAATCTGCGGATTATCACTTATATCGCAGATTGTACCCTGATATAGTTTTACCGCATGAGGAAATTATTTTACCTGGCTGCGTTGCTCTGGCTTCCGGAAGCCCATGCGCAGTCCATGAACGTAGCGGTCGCTTCCAACCTGACCCATACAATTACCGAGATCAGCACGGCTTTTTTCCAGGATGAGGGGGAAAAGGTCAACCTGACTTTCGGTTCATCGGGGAATTTTGCCCGGCAGATCGTCCAAGGGGCGCCCTACCAGGTCTTCATATCCGCCGGTGAAAAATACGTTGACTTTATCCGCGACAACGGCTGGGAGATAAACGACTTCAAACCGCTGGTCCATGGCCGCCTCAGCCTGTACATCCCTGAAACGTCGAAACTCGAACAGCAGGCGACGCTTGCCGATGCGCTGAAGACCATGCAATACGGCGACTTCCGCAGGATGGCCATCGCCAACCCGGAACATGCGCCCTACGGCCAGGCTGCCAGGGAAGCACTGGTCAATGCCGGCGTATGGGTCTTCAGCCACAAAAAACTGCTGGTGGGGGAAAATGCAGCCCAGGCGATGCAGTTCTGCCTGTCGGGAAGCGTGGACATGTGTATCATCCCCAGCTCCTTCCTGACGCTGGAACAGTTCGCCGGCAAGGGGAACAGTTTTCTGATCCCGCAAAACTGGCACCCGCCCATCACCCAGTACGCGGTGCTGCTCGATGATGGTGACGAACAGGGAATCCGCTATTTCAACTACCTGTCATCCGTGTCCAGCGGGGCCGTGTTCGAAAAATACGGCTATTCCCTGGCTGAGTAACATGGACTGGCAAGCTCTTAATGTTTCCCTGCTCCTTGCCGCGCTGACTGCGCTCATCCTGACGCCCATCGGAATCCTGGTCGCGCGCAAGCTGGCCTGGTCGCAATTCCCCGGACGCAATTTAGCCCAGGCCCTGATTACCCTGCCGTTGATACTGCCGCCGACCGTTCTGGGTTTTTACCTGATGATCAGCCTGGGAGAACTGTCATTTATCGGCAGGTTGTACGAGGGCATGGCAGGCGAGTCCCTGGTTTTCTCGTTTGAAGGGATCCTGCTGGCTTCGGTGATATTCAATATTCCCTTCGCCGTGCAACCCGTACAACGCAGTTTCGAGGCCATCCCTCACAATATCCGCGAGGCGGCATGGTGCAGCGGCCTTTCCGGCTGGCAGACTTTCTGGAAGATTGAAGTGCCCCTGGCCTGGCCGGGGATCGTCTCCGCGGCGATCCTGACCATTGCCCACACCCTGGGTGAATTCGGTGTGGTCCTGATGGTGGGCGGCAACCTGGCCGGTGAGACGCGCACCGTCGCCATTGCCATATACGATCGCGTGCAGGCGTTCGATAACGCCGGCGCCGCAACCATGTCCGCAGCTCTGCTCATGATTTCGCTGCTCTCCATCACCCTCATCTACTTCCTCACTGACCGGGCCGCCGTCAATGTCCGGCGCTGACACCCTTCACGTCCGGCTTGAGCAAACCGAGCCGATCCCGCTGGACGTGACGCTGACCTGCAAGACGGGAGAAATCCTGGTGATCCTGGGTCCTTCCGGCAGCGGCAAAACAACCATACTGAGAGCCATCAGCGGCCTCTACACGCCGGTAGCAGGCAGCGTGCGCTGCCATGGGGAACAGTGGCTGGATACGGCAGCAGGCGTCGACCTGCCGGTACAGCAACGCAACATCGGTATGGTGTTCCAGAATTACGCGCTGTTTCCCCATAAAACGGCGTTGCAGAACATCATGTTGCCGTTAACCCGCGCCGGCAAGGAACAGAAACGTACCGTCGCCGAAAACCTGTTGCAGGCCATGAACATGCAGGGACTGGGGGAGCGTTACCCGCACCAGTTATCGGGCGGCCAGCAACAGCGCGTGGCCCTGGCCCGGGCGCTGGCGCGCGACCCCCGGGTATTATTGCTGGACGAACCCTTTTCCGCGGTTGACCAGCAGACACGCAGGAAGCTGGTACGCGAACTGGTCGGTTTGAGACAGCGCTTCAAACTGCCCATCATTCACGTCACCCATGACCTGAACGAAGCGCGGCGTATTGCCGACCGGCTTTGCGTCATCCACCACGGGAAGACCCTGCAGAGCGATACCCCGGACCAGGTCATGAACCATCCAGGTAATGCCGACGTCGCCTCCCTGATCGGCCACTACAATATATTCCGCGCTAAGGTCATAAGCCATGACCACGATGCAAAAACCACCACCATCGAATGGCAGGACCAGACCCTGAGTGCGCGTTATCGCCCCGAATTTGAGACCAGCGAGGAAACAGACTGGGTCATCCCTGCAGACAGTATCATTCTGCACCGCCGGGACAGGCCGTCAAAGGGCGAACGGGAAAACCCTGTCAAGGGACTCATCGATGAACTGATACCACTGGGCGAGAACACCTCAGTCACCATGTCGACCGGACAGGACCGGTTTATCTACCTGTCAGTGCCCACGCACGTTGCCCGCCGCAACCGACTCGAACAAGGCGGCGACATTACCGTCTCGCTGTTGGCAGACAGCATCCACCTGATGAAAACACAATCCGCAGATGACGCAGATTAACGCAGATAAAACAAATCAAAAACTTTAACCCTTGCAGTTAAAGAGAACATCACGAAATTCAAGGAGTGGTTGGAGTAAACAGCAATAACTGTATTACATCTGCGTTAATCTGCGTAATCTGCGGATAATCCTTTTTACTTGCGAACAGTCGGCACCGCGGCCAGCAGGGTTTTCGTGTACTCATGCTGCGGGGATGCCAACACCGTGCCTGTAGCGCCCTGCTCTACTATCCTGCCACGGTACATTACTGCCACGTCATCGGCAAAGCTGGCAACGACGCTGATATTGTGGGTGATAAACAGGTATGCCAGTCCCAGTTCCTGCTGCAGGCTTGCCAGCAAGGCCAGGATACGGGCCTGGACCGTTACGTCAAGGGCGCTGGTCGGTTCATCGCATACCAGTAGTTTCGGCCTGACGGCCAGCGCCCGGGCGATGCAGATGCGCTGCCTCTGCCCGCCGGAAAACTCGTGGGGGTAACGGTATTTAAATCCCGGTTCCAGTCCGACCTGGGTAAGCAGATCATCGACGACAGCCTGCCTGTGCGCGGCACTTTCACCGGTCCCGAGGGAGAGCATGCCCTCCTCGATAATGTCCTTGACCATCATCTGCGGGTTCATGGACGAGAACGGGTCCTGGAACACCACCTGCATGTGTGCGCGCTGCCGGCGCAGTTGCGACGGTGACAGGTCGAGCAGGTTATCACCGTCCAGGTAGACCGTCCCCGCTGCAGGTTTCAGTAGTTGCAGGATACCTTTACCCAGGGTCGTCTTGCCGGAGCCGGATTCGCCCACGACGGCCAGGGTCCGTCCCTGTTTAAGTTCCAGTGATACCCCGTCTACAGCGCGCAGGTAACCGGCACTACCGCCGAAGAAACCCGTTTGCGTGGGAAATTGCACTTCCAGCCCGGACACCCTGAGCATGGGCGCGCCCGGTACCGGCATTTGTTCCATGCGCCTTGCCCGGGCGTCAGGCAGGGAAGCAAGCAGGTTTTTTGAGTAGGGGTGCTGCGGTTGGTCGAAAAATTGACGGGTTGGACCGGTTTCCACGATCCTGCCTTTGTTCATGACGGCAACCCGGTCCGATACCCGGGACGCCACGGCCAGGTCATGGGTGATAAACAGTATGGCCATTCCCGTATCGCGCTGCAGCTTTTTCAGCAGTTCCAGCATGCGCGCCTGCGTTGTAACGTCCAGTGCGGTAGTCGGTTCGTCGGCAATGAGCAACTCCGGTTCCCCGGCCAGGGCGATCGCCAGCATGACCCGTTGCTTCATGCCGCCGGAAAACTGGTGCGGGTAGTCATCAACGCGCCGTGCGGGTTCCGGAATACCCACCGCCTCCAGTAATTCGATGACCTTCCCCCGGCGCGCTTTCCCGCGCAGTCCCCGGTGCTGCCGCAAGCTCTCCCCTACCTGTACTCCCACCCTCAGCGCCGGGTTGAGGGAGGTCTGCGGCTCCTGGAATATCATGGCGATATGACCGCCGCGGAAGGCGCGTATGCTTGTTTCAGGCAGCGTGAGAAGATCGGCGCCGTTGAACAACACGGAACCGCTGATCTCAGCCGGCTTCGGCAACAAGCGGGTAATACTCAGCGCAGTGACGGATTTACCGCTGCCGGACTCACCCAGTAAGGCAAGGGTCTCACCCGCATCAATGCGGAAATCCACTCCGTCAACAGCCTGGACCGGGAGGCCTTCACCGGCAAACCTGACTTTCAGGGATTTTACGTCCAGCAGTGCTGTCATATTGAGAATTATGATTATTTATCCGCAGATTACGCAGATTATCGCAGATAAAAATGCAAATTTATTATTGAAGTTGTCTGGTTCAGAATTGGATAAATTAAACCTGATTTTATCCGGAAGCTGAAAAACCGTTAATCAGTAAATTTTTTTATAATTTAATCTGCGATAATCTGCGTAATCTGCGGATAAATAATGAAATTGATCACGTACAAGCTGTGCCTGCTACTGAGTATATCGGTGAGCCTCATCCACGCGGCAGGCGCCCAGGAATACCCCCGGCCCGGATGGCAGGAGCAGATGTCGCCGCTCGCCAGCCCTGATGCCTACCCGGGCGGGGAATTCTCCTTCTGGTCCGGGCCTTTCCCGAAGAGTTTCAATTACTACCTGGATACCACGGTGACATCCAGCCGGCTGTTCAATCTCCTGTTTGAAAAACTGCTTACCGTCAACGGTTTAACCCTGGAATTCGAACCCGGCCTCGCCGCTTCGTGGTCCGTCTCCGGGGACCGCACCACCTTTGAGTTCAGGCTGGATGACCGGGCCAGGTGGAGCGACGGCGTTCCCGTCAGCGCCCGTGACGTCGCCTGGACCTATGATGCAATCATGGACCCGAAAAACCTGACCGGACCCCACAAGATTGCCTTCGAGCGGTTTTACCGGCCGGAGGTCATTGACGAGAAGACGATCCGCTTCAAGGCCAGGGAAGTTCACTGGAAAAACCTGTTGTCGCTGGGAACGTTCCATGTGCTTCCCTCCCACGTATTCAAGGACCTGGATTTCAACAAGATCAACTTCGAGTTCCCTGTCGTGTCGGGTCCGTATTCAGTTGAATCGGTACGGGAAGGCATTACGCTGACGCTGAAGCGCCGCGCGCAATGGTGGCAGTGGGTCCGGGCAAGCACCCGCTGGATTGCCAATTTCGACAGGCTGAAGTTCCGCTTCTTCGCTGAGCGGGAAAACGCGTTTGCCGAGTTCAAGACCGGCAACCTGGACTATTACCCGGTTTATACCGCCTCCCGCTGGGCGACGGAAACCACCGGTGCAGCATACGACAACAACTGGATCATCAAGCAGGAGGTATATAACTATAATCCCATCGGCTTCCAGGGGTTTGCCATGAACCTGCGGCGGGAGAAGTTCGCCGACCTGCGGGTGCGGCTTGCCCTCGCCCACCTGCTGGACCGGGAGCGGATGAACCAGGCGATCATGCACGAAGCCTACTTCCTGCACCGGTGTTATTTCGAAGACCTGTACGACGGACAGACACCCTGCCGGGGGCCGGAAATACGTTTCGACAAGGATGAAGCGAGACGCCTGCTGGAACAAGCCGGCTGGATAGTCAACAGGGACACCGGGTTGCTGGAGAAAGACGGACAGCCGTTCATCATCCACTTCCTCACCCGCAGCCCGACTTCGGATAAATTTCTGGCCATCTACCAGGAAGACCTGAACGACGTCGGAATACAGCTTGAGATCGTCAGGAAGGACTGGGGCGCCTGGATAAAGGACATGGACGAGTTCAACTTTGACATGACCTGGGCGGCCTGGAGTGCGTCCCTGTTCAAGGACCCGGAATCCCTGTGGCATTCGAAGGAAGCCGACCGTGCCGGCGGGCAGAACATCACCGGTTATAAAAACGCCGAAATCGACGCCATGATCGATACGTTGCGGACGGAATTCGACATCCATAAACGCCATGACATCATACGGCGCATTGACACCATCCTGGCCAATGATATCCCCTATGTCCTGCTCTGGAACCTGAATTACCGCCGCCTGTTGTACTGGAACAAGTTCGGCGCCCCGGAGACCGTGTTAGCGAAGTTCCTGGGGGAAGAAGGCGCTTACCTGTTCTGGTGGTACGACGAGGATTCAGCCGCCGACCTGGAATACGCCCGAGAGACGGACGAACCCCTGCCCGGACGGGATGAAACTGTCGTGTTCGACGAGGTGTTTCAGCAATAATGGAACGCACCCACTATATCATCCGGCGCCTGCTGCTGGTCATCCCCACGTTCATCGGCATTACCTTCGTCTGTTTCGCCCTGTGCCAGTTCATCCCCGGGGGACCGGTGGAGCAGGCTATCATGGCCATGCGCGGGCTCGGTGCGGAGTCCGTCGATGCGGCCGCGGCCGCCGGGCCAAGCGGGATCTCTCCGGAACAGCGCAAGGCCCTGGAACAGCATTTCGGTTTCGACAGGCCGCTCGTGGAGCGTTACTGGAAATGGCTGGTCGCCGACCGCATCGGCATGGCCGTCGACTCCTACAAATACCCGAACAAGACCGTCCTGCAACTGATCATCGAGCGATTTCCGGTCTCACTGATCTTCGGGCTGACCGGCTTCTTCCTGACCTACCTGATCTGCATCCCCCTGGGGATAGCCAAGGCTGTCAAAAACGGTTCCTGGTTCGACGTAAGCAGCAGTATCCTGGTGTTCATCGGCTACGCCATCCCCGCGTTCGCGTTCGGCATGCTGCTGAAGATGTTCCTGTCCGGCACCACGGAGGGGCTATGGGATATCTTCCCCGTCAGCGGTTTTACCTCGGAGAATTTCGCCGAACTGTCAACGGCGGACAAGGCCAGGGACCTGTTCATGCACATGTTCCTGCCGGTCACCTGCTACATGATAGGCAATTTCGCGGTCCTTACCCTGCTCATGAAGAACAGCCTGCTGGAACAGATCAGCCAGGATTACGTGCGCACGGTGCTGGCCAAGGGCGCCACCTTCAACCGGGCCATCTGGGGCCATGCCTTCCGTAATTCCCTGATACCCATTGCGACGGGATTCGGCAGTATTTTTACCCTGATTTTCGCCGGGTCGGTGCTGATAGAAAAAGTCTTTGAAATACCCGGCATGGGCCTGCTGAGCCTGGACGCCATCGTCAGCCGGGATTACATGGTGTTCATGGGCATCCTGGCGCTGACCTCCATCCTCGGGCTGATAGGCAGGATATTCTCCGACGTCTGTTACATGTTCATTGATCCAAGGATACACTTCGATGCCTGACTGGATTGATCCCATCACGCGCAAGCGCCTGCAGCGGTTTCGCGACTACAGGCGTGCGTATTATTCCCTGCTCATCATCGTGCTCCTGTACCTGACGAGCCTGGTTGCGGAGTTGTTCTGCAATGACCGACCCCTTTACTTGCACTACGAGGGCAAATCCTATTTCCCCGTCCTGTTCTTTTACCCCGAGGATACCTTTACCGGCAACGGCCTGTTGACCCGTCCGGATTACAAGACCATCAACGCCTCTCCCGCGTTCGCCGGAAACGATGATAATTTCATGGTCTTCCCGCTGGTACCCTTCGGACCGCAGGAGATTATCCAGGCCTCGTCCATCCCGGTTGATGACCAGGTGGAAGTCCTTGTGCAGCGGGAACCGCGGGTCGCTTCCGTCAATATCGACGCCGGCTTCGTTGTCCGCCGCCAGCAGCGCGCGGAGTGGTTTTTCACACCAGCTGAGGGGCCCGTGGAGGGAATGGATTTTCTCGGCAGCTACGACATCCCCGAAGCTTTCATGGAAGCCGTCGCGCTGCGTTTCGCCAATCAACCAGCCCCGGCCTGGTCTTATTCATACCCGCCTGGCGAGGCCGAAAAACAGGTCATTCTGAGCCTTTCCCCCTATAAACCGCGCAACAGAAACCCGGGAACCGTCAGGATATTGTTGCGCGAAGCCTTGCAGCAGGACCTGGGACAGAAATGGATCTACACACCTGAAGACAGACAACTCGCTACCGGTGGCGGCTTGTGGGATGCATTCTCCGGCAGCCACAGGGATGAGATACTGGCACAGGCAAAAGCGCGCCTGCTCGCCCCCGTCGCCACCCTGCGCCTGGAGCACGCCGGCGTGAACTACCGGATAAAATTCATCAAGGAAGACGTGCGCTTCCCGTTCCGCCCGATCGGTCCGCACCTGTTCGGCCTGGATGACAGCGGCAGGGACGTGCTGGCGCGCATCTTCTATGGTTTGCGCACGTCCCTGAACTTCGGCCTGCTGCTGGTCATCACCTCGATGGTTATCGGCACGATCATCGGCGCCATCCAGGGCTATTACGGCGGCAGGATTGACCTCACCGGCCAACGCCTGACCGAGATCTGGGAGGCGCTGCCGTTCCTGTACGTGCTGATACTGCTGGGGTCGGTGTACGGCAGCAGCTTCATCTTGCTGCTTGTCGTCTACGGCCTGTTCAACTGGATAGGCATCTCCTATTACATGCGCGCCGAGTTCCTGCGCCTGCGCAACCAGCAGTTCGTCGAGGCTGCCCAGTGCCTGGGATTGCCGGACCGGAAGATCCTGTTCCGCCATATCCTGCCCAATGCCCTGGTGCCATTGACGACGTTCTTCCCGTTCTCCCTGGTCGGCGCCATCGGCACCCTGGCGGCGCTGGATTACCTGGGGTTCGGCCTGCCCCCTCCCACCGCCAGTTGGGGCCAACTGCTGGCGCAGGCCCAGGGACAGGCCTACTGGTGGCTGATCCTGTACCCGAGCCTGGCCCTGTTCCTGGTGATCCTCCTGTGCGTATTCGTCGGCGAAGGCGTGCGCAACGCCTTCGACCCCAGGAAGTTTACCCGGCTGGAGTGATTAACCCGTGAAAACGTCCGAAAAACTGTTGTCCGTCAACGACCTTACGGTGCATTTCGACACCGATGAGGGGGTTGTCGAGGCGGTGAACGACGTCAGCCTGGATATCCGCCGCGGCGAGATCGTCGGCCTGGTAGGTGAGTCCGGATCCGGCAAGACCGTAACCGCGCAGAGCATCCTGCGCCTGGTCCCGCGCCCGCCGGCGCGCTTCGTCAGGGGTGAAGCAGTTTTCAACGGCGAAAACCTGCTGGCGCTGCCCATCGAGCGCCTCAGGAAACTACGCGGCGCTGAGATCAGCATGATCTTCCAGGAACCGATGACTGCACTCTCGCCGCTGCACAGGGTCGGCCGGCAACTCAGCGAAATGCTGCGCTTCCATACCGACCTTGACCAGGAAGCGGCCTGGAGACACGGTACGGAATGGCTGGACAAGGTGGGACTGCCGGACCCGGAGGAGCGCATGTCGTTTTATCCCCATCACTTGTCCGGGGGTATGCGGCAACGGGTCATGATCGCCATGGCCCTGATGCTGAAACCGCAACTGATCATTGCCGACGAACCCTCAACCGCCCTGGACGTAACGGTACAGGCACAGATTTTCAGGTTGCTGATGAGCATGAAGGATGAGGACACGTCCATGCTGCTGATCACCCATGACCTGGCGGTCGTCTGGGAGGTGTGCGACCGCATCTACGTCATGAAAAACTCCAGGGTGGTCGAACGCGGCGCGCTCGAACCCATATTCAAGGAGCCTGCCCATGCCTATACCCGTTCGCTGCTTCAAGCCGTGCCGCGACTGTACCAGGCCGGGGAAGCGGAAAGGAGAACGGCAACAGGAAGAAAGCAGGTAGCGGACACCGGTGATGGATTAATCAGGACGAAAAACCTGCGCGTCTGGTTCCCGGTGAAAAAAGGGCTGTTCGCCCGCACGGCCGGGCACGTCAAGGCCGTCGATGATATCGACCTGGCCATCGGCAGGGGATCGACGGTGGGCCTGGTCGGGGAATCGGGTTCGGGGAAAACCACCCTGGGGCGGGCTATCATCGGCCTGCAACCCATCAACGACGGCAGTATCGTCTTTGAGGACACGGAGATAGGCGGCCTGAACAAGGGCCGCATGAAACCCTGGCGCCGTAACCTGCAGATGATCTTCCAGGACCCCTATTCATCGCTGAACCCGCGCATGACGGTCATGGACATCCTGACGGAGGGTCTCAGGGAACACGGCCTGCTGGACATGCCGAAACAGGACAAGGCCGTGCAATTGCTGGAAGAGGTCGAACTCAGGGCGGACATGGCCAACCGCTACCCGTTCGAGTTCTCCGGCGGCGAACGCCAGCGCATCAGCATCGCAAGAGCCCTGTCGCTGGAACCGAAGTTTATCGTCTGCGACGAGGCCGTCAGCGCCCTGGACGTGACCATACAGGCGCAGATCATCGACCTGCTGCGCCGGCTGCAGGCGCGCCACGGCATCGCCTACCTGTTCATCTCCCACGACCTGAGCGTCGTCCGGCAACTGTCCGAACAGATCCTGGTGATGCACCAGGGCAGGATCGTGGAACGCGGCAGGACGGATGACGTCATCTTCAACCCACAGCACGAATACACCCGCACACTGCTGGATGCCGTACCCGTGCCAGGTGATATTGAACGGCGCCGGCGCATGCGCAGCGGGAAATGATACTTGATTGACAGGCTGACATCGGTGCGTTAATGTTATAGCGCTGGAGGTTTGGGGTCGGAGCAGATTTACTCCCGACTCCTTGCTCCAGGCGAAGAAATAAGGAGACTTTATAATTACAGGGGGTAATTATGGAAGATAAGATTGCCGATTACCTGCTGGATATATCCAAGCTGATATTTGCAGGTATGGTATTGGGAAGTGTCTTGAAAACAGAATCGCTGTCTACAATGACGACTTTGTTTACGGGAATAAGCGCTGCAGTTTTCACTTTATCATTAGCCATTATAATTATCGGCAGGAGGAAAAAATAATGGATTCAGTAACTGCGATAATGTCGATGCAAGTCACGCCTGCAATGCTTTTTTCGGGTATTACTGTAGTTTCCGCAATTGCCCTGGTTGGCATTCTCTGGCATGACCACAGACGGAAAAAAAAGGCTCAACTTGAAAAGTGGCTGAAATAGGGCTGTATTGATAACCGGCAACGCGCTTAAAGCCGTTCTGTCAGCCGCATTTTTGTTCATTGCCTCATGCGGCTTCAATTACGAAACCAACGTCGAGAGCGGCACGCGCCAGGGGATACTGCACATCGGCAATGGCGACGAACCACGGGAGCTTGATCCCCATGTCGTAACCGGCCGCATCGAGTCCGACCTGTGCCTGGCGCTGCTGGAAGGCCTGGTCGGCTGGCATCCCGAAGGAAAGCGTTTGATCCCTGCCGCCGCCAAATCCTGGGAGCAAAGCGAAGACGCCAGAACATACCGGTTCCACCTGCGTGAAGACGCAAAATGGTCCAACGGCGACCCGGTAACTGCCGCGGACTTTGTCTATTCATGGCGCCGGGCGCTGCTGCCTGCCCTGGGCAACAACTATGCTTATATGCTGTATTACATCAGGAACGCGGAAAGGTTCCACCAGGGGGAAATAACGGATTTCTCCCAGGTGGGCATCACGGCGCCCGATGACCTGACCCTGGTGGTCGAGCTTGAGAACCCGACGCCGTTTTTCCTGCAGTTGCTGACACACATGAGCTATTACCCCGTCCACCAGGCGACTGTCGAAGCGTTCGGCGCCGCGGATGAGCGCGGCACGCGCTGGACCCGCCCGGGGAACCACGTGGGGAACGGCCCGTTCAAGCTGAAGGAGTGGGTGCTGAACCGCAGCATCGTCGTGGAGAAGAACGAACATTACTGGGATGCCGGTACCGTAAAATTGAACCAGATCGTCTTCTACCCAATCCAGAATGCAACCACGGAAGAGCGCATGTTCCGCGCCGGCCAGTTGCACATCACCAATAATATGCCGGTTGACAAGATAGCGCACTATCGGCAGGAAAGACCCGGCGCCCTGAAAATCTTCCCGTTTTTTTCCACCTACTACTATCTCTTCAATACCACCGCTACGCCGCTCGACCAGGTAAAGGTCAGGCAGGCCCTGACCATGTCCATCGACCGGCAACAGATAGTGGATAAAATCACCAAGGCGGGAGAGATCCCGGCCTTCAGTTATACACCGCCCGATACCAACGGCTACACGGCGACCGCGCAGGTACGCTATGACCTGGAACGCGCCAGGGCCCTTCTGGCAGAAGCAGGCTATCCTGACGGAACAGGGTTTCCCGGCCTGGAGTTAATGTACAACACCTCCGAGGGGCATCGCCGGATAGCCATAGCCATCCAGCAGATGTGGAAGACCAACCTCAACATCGACGTTACGCTGACGAACCAGGACTGGAAGGTATACCTGGATAAACGCGATGGGAAAGACTACCAGGTGGCGCGGGCCGGCTGGATCGGTGATTACCTGGACCCAAACACCTTTCTCGACATGTACACTACCAGCAGCGGCAATAATGACACGGGCTGGTCGCACCGGCGCTACGATGCACTGATAGCACGTGCCGGCGCTACCACGGACCAGGATCGCCGCTTCGCCCTGTTCCAGGATGCCGAATCCATCCTGATGACCGAGTTGCCTATCATGCCCATCTACACCTACGTCAGCAAATCACTGGTCTCACCGGACGTGCGCGGCTGGCGTCCGAATATCCTGGACATCCACCCGTTTAAATATATTTCCCTGGTACCATCTGCAGATGAATTATCCGCAGATGATTTATCCGCAGATGATTTATCCGCAGATGATTTATCCGCAGATGACGCAGATTAACGCAGATAAAATTATTGATCTGCTATGGCAGAGAACATGATAGCGGAGTGTAATTACGTTAACGTAATTTATTATATATTTTATTTAACTATATATAATATAATAATATTTATTTCATATTATTGGTTTCTATATGAGTAACTCCAACATAAAAGATCTATTTGTTTATCTGCGTTAATCTGCGTCATCTGCGGATAATAATATGTTCAAATTCATACTCAAACGCTTATTGCAAGCCATCCCCGTACTGCTGCTAGTCAGCATCATCACCTTCCTGCTGATCCACGCTGCGCCCGGCGGGCCGTTTGCCGAGGAGAAGGCGGTGCCGCCGGAAGTGCTCAAGCACCTGAATGAACGTTACAAGCTGGACCAGCCTGTCCACGTCCAGTTTTACGACTACATCAGCCATGCCGTACGGGGCGACCTGGGGCCGTCCTTCAAATATCCCGGCAGGTCGGTGAACGAGATCATCGCAGCCGGTTTCCCGGTCACGCTGGAACTGGGGTGTTACGCCCTGCTGTTCGCCCTGCTCATCGGTATCGGCAGCGGGGTGTGCGCGTCATTGAACCCGAATACCTGGCAGGACTACCTGCCCATGACGTTTGCCACCATCGGCATCTGCCTGCCCGCGTACGTACTGGGCCCGTTACTGGTGCTGGTGTTCGGCATCTGGCTGGAATGGCTGCCTGTTGCCGGGTGGGAACTGATACCCGGGGATAAAATCCTGCCGTCCATTACCCTGGGGTCCGTGTACGCCGCTTACGTCGCCCGGCTGAGCCGCGGCGGCATGCTGGAAACCCTGTCCAGGGATTTTATCCGCACCGCACGCGCCAAGGGCATGCCCGAGGCGGTGATCATAGTCCGCCACGCCATGCGGGTGGGCCTGTTGCCGGTAGTGTCTTTCCTTGGGCCGGCGCTGGCAGGTCTGCTCAGCGGTTCCTTCGTGGTTGAGACCATCTTCCAGGTCCCCGGCCTGGGCCGCTACTTCGTGCAGGGTGCATTCAACCGGGATTACACCTTGATCCTGGGTACCACCCTGTTATTCGCCTCCCTGATCATCGTCTTCAACCTGATCGCCGACGTAATGCTGGCCTGGCTCGACCCCAAGGTAAGGCAGGAAACCGTCCATGGCTGAGCCTGGAGCAAACCGGACCCCGGTGAACGCTGGAGCTATGCGCATCAGCACGTCACCACGCCAGGATGCCTGGAGAAGGCTGAAAAAGAACAAAGCGGCCATGTTTGGACTGGCCGTGCTGGCGGTCCTGGCAGTCCTGTCCCTCCTGGCCCCCTGGATCACACCTTATTCCTATTCGGCGCAGGACCTTGAACTGGGTCCCAGCCCGCCTTCCCCGGAGCACTGGCTGGGCAGCGACCTGTTCGGGCGCGACCTGTTGACCAGGATGCTGTACGGCAGCCGCATCTCGCTCGCGGTAGGCTTCATTGCCACGGCGGTGGCGTTGTTTATCGGCGTGTCCTGGGGCGCGACGGCAGGTTACCTGGGGGGACGCGTCGATACCATTATGATGCGCATAGTCGACGTTCTCTATGCCCTGCCCTTCACCATCTTCATCATCCTGCTGATGGTGGTATTCGGCAGCAACATCATCCTGCTGTTCCTGGCCATCGGCGCCGTTGAGTGGCTGACCATGGCGCGCATCGTGCGCGGCCAGGTGTTGCACGTCAAGCAGAAGGATTTCGTTGAGGCAGCCGTCAGCCTGGGTCTGTCACGTTTCCAGATCATCAGAAAGCACGTGATCCCGAATATCATGGGAACGGTGATAGTGTACGCCACCCTCACCGTACCCAATGTCATCCTGCTGGAATCGTTCCTGAGCTTCCTGGGCCTGGGAATCCAGCCGCCACAGAGTTCCTGGGGCCTGCTCATCTCCTACGGGGTGGAAACCATGGAGGAATACCCCTGGCTGCTGATCTTTCCGGCGACGGTCCTGTCCGTGACCTTGTTCTCACTGAACTTCCTCGGCGACGGCCTGCGCGACGCCCTGAGTGAGAGGTAATAATCAACAGAAAAAATAAATCCGCAGATGACGCAGATTACCGCAGATAAAAATATAAAAGATCAGGAGACTTATAAGATTCTTGGGGCGGCAATGGCTGTACATTGTGAACTGGGACATGGTTTTCTTGAGGCAATTTATCATGAAGCATTGGAACAGGAATTTCATTTGCAAGACATTCCATTTTCGAAGGAGAAAAAACTTCCTGTTTACTACAAGAAGCATAAATTGAAGACTTTTTATCTGCCGGATTTCATTTGTGTTTTTAATCTGCGTTAATCTGCGTAATCTGCGGATAAATCATTTGCGGACGTATCATCTGCGGATAAATCATCTGCAGATGTACAATTACACTGATGCGTGGCAGAATAATTTTATGTGTATCAGGATAAACAAGGGGTAAGTATGGGTCTGTTGACAGGAAAACGCGCGTTGATCGTGGGGGTGGCAAGTAACCGTTCGATTGCCTGGGGGATTGCCAAGGCGATGCACCGGGAAGGGGCGGAGCTTGCGTTCACCTACCAGAATGAAAAACTGCAGGGGCGGGTCGAGAAGTTTGCCGCGGAAGCGGGATCGGACATTACCCTGCCCTGCGACGTGGCAGATGATGCCGAGATCAGCAACGTATTTCCCCGCCTCAAGGAACACTGGGAGCACCTCGATATCCTGGTTCATTCCGTCGCGTTTGCAGACCGGGAACTGCTGGAAGGGGATTACCTGGGCAGTATCACCCGGGAGGGATTTCTCGGGGCCCAGGACATCAGCGCCTACAGTTTTGCCGCGCTGGGCAAGGCGGCGCGCCCGCTGATGCAGGGCCGGGACGGCGCCATGCTGACCCTCACCTATATCGGTTCGGTCAGGGCCATGCCGAACTACAACGTGATGGGGATCGCCAAGGCCAGCCTCGAAGCCAACGTGCGTTACATGGCCGCCGACCTCGGGCCGGAGGGTATTCGCGTCAATGCCGTCTCGGCCGGACCTATCCGCACCCTGGCAGCCTCCGGCATCAAGGGCTTGAGGGGGTTCCTCAATCACGTCGAGCGGGTTACGCCGCTACGCAGGAACGTCACCATTGAAGAGGTGGGCAACGTGGCCGCGTTCCTGTGTTCCGATTACGCCTCCGCCGTTACCGGGGAGATCACCTACGTCGATTGCGGTTACAGCGTGGCCGGCAGCGAGGGGAAGGAGTAGTTACAGACTGGTCTCCGTTTCTGAACAGAAAATTTTATCTTACTGAATATCAAGGGCTTTTTATACATGAAAAATAATAACTGGTTGTTATGGGCGCTGCTCACCGCGGCCATTTCCGGCATATTCTGCGGCTGGTTCTTCGGTCAATCGATGCTTGCCATTGAATGGGTGGGCGAGTTGTTCCTGGATGCCCTGAAAATGGTCATCATCCCGCTCATCGTCGCCGCGGTCATCAGCGGCATCGCTTCTTTGGGCGGGGCTTCAGGCGGGCTGAAACGGCTGGGCGGGCTGACCGTGCTGTACTATTTCTGCACCACTGCAATCGCGGTCCTGCTGGGACTGATTATCGTGAATATCATCCAGCCCGGCGCCGGTATCACCGAAGTGAGCCAGGTGGTTCCGGACCGTGTCAGCGGCAAGGAAGAGACCGGGATCGTGGAGATCATCCGTTCGCTGATAGGCGATAACATCGTTGCCTCGGCGGCCGAAACCAAGCTGCTGGAAGTGATCGTGTTTTCCATCCTGTTCGGCGCTGCGCTGACAACGGTCGGGGAAAGGGGCAAACCTCTGGTCGCTTTCTTCGATGGCATGAATGACGTGATGATAAAAATCGTCGTCTGGATCATGTATTTTGCCCCCATCGGTATTTTTGCCCTGATTTCATCAAAGCTTGGCGACAGCGGCGGCGGCGAGCATTTCTGGCGGGAAATCCTGGGCGTGGGCAAGTACATGCTGACGGTCATCATCGGTCTGACCCTGCACTTTTTCGTGTTGATGACGATCCTGATTGTCGTCAGCCGGCGCGGGCGCCAGTTCATCACCACGATGTCCAAGGCCCTGGTAACCGCGTTCGGCACCGCCAGTTCAACGGCAACCCTGCCCCTGACAATGGAATGCGCACTGGAAGCCAACGTGGATAAACGGGCGGCCAAGTTCGTCCTGCCCCTGGGGTCCACGGTGAACATGGACGGCACCGCCCTGTACGAGGCAGTGGCCGTGATGTTTATCGCCCAGGCCTACGGCATCCACATGATGCCCATGGACCAGGTGCTGATCTTCATTACCGCCACCCTGGCCGCGATCGGCGCGGCCGGCATTCCCGAGGCCGGCCTGGTCACCATGGTGATCGTACTGACCGCCGTGGGTCTGCCGATGGAAGGCATCGGCCTGTTACTGGCCGTGGACTGGTTCCTGGACCGGCTGCGGACGACGGTAAACGTATGGGGTGACAGCGTCGGCTCGACGGTGGTTGAAAAGTTCTGTTTTAAATAACAGCCCGTACCGGCGGATCGTTTGGACTAGAGCATGTCCTCGTAAACCGTGACATCGGCTTTTGCCCGCAGGTTCCTGTTGAATTCCGCCCAGGCAGAGGCGGTGGTTGCCTGCAGTAACTGGCTGCGCACGATGTTCTGTTCATCTTCGTTTATGGCATCCGGGTCCGCCTCGTTAACGGAATAGACAATGACGACGGTGTAGTCCCCGGTCCCCAGGGAAGCGCCGTCATGGAGGGGCTGATCAGCCTCCGGTACGCCGGCCCTGAATGCGGTGCGCAACACGGCCCGGTTGATAGTCTCATCATCCTGGGTAACATCCGTGGCGTTGTTCCAGTTGAGGCCGAATTCCAGGGCCACCTCCTCCTTTGACTTGCCCAGCTCCAGTTGCTCGAGGACTGCCTCGCCCTGCTCCCGGGTCCGGTCCCGCGCCTGCTCGAATTTTAACCGGGTAACGATTTCGTCCCGCACGTCCTCAAGCAGTTGTTTCATGGGAAGCCGGTGTTCCAGGACGCGCAAGACCATGTAACGGTCGTTATCCAGTTCGATGAGTTCGCTGTTATTTTCCTCCAGCAACACTTCATCGGTGAACGCCGTTTCAACGACACCCGGTTCTGAAACGATACCGACACCCGGGTCTTCCCTGCTGATAAAGTCGCTCTTCTGCACCTGGAGTTCCAGTTCTTCCGCCGCGATATCCAGGGTATCAGGACTTTCATAGGTCAGGACCGACAGCCGGTCGCTGAGTTCATACAGTTGCTGCGCCGCCTTCTCTTCCCGCAGGTCCTGTTCCACTTCTTCACGGATGTCAACCAGCGCAGCTTCGGTGCCCCCCTGGATCTCATCGACAGCCATGATATGGAAACCAACCGCGGATTGTACCGGCTCACTGATCTCTCCCGCTGCCATGGAGAAGGCAACCTCGTCGGCTTCCGGCTCCAGCGCGCCTTTCGTGAGAAAGCCGAATTCGCTGAACTCAATGGAATCCCCGTGTTCGCCGGATTCATTTACCACAACTTCTTCCATATCTTCACCGCCGCTGACCAGCGCGTACAACTCGTCTGCCTTCGCCCTCATCTCCCCGACTTCCGCCTCGGAAGGCTCCTCCGGCAGCTTGACGAAGACCTGCCTGATGTTGCGGGTTCCCTCCACCTCGTAATTGTGCCTGTTGTCGCTGAAGTAGCTCTCAAGCTCACCCTCTTCAAGGTAGACTTCCTCGGCGATTTTGGCGAGGGACAGCACCAGGTAGGCAATCCGGACCTGTTCCGGGTCCATGAAGCGGCCTTCTTCATCAAAATATGACTGGACCTGTTCGTCCGTCACCTCGATGGTTTCCTTCAGTTCGTCAGAAGAGATGGTCGACCAGACGAAATCACGGGTCTGGTGCATGATGCCGGATAACGCGGTAAGCTCGGATCCCGTTACAAAGTCCGTCGCGAACAGCGCACTGCGCAGTTGCTCGATTGCCATATCCTGTCTTATCCGGGTCAGGAAGCCCGCAGGGGACAGCCCGTTGCGGTTGGCGGCGAGTTCAAACTGGGCGATGTTAAATCCCTGGTCATCGTTGAACTGGGGGATCTGGCGGATAATCTCCCAAACCTCCTCTTCGCCCACGAACAAACCGGCCTCATTCCCGGCCTGGTTCAGCAACGCCGTCTGTATCAGGTCTTCGGTCGCCCGCTGTTTAATCAGCGCTTCAGTCTCTTCGCCGACCGGCGCACCGGTTATGGATTGCCACTGCTGGCGTATGTCCTGGTAGGCGCTCTGGTAGTCCGCAAGGGAAATTTCTTCGCCGTTGACATCAATCACGGTCACCCCGCCGGACTGGTCGAAATAATAGTTGATACCCCAGAACGCGAAGGGAATGATCATGATGGTGAAAATCACTACGGCCAGCCAGCCTTTCACCTGGTCTCTTATCGTCTGTAACATTCCCCTACTATACTACAAGTCCTGGACCAGGCGAAAGCCGAGGAGGTGACTGCGCAGCGCGCTGGCGCGCGGGCGTGAGGGCAAACACCACGAACGAGGAACTATTCCCCTCACCTTTTGCTTATCAGAAATTTCGCCAGGATCACGGCGTCTTCCGGGTCCATCCGTCCCACCGGGGAACTGCTGTAAGTGGAGGCGAGCACCTCACCCGAGCCGGTGAGAAAAAATTCGCTGGGCTGGATAAAATCCCTTCCTTCATCCCACCAGGCGCCGACTTGCCCGCCCATCTCCCGGGTCATGCCCCAGGCGACGGGAAATCCCAAGTCAGCCGCCACTTCGGCTGTCTTTTCCTCCGAATCCACGCAGCCGGCAACAATACTGACGCCAAGTTCCGCCAGGACCTCGCGCTGTTTTTCGAAGCCGCCCAACTGGCGGCGACAGAAAGGTCACCAATGACCTCGATAAAACAGGATAAACGCATAAGGGGTATCGATATCCGCGGGAATACGCAGCCTGCCGCCCCCGGCGATGGCCAGTTCGATATCGGGAAACTGCCCGCCCTTGTCAATTTTATCGCTCATATCCTGCTGTCAGTTTCAGAAGCCGGGTCCATTATACTTGTTGTTATACAAGAAGAACACACAGAATTATGACACGGCCATACTATCGAAATACCCGGTACTGCACACCGGCCTTCTCACAGGCGCCAATAACAAGCGGGCACATGCGCGAGGCGGATGACTCTCCATAAAAAAACAGGCAGAGTGATTGCCCACTCCGCCTGCTATAATTTTTCTTTAAAAGACAATACGTTATATCTGATGTCTGGCGGAGTGGACGGGACTCGAACCCGCGACCCCCGGCGTGACAGGCCGGTATTCTAACCAACTGAACTACCACTCCATAAACTGGTGGGTGCTGAGGGGCTTGAACCCACGACCTCCGCCTTGTAAGGGCGGCGCTCTCCCAACTGAGCTAAGCACCCAGCGGACGTATTATAACAAAAAAACAAAATCCTTGAACACTTGCAATCTATGGGTACGATATAACCTACAAGGTGAAAATACTGTTAAATCAGAAGATGAGAGACCACTACGATTTTTCGAAAATGAAGGGCAAAAAAAACCCTTACATCAAGTACCTGAAACAGCCTGTCACAATGCGACTGGATACGGATTCCGTGGAGTATTTTAAATCGATGTCCGAGGAATCCGGCATTCCTTATCAAACCCTTATAAATCTTTATCTGAGGGATTGTGCGATAAACAAAAGAAAACTTGATATGCAGTGGAAGTAACGAGTCACTTCCGGTGACTCATGGGTATATTGGATTCCTGAATTTCCGGATGCCTGCCCCTGCTTTCGCAGGGCTAAACTTGAGCAGGAACAGCGGCTTTTTTAATGCGGAAGTATCGCTTCCTGGCCCTCGTCCGGCACCACTGCTTCCTTTTGCACGATTGCGGTTTCGCCTTCCTCCGCCTGCGGGCGGGGCATGTGGTGCAGGGCTATTTCCAGCACCTCGTCGATCCAGCGTACCGGCTTGATCTCCAGGTTCTGCTTGATGTTCCGGGGGATCTCTATCAGTTCCCGCTCGTTCTCGGAGGGTATCAGGACTGTTTCTATGCCGCCGCGCAGTGCCGCCAGCAGTTTTTCCTTCAGTCCGCCGATGGGCAATACCTCCCCGCGCAGGGTTATCTCACCGGTCATGGCGACGTTTGCCTTCACCGGGATATTGGTCAGGGCCGATACCAGTGCGGTACACATTGCCACGCCGGCGCTGGGTCCGTCCTTGGGCGTAGCGCCTTCGGGAACATGGATATGGAAATCGCTCTCCTTGTAAAAATCCGCATCGATGCCCAGTATCTCGCAACGGCTGCGCACCACGGTGCGCGCCGCCTCGATGGACTCCTTCATCACGTCTCCGAGGTGGCCGGTACGGATGGCTTCGCCCTTGCCCGGCACCACGGTCGCTTCGATGGTCAGCAGGTCGCCGCCTATCTCGGTCCAGGCAAGCCCGGTTACCTGCCCTATCCGGTCCTGCTCCTCCACGCGCCCGTAACGGAATTTCTTGACGCCGATTAACTTCTCCAGCCTGGCCGCCGTCACGGACATCCGTTTCAGATCCTTTTTTTGCAATAACCGGGTAACGACCTTGCGGCAGATATTGGCTATTTCCCGCTCCAGGTTTCTGACCCCCGCTTCACGGGTGTAGTAGCGTACGATATCCCTGACCGAGGCATCACCGAGGCTGACTTCTTCCTTCTTCAGGCCGTTGCGTTCCATTTGCTTGGGGATCAGGTAGTTGCGGGCAATATTGATCTTCTCGTCTTCCGTGTAACCGGAAATACGGATGACCTCCATGCGATCCAGCAGCGCCGGCGGGATATTGAGGCTGTTGGCCGTCGTCACGAACATCACCTCGGACAGGTCGTAATCCACCTCCAGGTAATGGTCGACAAACGTATGGTTTTGTTCGGGGTCCAGGACTTCCAGCAACGCGGAAGCCGGGTCGCCGCGAAAATCCATCGCCATCTTGTCCACTTCGTCCAGCAGCACCAACGGGTTTTTCGTGCCGATTTTGGCCATGCTCTGCAGGATCTTGCCCGGCAGTGAGCCGATATAGGTGCGCCGGTGCCCCCTGATCTCGGCCTCGTCCCGCACGCCACCCAGGGACATGCGGATGAATTTCCGGTTCGTGGCCCTGGCGATGGAGCGGCCAAGTGACGTTTTTCCGACTCCGGGGGGACCGACCAGGCACAAAATGGGGCCCTTGGGTTTTCTCACCCGTTGCTGTACGGCCAGGTATTCCAGGATGCGTTGCTTGACCTTATCCAGGCCGTAATGATCTTCTTCCAGGATCTGCTCCGCCTTGGTGATATCCCGTGAGATCTTGCTGCGCTTCTTCCAGGGAACGTTTACCAGCCAGTCGATGTAATTCCTCACCACCGTTGCCTCGGCAGACATGGGCGGCATCATCTTCAGTTTGTTCAGTTCGGCGTCCGCTTTTTTCCTGGTGTCCTTGGGCATGCCGGACTTGGCGATTTTTTCATTCAACTCTTCCATCTCGTTGGGCGCTTCATCCATCTCGCCCAACTCCTTCTGGATCGCCTTCATCTGCTCGTTCAGGTAGTACTCGCGCTGGCTTTTTTCCATTTGCGACTTGACCCGTCCGCGAATGCGCTTTTCAACATTCAGCAGGTCAATCTCCGTTTCCATGAGATTGATCAGGTATTCCAGGCGTTCACGCACGTCCAGCTTTTCCAGCACCACCTGCTTCTCCTCGATCTTGATCGACATGTGCGCGGCGATGGTATCGGCGAGGCGTGAGGGATCGTCGATACTGGACAGTGAAGACAGGATTTCGGGGGGGACTTTCTTGTTCAGCTTGACGTATTGCTCAAACTGGTTCAAAGCCGGCCGTAACAGTATTTCCACAGCCCGGTCATCCGGCAGTTCCTCATCCAGCAATTCCGTGTTCGCGAAAAACATCGAATCCGTCTCGATAAAATCGACTACGCGGGCGCGCTGCGCTCCCTCCACCAACACCTTGATGGTGCCGTCGGGCAACTTCAACAACTGCAGGATATTGGACATCGACCCGATGTCGTAGATCTCATCGGTCCCGGGGTCATCCTCACCGGCGCTTTTCTGGGCAACCAGCAGGATCTGCTTGTTGCCGGCCATCGCCGTGTCCAGCGCCTTGATGGACTTCTCCCGCCCGACGAACAGCGGAATCACCATATAGGGATACACCACTACGTCGCGTAATGGCAAAACGGGTAACACTTGCATTTGCAGGTCGGACTCTGTAGACATCTCAGCTCATGATTATGTGATTTCTACTACTTATGGGGGCGACCAAAACGGATTTCAAGGTCCGGACCGCCCTCGGTCGCTAATCCGCGTCCGACGCCGCCTTTGGCAGTTCGCCGCCTTCGTAGATCATCAACGGGTTGGACTCGCCGGAAATCACACCTGCGTCAATCACCACCTTCGTGACTCCTTCCGTTGACGGCAGGTCGTACATGGTATCAAGTAATACATTTTCCATGATCGAGCGCAGGCCGCGGGCGCCGGTTTTCCGTTCCATGGATTTCCTGGCGACTTTGCGCAGCGCATCATCACGAAATTCTATTTCACAGTTTTCCATGTCGAACATGCGTTCGTACTGCTTGGTCAGCGCGTTCTTCGGCTCGAGCAGGATCTTGACGAGTTGCTCTTCATCCAGTTCATCCAGGGTGGCAACGACCGGCAGACGGCCGACAAACTCCGGGATAAGGCCGTACTTGATCAGGTCTTCAGGCTCGACGGTCTGGATCAGGGCGCTCAAGCTCTTGCGGTCCGACAGACTCTTCACTTCCGCGGAGAAGCCGATACCGGCCTTTTCCGAGCGTTCCCGGATAATCTTGTCCAGCCCGGCAAACGCGCCGCCGCAAATAAACAGGATATCGGCCGTGTTCACCTGCAGGAACTCCTGCTGCGGATGTTTCCGTCCTCCCTGCGGCGGGACAGACGCCACGGTACCCTCGATCAGCTTCAGCAGGGCCTGTTGCACACCCTCACCGGAGACATCGCGGGTGATGGACGGGTTATCGGATTTACGGGAAATCTTGTCTATTTCGTCGATATAGACGATGCCCGTCTGGGCTTTTTCCACGTCGTAGTCGCATTTCTGCAGCAGCTTCTGGATAATATTCTCGACGTCCTCGCCCACGTAACCCGCCTCGGTCAGTGTCGTGGCGTCGGCAATGGTAAACGGCACGTTGAGCAGGCGCGCCAAGGTCTCCGCCAGCAGGGTCTTGCCGCTGCCGGTGGGGCCGATGAGCAGGACGTTGCTCTTCGCCAGTTCCACGTCGGACTTCTTCACGCCCTGGTCAAGACGCTTGTAGTGGTTGTAAACCGCAACCGACAGGATTTTCTTGGCGATATCCTGGCCGATGACGTACTCGTTCAGAATATCGTTGATTTCATGGGGGGTCGGCAAGGTGCTGGCAGCCCCGGAAATCGAGCGCTCCTGGATTTCCTCCCAGATGATGTCATTGCACAGCTCGACGCATTCATCACAGATAAATACGGACGGACCGGCGATCAGTTTACGCACCTCATGCTGGCTTTTGCCGCAGAACGAACAGTAAAGAAGCCTGTCGCCTTCGCCTGCCTTACCTTGTTTGTTGCCGCTCATAACTTACCTTGCGAATCATTGAAGTTGCCTGTTATCCGCCCTCCGACGCTAGCTGGACGCATCTTCCGGAACCGGCGCAGACTGGCGCGTCGACAGCACCGCGTCGACCAGCCCATAGTCGCTTGCCTCTTCCGAACTCATAAACTTATCACGCTCCGTGTCCTGCTGTATTTTATCAATAGATTGCCCGGTGTGCTTGACGAGAATCTCGTTAAGCCTCTCGCGCGCCTTCAAAATCTCTCTTGCGTGTATATCGATATCCGTCGCCTGCCCCTGGAAACCCCCCAGGGGTTGATGGATCATAACCCGCGAATGCGGTAAACAAAAGCGTTTACCTTCGGTACCGCCGGCGAGCAGCAGCGCGCCCATACTGGCCGCCTGGCCGACACACATGGTACTGACGTCCGGCTTGATAAACTGCATGGTATCGTAAACCGCAAGACCCGCAGAAACCGACCCGCCCGGTGAATTGATATAAAAATGGATATCCTTGTCCGGGTTCTCCGATTCGAGAAACAGCAACTGGGCGACAATCAGGTTGGCCACGTGGTCCTCGACCGGCCCCACCAGGAACACCACCCGTTCCTTCAACAGGCGGGAATAAATATCATAGGCGCGCTCGCCGCGCGAAGTCTGTTCCACAACCATGGGAACCAGGTTGAGCGCCTGTATTTCCGATTTATGCATGTTGGTGAGTCTGCCCTTTATTCATCAGTTCGTCAAACGACAGCGGCACTTCTTTTACCGCGCCCTTGGAGGCAACCCAGTTAATTACCTCGTCTTCAAGCGCCAGGGCTTCTACCTCCGCCAGGCGTTCCTTGTCATTATAATACCAATTGACCAGGGCTGCAGAATCTTCATAACTTTGTGCTCTTTTCTCTATGATTTCCCTGACTTTTTCAGGGTTGGCGCTCAGTTGTTGTGAACTGATGATCTGCGCGGTGAGCAATTGCAGGGTGACCTGGCGCCTGGCCGTGTTCTGCACGTAATCGGAGTCCAGCAGCTCGGAAGATGCCTCGCTGGAGAGGCCGCGCTCACTCATATCCTTGATAAACATGTTCCGCATGCGCTGGAATTCCGCGTTTACCAGGGTGTTGGGCAATTCTATCTCGTTGGCCTCGTACAGGGACTTCATTATCTCGTCCCGGAAGCGGGTCCGGGTCGCGGCCTCGATTTCCCGTTCCATGTGCTGGCGGATCTCCTGCCTGAACGCCTGCTCATCTCCGTCTTTCACGCCGAACGCTTCGAAGAACGCCGCGTCCAGCTCGGGCAGGACGGCCTGCGCGACGTGATTGACCTCCAGTTCAAACAGCGCCGGCTTGCCGGCCAGTTCTTCATTACTGTAATCGTCCGGAAACGTCAGGTCCAGGGTAAGCGACTGGCCGGCAGAGGCGCCTATCAGCCCCTCCTCCAGGCCCGGGATAAACTGATTTTGACCCAACTCGATATCCACGTTCTCCATCGTGAGGTTATCGAGCGCTTCGCCGTCGACCTGCCCCCGGCAATTCACGTTGACCCTGTCGCCGTCCTGCGCGGCGCGTTCCTCCACGCGGAAATCACGCCGCTGCCGGCGCAGCCTTTCTATCATCCCGTCGATGTCGACGTCGGCGATGGGACAAACTGGTTTTTCTATTTCCAGCTTTTCGACGGGGTTGAGCTTGATTTCCGGCAACACCTCAAAGGTCGCGGTATAGGACAGGCCCTCACCGACCTTCTCCTGCAAGGGGTCAATCAACGGCATGCCGACGGGTTTCAGTTCCTCCCGGTTCACTGCCTCGTAAAAGGACGAGGTGACCAGCTTTTCCACCACCTCCTTGCGGACCTGGGCGCCGAAGCGCTGCTTCATCACGCGCAGGGGCGCTTTGCCCGGGCGAAACCCCTGTACCCGGCTGGTCCTGCTCATGGATTTAAGCCGTTCTTCCACTGCGCTGGAGATACGTTCCTCCGGCACATCCACCGTGACGCTCCTCTCAAGAGAGCTTGTTGTTTCTGCTGCTACTGACATATTTTTTATCCTGTATACGGATTGATATTTGGGGTCAGAGTAAAAATACTCGACAACAATCCGTCGCCTGTCAACACGAACGTATTTTTACTCTGACCCCAGATATGGTGCGAAAGGAGAGACTCGAACTCTCACGGGTTACCCCACTGGAACCTAAATCCAGCGCGTCTGCCAATTCCGCCACTTTCGCTGCATAACTACGAAGGAAACGCAGAGCAGGCCTGCGGGACTGTTGCTCCGGTTTCCTCTCCCGTTATTATACACGGGACAGTCTATTCAGAGACATTCCTCGGCGAACGACGTACAGGTTCGCATGCACTTACGGGTTACAAAGTCCGCTTCGGTGTCGACCACTACACACTCTTCTCCCCAACCGGAACAGACTGTCATACACCTTCTGTTGTCCCGGAATTCCTGACTCTGGGCGGGTAATTGAATGCTGGTGGTTTCAGGTTTCGGCTTGTTATCGTCGTTTTCGTATTCCTGGGCGAGGATAAACGGGGCAGGGTTTAGCGACCGCGCACTGGGCGCAGCGGAGGGATATTGTATTGATGACGAAACGTCAAATACAGAGGCGGCTATTACAAGGGCAGTCAGAAGATACATTCACTTCAGCCATGTTTTCATTTTGTTATTAGACAATATTAATTTTAGACTGGCAACAGGAAAAAAGTTCACTAACAGCCCTGTTGATCGACCGGAGTCCATGATCATACCCAAACCAGCCAAATTGTCTTAATATATAAGCTGTGCGGACAACTTTGCTTACATCATGGACAACAGGCTCTATTTCATAGTCGGCGATCTGGTATCGAATCTTGGCGCCGGCATCCTCATCGCCATCTCGGCCGTGCCGTTAATCAGCACCGGTTGGAACATGTTTATCGCCATGATCGTGATGATGGCGCTGGGAATGGTGGCAGGCCTGTTCCTGTCGCTGGTTTTGAGCATATTTTTCGGCGCCATGGAAGTCATGGTGCCGGTCATGCTGACCGGCATGTTCAGCGGGATGATCAGCGCCATGTGGCTGGCCATGACGGCGGTTCCCCTCATGCACCTGGTCTGGCTTGGCGCGATCACCGGGCTTGCCGTGACCTGTATCATCTGGCTCGTCAATGCATGCCTGCGCGGCATCAGCTTAACCGAGATTAACTGATGGTCGACCTGGCCACACAAGACAAGTGGAACAAGGCCGCAGCCAGCCTTGACCTGATGACCGGCACCGGCGAACTGAAACGCTGGCTCCCGTTCAAGAGCGCGTTGTTCAGCCACATGCAGCCCGGCAATATACTGTTTGCCTCCCTGGGCACCGGACTGGATATACCGGCATTCCCGCCCGGCATGACGATTACGGCCATCGATATCAGTCCGGAAATGCTGAAACGGGCGCAACCGCGCATCAACGACTACGACGGAGAAATCCAAGCCGAACTGGTGGATGTCCATGAACTGCCGTACCCGGACAACCACTTTGACCAGGTGTTCACATCCTGTACCTTCTGCTCCGTGCCGAATCCGGTTGCCGCGTTACAGGCATTGAACCGCGTGTTGAAACCGGGCGGCTCGCTGTGCATGTTCGAGCATACGGGGAGCCGGTATTTTCCCTTTAAATACATGCTGGATTTCATGACGATCATTACCAGCAAAATTGGTCCTGACATGAACAGGAACACCGTGGGAAACGTCAGGGCGGCCGGATTTGAAGTGACGGAAGTGAACAACCTGTTCCTCGATATCGTCAAAACCATAAAGGCGATCAAACCCATCAACTGAATGCCGGAGACCCGATTTAACCGGAAAAACATGCGCCAGTTGCTTGCAGTTCTTGTCGTAATGTTGGCAGCGGCACTGCTTCACGCAGAGACGCGCGACAAGGCAATCCTGCTCAGCGTCAATGACGCCATCGGTCCGGCAATCGCTGATTACATCGAACGCGGTCTCGACAAGGCCAACGACGCGGGCGCGGAAATCGTTATTATTCAACTGGATACGCCGGGCGGCCTGGACCTGTCAATGCGCAGCATTATCCGCGCCACCATCGCCTCCCCGGTACCGGTCGCCATCCATGTGGCGCCTTCCGGCGCGCGCGCTGCCAGCGCCGGCACCTACATGATGTATGCCGCACATGTTGCGGCCATGGCGCCGGGCACCAACCTGGGCGCTGCCACCCCCGTGCAGATGGGCGGCATGCCCGGTATGGAGCCGCCGGAAAAACCTGCCCCGGGCGCGGCGGACGATGAGGCCGGTCCCGAAACAGCGGACAAGGGTGAGGACAAGGAAGCGCCGAAAGACCCGTTGAGCAACGCGGACGCGATGACCAAGAAGATAGTAAACGATGCCGCGGCCTATATCCGCAGCCTGGCCGAGATGCGCGGGCGCAATGCGGAATGGGCGGAACAGGCAGTGCGGGAAGGAGTCAGCCTGTCCTCCGAGCAAGCCCTGGAAGCCGGCGTGATCGACATTATTGCCGGGGATATCGCCGATCTGCTGCAACAGGTGAACGGCAGAACGGTGTCCTTGCAGAACGGGGAACGGACGCTGAACACCGGCGGCCTGATCGTGGAAGCCATCGAGCCTGACTGGCGCAACGAACTGCTGGCCATCATTACCAACCCGAATATCGCCTATATCCTGATGCTGCTGGGCATTTACGGGCTGTTCTTCGAACTGGCCAATCCCGGTTACGTCCTGCCCGGGGTCATAGGCGGGGTATCGTTATTGCTGGCCCTGTACGCACTGCAGGTGCTGCCGGTGAACTACGCCGGCCTGGGACTGATGTTCCTGGGAGTTGCGCTCATAGTCGGGGAACTGTTCATGCCCAGCTTCGGCATCCTGGGAATCGGCGGCATTGTCTCCTTTGTCCTGGGCTCCATCCTGCTGTTCGACCGGGAAAGCGGCAATATTGCCGTTTCAATGCCCTTGATCATTGCGGTCTCCGTGTTGTCCGCAGGCTTTTTCCTCGTCGTGATCCGTTCACTGTACGCGTCCAGGCAACGTCCCGTGGTGGCGGGCTCAGAAGAGCTCATCGGCGCTACAGGCCGCATCGCGGCCGACTTCAGCGGTACGGGGGTCATTTATATCCATGGCGAGCAATGGAACGCACAATCCGACACGCCCATGCGTGGCGGTGACAATGCTCGCGTCACCGGCAGGGACGGCCTGATCCTGCATGTCGAACCAGCACCGGAGGAATCCTCATGATGACTTACCTGTACCTGATTATCGGCCTTGCCATCCTGTTGCCCATGTTCATCAAGATCCTGCGCGAATACGAACGCGCAGTGGTCTTCACTTTCGGCCGCTTCACGTCGGTGAAAGGACCGGGGCTGATCATCATCATCCCGATCGTGCAACAGCTTGAGCGGGTGGAACTGCGCACCATCGCCATGGACGTGCCCAGCCAGGACGTCATCTCCAGGGACAACGTGTCGGTCAAAGTCAACGCGGTGCTCTACTACCGGGTGATCGATCCGGAACGCGCCATCATCCAGGTGGAGAATTTCCATGAAGCCACCAGCCAACTGGCGCAAACCACCTTGCGCGCGGTGCTGGGCAAACACGAACTGGACGACATGCTGTCGCAGCGGGAACGGCTCAATAACGATATCCAGTCGGACCTGGACAAGCAGACCGACGCCTGGGGCATCAAGGTGGCCAACGTAGAGATCAAGCACGTCGACCTGGACGAGAGCATGATCCGGGCCATTGCCAGGCAGGCGGAGGCAGAACGCGAGCGGCGCGCCAAGATCATCCACGCCGAGGGCGAGTTGCAGGCCTCCGAGAAACTGCTGGAAGCCGCCACGGTGCTTGGCAAGAACAACAACAGCATGCAGTTACGCTACCTGCAGACCCTCACCGAGATTGCCGGGGAGAAAAGTTCCACCATCGCCTTCCCCATCCCAATTGATTTCCTCAAATCATTCCAGTTGACAAGCCAGACAGACAGCGAATAAATAACAATTTGGGACACCCATGAATTTCGGAAAAGTAGCAATTTGGGACACCCATGAATTGCGGAAAAGTGACAATTTATGGGTGTCCTAAATTTGCTCCAGGTCAGGCCTTCCTGAGCCTCCACCCATACATCAGACGCCCGTAAAAATTGAACCACTTCCTCGCTTCGGTATCCTCGAACGGATAGTCCGCACCCATCTGCCTGGCGGTAACGAGGCCGGTCACGAAACAGGTCTCCTGGCTGTTGATCAGGGTATGGGCGCCACAGTGCCAGATCCTCCTCCCGCCCTGGATGAAGCGAAACATATGGACAAGCAGGGCCACGTGACGCACGTCGTGCACGATGTGCTGGAACCACCACTTTTTCACGATCCTGCCTTCGTCGATGGGGCTGATCGGGTTGTAGGTCACCAGGCATGGCTTGTCCGAGCGTTTCGCCCAGGGTTGCTGGTTGTGCATGATATAGGTGATCTCGTAGTTGTCGGGGCGGACGCCGTATTGCTCGATATGGTTGCTCCGGGTGGCGAGTTCCTTGACCTCGGTGTCCGGAAGAACAGAGGCGTCCGAATGCACGACAGTATGGTTGTGCAGTTCGCTCTCGTAGCGTATTGAAGAGAGCAGCCACCGCTCCAGGAAGGTCGGTTTATCCAGCATCATCAGGGTCTGGTTCGCGTTGCTTGCGAACACGACATCATCGAACGTCTCCGTGTTCCCGTTTTCATCCTCTACGACGACTTCGGCCGGGCGCCGGTACACCTTTCGGACCGGCCGGTTAAGGTAAATCCTGTCCTTGAAGCCGGCAGACAGTTCCTCGTAGATGCGCCGCGTGCCCTGGCCCCAGGTCTGCATCGGCGTTGCGGTTTCGATATCGAAGAACTGCAGGTAGCGGGAAAACAGGGATGCAGGCATATCGAACACGTTCGTCGCCATGAGGAAGTTGACGAACATGGGCTTGAGAATCTTGTAGCGGAAGTCTCCGGAAAAACCGCCCAGGTTGAGCACCATGCCCATGCTGACGTAGTTGAACGGGTTGAGCGCATTGAGCAGCCTGGACCTGGTGTTGTTCAGCCGGCCAAACCATTTCAACCGCTTGAGGAGCTTCTGGAACTTCTCGATTTCCGGTTGCAACTGCCTCCTGATGTCCGAGTCGAAATCGTGCGCGTAGACGCCGCCGCGATACTTCACGCTGTAACTGAACCGGGTATCGACCAGTTCGATACCGTGTTGCTGCATGAACAGGAGAATATGATGGTAGACCGACGGAATACACGCGGTGACGGAAATATCGAACGGGATCGAGCTGCCATCGTCCTGCGGCATGTCGGCCGTAACGGCATTGCCGCCTATCCGGGACTGCGCCTCGAACAGGCGGAAATCGAAGCGATCGGGTTGCCGGTGCAGCGCCCAGGCCACTCCCAGTCCCGACACCCCGGCGCCGATAATTGCAACTTTTCTTGGCATGTCCTCTCTCCGTTTCACATGTGGTTACCGATCTGCTAATGCCCGCATTTCCCCAACTGGATTCCGTACCCGGTCAGGGCTGCATACGTCCGGCGACGTGAGACGCCCAGGCCGCAATACTCAGCGAGGGCGGCACGCCGACCGGTTGCGGGAACACGGACGCATCCGCGATATAAAGGCCGGGGTGCCCGTGCACCTGGCCTTCACCATCGACCACGCCTGCTGCGGGGTCATCGCTGATGCGGCAACCGCCCAGCGCGTGGGCCGTGAACACGTTTTTGCCGTCAAACCTGACCGGGCGGCCCGATTGGGCAGCGAGCGATTCAAACGCATTGATGGTGGCGGCATAGCTGGGTGAACCGCTCATGGAAAACGAAAATTTCATGCGGCCCTTGTGCATCCGGATCTCGCCGTCGGCCGCATCCTGCGACATGGCCACCACGTCAAATGCCCGGCCGGCTTTTGCCCGTGCCCTGGCGTGGAGGAATCCGGGTACGGGAGGCGTATCCCCGCCGGCGAGAAGGACATAGCAACTGTTTTCATGCCCGGCGATCTTGATGCGGCCGTGTGCGGGCGGCCCCGCTACGGAATTGCGGGAACCATCCCCCGGGACCGGCCAGGAACCGATCAGGTCGCCGTTCACGCCAAAGCCTTTCCCCAGCCCCGGCAGTTCGCCAAGGTTGCCCGCCTGGCGTGAATGCAGCAACAGGTAGTTGGTATTCATGGTGCCGGCCGCCAGGACAACCCTGGGCGCACTGAGTGTGAGGCCCTCCTGTTTCTGCAGATCATGCACCAGCAGGCGGTAGCCCTTGTCCCGGTCACGGCGGATTTCCCGGACTTCGTGCATCGGCTTTATCACCAGGCCTTTCTGGAGTGCGGGCAACAGGTAAAGCGCATCCACGGTCGATTTGGACCCATCCGGGCTGCCGAACATGCCGTGATCCTTCTGGAAATCCATCGGCATACGCACAATGCCCTGCTCATCGGTTAGCGGTCCCGTGACACGCGCCGTCTCAGGGTAGAGGACGGCCATGGGCGGCTGCTCGCCGACACCCAGCGGCGTGAAGTGGTCCACGCCTTCCCAGGCGTGATCGGCATGGTTCGGCACGCGCCTGGCATCCGTCGGCTGGGTGCCCTTCAACTCTTTCCCTACCCGGTTGTAATGGGAAGCAAGGACCCCATCGTCCAGTCCGTCAGCACGATTATTCCAGAATTCTTTGGGAGGGCTCTCCAGCGTGGCGGCCCAGATGTGGCTGCCCCCACCCACACCGGACGTACATACAGCTTTGACGCCCTGGCCGACCCACATATCCAGAAAACCGGTTTTGTTCAACCTGATCCCGGACTTCGGCCCGACCGGCAGGTGCAGCGAGCGCAGTACGCTCGTCATGCCGCCGCTGCGGGGCAACGGCCTGGTGTCCGTGATACCGGCTTCCCGCACAGGCACCGTCTCGCGCCAGGGACCGCGCTCGAGCAGCAGTACCGACATCCCGGCATCGACCAGCCGCGCTGCGGCCACGGATCCGCCGAAGCCGCTGCCGATGACGATGACGTCCGCATCGGCATGAAATTCCGTGTTATTTCCAGTCACCACCCGGTCCCCGCGTTTTATTGCCTGTTCGCATAATGTAGAAAGTTCAATACATGTTCAAGCAAAATTCCCGGGATCTCCTCCGGGATGAAATGACCCGACGGCAGTCCGGCGCCTTGCACGTCATCGGCCACTTTTTCCCATTCCTGCAACGGGTTAAACAACTTTCCTATAACGCCTTCCGTGCCCCATAACACGAGCAGGGGGCAGGTTATCCTGTTTCCCGCGGCCCTGTCCTGCCGGTCATGCTCCAGGTCGATACCCGCACTGGCCCGGTAGTCTTCGCAATTCCCGGCAGCAGTACCGGGCAGTCTCAGGCAACGCAGGTATTCGGCAATCGCCTCACCGGTAAACGGATTCCCTCCCGCACTGAGCCTGAACAACATGGTGCGCAGGTAGTTCTCCGGGTCCGCCGTTATCAGTGTTTCAGGCAACGGCGCCGGACGTATGAGGAAAAACCAGTGCCAGTATGCCCTGGCGAATTCCTCCGTGGTCTGTTCATACATGGACAGGGTTGGCGCGATGTCCAGCAGGATCATGCGGTTGACGGCTCCAGGGTGATCGAGCGCCAGCCTGTGAGAGACCCGCGCGCCCCGGTCATGCGCCAGGATGTCGAAGCGGCCAAAACCCAGGGAACTCATCAACCCGACCTGATCCAGCGCCATTTCGCGTTTTGAATACGGGTGATTCTTTTCCGATACAGGGGGCTTGTCGCTGTCGCCATAACCTCTCAGGTCCGCGGCAACCACCGTGAAATGGTCTGTGAGTTGTCCGGCGACCTTGTGCCACATGACATGGGTTTGCGGGTGCCCGTGAAGCAGCAACAGGGGCGGCCCTGAACCCCCGATGCGGTAGTGAATGTTAATACCGTTAACAGGTTGAGACGTGCGTTCGAAATCGGCAAACATGGTTTCAGTTATTGATTTATATGGAGTTGCCTGCTGTTACTGGGTTGACAAATATTTATTTCATTATTGACAATTAATTGACAAATCACCAGGCTGCACATATCATATTGACAATTATTTTTTTATAAATTGACAATTAGTTGACAAATAATGATTCTTGCAACATGAACAGAAAAGAGAAAATCCTTGCCCACCTGAAATCATCGGCGCCCTCCACCGGGACACAATTGACACAGTACCTGGGCATCAGCCGGCAGGCATTAAGTGTCCATTTAAAAGAGCTGATTGCTGCAGGCAAAGTCATTAAAACCGGTT
This sequence comes from Gammaproteobacteria bacterium, assembly GCA_026710545.1. GTDB lineage: Bacteria > Pseudomonadota > Gammaproteobacteria > Eutrophobiales > Eutrophobiaceae > JAAXHV01. Next base: position 7,873 of record JAPOQU010000061.1, on the reverse strand, counting down.
CCACAAAAAATGCGCAATATTATCCGGGGGACGCTACCTTACCTTCCTCCACATTTTCAAGGCCAGTGCAACTGGGTTCAACCGATGAAAGCATCATGTACGACATCATGTCAACGACATTAAACCTGAAATCGGAACTGAAGCCCAATGTTGATGCAATCATTCATTATGCGTTTACCGAGATGTTGAACAACGCCATCGATCATGCAAAAACAGACCTGGGTAGAATATCAGTAACACTCGAGCCGGGAACAATAAATTTTGAGATACGTGATTATGGTATAGGTATATTCCATTCAATTGCTTCGAAGTTCCAGCTCGAGGATGAAAATGCCGCAATGCTGGAGTTGATTAAAGGCAGGATAACGACCATGCCTTCAGCACATACGGGAGAGGGAATATTCTTTACATCAAAAATTGCCGACACATTTGAATTGCGCTCACATCGCATAGGCATGGAATGGGACAGAAACAAAGATGATACTTTTGTGTCGCAAATAAGAAGCCTGAAAGGGACACTGGTCAGATTTTCTATCAGGCGGACTGCACGGCAGATGCTGGAGGAGGTTTTTAATGAGTTCGCACCGCAGGATTACGACTACCAGTTTCAGAAAACCAGGATATTGGTAAAACTGCTTCAGTCCGAATATATATCCCGGTCGGAAGGACGCCGTTTAACTCATAACCTCCACAAATTTCGAGAAATCATGCTCGATTTTAAAGGTGTCAATTCAATAGGCCAGGGTTTCGCGGATGAGGTTTTCCGGGTGTTTAAACACCAGTACCCGGAAATCTCCATAAACGTAACGCATACGAATGGTGTTGTAAACGCAATGATACAACACGTAAAAGTACAATAAGCTACCGAACTCGCCTTGTCGCAAGCAGACTGGAGAGGGGTTTTGATGGGCCGTCAGGGATTCTTACCACACCTGTAACCCACTGTTTTTACTAACTTATTAAAGAATGATACTTAATGTATCCCATGCTATTTCCCACAATGTATTTAGGTATAGACGGGAATATATAGCTCGGCGATGGAAGTCAGTGCGGCCCATTCTGAGCGATAGTTCTCCTGATGCTCAAGGACAAGGTGCACGCCCCGTTCCCGGATGTCCAGGGGATAGAGTTTGTGTCTGTTCATTATTCTATTCTCTCAAGAAATGGAGTCGCCGGCAGATCCGGGGCGGTTCAGTTTGCGAAACCTAGTAGATTATGAGTTTCTATTTATTCCAGTGAAGCATTGCTTTAGTTGCTCAATGGTAAGTGTGTCCCGGGTTTTGTGTATCATCGCATGACAGTTTGGACAGATTGGGACAAGATCCTCGAGCGGATTGATCTCATATTCAGTTCCAATTTCTGCGAGAGGGACCCGATGATGCACATGGATGTAATTTTTACCGATTGGTCCGTACGTTGACTCAAAATCGAAAGAGCATACTGAACATTTATAACCGTGATGTCTTATACATTGTTTCCTGGCGTCCACGTTCCGCTCATACGCATTAATTGTTACAGTTCTGGTTGCCCCTTCTTTATACTGCTCTGGTGCCTCGACTTCTTCAGGCAGCAGGTTGCTTGAGGCATCACCGCCAAATCTAGGAATGTATATGTCCAGTTGGTGAAGCAGGTCGCTGCCCGAAGGGGTGAGTCTCAAAGGGGTACTATTGCGCATACGATTACTGCCATCCTCGGGCATAATCAGTCCAGCAGACATTAGCCAACTGCATCGTCTTTTTACCTGCTGGTTTTGCCCCCAGTCGAATTTGTACTTCTTCACTGCAACGTTAAGCAAATCAATAACGGTCTTTGGTTCCTTCAATTCTGCTAGCATCTCGCCGATAAACCTGATGTGGCGGTGTATGAGTGCTATAGGTATATTGTTGTCTTTGGTCTCTATCCAACGAGACATTAATTCGGGAAGTCGTAGGATACCGTTGTTTTCTTGTTCGATAAGTCTTGCTCTTAGAAGAAATTTCACACAATCAGAGGTAAATTGGCTGTTGCGTTGCGCCCCTTCCTTCATCCAGTCAGCTAATTCTTCGGGAGATAACTGCTCGCTGTTATCAACCTTAATACAAGTTTTCTTCAGCATATCCAGAAATTCGGTGTTCGGGTCAGGCATGCGAGATATACTTTTATATCGCTGATCCCACCGGAGTGGGGTGGAGATGTCGCTCGTTTTCATCTCATTACACTTAATTGCAAAATACTCATATTAACATGCAAGCAGAATGTTACTTCTTGCATCTTTGTCAGCCTGTCAATGTAAAGAGTGCGAATTAATTTCTGGGCGTATGAGAACGACGTGCGCCTGGACTTTATCCGGCCGGGAAAACCCGTTGAAAATGCGTATATTGAGAGTTTTAACGGGCGCTTTCGGGATGAATGTTTGAACAGCCATGAGTTTGAATCACTGGAGGATGCACGCAGGAAGATCGAAGCCTGGCGGATCGACTATAATGACTACCGTCCGCACAGTTCTCTGGGTCAGTTAACGCCGAGAGAATATGCGGAGCAATTTCAACCACAACGAGTTGCCTGAATCAAACCCGTTTTTTATTCCAGCCGTGTCTAGGCCAGACCCCAGCCAAGCCGTGTCAGTTCTTTGAATTTACCAAATAACATTTCATAAGCTCTCATATCTGGAGGGGGCTTTCCCTGGCCCAACCCCTCTTCCCCCAATATTTCATCATGAAACCTCAATACCTTCTTGATCTCGTATTTTTTCTCGTAATTCAGGTCATTTGTTCGATCGGCAAGGTGCGAGTTTTAAATCCTTAACCATTTCTTTATAGAATACGAATCGAATGGCCTCTTTAGGAAGATCTCTAGGTTTTCCTTTATGGCCCTGGGCGTTTTTTATAACTTCATAACACTGGGATATAACATCCTTGATGTATTGTATTTGCTCTTTTTCACGATGCTTTTTGGCTATAAAATGGGATGCTCCAAGAATGATCGCTATAATTACACCTGTTGCTATCCCCTCTATAAAGGGATCAATTGTTGTACACATAATGTATTATTTCATAGCCATTTAGATTTTTTGGCCGTCTATTGCGGCATCATATCAACTGTGTTTGAAGCTGCTTGATGTAATCATTTTATCACCGGCAGAATAAATCAGTATAACGTTCAAATTATCACCATTATTGTCGTTCTAATGGGCAAAAAGAAAAAACCACGATTTCAACAGCCGGACGATGTGTTTTCATCGGGGCCATTTACTGTGGCACGTTTCGGTACTGATGTTGTTTTTCAGTCAAACTTGGAACCCGGTGAAGCTGAAAAATTCCAGCAAAATCTGGCTGAATATTATCCGGAAATCGTCCATGAGATTGATACGTTGGTTTCAGAAATTGCAGTCCTGATATCCGAATTACCTTCTGAAAAACTATTACACAGGGCATGGGGGGAGATAGCGGCATCACAAGTTACGCTCAGAACCGAATCTGACACAGTTATGGAAGATCCGATTGCGTTGAGAATGTTGGATTATGTCCAAAGCGTTATCGCAGGTGTGCCGCCAGCACATAGTCAGCGTCAAGAAGTAACGGAAGAAGAATGGGCTACATTACGAGAAAAGATCGGTGCGCTTTTTCAAAAGGTCACCGTGGACTATCAACTCAGTAGAAATGCAAAAAACAAAGCAGAAGACTCGAATTTTAACGAGGCTATAGATAAATTTAATTACAGCTCCCAAATCTACTGGTGCAATATAAGGGGCAAGAGATATCAGGTTCACGCACCTGATTACCTGCGTCAGAGGTTCCACTCACATTCCAGCGTAATCCAGGAACTGTTTGGGATTTCTGGTGAGCAGTTTGTTCTTGGTCTCATTGAAATATGTAACACACTATCGTATGGCTATATGGACGCATTCGATTCCATGGACGATTTTCGGAGAGAAACGCTTGAGGCAATAGAAAAGAAGATTACCAGTCAACCAGGCTCTTCTGAACAAAATTTACGGGAATTAATGAATGAAGTCGTGAGAGAGAACAACTGGGAAGAGCGTCGGGACGATGTTTTTGGTCGCCTATTAGGTACGGACCTTTTTGACATACAAAAGATGACAGCCCTTCCCCAAAAACTCCTCGACGAACTGACTTGGTCCCCGGGAGAAGATATAGAGTTTTATGCCGAAGGTGAGTTTCGTGGCTGGCCACTACGCATATGGCCTGTCTTCAAGCGTCCCTTTATTCGATTAAATGAACGTTACTACTGTTTTGACCTGTATAGCTTGCTTGACAATATTTACCGCGTCATGCAGAGAACCATTCTGCGCCTTAAGCCAGCTTACCGTGAAACCTGGAATTCGACACAGAAAGACCTGTCGGAAAATCTTCCGTTTGAATACTTCATCCGTATTCTTCCCGGCGCTAAAGTACTTAAACCGGTTTACTATCGAGGTAAGACAGAAGCAGGCACTACTGAGTGGTGCGAGACGGATGGTCTTATGATTTACGATGACCACCTGTTTGTAATCGAGGTAAAAGCTGGGGCTTTTACCTATACGCCACCGGCAACGGACATCCATGCCTGGTTGAAATCGCTGGATAATCTTGTTCTTAAACCCATCACTCAGGGCAAGCGTTTCATTAAATACTTAATGAGTGCTGATAAGGTTCCTCTATTCGATGAAAAGCATAAGCAAATTGGTGAGCTATGTAAGTCCAATATTCGCCATGTCACAATATGCGCTGTCACTCTTGACCCGTTCACTGAAATAGCGGCGCAGGTACAGCACCTCCACAAAATCGGTATGAATATAGGGACTGAACCGATCTGGTCTCTATCAGTCGATGATTTACAGATATATGCGGATGTGTTCGAGAATCCATTGCTTTTCCTCCATTATGTTGAACAACGGATGTGTGCATTCCGGTCTGATGTGGTCCAGTGCAGTGATGAAATAGACCATCTTGGTTTATACCTTAAACACAACCATTACACTAGTCATGTTGAGGAGATACATAGTCAATCAGGGGCGCACATCCAATTTACCGGATTCAGTGAAAATGTAGACAAATTTTTTCAGGACCGGTTGCTTGATCCTGATACGCCCTGTCCACTTAGACAACAGATGCCGGAACACCTATTTGAAATCGTTCAGCTTTTATCTCAGAGTACGGGGGCAGGGCGCGCCAGGGTTGCCAGCTATTTACTTGATCTCAACGATGATTCGCGTAGGAATATTGCCGATTTTATTAATACGGAACTAGCGAATCAGCAGGCCACGAAACGAGCGAAACCATTTTCGACACATGGCAATAACGTTAACTTGACTGTGTTTTGCTTCAAGGCGGGATGTGTCAGTCGGGATGCAACGAAGGCTCTTGAACATGCGAGATCAATACTTCTGATCAATAATGATCCTGAAAGACTATTACTTGAACTCACATTTGCAGCTAATTCCATACTCGAAGATGTCAGTTGGCATTGGGTGGATTTATCCGGCATTCCGCGGCATGAGTTGCCGAGATTACAAACCAGAGCAGAGCAGTTTCGTCGGGATAGAGTGAATAAGGTCAGGCTGCAAAAACGCAAAATCGGAAGAAATGAACCTTGCCCTTGCGGCAGTGATCGGAAGTATAAGAAATGTTGCATTGGACTATAAAAGAGCAGGAGGCCAGTACTAAAGATCACTGGATAGTACTTTCTGTTACAACGACCCGCCATGGTTGGTCAGGTCAGGATATTGCATCAGACAGAGGCATGAACGCCTGTTTCGATTCTCAAAATCGGGATTTGGGTTATGGTATAGATATTTATACATTGGATTTTATTGATGCGGAGTCTAACCTGATTGTTAGATTGATTGAGGTCAAAGATACAGACAATTTCAAGAAGGCTAATTCGACGGGACCTGAGCCAGAATATGCATTGCACCATTGAAGAATTGAAGGCAATTGTAAAAAGCTTGAAACCCCACATCAGGCCAAGGCGAACTGAAATTGTGGAGGAATGCTTCACAAAGGTAGTTAAAGATGGTTCTGCTAAATTTACAGACATCGGAGATATTTTCTGCTATTCGGACGGCCATCTCGAGCGAATCAGTCGAATTATACGTCCTGAACGTTGGTGCGAAATATTTTCAATCTCCATACGGAACTACTGCAGACGGCCGACAGAAAGACAATCCATCGTCTCGCAATTTCAAGGTATTTCCGTAGAAGACTTGGCCCACTTGTTAATAAATATTGAACGGGTCGGTTATACAGTTAATCCGCTTTCGCTTGTAAACCAGTTATTACCCATGCTGGCCGACAGGCCATTTGTCAACGATTCGGAACTCGACATTATCTGGTACAAGAAAAGCAGACATAAGATGGACAGCATCCACTTCTATGTCAAGGCTGATGAAATTGGCCAGAGGCGGAATAAGGAAAAGTTCATGACAACAACTGGATACAAAGCCGAAGTTGTCCGGAATGAGAATGATGAACCGGTTCAGCTAATTATCAAAGCCCCGAAGTACCGGTCAAAACCTGCTCCCAAGTCAACCACATGTGATGTCTGCGGATACACATGGCTCCAAGGGATCAAGGAAGAGAGCGCAGCACATCGAAAGGAACATAATAGGCACATGAAATATCTGGACCCGAAACCATATCGGCGCCTCAGCAAGGTAAACCAAGATCAAGATGGGCTGGTTCTAGTCACCTCCAATTCCTCCAAATGGAGACATGGTGTAATTTATCTACGCGCCTTGGCATTCAAAAGGGAGTTTGGATACGACTTCATCCCGTGGGAAAGTCCTGAAGGTAATCCCGACCCCAGTGCTCGCGGATACCTGTTCATGAATCCGGATAATATTGTGGTTGGCGCCTGTGCAATTTGGCCGTATGAGTATAAAGATAAAGCCATTTGGAGTTTACAATGGATATGGATCACACGTAAGTATCGTAGATCAGGTGTCTTGACCAAACATTGGAAAACGTTCAGGCAACGCTACGGTGACTTTCATTTAGAACAACCGGTCTCAGATGCTATGGTTGCCTTCTTGGAAAAGAACGGAGACAAGTATCTCCTGGAAAAGAATATGGCGTCTGATTAGTCGTCATGTCTCAGAATTAATACCTGTCGGGCGCTCGTTCAGGGTCGGACTCATATTGATTTAAACAGGCATTTCCCGGACTATAGATGTACGCCGTCATCTATTGAATCGGTAGTGTCAAGAATCTTGCGCACATTTTTCTCAGGAGTGATCCCGATCCTCATTCATGCTGCTGAGTAAGCCACTTCGTTATCCAACTCATTCAGCAGCTGCATGTTCATGTATTTATGGGTGCCCCACTTGGTCGCAGAGACATGCCGCAGTCGGGCAGACACCAGCATCAGGGCCGCATGGCTGTCCGGAAAGGCCCCAACGACTTTGGTCCTGCGCCGGACTTCCTTCAGAAGCCGTTCCATCGGATTGTTGGTCTTGATTTTAAGCCAATGTTGCGGCGGGTACGCATAAAACGTAAACGTCTCGTTCACAGCATTGTCAACCAGGGTCGCAGCGGTACGCAGCTTCATTGTCTTCAGTGTCTCGATAACCTCCTGGGCCTTTCTCTGTGCCGAGGCCCGGCTCTCCTGTGCGTGAATAGCTTTCAGCATGGCGGCCACCTGGCGGACTTTGCCGTTAGGCACATGGGAGAAGACATTGCGATAAAAATGCACCACGCAGCGTTGCCAGTCGGCATCAGGAAACACGTCGGCCAGGGCGTCCACCAATCCTGCATAATCCGGCTGAACGTGAACACTCATTCTGGTTGAACGTGAACACCGATTCCGGTTCATCGTGAACACCTGTTCCGGTTGAACGTGAACACTTTTCCGGTTATTTCCGGAATCGGTGTTCACGTTCCCGGAATCACCGTTC